>DATAST010000257.1:0-46538 GCA_036269115.1 Verrucomicrobiia bacterium | reverse complement strand
GGTGTTTTGGCGAGGCTTCAGCGAAGGAGCATGTTTGAAAACCCTGTGACTGAGCTGAAACGACGCCAAAACCCAAAAAGACCGCTTCCCCTTCTTTTCCCTCCCGAATGGCTACAGTATTTTTTAAACCGCTCTAGCCGCAGCGGCGACGGCGGAAAGCCTTGGCGAAGACGGATCCACGTCCCACCCATACCACGCCGCGGCAGATTCGTTTCCTCCCAAAAGCGCCAAAACCCTCAATTTCCCAATAAAATCGCACTTTTTGCGTTCGTTTCCTCGTTGCATTCCTTAGGGCCAAAAAATGTGCATGCATCCCCGGCAGGAACAAAATCCGAATGTTTTCGTCAGCCATTGCGTTCTGTAATGGTTGTGCAATCGTATGGCCTGGAGATAAAACTTGGAGAACTACCATTCACTATGAAAAAGAATCAAACATCTGCATCTGCTACTGCACCGGCGTTCGGGCGGCGCGCGATTGACGCAATTTGCACTGAACTAAGCCCCTTGCTTGCCGATGTCTTTGCGCTCTACCTGAAGACCAAGAATTTTCATTGGCACATGACCGGAAAACATTTCCGGGATTATCACCTCCTGCTCGACGAGCATGGCGACCAGCTTTTTGCCATGACCGATGACGTTGCCGAACGCGCCCGCAAAATCGGCGGAACAACGCTGCGTTCAATCGGGGACATCACCCGCCACCAACGCCTGAAAGACAACGATGCCACGTCGGTAAGCCCAACGGAAATGCTGGCTGAGTTGATGTCGGACAACCGGCACCTGGCCGCCTCTATGCGAAAAACGCACGAGGTCTGCGACGAACACGGCGACGTGGCGACTGCAAGTCTACTGGAGAATTGGATCGACGAGACCGAGCGCCGCGCATGGTTTTTGTCTGAGATCGTCTCAAGCGAACCGCAATAATTGAATCGCGCCTCGGAATAATTCCCCGAAGCCCATTCGCACATTGACCTGGGCTTGCGTAGCAGCGGACGTAAGTCCGCTCTGGCTCTTTTCGTGGTTAATTGATCGGTTTTCAAATGTCGCTATCTGTCAAACCATCGGCCGACAATTGGGGAGAGGGCCGGGAGGGAGAATCTTCCGGGTGTATGGATGGGGCTCCGTCTCTCAATCCTTAAGATTCATCAACCGACCATCCAGCCGCACATTCAGAAGTTGCCCATGAAAGTCCTGCGGATGCGAATCCGCCGGTAATTCTTTCTGTAAAAAATCCGGCTGATAACCAAAAAGTCCGCGGATAATGGTTTCCGCGAAGGATCCGCCATTGCTGGCGTTGTAGGTTTGATGGCTATTAGGGCTTCCGCCACGGCTGGTGATCCGCGCCAGGGCGTCGGGCTTGCGGCTCGATAGTTCGCGCGATTGCGAAAAAGGCCCTTCTTCGGTCACCCAGGCGCAGCGATGCAGAACGTCCAGCGCCTTGTCATATTCTCCAAACTCGCAAAATGCGGCGGCCGTTTCGGCCGGCCACGCGCAAAACGCGCCCATTGGGCCGTGGTCAGGTCGGTTTGAATCGGCTGCGGCAATGTCACTCAGCGACTGCGCGCGCATCCAGTGGTCCGTTAGCAATTCACGCTCAACAAAATCAGCCATTTCATTGCGCATTTTCGGCGTCAAATCTTCCGGAATGGTCAGGCCAATCGTTGCAAAATCGAAAACATGGCGGACCTGCACACGCGAACCGTCATTATGCAGCGCATCCCATACGCCCTGGCCGGGTTCGTAGAGGGCCAGCACCGCCGGAAGCAGTTTGGCCGCCTTGGCGCGCAATTCGGCTGCCCGCACCGTGTTCCCTTCCGTTTCCTGGATTTCCGCCACCCGGCGCATCATCCATACATTGGCCGCATTAAATGACGCGACCTCATTAATGTAAGTTGGTACGCATTCCAACAGATTGGCCTTGCCGCCGTAATCGGCCAAAGTTTGTCCGGGCTTGACCAACGATTCCCAATTTGTGGCGATGGCGTCCATGTGTTCGAGCACAGTTTTCCCGCCGACTTTTTCGGAAAGGAAAGCGCGATCGCCGGTTACGTTCAGATAATCATTGAGCAAAATAAAAATCGAATAGTCATTGGCGCTATACCACGGCCCCTTCAAGGTTCCGGTCAAATATTCCTCGGCGTAACCGTTGTAAATGCCCTTGCCCAGCCAGGAACGAAGGCAATTTTTTAATGTGACAGGGTCCAGGAGCGCGAACGCCGTGGCCCATTCACGGGTGTCCCAGAAATACATCATCGTGCAGTTGCTTTCCGGCGTGTTGCTCACATAGACATGCGGCGCCACCGGAAACCCCGTGCGCATGACGCTCAACAGCGAAAGCGCGCTCATATAATACACTCGCCGCACTTGTTCATCAGGGGTGACCAGCGTCGGCAAGTTTCCTGAAAACACACGATTATGCGGCGTGAACATCGCGTCGAACCGCTGTTGCCAATCTACCGGGACTTCGTCAAAGGCTTTGCCAAAATGTTTCGCCCAGTCCGCCGCCAATGACTCGACGGCCTTTTTATTGTCTCCAATAGCCAAAGCATAATTAATCGTGGTGCTCTTCCCCGGTTTGAGCGTCAAATGCCAAACGGCAAAATGGTCCTGATCCGATAATTCATCCGGCGTTTGTTCAAAGCCGAAACAGTTGGCAAGCCGGTCTTCGGGATTATAAAATAAAAGTAAACGCCGGTCATGCGTCGCCGTCGCCGAAAAATGCGTCGCAGCTTCCTTCGGCCGTGGCACGCCCCAACCCCAACTTTCATGTTTCGACGTTGCGGCTGACAGATTGATTTTCAATTCAAACGTCCGGGTCTCGGTTCCGCTGTTCGTCACCACAACATGAAACAAGAGTCCTCGTTTGTTGTATGGCATCCGGACAGCCGTCTCGATTCCCACGCTGCCTGCCCCCGCCCGCCGCAACACCTGGTACGCAAACCACCGCGTCTGTTCCAATACCGGCGCCCCGCCATCGATCAAAAGAGAGCCCGTATCGCCGGTCATGGTGATGGGAGGGAAACTGAGGTTGCCGATGCCCACGGCGTCGTCCGCGGCCTTGCCAGACCCGAGAGAATTATTCAGAGCGGGCAGTGACAGCAAATTGGACGCGATTTCCCATTTCCCCGCCAATTCATCGAGGGATGGCAGATTGGCTACTGATTGCCCCGTAACGCTTTGCGCTTGTGAAAACCCTGGCCAAATAAGAGTAAACACTATCGTCGCAATGAATTTAGAACACGTGAATTTCACGGATTAATCTTGGCATGAAAGAGGCTATGTCCAAAAGCGGGAATTTCGGATTTTCTTCCGGTAAAGCGATGGGGGAACGGCGCGATGCCGACCGGGTGGAACAGGCGACCTGTTCATTGCGGCCCTGAAAGTCTCGCCGTATGGAACGGGCCGCGGGGCACGGGTTGCTCCGCCCAAACAGGCTGGTAGCCTGTTCCACCCTTCTTTCGCCCCGGAAAATGTTCGAAAAACTTTCTTTTTTTAGCGGTAGAACCGATGCAACGCCATTTGAATATTCTTTTCGCAACCGTGGCCCTGGTGATTATTACGTTCACCGCGCAGGCGGACGATTGCGCCATTTGCGGACAGCCCATTAACGGCAAAATTTATCTAATGACCGACGACGTCACTCGTCAGCAAGTGAAAGTCTGCTCAACCTGCCTTCAATTGCCGCCCTGTTTCATCTGCAGCCTGCCGGCCAAAGACGGCGTCCATTTGTCCGATGGCCGCTGGCTTTGCACACGAGACGCACAAAATGCCGTCATGGACGTCGGCACCGTCCAGCGGACCTTCGGCCAGATCCAGGATTATTTGGATCGGCTGTATGCCCGGTTCACGGTCTTTCCCACAAACGTAGACGTCTCGGTCATTGATCGTGTGGACGTGGATTCGATGTTCCAACTCGTCGGCAATTCATTCGAAAGTCCAGACGTCCTGGGCATAACCCAACCTGTCGAAACGAACAGCGTTAAGCGCTATAAGATTTCCCTGCTCACCGGACAGCCGCTGTCGCAACTCGAAGAAGTGTGCGCTCACGAATTGTCACACGCCTGGGTAGGCGAAAACGTCGCGCCCGAACGCCATTCGCGGATTGATCGCGACGCCGAAGAAGGCTTCTGCGAGATGATGGGGTATCTGGTCATGGACGCCATGGGCGACGAAGGCGAAAAGAAGCGCGTCCTCGAGAACGCCTACACACGCGGCCAGGTCCAGCTCTTTATCGCTGCGGAACAGCAGTATGGTTTCGATGAAGTCCTGGATTGGATGCAATACGGTGTGAGCAGCCGCCTGGAAGAGGGAAAATTAGATGAAGTCCGTGACGTCAAAATGCCCGTGTCCCAGACACTCGCAAAGTTTGATTCACACAGGGCCGTTGCTCCGACGCCGGCATCCGCGCCTTCCACTCTTCAGCTTCAGGGCATCATGTGGGGCAGCATGCCTTCAGCCATCATCAACGGACATTCATTTTTTTCCGGCGACGAATGCAAAGTCCGCCTCGGACAATCGTCGGCCACCATTCGCTGCCTGTCCATCACGAAAACTGCCGTTGAAATCCGGAATGTAGACTCAGGCAAAGAAGAGCAATTGAATCTTCCCTAACCAGCCAATGATGCGATCCCTGAGTGTCATCGAAAAGGGCATTTCAAACCGGGCGATGAGCCCGACTTTGACACCGATTCTGCTCGGGTTTCTGGTAGTGGCTTCTCACTTGCTTCTTGCCAAGTTGCTCTGGGGATTTGCGTGGGCAGGCTTCGTGGTCGGACTTTCACTCGTAATGTTCCTGGCGTCTGGTATCGGATATTTTTATCGTTGGTACCAGCGGCCTGCAAAGGCAATGTGCGATTCAGAAATTGTTGAGATTCTTGATAAGCCCTCGCTTGGACGAACCTGCCTGGACCAGTCCCCGGGTCTTGCAAGTGACGGCAATGGCAGCGTTGCGTGCCATGGTTGCCGGCCCTATCCCCGACCGCAGCCCGCCATCCGAATTCCGTCCCCACTGGCCCAAAAGCGATGCAATCAGGCCCAAAAAAATTCCCGCTCGCAGTTGCCAAACCGCCGATTTTGAGCAAGATTAAAGCGCGGACTATGCCGGACTCGCTTAAGCTGAAGTTTTTGAAAGGCCAGTTACTGCTGGACAGCGGGCAATTAATCGGCTCGTTTTTTCAGCGAACGGTCATTCTAGTCTGTCAGCATGATGCCGAAGGCGCTTTTGGCCTGGTTCTCAACCGTGCCACCGGCAGTAAAGTGGGCGATGTCATCGTAGCCGACCTGCCCGATACCCTCAAAGAATCCCAACTGTACCTCGGCGGTCCTGTCCAGCCGGGCGCATTGAGCTTTTTGCATTCGGACAATTTTATCCCGGATGCCAACGTTTTTCCCAACCTCAATCTCGGCCATTCTCTGGACGATTTGATGGAAATTGGCGAATCCTACTCGGCAGGTAAAAAAGTCAAGATGTTCGCCGGCTACGCCGGATGGTCGCCCGGCCAGCTTGAAGACGAAATGAAGCGCAAATCCTGGCTTACCTATCCCGCTTCACTTGAGTTGGTTTTCGAAACGCCGTCCGATCAGCTTTGGCACAAAATTCTGCAAGCCAAAGGCGGCTGGCGAAATAAATTGCTCTCCCAAATGCCCGAAAATCTGTCCTGGAATTAATGCGCAATCATTTTCATGCCGGCGGCCCGTTTGAATACTGGCGCAGTGCCAGGACAGAACGGCGTAAAGCGATCAAAAGTCAGTACGCAGACGCCGTTGCCAGAGCCTCGTGGCTCGAAAGACAAATGATCCGCTTTGGAGTTTGGCTTGAGTTCCATGAGCCGGATAAGCAACGGCCACACAGCACTCATACTCCCTCGGCATACACGCTCTGGTGAGTCCTTTTTTCAGATAGCGCCGGACCGCTGACTCCCACACCATCCTCGAATGACACACCAACGGTGGCTGCGCATCATTCCAGTGGCCCTCGTCGCTTACACGATTTCGTACGTGGACCGTACGAATGTCTCGCTCGCGCTGGACCCGAAAATCTCGACGATGCTGCGCGACCTGGCGATGGACGACCGCATGAAAGGGCAGGCGGCCGGGATTTTCTTTCTTGGCTATGTCCTGTTGCAGGCCCTCGGCGGTCATCTGGCGACCCGTTGGAGCGCGAAAAAATTGGTCAGCCTGTGCCTGATTTTCTGGGGAGCGTGCGCCATCGGCTGTGGCCTGGCGAAAACGTTCACGCAATTTGAAGCAACTCGTTTTTTGTTGGGCGTGGCCGAGAGCAGCGTTTATCCAGCCATCGTCGTTTTGCTGGCGCATTGGTTTCCCCGGGCGGAACGCGCCCGGGCCAATGCCGCATGGAACCTTTGCCAACCGCTCGCCGTGGCCGCATCCGCGCCCGTGACCGGTTGGTTGCTCGGGGTTTTTGGCTGGCAAACGATGCTCGTTTTGGAAGGCATTCTGCCCTTCGTGTGGCTGCCGCTATGGTGGTTCTTTATCTGCGACCATCCTCGCGATGCCAAATGGATTTCAGCGGCGGAACGGGAATTCCTGGAAACCACTCTGGAGCGGGAGCAGGCCGAACTCGAATCGCCCGGGAAAATTTCGGTTTGGTCATGGTTTTTGCGCCCGGAGATCGCGGTGATGATCGTAATTAATTTTCTCCACAATTCCCAGGCGTATGGCTGTATGACTTTCTTTACGGACGGATTGAAGACCAAAAATTTCAGCGCCGTGCAATACGGCCTTCTCTTTGCCATACCCTATGCGGTCACGGCTGTCATCATGATTCTGAACTCGTGGCACTCAGACAAAACCCACGAGCGGCGCGGGCACGTGGCATTCGTTTACACCTTGAGCGGCGCGAGCCTGATCGCCAGCGTCCTGACGCGGGACCATTTTTGGCTGTCCTACGCGTTCATGTGCCTGGCCATACCCGGCCCGTTCGCCGCACTGGCCCCATTCTGGGCGATCCCCACAGAAACCATGCCGCGCAACGTGTTCGGCCCGGTCATCGGCCTGGTCAACGCCATCGGCAACATCGGCGGATTTGCCGGCCCGTACATCGTCGGTTGGCTGGCGGAGCGATATCAGAGCACGGCGATCCCATTCAATGTTTTGGGGGTTGGTATGTTACTGGCTGCCGCGCTGGCGTTTCTGCTGCCGGGAACCATCAAGCCCCGTCCAGAATTTGAATCAACTCCATCACGAGTTCCTCCGGCATCTTCTCGCAGTTGAAAGTCAATGCGCCCGCCGGCGGTTCAAGAATGGCAAATTGACTCTCCAGCAATGTCGCGGGCATGAAATGGCCGGCGCGATTTTTCAATCGATCTTCAATCAAGCCGAAGGGCCCGGTGAGAAAAACAAACCTGATACGCGGATCATTGCCTCGAAGTTGTTCGCGGTATTTTTCTTTTAACGCCGAACAGGCAACCGCCGTCAGCTCATTTTTTGCCAGCGCCCTCGAAATCACTTCTCTCAATCGCGCCAGCCACTCCGCGCGGTCATCGTCCGTCAAAGGAATCCCCTGGCGCATTTTGGCAACATTGCCTGGCAAATGAAAATCGTCCCCTTCATAAAAGACCGCGCCGGTTTCTTCGGCAAACAATTTTGCAATCGTTGTTTTGCCGCTGCCGGCCACACCCATGAATATAAGCGCGAGCGGTCGTCTCATTGTTCGATTATGGTTTCAAGGCGCGGAAGCGACAAGGAATATGGCATTGGCAATTCGCATCCGTTACGGCCAAATGAGCTTGCCCTTTGGGGTATTCACGCGAATAATATGGCTGAAAATTGGCAGGAGAGATGGCAGAGTGGTTTAACGCGCACGCCTGGAAAGCGTGAACAGTCAAAAGCTGTCGGGGGTTCGAATCCCCCTCTCTCCGCCAGTTTCTAATCATTCTCTTTCTCATCGTCATCCTCATCCTCACCCTCGCCTGTCGCCCCGTAGTCAGATAAAGGTGAATCCTGTCATCAAGCGCGGGCCTCTTCCAACATCCAATCATTCCGCCCATCCGGATGGCAATGACAATGCGCGGCGAAAAAACCGCCGCGAAATTTCCAAAACCACGGCCAAATTTGCTCGCGATCCGTTTGTGGAATTTTAATCGATTCAATCGCATCCCGCGGAAAAAACTGAAACCGCCCCTCGTGGCACGCGTCCGGAAGTTTGCTCAGCTTCTTACGAACCTCAAACAGGAACATCAGCCAATGCGTCTGGCCCTGATAACCATGCTCGCTCACCATGCCGGCCAAATGCAAATCCGACGCCGCGAGCGTCACACAAATCTCTTCCTGCGCCTCGCGGATGGCGCATGTGTAAGGCGATTCGCCGATTTCCATCTTCAATTTTCCCCCGCAAGGACTCCAAAAACCACGGTTCGGTTCCTGGGACCGCTCCAGCAACAGGACTTCGTCGCGCTCGTTGAAGCAGTAGAGCAGGGTGGCGACTTTGTAGGGTAAAACCATCGGCGAAATTTCAGGCGATAGATATTGAAAGTCGAGCGGCAAATTATAAAACAATCGTGATTGCCGATTGACGGTTGAAGCGCGCTTGCGTCCTGGAGTGCGGCGGCAAGCGAAGCGCGACGCCGCTTTCGGACGGCGTTGGACTTTCAAACGGGTATTGACGTTTCGAAGAGGCACCACGTTCTAAAGCGGTGTCACAGCCACCGCATTCCAGGACGCAAGCGACAACGGTAGCAGCTACTTGCCGGACGGCCACAGACTGTTTATTTTTCGCCGATGCCGTCCGCCACTGCCTGGCCGCATGCGCCCGCTCATCGGTTGGCGCATCAGGGTACCTATTTCGTTACGGCTCGTACTTACGAAGGCGAACATCACTTCCGGGGAAGAGACCGCGTTTCAGTTCTGCATCGCGGGCTGTTGCAGCTTGCTTTGGATTACGGCTGGCAACTGGAAGCATGGGCGGTGTTCTCCAACCATTATCATTTTGTCGCGCATTCGCCGACGACGCAAGTTGATGCCTCCAGCCTTTCGACGATGCTCTCAGTGTTGCACGAGAAAACGGCAAAATGGGTGAACCGGCTTGATCGGGCGCCACAACGAAAGGTTTGGTTTAATTACTGGGAAACACGCTTGACCCGCCAAAAATCTTATTTCGCCCGTTTAAATTACACACATCAGAACGCAGTTAAGCATGGATTGGTTCCGATAGCGCATCTTTATCCGTGGTGTTCAGCCTCATGGTTCGAGCGGACGGCGCGGCCCGCCCAGGTGAAGGCCCTATACCGTTTTAAAATCGACAGGCTGCTATTGGACGACGAAATCGAAGTTGCGCCAGAATGGTAATTCATTACCCGAAAGTGCGCGAAGCGTCCTGGAGTGCGGCGGCAAACGAAGTGCGACGCCGCTTTCGGACCGCGTAGAACTTTCAAACGGATATTGACGTTTCGAAGAGGCACCACGTTCTAAGCGGTGTCAAAGCCACCGCACTCCAGGACGCAAGCGAGTTTGGACGGATCTTTTCGGCCTGCCGACAGGGCTTCAAATCGGGACCTCAAGTTCTGTACCCCGAGTTTTTACGGTGGCCATCGTAAATGGAATGCATCAAAAACCGTGAGGGACGAATCGTCGGAATTGTGAATGGCGAATGGCTCATGGATGGCCGCTCCACATTGGTTGCCCGCCACATCCGTTCCAACGACATCACCGTGACAAGAGATGGCCGTGTTGTTGGAAAGGGCGACCAGCGAATGAGAATGATTCCGCTAGCAAATTAGTGCAATTCTGCCTTGCTTTTAGAGTGCGAGACGCCGGAAAGTATTAGGGTGAAATCAATTCGGCAGTAGATTTAGCAGCATTATGAATACACGCTATTTACCGGAGGTTGCCGCTATCAATGAAGGCATCTCATCGTTTAATCAGTTTCTCCATCCTTCACGCTCCGTGCCAAAGTTTGAATTTGACAAGATGACCAGAGATAACGGCTGCGTCGAGGTCATTCATGGTGATTGGGCTAATTTCTACTTTCCCAATGCCGAGCACAGGGGCGTATATTTCGTTTTTGCTTACGAGAAAACGGCGCAAAAAAAAACGGTCTCTATATTGGAAAAGCATCATTCGGGTCATCAGTCGGTAAGAGAGCGTATGCTCATTTATACCCGTGCCGTTCGGAGTCGATTTTCTTAATGAACGGATTCAATAACGAGCGGTACGTTTTGAATTTCATTGCGGCCATCAATCTTGATGCTTGTGGACTTCCCTTTATGGCATCCGCCCTTGAGGAATATTTGATTGGGGATTTGCAACACAAAATCAACCTTCTCAATGGTACGGGAAATTATAATGTAACTGCGGTCGCCATGTCGCAGCCAGCAGCCGCCGACGTATTGGCACCAATGGACAGGGCTTGAACGTTGCTCACGAGATGGCGACCGCAGAGTTTCCCGTTCTGAAATTATCGAGCGACAACTTTCTCAATCTCAAACGTGAATTTCCTGTTATCACGCACGTCAACGAGGTTGGTAAATCCAAACCCGGCAAGCATTGAGGCAAAGTTTTTCTGCGTGGTTGCAGAGATGTGCTGTTCAAATCCGGAATCGGATTGATATATTTGGCTTATTATTTCGATTGTGTCCCCTGGCAAGATTATATGGGATTCGGCGGATACGTTTGTTCCTCCCACTGTTTCAACAAAAGGCGTTTCACTTGTATATTTGTCCTCTCGTTGCTCCTGCGAATCGCCAAGGTCGTCAACTATCGTCCACTGCGACTTAAACGCCAAAATTCCTACGCTTCCGGTATTTGTGTACTCTGATACCAGCCACACGCCGTTGGCGCCAAACGGAAATGAGTAGATGGCCGAAAGGCTGATTGATGGCTGTCGATTTGGTGTATCGGGCTGTGGCGTAGGTGCCGCTTCATCTTGGGTAGTATTAGCCGGAACTTCGGATTGTTGCTGTGCTGGCTCGGATTGAGAATCGCTGCCGCCTGAAATTATGCTGTGAATGATAGGCCACCAAATGGCGAGGCAAATAATTGCCAAGACACTCATAATTTTCAAAAAGCGAATCTTTCTTTTGACCGGAGCACCGCATTTCGGACAGGCTTTCGCTTTTGGACTCACATCTTGACCACAACTTTTGCACTTAATCAAATCGCTCATGTTTTTATTAGGGTTGTTGCCCTACAAAATGAGGCTATTCGTGGTCTAACGAACGTCAAGAGTGGATTTGCAATGAGGCACGTCATTTTGGTCTGCCTCGCTATGACTGCCACAGCAATCGAAAGCCTACCAACTTCGTACACGCCTTGGGGTGCCACAAGCCCCCATTTATTGTTTTCAATCAGTAATTCAAAACGATAGTCGCTGCAAAAGCGTTCTCGTTATGAGCGGATGACCATAGTTTTTTGTTGCTTGATTTTGCCCAACATGCGGAGCAGTTTTGAGGTCGGCGAACGGGCCGGTTACAGTATCGAAACCACTATGAAATACACAGCACCAGCAAGCGTTACGGCTCCTCAGGATTTCATTAGCAACATTCGTGTCATTTACGATGGCGGCGATGATTCCTTTTCGTTGGCACAATTAGATTGGGAGGGGAAACCTTGCTTTGCGATGCGTTGGAACGTTGCTAGAAGAGAGTGGGATGACCCGAACAAAGCATTAGGCAAGAATGTGTGCGTTGGCATGCCTTCATCGCACGGCCATCCAGTTTGGTTTGTTCTTCCAGACGAGATTATGAAACAGGACCCGAAGATTTGGGAATTAAATTCGTAACGCCATTCGCACCTGACATCAGCCGGAACCGATGGACGCTGTTGCCATATGACCAAGCAACACATTTTGGAAGAGATTCGTCGCACAGCGAAAGCAAACGGCGGGATTCCACTTGGCCGGTTGAAATTCTACAACGAAACGGGCATTAAGGAGTCGGACTGGCGTGGCGTACATTGGGTCAGGTGGAATGATGCTGTTCGTGAAGCCGGGTTCACTCCGAACCAGAAAACAGAGGCATACGATGATGATTGGCTGATAGGCAAACTCGTCACCTTTGTACGAGAACTTGGCCACTTTCCGGTTTCGGCTGAGTTACGCATAAAGGCACGGACAGATAAAACTTTTCCGAGCGAAAGCACATTTCGGAAGTTAGGCTCAAAGGTGCAAGCCGTTGCCAAGGTGGTGGTTTATTGCAGAACACGAAATGGATTCGAAGATGTCCTGGCTATGTGTAAAGTGCCGACCGAACCATGTGAATCAGTATCCCAGGCAGAAGACGGTACGGCAGAAATTGGGTTTGTTTATCTCCTGAAGTCCGGTCGCTTTTACAAGATTGGTAAGAGCAACGCTTATGGACGGCGAGAGTATGAACTTGCAATTCAATTGCCGGAAAAGGCAAACATCGTTCATCAAATTCGCACCGACGACCCCGGTGGTATTGAGGCTTACTGGCATCGTCGATTCGAAGGGTTACGCAAGAACGGGGAATGGTTTGACCTTGGGGCTTCAGACGTGAAGGCGTTCCGGAGACGGAAGTTCATGTGAGGACGATTTGGCTCCCTCGCTGGGAACCCTTCAAATCCAATGGAATTGACCGATATTCCGTTGTTGGTTATTATCTCCAAAACGTTGTGGCGACGCGGTACGGCAATTTTGAAAAAAACTGTCTGTTTGCATTAATTGATAAATCAGCAAAAAGATCGCTCGAACTTATTGTCGATGCCCCTTACATTCCTTTAAATGTTTGCGTAAACGAGCCGTAAAAACCCAGCCAAACGTCTCGTCCGTCTTTACCCTCTATCGCCAGGCCAAACTGACGTGTTTCTTCGTCAAAAAATATCCTATAGCCGGTATGCCTTTCCGGACACTCTTCGAGAACGAGCCACATCTCCCGTGTCTTGCTTTCATCGCGGGCATCCGAGAATAATCGTTTCTGTGGTGGGACCAGGCATTTTCGCAAGTCGCAACCATGCCAGTTTGACTGCTTCCAGTCGTCGCCAATCTCATCGGCAATCATTTTCGAAATTTCCTGGGGCAACATAAGGTTTATTGTCGAACGACTCAAAGACTGAGCCAGGCATGAACTTCAAGTCAACTATGAATGCAAATTGGAAATCAAATTAAACAACCGGGAAGGCCGGACCTGCCCTGTTTTTGTTTTCCCCATCTCCAAAACGCTGTGGCGACTTCGTAGGATAAAACCATCGGCGAAACTTCGGCCGATAGATGTCGAAAGTCGAGCGGCAAATTAAAAAACAATCGTGATTGCCGATTGACGGTTGAAGCGCGCGTGCGTCCTGGAGTGCGGCGGCAAGCGAAGCGCGACGCCGCTTTCGGACGGCGTAGAACTGTCAAACGGGTATTGACGTTTCGAAGAGGCACCACGTTCTAAAGCGGTGTCAAAGCCACCGCACTCCAGGACGCAAGCGAGTTCGCCCGGATCTTTTCGGACTGTCAACGATTTCCGGATGATTTTATATTCAGATTGACTGGCAAAGAATTAGAAAACTTGAAGTCACAAATTGTGGCCGCATCTAATTCCCCCAGTACCATGCGGTCACAAATTGTGACCGCATACAAGCGCCCAATTGAAAAACTCTTGCAAATGCCACAATAATAAAATAAATTTCACGTATGCAGTCAGAGCAGGTACAAAACTCACGAAAGTTCCCCGGTAAATTTTTGCACTTTTGCTTTTGTTTCACGCCGCTGCTTTTGTTCGTCATGCTCGCGATCGGTGTTTACGAGCGGGGATGGTGGCTTTTGCTGCCAATTGTCTTTTTACAGGTGCTTGTGCCGCTGCTGGATTTCATCACGGGCTGGCAGGACACAGTAAAATATGAAAGGGAGGACTTTTCGAAATTTGAAATCTTCCTGCTGCATTGGAATACCCGGCTGTACGCCATCTGTTACGTGACGGCAGTGGTGTTTTTTGCCATGAACATCCGCCACTTCAACCCCGTCGAAATCGGATTGATTATTGGCTGTTGCAGTTTGCTGGGCGGAATATGTTTTGGCGCGGCCCACGAAATGTTGCATACCCAGGACAAACTCGATCAATTTCTCCAGCAGATTACGACCATTTTCCTGTTCTATCCGCATTACAAACTCATTCACATTCGAAGCCATCACCTGAACGTGGGGACTGAAGACGACGAAAACACGGCGTGGTTCAACGAGAGCGTGTATGCCTATTTCTATCGCACCATCCCCGGCAGCGCCGCCAGGTCCTGGCATTTGGAGGCACGGAGATATTCCGCGATGGGGCAGAAAATTACCCGCAACAAAATGACCAAGTATATCTTCAGCCAATTGGCACTCCTTGCGGTGCTCTTCCTCGTCTCCGGCCCGTACGGCCTGGCCTTTTATTTGGTGCAAATCTTCGGCGCACATATTGTTCTCGAATCCGTAAATTACATTCAACACTACGGCCTCATGCGCGAGCAGCACGACGGCAAGTACGAGCGAACCGCCGCGGAACATTCCTGGGACAGCTACCATTTTTTCTCCAGCTACGTGACCTTCCGCGTCGGCCATCATTCCTATCATCACCTGGCGGTTGAGCCGTATTACCTTCTTGGCGTTGAGCCGGAGGCCCCGAAACTGCCCGCAGGCTATTTCCTGTGCATCCCGATCGTCCTTCTGCCCCCCTGGTGGCGCCACCTCATCAATCCAAAATTGACGCCGGCTACCGCAGCAGCCCATTAAAATTAAGGTTTGTCCGCAAGCTCAGCGCGGAATTGTTGCAGATACGCCGAAACTTTCGATTTGCCATAGGCACCGCTTTGTTCTTTCCATTGCTCCTCCCCAAGTGTCCTATTTCGGTACGCTGCCCAACTTCCCGTGGCGCTAAAAATGCTTTCCTGGCCTCGTGTATTTGAACTATTACGGGCTGAATCTGTCGCCCTTTGACCTGACGCCGAACCCACGGTTTCTGTTCAACAGCGTCAAGCACCGCGAGGCCATCAATCACCTGTTGTATGGCATTCGGGAGCGCAAAGGGTTCGTGCAGCTCACCGGCGAAGTTGGCGCCGGCAAAACCACCCTGTGCCGCGCGCTCCTGGAACAACTGGATTCCCGTTTTTCGACTGCCTTGCTGCTCACACCCGTCCTGGACGCGAACGAATTAATGAAAGCCATCGCCGCCGAGTTCGGCCTGGACGTCAAAGGCCTCGACCGTCTTGAGACCTCCGCCGCCTTCAATGATTTTCTCGTCCAGCAGGCGGAACAAGGCAAAGTGCCAGTGTTGATCATTGATGAGGCACAAAATTTTTCAGACGACTTGCTCGAACAGGTTCGGCAGCTATCAAACGTCGAAACCGACGAGCGTAAACTTCTCCAAATCGTATTGATCGGCCAGCCGGAATTGCGCGAACGCCTGGAACATCCGCGACTGCGCCAGCTTCGGCAACGCATCACCGTGCGGTACCATTTGAACGCGCTGGACAGCGACGAAACGAAACATTACATCAAACATCGTCTCGAATTGGCGGGCGCCAATGGCAGTAACCCGAGTTTCACGACGCCGGCCCTGTGGCGGGTTTTCCGGTACAGCAACGGCGTGCCGAGGCTCGTGAATGCCCTGTGCGACAAAGCGCTACTTGCCGGATTTGTTAATCAATCAAAACGCATCAGTTATGGCATGGTGGGCCGCGCCATTCGCGAACTTGATGGCCATATCCACGGCTGACCAGGAAAAAATTATGAGCCTCCTAAACGATGCCCTGAAACGCGCCAGCCAATCCCAGGCCGGACATGATACTGTCCGCATTCATCTTCCTGAGCCAGCCGCGCTCGCGCCCGCTCCGAAACAACAAACCGGGCGGGGATGGGCGGTTCCGGTCGTTGTCGTCCTGATCGTGGCCCTCGCCGCTTTTATTGGACTGGCTCATTTTAGACGCGGTCACGTCTCAACAGTCGCAACGGCTGTCATCGTTCCGCCACCTGTTCCGGTCGTTCCTCCCGCATCGAAACCGGTCGCGCCGCCGCCTGCGCCTGCGCCCCGGGCGGTGGCTGTTACCGCGCATCCTGCTCCGGTTTTGCCGCCATTGAAATTGCAAGGCATTACTTATTACAACGCCCGATGGCAGGCCATTATCAATGGCAAGACCGTCCATGTGGGAGACACGGTGAATGGTTTTCGCATTGCGATGATTTCCCAGAACCATGTATCGTTTGTCGCGCCCGATGGCTCACGGAAAATAGTGCCTCTGGGCGAATAAACATTCCATGCGGTTCCTGACGAAAATTTTCGCCAGTCCGGTCTATGCCCGCGTCGCGCCATTTTTGATATTTGTGGTGCTGACCGCGTGCCAGGGAAAATTGGGCGCGTCTTCCGCTTATTGGTTTTATCTCGCCAAAACCATCGTTGGAGCATGGCTGATTTTTGAAATGCGCCCGTTTGTCTCCGAAATGCGTTGGGCGATATCCTGGGAAGCGGTTGTCATCGGCCTGTTAGTTTTTGCAGTCTGGGCAGGGCTTGAAGGGCATTATCCCAAGTTCTTTCATGCGCCCTCCACGGGAAATCCCGCGGACGCATTCGGCGCCAACTCGGCCTTGCCCTGTTTTTTCAATATCGTTCACATCGTCGGAATGACCCTCGTCGTCCCTCCGATAGAGGAAGTATTTTATCGTTCCTTTGTGTATCGGTATATCGCGAGCCCGAATTTTTTGGCGGTGCCGATGAATCGTTTTCAAGCGGTGCCTTTTTGCGTGACGATCCTGCTTTTTGGCGTGGCGCACAATGAATGGCTCCCGGGAATCCTCTGCGGCGCGGCCTATCAATGGCTCGTCATCCGTAAAAATCGGCTTGGCGACGCCATGACGGCGCATGCTATTACCAATTTGCTCCTGGGCATCTATATCGTTCGCTACCACGCGTGGCAGTTTTGGTAGGACATTGACTTTGACCGCGTCGAAGCCTCGCGCATACACATTTTTTGGGCCTAACGAATGCAACGAGGAAACGAAGGCTGAAAATGCGATTTTATTGGAGTTTTGAGGGTTTTGTCGGCACAGGGAAGAAACGAAGGCGGTGAGATTGGTCAGCGGGAATTGTCATCTGGGATAAATTTGGATCCATGAAGCAACGACGAAGGCGGAGGCAGGGCTTATACGTTTAGACGGGCGCACGCAATCGACTCCGTAGCCGTAGCGTGGATTGCGAGTCTAAAGGAGGTCCGATCTTGCACGAGCAGCGGGTTTAGAAACCCGCGATACAGCCCGTCCTCCGTAGCACTTGCCGGAAGCTGGTTGACGGCACATGGTTTCGCTCCCCCAAGCAGGTGAAACGACGGCGCGTGACACTGCGGAGGGTGGACAGGTTTGGAAATCTGCGCTACGGGGTTGCGTGACATTTTGAGCTTCGCGTGGTCAAATATTCTGCAAATGCGCTCTCTTCAGAAGCAGGCGGACCATTGCCGTCCGGAAGACTCTCCCTCACCCCGGCCCTCTCCCGCTGGGAGAGGGGGAATTGTCGTCCGATGGTTTGACGCGACCAAAGGTAAATGCGGTTCTGGAGTGCACCGCGCGATTGTTTCGGGGAAATCTTGCGGAATTTGGCCGGAATGAAGAACACCAAGCCAATTCTGTTTGTCATTGCTCTCCTGGCTTGCTTTGTCGTTCACGCCGAAACGCCGAAGTTCCACATCAGCGAAGTTGCCGCACCTTGCCAGCAGTTGATTATCTGCGATCTGGACGGCGACGGTCTTAAGGACCTGGTTTTGATGAACGGGACGAATCTCGCGATCTTTTATCAGGACCCAGCACAGGGATTCACTGCTAAACCACAACAAACGTATCAATTGCCTGCCCAACCGTGCGCTGTTTATTCGGCCAAGCTCGGCTCGCACGCCGAAAGTCTGCTGGTAATGACGAGCGAGGGCGTGAGCGCGATTTCGTTTACAAATCGAACCGGTGTTCCGACTGCTCAGAAGCTTATTAACCAATCCACAATCCTGCCCGAGACATCGAAGGAGACGAATGTGTTTTACACTCCGTTTTCGGCACGGACCGGCAGCGGCTGGCCTTTGTTGCTGCTGCCAACGCCGGGCGGGCTTCAGGTTTGGCAATATCACAATGGATGGCATCAGGCGCAGGTTATTGACCACGCCGTCAGCGCCTCGCTGTGGCCTACGCACGCCGCCCCTGGAAATGGGAGCAGTTTCAAGCTCGATATGAGCATAGCCGACGTCAATGGAGACGACCGGGATGACTTGATGATCAGGCGCCAGGCTGGCCAGACCAATTTTTTTAGTCTTTACCTTCAACAAACCAACGGCCTTTTTGCCACTGCACCGGCCTTAACCTATGGTGACAATGCGAACGAATTTTCCTGGCTCTACTGGGGTGATCTCAATCGCGACGGCAAGGTGGATTTGATCAAGAGCGTTTGGTTGAATGACGCCTCATTTCTGCCCGGGGTCCCATCCGGCAAAGTAGTCGCAGGCGTCTATTTTGCCGATAAAGATGGCCGCATTCCGCCTGAACCAAATCAGGTCTTCCGTAAGAACGATTGGTTGAGAGGACTACCGGTCGCGGACGTGGATGGCGACGGTTTTGTGGACATGGTTTTGGGTTACACGGACATCGAAAACCGGGAAAGTTTCGTCAAGGAGCTGACGACCGGGCAAGTTGATTACCGCCTGGATTTTTATTTCTATCACCCCGGCGCAGGCTTTCCTTTAAGTCCGGATTATCGCCACAATTTGACGATCCGACTGGAACGCGTTTCGCCGTTTCTAAATTGGAGTCTTCCTGATGATTTAGAGCGTAGTTTCGCGCTTGATGGCGATTTCAATGGAGACGGCAAAAAAGATTTGATCGTGAGGGACCAGCCTGGTGCGATCTCGGTTTACTTCTTCGTTTCGCGGGAAAAAGGATTCAGCGCGGACCCGGACTTGCGCTTCAAGTGTCCGGATCTCATTGAAGATTTTCAAATTGCCGATTTGAACAACGATGGTCTTAGCGATTTGATCGTCAAATTTGCGAAGAAAGACGGCTTTCGAATATTTATCAGCCAAAAATGAAGAAGCAGCGAACAAGCTTGAGATGGTTCCATTGTGCCCGCCATATGGCCGGCGGGATCATCGTATTGCTGCTTCTGGCAACGAACCGAGGTCTTGCTGAGCCGATAGAATTATCACCCCGGATCATCACGCTGCCAGCTAATGCCGATGAGCCGATATTTGTCGACATCAATGGCGATGGCCGTTCCGGCATGCTCGTGATTGACCCGGTGGAAAAGAAGCTCTTAAACTATCATCAATATCCAGATGGCTTCTCCAACTCGCCGTCTCAGATTATTCCTTTGCCAGCACAGACAGCGTGGGTTGCGCCGTGTGACGTTGATCCGCACCCGGGTTTGGAACTGGTTATGTCCACGGCCACCGGGTTGGTTTATTTGCGGCAAAATGGCGGCTTGTTTGAGCCTGAACCGCATGCGCTTATTGCGACAAACCAACTATTCACCGATTGTGATTCGCCAGTCCTCGCGTTGCTGTCCACGAATAAATCCGGGACAACGGATTTGATCCCGGTTATGTGCAACGCCCAGCCCATCATGTATTATCGGTCAGGGACTAATAAATGGGTTCCCGGGGCGCCAATTCCGCTGGATGCGGAAAATTGCAGCTGGTCTCAGCGCCGATGGCCGGATGCTTTTTGGAAATTGGGGCCAAAAGCCGCACATAACTGGCTTGCCTGGCAAACGTTCAAGGTAAATCCCGCACCAACGGGCAAGGCGAAGGCTGAGGACGACGCCATTCAGAAAATGTTGACTCGAATAAGAGATGCAAGCGATTCACAGTTTCCACCGGTGGCCGATCATCTGGATGTGAACGGCGACGGCCGGGAAGATCTCGTCCTGTGGCAAGTGAGTCAAAAGATGGAATTCAAAACGGACCTCTATATTTTCCTTCGCGGCGCCAACGGACAATTGCCTGAACGTCCTACACAAATTTTGCATTGTTCCGGCCTGCCCATTCCGATTGGTTCCGAAGATACGTGGTCACCCGTGCATGATCTTGCCGGCGATGGCGGTTGTGAACTCGTCCTGCTTGAATTGAAGACCCGCGTTCTTTCGGCCGGTGGATTGCTGGAAACGGCGCTCACACACGGGTTGAATTTTGCGCTCAGCATACGCTCGTTTCATGACGGGACATTTTCCGGCCGCCCGGAATGGTCCATACCGATTAAGGGAGTTTTGCCGGCCAATGTATTGGTGGGCTGGCCGTTTTTTATTGATGGAGATTTCAACGGCGACGGCCAGCCAGACCTTGTGGTCAGGCGTTCAGATACGACCTGGGACATCTATCGCAGTACCAGCGACGGCCATTGGTTTTCGCAGGAGCCCACGATGGTCTTTGACACGCCCATGCAAGGCTATATGGAAATCAAAAACCTGAACCGTGACGGTGTTTCGTCTATCCTCTGGCATCAACCGGACCAACATCGGCTTTTGATTTTTACACCGCCATCACACCGGACAGACCATTACACGCCATGACGACATCGCCGCCGGCCCTGATGCTCGATCAATTGTCCAAGCATTTTGGGCGCTTGCAGGCAGTAGACAATCTTTCCCTGCAAATTGAAGCCGGGCAAATGGCGGGTTTTCTGGGACCCAACGGCGCGGGGAAAAGCACCACGCTTTATATGATTCCGCGGCTGGTAAGGCCCACGACAGGGCGGATCGAAATTTTTGGCGTAGATATTTGGCGTGACTACAAACGCGCGATCCGCAATGTCGGCATCACTGTGGAAGTGCCGGCATTTTATGAATTTCTGTCCGGACGCGCGAACCTCGAACTTACCGCCCGCGTGCTCGGCAAAGTTTCATCGCTGGAAATCGACGAAATCCTGGAACGGATCGGTTTGGCAGACCGGCAACACGATCGGGTGCGCGTTTATTCAACCGGAATGAGGCAAAGGCTCGGCATTGGCCGGGCGATGCTCGGCCGCCCGCGTTTCCTGATTCTGGACGAGCCGACCAATGGAATGGACCCTGAGGGAACGGATGAAATGCTTTCGTTCCTGCGCGAAAAAGTCAGGAACGAAGGGCTCACCATTTTTATCTCCAGCCATTTGATGTCCGAAATCGAGGAGTTTTGTGATACGGTGTATGTCATCAATCACGGGCGCCTGGTGGCCTCGGGCGGAGTGAGGGAATTATTGAAGGCACATGAGCGGATTGTGCGAGTTACTTTTCAAGGCCAGCCCCCCACGCGTGAGTTCCTTTCCCACCATGAACAGATTCGGAAGGTCGAAGTCATCGCGGCAGATACGATGGAAATCACACTGGCCCGGGATGATGCGGCGTGGCTAAATCAATATCTTCAGAAGGAGGGCTTTCGTGTCTCGGCAATTGCATCCAAGAGGAAGACGTTGAAGGAATTCTTCCTTTCGATAACGGGAGGAGGCAAAGTCTAATGCACTTTTTGAATTTGCTGCGCAATGAGGTGACCAAACTCACACGGCACATATTGCTTTACTTCAGCCTATTCGCCGCCGGCCTGGTCTGCGTCATTATTTATTTTGTCGGCGGCCAGCTCAGCGATTCCGCCACAACCAACGCCTGGGGCTATGTTGCGTTTTCGATGCAAATGGTCTTTACGGATATCGGTCCGGTATTGGTCATCTCGGTCGCGGCCAGATTGGTCGCGTTGGAAACACGCGGCGGCACAATCCGGTCCCTGCTGGCTGCGCCGGTGTATCGTTGGGAGATCTATGCGGCCAAAGCGGTGACCGGATTGCTGTATATGATTGTGTTTTCGGCGACCACGCTGCTGATCTCTGCGCTTCTGGCGCGAATCCATTACCACTTCGGCGCGGTCAGTGATGCTTACGGCGTCGTCTATAACCCAACACAGGTATTTCATGCATTTTTGATTGGTTACGCGCTCAGTTGGGTTCCATTGGTTGCACTTGTGATGTATGGCATTCTCATTTCGACAGTGTTCAAAAATGTGGGGACAGCGACGTCTGTGGGCATCACCAGTTTGTTCCTGATTGATTTTACGAAACATCTGATAGGCCTCGATCCGTTCGTCTTTACTCGTGACATTAATTACTCATGGCTGACGCTGCAGCAAATGACCCAGGGCATGGATTATGCCTGGCGTCCGGAGGTGTGGAGGATGATCACATTATCCGGGGTATCGGCGATCATCGCATTCGGGATTGGTCTGGTGATCTTTGTGCGGGAGGACCTGAATCATTAGAGCGGTGGGGTTTGCCGGCAACATTCCACAGTTGCATTTTCCAGCACAAGGGCCAACATTTGACCATCGAGATTGTATGAACAACATACCTCCACTGGTTGCGCCGCTGCCGAGAGACCAGCGAAATATCGACGCAGACCATCTTAACTTGCTGTCCATTTTTCATTTTGTCGGAGCAGGTTTCGCGTGTTTTGGCATTCTGTTTTTGATGCTGCATGGCGCGATGATGCACTTCATTTTCACCAACCAGTCTCTGTGGCAGGATCAAAGGCAACCTCCACCCCCGGCCGCAATTTTCGATGTCCTTATTTGGGTGTACTTGTTCGGGGTATTATGGTTCCTGGTTTCGGCAGTTTTGAATATTTTGTCGGGCATCTTTTTGCGGATGCGGAAATTCCGGACTTTTTCCTATGTCGTTTCCGGCGTTAACTGTGTTCACATTCCACTTGGGACGGTTCTGGGAGTTTTCACCATCGTCGTTCTGACGCGAGAGTCGGTACGAGAATTGTACGAAGCGGCGAGGTGATATAGATACCCACACGATGAACAGGGGGGCAACTATCCGGATTTGGAAGACTTTCCCTCACCCCAGCCCTCTCCCCAAGGAGAGGGAGAATTGTCGCCAGATGGTTTGATACGCCGGAACAACGCAACAGTTCAGGGGTTCAATGCGTGAAAGGGCCCTTCGGGTGCCCCTGTCATAATTCATTCCAAATGTGACTCGAAATTAGCCTATTTAGGCGCAAAATGTGCTCACATTTTATGCGAAAACGGTGGAATTGCCCTATTTTATTGAAAGGACAATTCCCGGGACTTTTTGACGGTTTCGGTGTTGGATATGGACATTTACGAATATGAATTTGGACTCAATGATTGAATCGGCATCCGGCGCGGGCGCGAGCGATCTGCACCTGGAACCGGGCATGCCCGTGGCCTTGCGCATTCGGGGGGCGTTGCGCGTGACCGGCGAGCCGGTCGCCCCTGGTTTGCTCGTGGAATTTGCGCGCCGGCTCATCGGCGAGGATCAATGGGGGGCCTTCGTGGAACGGCGATCGTTTGATTTGTCGCGCACCATTGCCGGCGTGCGTTGCCGTATCAATCTCCTTCATACGTCGCGCGGCGTGGGAATGGCCATCCGATTCCTGGGCGCATTCCAGGCAACGGTTGAAAAACTGAATTTGCATCCGGACCTGAAAAAGCTCGTCAAGCATCCGCACGGCCTGATTTTAGTAAGCGGGCCGACGGGCTCGGGCAAGTCCACGACCCTGGCCGCGTTGATCCAGGAAATCAATTTAACCGAAGCCGTGCACGTCATCACGGTCGAGAGTCCGATTGAATATACGTTTCGATCGCGCCGGGCTTTTATTCGCCAGCGCGAGGTGGGGCGCGATACGCCCAGTTTCGAGCAGGCATTGCTGGATTCGTTGCGCGAGGACCCGGATGTCCTGATGGTCGGCGAAATGCGCGACCCGGAGTGCATGAGGCTTACGTTGAACGCGTCGGAGACGGGACATCTGGTTCTGGCGACGGTGCATTCCTCAACCTGCGCTGAGGCCGTTCAGCGCGTTGCCTCGGCGTTTCCCGCGGAAATCCAGAGCGCCGTCTGCGCGCAACTCGCCGATTGCCTGGTAGCCGTGATTTCCCAACGGCTGCGCTACCGCGAAGACCTGAACATCCGCCTGCCGGAATGCGAAATTCTCATGGCGACCAACGCCGTGAAGAATTTCATTCGCACGCGCGACTTCTTTAAAATCATTACCTCAATTGAAACCGGCGCGGACCATGGAATGTGGACGTATCAACGTTACGCCCGGTGGCTGGATAACCGGACGAACTTTTATATTCCCGGCCAAAGCCCGGAATCGGCCGAGGACAAAACCCCGGACGATCTTCCCGCGCCCTCGCCCCTGCCGCTATCGGCCCCATCAACCCCGAAGCCCGACAGGCCGCTTGCCGGAACCGCACCGTCAACCACACCTCGTCCGGCAAACACTGGAGGCGATATGCGCCGCATCGAGATCGAGCCCGACGAGAGCGGCTTCGGGAAGATATTGAAGAAGTAGATACGTCCGAAAATCGTTAATGGTAGGGACGGCGCGCTGCGCTGTCCGCGCCGCGTGAATCGCAAGTGGCGCTGCCACCGGCGCAACGAGCGTAGTTGGACGTTGTATCGTGGCCGGTTCCGCGCGCTTTACGCGCGGTGACTGCGGTGGCAGCGCCACTTGCGAAGAGCACGGTCTCTACCATCGCCGGAAATTAAGGACAGCGCCAAGATGTGCCCCCCGGGTTCCAAAAAGTTCTAAAAAGTGTCAAAAGGTGGCAAATAAACCCGTTGATTCGGACAGGTAGTATGACAAAATGCCAATATGAGACATTGTAGCATCCGCGGAAACATGGAGGCGGGGAATCACCCTCGCCCGCCGTGCCGGCTTGCCGCGCCATCTTGCCAGGCCGTGATCAGACGAAGGCCGGAGCGTCTGAGCGACCGTGAGCTTTCTTTCCAGCCGGCGGTGAGCCCGCATCCTCAGTTACACCCAGTGCCCGCCGGTGATTCAAAGAAATGTGGAAATTGGCGAAATTCGCGGATGAAAAATATATCTTCTCTGAGTTCTTTAAGTTCTTTGCGGTCAAATTTTACTCGTCCATTTTTCGCCATTTCGATCTGTCTCCGCGCAAAATGCAAGAGACAGTTACAACGTGTCGCAAGAGCTTCAAATACAATGTGTTACTCAGGACGCGCACAGCTCAACTGTCCCAAAACATCCCGCTTGATGGGGGGACAGTTCCTCGCTCAAAAAACCAACGACATCGACGAAAAACCCAAATAATTCGATGCGTTCGTTTCATCCATTCCCTTCTGTCTCTTAACCCCTTGAATTGCATGAAAACCAAAGACAGATCCCCATTGATTCCAAAATCCCACGCACACCTCTTTTGATTAAACGAAATCCGGACTCAAGATCAGGAGTTTCCAGTATTGCGCGGAATGGTATAATAACGATTGATGCAGGCTTTCAATTTCCATCCTCTCGTTGCGGCATGGTTTGAGCGACGCTTCGGCTCGCCCACACCGCCGCAACAGGAGGGATGGCCCGCAATCGCGGCCGGCGCACATACGTTGATCGCGGCGCCGACCGGTTCGGGCAAGACGCTCGCGGCATTTTTGGCGTCGCTTGATCAGTTGTTCCGGCTTGGCATCAAGGGCAATCTTCGCGACGAGACGTATGTCGTCTATGTGTCTCCTCTGAAGGCGTTGAGCAACGATATTCATAAGAACCTTGATGAACCGTTAAGCGGCATTCGCGAAGCAATCAGGAAGGAGACAAAGCATGACATCGAGGTGCGTTCGGCCGTAAGAACCGGCGATACGCCTGCATCCGAGCGACTGGCCATCGCCAGGCGTCCGCCTCACATTTTGGTCACTACGCCGGAATCACTTTATCTGTTGCTTACGTCGGTTTCAGGACGCAAAACACTTTCAACTGTCCGGACGTTGATTGTGGATGAAATCCACGCCGTGGTCGGCAATCGGCGCGGGTCGCACCTGGCATTAACGATGGAACGCCTCGAGGCATTGGTTAAGCAAGGGGGACGTGAGCTCCAGCGCATTGGTCTTTCGGCCACACAAAAACCGATCATAGAAGTCGCGAAATTTCTGGTTGGGACGGCGCCCCGACCCTGCAAAATCATCGACGCCGGCCATCGCCGCGACATGGACCTTGCGATTGAACTTCCTCAATCGCCGCTCGAAGCCGTCATGTCCAATGAAGTATGGGAAGAAGTCTATCGCCGACTTGGCGAATTGATTGAAGCACATCGCACGACGCTGGTGTTTGTGAATACCCGCCGCCTGGCTGAGCGCGTCACCGCTCATCTCTGCGAATTGTTGGGCAGGGACAACGTCACGTCGCATCACGGCAGCCTTTCCACGAAATTGCGTTTGGACGCCGAGAACCGATTGAAACGCGGTGAGCTCAAGGCGCTGGTGGCGACCTCGTCACTGGAACTGGGCATCGACATTGGCACTGTGGATTTGGTTTGCCAGGTGGGCTCAATCCGTTCCATTTCGACGTGTCTCCAGCGAATCGGACGCGCCGGACATTACCGTGGCGGGGTGCCGAAGGGCCGAGTATTCCCACTGACTCGTGATGAATTGGTCGAATGCGTGGCCACGCTCCAATGCATCCGGCGCGGGGAACTCGACTTGTTAATCATGCCGGAAAAACCACTCGACGTGCTCGCGCAACAAATCGTCGCAGCGTCCGGTGTCGAAGAATGGAAGGAAGACGATTTGTTTGAGCTGGTGACAGCCGCATTTCCGTACCGAAAGCTGACGCGCCAGGAATTTTTGGAAGTACTGCACATGTTGAACGACGGATTCAGCACCAAACGCGGACGGCGCGCGGCACTGATTCATTACGACTCGATTAACCATCGTATCCGCGGACGGCGCGGCGCGCGTCTCACCGCATTAACCTCCGGCGGCGCAATTCCGGATAACGCAGATTACCGCGTCGTCCTGGAACCGGCGCAAACATTTATCGGAACGGTAAATGAAGACTTCGCCGTGGAAAGCATCGCCGGCGATATTTTTCAATTGGGCAATGCTTCCTGGAAAATCATCCAAATAATGGCGGGAACCGTGCGCGTTGAAGATGCGCATGGGCAGCCGCCGGGGATTCCCTTCTGGCTTGGCGAAGCGCCGGCGCGCACGGCCGAATTATCCCGCGCGGTTTCCAGACTGGACGAAAACATTGCGTCGCAGGTCGCTGCGCTATCGAAGAACAAACTCGACCGGGGTGCGGCACTGGAACAATTGGCTGATTGGTTCACGGCCGAAGCGCCATTATCGCGCCCGGGCGCATTACAATTGGCCGCTTATTTTTATGATGCCTGCAAGGCCCTCGGCGCTTTGCCGTCGGAGAATACGATCATCATGGAGCGGTTCTTCGATGAATCCGGCGGCATGCAGCTCGTGATTCATTCGCGGTTTGGCGCGCGGTTGAACCGGGCCTGGGGCCTCGCGTTGCGAAAACGCTTTTGCCGGTCCTTTAATTTCGAATTACAGAGCGCGGCGACTGACGACGCGATCGTAATTTCTCTTGGCACGCAACATTCATTTCCGCTCGACGAGGTGTTCCGCTATCTCAATAGCAAAACCGTTCGCGAGATTTTGGTGCAGGCGCTGTTAGATTCACCGATGTTCCCCATCCGCTGGCGGTGGAACGCGACACGCGCGCTGGCATTGCCACGGCAGCGCGGCGGCCGGAAAATTGCCGCCCCGCTCCAGCGCATGGAAGCCGAAAATCTTTTGGCCGCGGTATTTCCAGACCAATTGGCGTGCCCGGAAAATCTCGTTGGCGATCGCGAAGTCCCCGACCACCCACTGGTGAAGCAAACCATTGACGATTGCCTCATCGAAGCGATGGATATTGAAGGGCTGGAACAATTACTCCGCCGGATTGAACGCGGAGAAATCCAATGTATCGCCCGGGACCTGCCGGAGCCGTCGCCATTGGCGTCGGAAATCCTCAGTGCCCGTCCCTATGCCTTTTTAGACAACGCGCCGCTGGAGGAACGCCGCGCGCATGCCGTGCAAACGCGGCGCGCCGGGGATTCGGGCGGAAATGAACTGGGCATTTTGGACGCCGCGGCCATCGAACGCGTTTGCCAGGAAGCATGGCCGCAAGCGCAAAACCCCGACGAGTTACACGACGCCATCCTGCAACTGGGTGTGGCGACAACTGAGGAGTTGAAACGGTGTCATGCGGATTCGAAGAAGTGGATCAAAGAATTGAGCGGCGAAAACCGGATAACCCAAATGAACGAGCCGCCATTTTGGTTCGCCTCGGAACGAATTGCGTATGTTCGCGAGGTCTACCCGGAGCGAATTCCTGATTCACCCAAAATCTTGAGCCTCGCCGCGCGAAAACCAGCAAGTGAGGAGGATGCGCTGAAAGAACTGGTGCGCGGACGGATGGAAATCATTGGCCCGGTTACGGTCAAAGCATTGGCGGGATTCTTTAGGTTGCCCATGTCATCCATCGAGCAGGCATTGCTGGCCCTGGAAGCCGAAGGTTTTGTGCTGCGCGGCAAGTTTCATCCCGGCGCGGCTGAAACTGAATGGTGCGACCGCCGGTTACTCGCGCGGATTCATCGGCTTACCATCAACCGTTTGCGCGCCGAGATACAGCCCGTGACGGTCGCCGAGTTTCAGCGCTTTTTGCTTTCGTGGCAGCGTGTCCAACCGGAGCAAATGATGGAGCAGATTACCGGCGTGGAGGCGATTTTGCATTTGCTGGACGGTTATGAATTGCCTGCCGCGGCGTGGGAACCGGCCGTTCTCGCCGCCCGGGTAAAAGATTATGACCCCAGATGGCTCGACCAGCTTTGTTTTACCGGGAGGTTCGGTTGGGGAAGGCTATCTCTTCCTCCCGGCCAAAAAAGCCGGGGCTTTCCGCCGCTTCGCTCCAGTCCAATTTCTATCTTCAGCCGGGAAAATGCCGTGCATTGGCTGAAACTGGTGAGCAGGCCGCAAGCGGTCGTCTCATCGGAAACCGAATTGGTGCTGAAAGCATTGGCCGATCGTGGCGCGCTTTTCTTCGGTGAAATCGCGCGGCACACAGGCTTGTTGAAATCGCGGGTCGAGCAGGCGCTGGGAGAGTTGGTGTCGCTGGGATGGGTGACCGCCGACAGCTTTGAAGGCCTGCGGGCCTTGTTGACGCCGCCCGAAAAGCGGGAACGATTTGGAGACGTCGGACGCCCGCGACGCCATCGCGTCGTGACCAGCATTGAATACGCCGGCCGTTGGTCGTTACTTCGGCGATACCCGGGCAACGACACGGGCGCGCCAATTCCAACTGACGAGAACAACGCGGAAGCAATTGAGTCTTTTGCGCGCGTATTGCTGCGCCGTTACGGCGTCATGTTCCGAAAACTGCTCGACCGTGAAGCGTTAAAAGTTTCATGGTTTGAACTGGGCCGGGTTTACCGGCAAATGGAAGCCCGAGGCGAAATTCGCGGAGGCCATTTCGTGAGCGGTGTCAGCGGAGAACAATTCGCGTTGCCGGAAGCCATCGGCCATTTGCGATCTTTGCGCAAGGCCGAGCAATCACACGACCTGATCTCGCTGAGCGGTTCGGACCCGCTGAACCTGGTTGGGATCTTGACGCCCGGCTCTCGAATTCCCGCGCTATGGCGCAATCGCGTCCTGTTGCGCGATGGCGTGCCGGTCGCCGCGCTCGACGCTGGAAAGGTCCTGAACCTGGACGGCGATTCCGACCTGCGCACATTCGAATCCGCGCTTAAGATAGGCAAACTGCCCTCGGCGCTAAGGAAGTATTACCACTAGTAAATGAGGCGCGCGCGCGTCCGCGTCTCCCGGCGCTGCCGAATGGCTACAATGTTTCTTCAAATGCTCGAGCGGACAGAAATTTGCAAGACGTCTGATTGCAATTCGCATCAAGCGGCCTGTCGCCGTGATGTATTTTATGCAGGCTCAGCGGCGCGCCACTGGCACGTTATTTGCCTATCACCTCCGTCGGCGACACCGGGAAAGTTAACTTATGGCCCAGCCTGTTGAATACGAACACACTCCGCGAAATCTGAAGCAGGAGCTATATCCGCCCTCGCAGACTGCCCTGGATGAACACCCCGAAGCCATATTGGACGTTTACGCCATTTTGCAATTATTGCGAGACAAAGGGATTCTCGAAATAATCAAGGGGGGCCTTGGCTCCATAGAAAAGATGATGGAAGTCATTGCCGAAACGCTGGAACGTGAAGAAGTCGTGCGCACAGTTCGCAACGTGACCGTCCTCGTCAAAATGATTGGTTCCATTGAACCTGAAGTCCTGGAAAACGCCATGAAATCCCTTTCAAACGCGACCGAAGGCGCGAAAGCGAAAAAACCCCCGAGCCTTTTGCATCTACTCGGCCAATTGTCCGGTGAGGACACTCGCCGGGCCCTGGGACCTCTCGCGGCCGCTTTGCAATCAATTGGACGCCATATTACCGAAACACCAAAAGAAGAAACGGCACATGCCGCCGGGCAGAGCGCCTGATAACCAAATCTGGCAGGGCGGCTTCCCGGGCGCCGGTGAGGGCACCCACCCTACAGGACGTTAGCGGATAACTGAATGAAGAGAAAGGAGCGGCATTATATGGACTTCCATATCAACACCAAGGCATTCACCGAAGACGGAATGATCCCAAAAAAAATCTCGGTCCAGGGCGAGGTCTGATGTGGACGATCCGGACGCCCCCCCATTGGCACTTTGTCCATGGGTTGTTTATCATATGTCATTTCCGTCTACAGCCTGCCTGTTGCGATTGGCGGAAGGACACTTCCGCCCTACCTATTCCGAAAAAATCTGGCAAGGCGTTAGCTAAAAGAGAGAGTGACATGCCATCACGAACAAACAAAGACCCAAAGAAAGATCGCGAGCTTCATCAGCATAAAACGGATGCTGAAGACGAACGCGGTTGGGCAGGCCAACGCGGCCAGCGTCCCGCGAACGAACAGGAACAAAACTATCGACCTCCGGAACAGCGTAAGGGCCAGGCCCGCGGAGGTGAAACCCGCGAAGACCGCAGCCCCTGAACCTTTTGGGTTATGCAGCCGTCAGCGGTCAAACGAATTGCCGGCGAAAGCCTTTCCCGGACGCGGCCAGTGCCCCGCCACGGCGTTCTTGATAGCACGCTTGCGCTCAGACGGGACCCTTATCGGTACATTTCCAAAAAATGCCGGCGTCATCGGACAGACGTCTTCCAAACGAGGTTCTTGTTCAGACCCGCCTTATGCATGACCGGACCGGAGGCAGCCCGCCTCTTTTACAGCCCCGAACATTTTCAACGCGCCGGGGCTCAACCGGGCCGCGTTCAAAAGGTTCTATTTGGGAAAACCGGTGTCCAACATTTGGATGACGGGGCTCACCGATTTCGCAAGGAAATGATTTTACCGTTGATGACCCCGGAACGGGTGTGGGATCTCCGGCACATCAACGCCAGCCTATGGGAAGGTTATGCAGACCTTTGGACGGTCAAAGATCGAATTCTACTCTATCCGCAGTTGCGGGAGATGCTCGCGCGCGCCGTTTGCCAATGGGCGGGTGTTCACTTGAAGGAATGCGAAATACCCGCGCGCACCGAGCAATTGAGCGCTCAGTTTCACGGCGCGGGCGCTTTTGGATTCAAATATTGGCGGGCGCGCACCCTTAGAAAACGCGCCGACACATGGGCACAGCAGATCATCCGGGAAATTCGATTTCGCCGTTTGGCGCCGGAGTCCAGGGCGGCCCATGTAATCGCATTCTGGCGCGACCCATCCGGAAATTTGCTCGATCCTTACACCGCGGGTGTCGAGCTGCTAAACATTCTACGCCCCACCGTCGCCGTTGCCATCTTCATTGCCTTCGCCGCCCACGCCATGCATCAATATCCTGAAGTTCGAGCCGGATTGCGCGACGAAAATTACATTGAAATGTTTGCGCAGGAGGTCCGGCGCTTTTATCCGTTTTTCCCCGCGCTCATCGCACAAACAACCCATGAATTTATATGGAACGGTCTTGAATTTCCGGCCCATACTCGGACGATGCTCGATATCTACGGCACCAACCACGACCCGCGCGCGTGGCGGGATCCGGATCAATTCGTGCCCGAACGCTTCAAAAACGGTTCGGCAACGCCCTTTAACTTCATTCCCCAGGGAGGAGGCGACGCCCACACCGGCCATCGCTGTCCCGGCGAATTTATCGCCCTCGAGCTGATCAAACTGGCCGTTAAATTCATGACTACGGAAATAACCTACGTTGTTCCCGACCAGAACCTAAAAATAAACTTCAGACATGCGCCGGCTACCATCGAAAGCGGTTTTGTCCTCAGTAACGTCAGGCGGGTGTGATGCCGAGGGCTCGCCTTCACATCCACAGATATGCGTCAACGGATTGTGAATTGATTGGAAGTGTTGGCTTGATCGTTCACGTTGCGCAAAGCAAAGTGCCGGTGAAATGCGATTGCCATACCCCAGATGAATAGTAGTTCCCTTGCAGAAAAACTGTCCTCGCGCGCGCCCGGAATATGCCTTTATGGCTTTGCTCCGCCGAAGCAGGCGACGCCACCGGACCAATTGGAAGGAATCGTGGGCCAACAGTTGGCGCGGCTCGGGTCGCTACCAGTCGATGGCCTCATTGTTTATGACATCCAGGATGAAACGGAAAGGATCCCGACGCCGCGGCCATTCCCATTTTTGCCCACCCTGAACCCGGAAGTTTACGCTCATGAGCATCTCGGGCGTCTCGCGGTTCCCAAAATTGTTTATCGTTGCGTAAACCGGGATACTCCTGATGGATTTGTGCGCTGGCTCCAAAACGCGAATGCCACGCCGCGAATTTCGGTATTCGTCGGCGCACCCAATCGCCGCTCGCATGTTGGGCTTCCTTTGGCTGACGCGTACGCACTGGCACGGCAGAATGCTCCAAACTTTCTCTTCGGCGGCATTGCGATCGCCGAACGGCACGCCCACAAGCTCGATGAACACCAACGAATCCTTGCCAAGTCGGAGCAGGGTTGTCGCTTCTTTGTCACGCAGGCCGTTTACGATGTGTCGTCCACGAAGTCTCTGCTCTCCGACTACGCTATTGCGGTTCGCGAGAAGGATGGCGTGGCCCTGCCGATCATTCTTACCTTCTCACCCTGCGGCTCTTTGAAAACGCTTTCTTTCATGAAGTGGCTTGGCATTGCCTTTCCGCGATGGCTTGAGAATGAATTGCAATTCGCCGCGGATCCGCTGACGAAATCGGTGGAACTGTGCGAACGCATCTTCGACGAGGTTTGGGACTACGCCCGCGATAAGGGGATTCCACTTGGTGTGAACGTTGAAAGTGTCTCTATTCGCAAGGCAGAGGTAGAGGCGTCAGTGGAACTGCTTCAACGGCTGCGACGGCGGATCGAAAGATCAGAACGGCCTTCATTATAAAAATCACTGGATTTTATAATTTGATGTGGACGCGATTGGAGGCAGGTTAACCGAACAACCTGAAAGGACGTGCGCCTTCGCAAACCCTTGAATCGCCGATTTGCCATTGTTCTCGCTTTGGCGGCGATGTGGCTTGTGTCGAACATGGGATTTTGTCGTTGCCTTTCAACTTTTACCGCAAGCGGGCATCCTTGACTCCTGGTCGTTTATCTTCCTTCGCGGCTACGACGCAGGCACGCTCGGCCAACTTGGAGCGTTTTTCCTGGCTTGGTTCGGGGTTCAAATTCCGGCCGCCTATCTTGCCGGCTCAGCCATTGCCTGTTCCGACTTCAAGCATCCATTGCGCGTCACATTTTGGACCATGACAATCTATGAGGCCGCGCTTTCGATTATCCGGGCAGTCCATTGGCCGTGGCGGGGATTTCCGGACTTGAACCAATCTATTCCCATTCTCTTCTATTTGACGGCGGTATGTTCGTTGATTGGTATTAGCATCTTTTTCACGTGGTTCATGCCCAAGATGATCGCAAGAGTTCAGCGGTTTTCTGCACGTTGAGTTGACCTGACCCGGACCGCGCCTGCTGGCGTCATTTTCCGATGTCCCTTCACATACCACGTAACCTGCCTTCGGAACCAATAATCCTTGCCTTAATCAATAGGTCGTGAGATTGGTTTAAGCATCACCTATGACTTTCGGCACGTTTTTATCTCATTCCGATGCAGGTGATCCGCTTGCATTTTTGAGCTATTATATTCCAAGCTTAGCCATCGCGTTTCTCGCCGTTGTTTTGCTTAACGCCACGCTGATTTCACTTTGGGGTTGGAATCGGAAATATATGATGCTTTTAACCGCATCAATTGTTTGCTGCTGGGGGCTATATTTCTTTGCAACGACCTCGCAATATTTGACTCTGACATTGCTCGGCTCCGAATCTCCCAAAGCGGCCGAATTCGCATATCAAAATTCTTTCAAATTGAATCTCGACCAGGCGGTTGAACTGGCAATCAGAAATCCACGAGAGAACCATGTTGAAGGACAAATTGTCAGATTTTATGCGGCGTGTCGAATTGCCGATTTATTGCAATCGAGCAATCGTGATGTCCAGGGCCGAATACTAAATCGCGTGCATGATGCGCCAATGGTTGCGCCTGCTTTTATCGGGACTAACTCAATAAATCACTTTTTTGGCGATCCAAATCGGGGGCATCCACCATTGCAGGTCGCAGACATTATTCAGCGCCGTCTTTCAGAGCTTGAAAAGCGCAATCGCTGATTTGCATCTCACGGATTTAGATCATCCGGACATTTTCCGGCACTTCCAGCCGCATAAATAGCTGCGATTTCTGCCGCGCTCAACGGCCGGCTATACAAAGTGATTTCGTCCAATTGACCTGAGTAAAAATTGGCCGAGCCCGGCACCTGGCCCATGTAAAAATCAGTCGCAGTGTTCATGAGGCTTCCTCCCACATTCGCGCTGGCCTGGATCGAGCCATTGATGTAGATGTTCGCAATTCCATTGGTCTTGTTGTAGGTGATCGCCACATGCGTCCATCCCCAGGCCGTATTGTTCCAAACATTTCCCGGTGTCTGCACGTATTGTCCGCTGGTTCCGAGGTAACAGCGCAACGCTGAGCCGATCCAATTAAAGTTCTGGCGTTCCACCCGAATCGAATTGGCCCAACCCAGCACGCTTCCTTGTTGTAAGCTATTGGGTTTCATCCAAAATTCGATCGTGATTCCCGACGGACTTGGACCCACGTTATAATTTGTCGATGCGGGCGCCCAGATAAAGTCATCCCCGCCATCAAAGTTAAACGCCAGTGCGACTTCGCCATTCGCGTAACCGGTACTGCCGCCCAGGATCGCCTCATTGCCGCCAATGAGTTCCCGTGCCGTGCCGTTGGCAGGCCACCATGCCGATAAGCCGGAGAGGTCCAGGTCATCGCACGGTACGCCCACCCGCACTTCCACCAAACCGCTGCTCACTTCGTCGCCGTTATTGGCGATCAATTGCAAAATATAAATGCCATTGGTGCTGAACGAAACCAGACTGTTCGCGGATGTCGGATTACCGAAGACGACTGTTTCCGGCCCGGATAATTCCGTCCATTGCATCTGGACGTCGATTCCAGCCGGCTGTCCGTTTTCTGTGACCGTGCCGCTCAGGAGCGCAGTGTTTGTGGGCGCGGAGATCGAAATATTTTGTCCGGCATTGACCGCCAGAGTGTTGGTATCAGGACATTTGCCCACGCTTCCTGATGCGTAGATATCGTATACTTCCTCGGGATTCAATGGCCGCTGATACAAACTGATTTCGTCCAATTCGCCGGAGAAAAAGTTGGGCGAGCCGGGCACCTGGCCCATGTAAAAATCATTGGCGGTGGTCATTAGGTTCGTTCCCACGTTGGCGCTGGCCTGGATCGAGCCATTGATGTAGAGGTCAGCAATTCCGCTGCTTCGATCGTAAGTGACGGCCACATGCGTCCAACCCCAGGCCGTGTTGTTCCACACATTTCCCGGTGTCTGCACATATTGTCCGCTCGTTCCGAGATAACAGCGCAACGCCGAGCCGATCCAGTTCAAGTTCACGCGTTCCACTCGTATCGAATTGGCCCAGCCCAGCACGCTCCCGACCTGGAAACTATTGGGGTTCATCCAAAATTCAATTGTCATTCCGGCGGGACTTGACCCGACGTTATAGTTCGTCGCCGCGGGCACATCCACAAAATCATCGGCGCCGTCAAACTTGAATGCCAATCCGACTTCACCATTTGCATAACTGGTGCTGCCGCCCAAAATGCCACTGTTGCCGCTGATGACCTCTTCAGCGCTGCCATCGCCGGGCCACCATGCCGCAAGGCCTACTGGATCTTGTACGGTACAAAGTGTTTCAACGCGCACTTCCACCAAACTGCCGGCCTGCGACTCCCCGTTATTGGCCGTCAATTGCAACACATAGATGCCGTTGGTGCTAAACGTCGCTGTTGTCACCGCTGCAGCCGGATTGCCAAAAGTGACGGACCCGGGACCTTCGATTACGTTCCATTGCTCGCTTAACGTCCCGCCCGGCGGCAACACAGCATCAATGACCTGCCCGTTTAAAGTGGCAGTAGCCGGAACCCCACTCAGGAACAAGTCCGGCCCGGCAGAGACTGATGGCGGAGCATTGGTGTCATTCGGGCATTTGCCAACGCTTCCCGACGCATAAATATTATAAACCTCCTCCGGATTCAATGGCCGCTCATACAAACTGATTTCGTCCAATTCACCGGAGAAAAAGTTCGGCGAGCCGGGCACCTGGCCCATGTAAATGTCATTGGCTGTGGTCATCAGATTCGTACCTACGTTGGCGCTGGTCTGGATTGAGCCGTTGATGTAGAGGTCAGCCATTCCACTGCTCCGATCGTAAGTGACGGCCACATGCGTCCATCCCCAGGCCGTATTGTTCCATACATTTCCAGGCGTCTGTATATATTGGCCGCCGGTTCCCAGGTAACAGCGTAACGCTGAGCCGATCCAGTTCAAGTTCTCGCGTTCCACTCGAATCGAATTGGCCCAACCGAGCACGCTCCCGAGTTGGAAACTGTTGGGGTTCATCCAAAATTCAATCGTCATTCCGGCGGGACTTGCGCCCACATTGTAATTAGTCGCGCCCGGCACTCGCACAGAATCCGTTCCGTTAAAGTTAAATGCCTGGCCGACTTCACCGCTTGCATATCCTGCCCCGTTTGGAATCGCTTGCTGCCCGCTTATGACATCCTCCGCATTGGCATTCGCCGGCCACCATGCCGCAAGGCCCACCGGATCTTCCACCGTACAAATCGTTTCGACGCGCACCTCCACCATCCGGCTGCTCTGTGATTGCCCGTTGCTGGCGGTCAACTGCAACACATAAATCCCATTGGTGCTGAACGTGGCCGTCGTCACCGGCGACATCGGGCTGTCAAACGTGACCGTTCCAGGCCCGGCCACTACGTTCCATTGCTGGCTCAACGTCCCGCCCTGCGGCAATACGGCGTCGCTCACTTGCCCGTTCAACGTCGCGATCGCCGGGACACCGCTTAGATACATATCCGGCCCGGCATCGACTATCGGCGGCGTGCTCGCCACGCTCAGGGAAATGGTGGCGAAGCTGGTGGCAATCGAATCATTGGCAGTCAGACTGATCGCGTAAGTGCCGGCAACGCTAAATGTCACGGTGGATTGGACGATGTTGGTCACAGGGCTGCCAGTTAGAGAGCTGGTTTGAACGGCAGGATTGAATACTACGGCGGACGGTCCGCTCGCCAGGCTCCAATTGGCGGTCAATTCTGCGCCGGACGGCAAACCATCGTCCGTTACGGTTCCCGTCAACACGACTCGATTCGTTCCGGCTGGAACCTGATTTGTCGCCAAAGTCACAGAAGGCGCCGTGTCTTCGACAATCACAACTTGACTTGAACTGACCGCTGCGGAATCGCCGGCCGTCAATTGAAGAACATAAATTCCCGGCTGGCTGAACGTCGCCGTCGCATTGGTCAAGGTGGCATCGTTAAACCCGACTGTGCCCGGACCGGATACCACGCTCCACGATAAGGTCAATGACCCGCCCAATGGCAGTCCGTCGTCCGTAACTGTTCCAGAAAGCTGCACCGCTGCCGGAAAGAGATTGGTCTGCGCCACCCCGGCATTCACGACCGGCGGTTGGTTCACCGTTACGACAATATTAGATTCCGCGCTGCCAACCTGGTTCGAAGCTGCGAGTTGAAATTCGTAAACGCCCGGCGTGCTAAACGTTGCGACTGTTGATGACGGCAGTGAAACCGGCGTTCCATTTAAGGATTGGCTCTCGAGTGGATTCGACAAGACGGCCGCCGCCGGACCACTGGCCTGGCTCCATGTTGCCGTTAATGTTCCGCCGGAGGGCAAACCGTCAGCACTCACGGTTCCATTCAAGGTCACTTGATTAGGCCAATTTATTACAAGGGCCGAAGATGCAAGCCCGACCCCCGGTGGCGCTACCGCTGTAATGGTAACCGGGGCACTGGCATTGGTCAGGCCGTCGGTCACCGTGAGGTCAAAGGCATAAAGGCCGTCCGCACTGAAACTCGCGGTCGTATTAGTTGAAGCCGCATCCGCGATTACGGCCAGGGCCGGACCGCTGACTTGTATCCACTCAGATGTCGCCACACCCGCTAGACCATCGTCTACGAAACTCCCGTCCAACGTCGCCGACGTTCCAACGGCCACCACCTGATTCGTACCCGTAAATACCGTGGGCACGGCGTGGACCTGAATCACCACGTCGGCAGAATTTGTGGCGAAGCCGTCATCCGCTTCCAGACCCAGATCGTAGATACCCGGCTGATCAAACGTAACGGTTGTGTTCGTCAACGTCGGATTGGCAAAAGCGGCGGTGCCCGGACCGCTCATTTGGACCCATCCAGAATTTAAGACGTTGTATGGCAGCTGATCATCCGTGGCTATGCCCGCGAGTGTCACCACAGTCCCGAAATTCACCGTTTGCCGGGGCCCGGCGATGACGACGGGCGGGGCATCCACGGTGACCGTCAGGGAATTGCTTGCGCTTAGAAATGAATCGCTGGCGTAAAGCTGGAGCACGTAGACACCGTTGGTGCTAAACGTGGCCGTGGTGGCTGTATTGGCCGCATCGCCGAAAGAGACTGTCCCGGGTCCGCCCGCCTGGCTCCAGAGGACGCTGTCCACCGTATTCAAGAATGGTGCATAAGTAACGGTGCCGCTCAAATTCACGGTGTTGTTGGGCAGCGCGATGAGTTGGTTTGAACCCGCCGACACGATTGGCGGTTCATCCACGGCCTGGACGGTAATGCCAACGGTAGCCGCAGCGGAATTGTTCACGCCGTCGTTCACCTGGAAGGTAAATGCATCGGAGCCGTAAAAGTTTGCCGCGGGCGCGTAAACGAGGTTCGGCGCTGATCCACTCAATGTGCCATGCGTTGGCTGGGTCAAAACTGAATAGGTCAACGGGAGGTTCTGCGGATCAGAACCCGTCAGCGTAATATTCGTCGTGCCGTTTTCAGCCAGGACAATCGTCTGATTTGAAGCCGCTGGCGGAAGAACCTGCGCTTGCGGATTGCCGCCCCAACGCACCAGCCCATTGTCGTTCAAATCAAAATCCGCGCTGACTGATGTGCCTATCAGAGTAGAATTACCTTCAACGGTCACTCGGCCGCTCGGCGCGGCAACCTGGGCATAAACGATCGACCCACAATTGAGCGTCAAGTCGCCACAGGCGATGTTAAGCTGCAGCCAGGCGGGATTGTTTGAATTTCCCACACTGCCATTCACAAAAAATCCATTGGCCGTTGTCAGAATGACCGGCCCCACAACCTCCACCGTCGAGTTTGGCGCGAGGCAGAGATTCCGGAGATTATAACTGGCGGGCTGAACTGCCCCGGCTACGCCGATGACCAGGCCCGAATGTCCGCTCACGGCAAAATCGCCGTAGGTCCCGGGCGGCACTGAAACGAATCCGGCGTTTCCAGTCAAAGTCAGGTCTCGCAGCGTACCAGGGTCGCCATACGATTGGCCTGCATGACTAATGGTTACGCTCCGCCGTCCGATTGGCGCAGGCGGTCTCGAGACGGTTGGCAGCGCTACCGGTGTTGTCCGTGTTCGCAAATAATTGAATGTGCAATTCCCGAGGTAGATTTTGTAGCCGGATAGTGACGCGCTTCCGCTCCCGGGAACCGTACCGGCGTAGGTAGGCCTGCCCTGGACCACGACCGCGGGCGTGCCCGGCACGAGCAAATCGCCCGTCATTTCAAATCCGCTCGTGAGTTGGAGATTCTCGCCCCGAAGCTGTTGCAGCGAACCTTGGATAACGCCCCGCCCCCTCAAGCTCGGCGCATGTTGCACAATGACAGCAACATTAGTTAGAGCCGTTTGCGCTCCAAGCCTCGCGCCGGGCACGAGTAAAAGAATTAGCCCCAGGAGGAATGTGTACTGAGGCGTGTGAAGTTGCTCGGTAGCTGCACTCTTGCTGCCGCTTCCGACCGAATAATAATATGATGTTCCCATAACCGAATTTCCCTCCCCAAGGCAATTCGTGCCTGAACGGGCATAGCATCGGTTATAAGATGTTCTATGTCAAGGCTAACTTTGACTTTTTTTGACTAACTATTCGGTAGGTAATTACCCGACAAGCCAACCAACTGACACCGTGAAAGCTGCCATAGGCGTGACAATGACGATAAAAACAACTCTGTCAGTGCAAGAATGTATGGCGGGTCACGACGTGTCCGTCGTGACGGCACGCGCGAGCCAAGTCATGGGTCCTTGCTCTCATCACTTCTTGTCACGCCTTCGGTGCTGTTCTTTTGAACATCTCTTTTAAACCAGGCTGGGGACTTTTATCGAGGGGCAGATCGGCAGCCTCACGTGATAGCATCGGCAAATGGCGCTGCCACCGCGCGAGTAAACAGAGTTCCACGTCCTGGCTGACTTCGCGTTGCGCCGCTAAACTGTTGGAGTTCATTGATACCACGCCAGTTGCCATAACATTTCAGAATATTCGTAGCATCGAAATCGTTGCAAAAGACAATGTGATCTTGCAAAAGGCAACGCGGCGCAAGGATTCTTTCTCGTTGCAACAGCAAATTGATGCAATCGCTAAGGGCGAAGGCGGACAGCTTTAGCGTGAATTATGAGGATAAAGCATTAGTTCTTCTCAATGGCATGAAAATGGCAATAAGGACCTAACGTATGAAAATAAAATGTTTCACACTGGCAACGGCAATGGCAATAGTTTCGGTTGGGCTCTGCGCTCAGGCGCAAGACGCCACGACTTCGCAGACTGCTCAATCGAGCCCACCGGCCCGATCATCCGCATACACGGGCGATTATGTGGGCCACTTTGGAGTAGGCGCCGCGCTCGGTGGGCCAATTGGTGTTACTGCGAAATATTGGCTGACTGACATGCTTGCAGCAGATGCGTCCGTCGGTTGGTCGCCGTACTCGCACGCAACCTGGGAAATCCACGCGGACATCCTGGTCAATGACTTTGACCTTTTGGTGCCCAGGACCGGCAGAATGCCCGTTTATGCGGGTATCGGCATATTGGGAAGAATGCGCAACCATCATTTGTCCAATATGGCTGGTTTTCGATTTCCGCTCGGCATCTCATACATGTTTGAAAACTGCCCGATCGATATCTTCGCCGAAATCGCGCCAGAGGCGATCTTCGCCCCCTTCGGAAGACTGAGCGTGGACGGCTCAGTAGGCTTCCACTATTGGTTCTAGCAAAATAGATCATTCTCATCCTCATCGTCATCCTCATGATCAGGCATGAGTTGCGACGATGAGGGTTAATTACTTTTTCCCGCTTGAAGGCCGTCTGTAGGCCGGGTTCCCCAACCCGGCGATTCGTCAGACATACTCTATCGCGCCTGGTGAAGGGACCAGGCCTGTAGATAAGCTGTGATGTCCCTGCCATAAAAAACGATTGCGAGGGCGGCTCGGTGACCCGAAACTGGCCAGGTGAAAAAAGCGAATGAAAACCAAATCGAATCGGTTGAGGTCAAATCGCCAAAAGGGAAATATCATTTATTTCGCCGGCACATTTCGCTGGTGATTGGCGGCAGCAAGGACACCGGCGTCTGGGGCGGCGGCCATCCGTTCGATTTGGAATTGGCGCGCATCCCGCCAGGCAAAACGAATTGGCCCTATCATTCGCATTCGGCGCAATGGGAATTATACATCGTCCTGAAAGGACGCGGTATCGCGCGGGCTCCGGAAGGCGAGGTCGAAATTGGCCCCGGCGACTCATTCATTCATCCGCCTGGCGAACCGCATCAAATCCGTAACACGGGTGCGGAAGACCTCCTCTATTACGTGATTGCAGATAATCCCCAATCGGACGTGAGCACATATCCGGATTCAGGCAAATGGAATATCAAACCACAGCGCAAGACGTTCGAAATGACGGAAGTGGATTATTACAAAGGTGAAGAATGACCTCCATTTCATGCGGCTGGCGCTGACGCTGGCGCGGCGCGGTTACGGCACGACCTCTCCCAATCCGATGGTCGGCGCCGTCCTGGTCAAAAAGGGGGAAATCATCGGACGCGGCTGGCATCGCCGTGCCGGAATGCCGCATGCGGAAATCGAGGCCCTTCGCGCAGCCCAAAATGGGAGGGAGAATCCGCGGGGAGCGACGCTCTATGTCACGCTGGAACCGTGCTCTACGCACGGCCGCACGCCGGCCTGCACAGATGCCATCATCGCCGCTGGAATACGCAAAGCAGTCATCGGCGCAACGGACCCAAACCCGGAGCATGCTGGCCGCGCTTTTGAACTATTGCGCCGTGCCGGCATCGAAGTAGCCCATGGAATCCTCGCGGACGACTGCGCGCAATTGAACGAAGCCTTTGACCATTGGATTGTTCATCGCATGCCATTTGTGACCGTGAAAGCAGCCATGACATTAGACGGCAAAATTGCGACAGCGAACGGGGAATCCAAGTGGATCACGGGCGAAAAAGCGCGGGCCATTGGAATGAAATTGCGTCAGGGTGCGGACGCCGTGCTGGTAGGAATCAATACCGTTTTGGCCGACAATCCTTCGCTCACCTTTCGTCCCGGATCATCCGGGACTTCAAAAGCGAAAAAGAAAACGAAACCGTTGCGCAGAATTATTTTAGATACCATGGCGCGAACGCCATTGGATGCCAATGTAGTTGGCGACGAATTTGCCGGCCTGACGACGATCGTGGTTTCACCCGCCGCGCCCAAAAATCGCGTTTCCGCACTGGGCAAACGCGTGAAAGTTCTTATCGCCCCACTGGAACCCCGCGATGCGGGACGGTCGAACGTCCGACTTCACTCCGCACTCCGCATTCCGCATTCCGCATTCCGCATTCGATTTGATTTGCCCTGGCTGATGAAACGTCTTGGCTCCGAAAACGTGACCCATCTGTTGGTGGAAGGCGGCGGCGAAACGAATGCGTTATTTCTGTTCAATAGAATTGCCCAACGCGTTGTGTTTTTTTACGCACCACGCATCCTGGGCGGAATGACCGCCCGCAAAGCCGTTGCCGGCGATGGCGTCACGAGTCTGTCCGAGGCAATCCAGCTACAAGACCCGGAATGGAAAAAAATCGGAGAAGATTTGATGATGACGGCAAGGGTGAGTCAAAAAATGGATTGATAGATTATTGGATAAAGGGATTGGTTGTGTTGAAGATGCTTGGGAATCACGATGAGTTCGTCCAGTTATTCCTATGAAGTCGGAGATAAGGTGGGCGTCCTCTATGATCCAGCCAGGCCGTTGCGCTCAAATATTGATTCTTTCAGCGCAGTCTGGCTTGGGCCGTTGCTGATGATTGTCGTGAGCCTGGTCACCATACCCTTTATGAGCATCTGGTTTTATGTTGCCAGAATCATGGCGCAAAGACGGCAGGACGCAAATTGAAAAACTTGCCTTTCTCGCCAGCGGAGAGCAAATTTCAATCTGTTGAGCACAGAAGAACAATCAAATATCGACGACGCATCCTCGCACGGTGGGTTTAGTCCCCGGCGTGTTTTTGCCACGACCCAGTGGTCAGTGGTGCTGACCGCCGGACGGGCCGAATTTCAGCAGGCCCAGGACGCCCTGGAAACACTGTGCAAAACCTATTGGTATCCCCTGTACGCCTATGTGCGCCGGCGGGGGTATTCCCCAGCGGATGCCGAGGACCTGACGCAGGAATTCTTTGCCTGGCTTCTCGACCGGAAATGGCTGGGAAAGGCCGACCCCCAGCGCGGGCGCTTTCGGTCGTTCCTGCTAACCAGCATCAGTAATTTTTTGTCGAATGAATGGGACAAGGCCCGCACGCAAAAGCGCGGTGGCGGGAAGATTATTTCGCTCGAACGCGATGAGGCGGAAAACCGGTATACCTGGCAGCCACTGTCCTATCGCATACCTGAATCTTCATTCACTCCGGAACAAAGTTTCGAATGGCGCTGGGCCCTGACCTTGCTGGACCGGGTGATGGGCCGGCTCCACGCTGAATTTGAGCATGAGAACAAAAAGGAATTGTTCGAAGCGTTGAAGCCATGCCTGTTGGGAGACAGTTCGGCCCTGCCTTATGCCACACTCGGCGCCAACCTGGGCATGAGTGAGGGATCGGTGAAAGTGACAGTGCATCGCCTGCGCCAGCGTTATCGCCAGTTGCTTCGCGACGAAATCGCCAGCACCGTTGCCGCGCCTGAAGAGATTGAAGAGGAACTGCGCTATTTATTCTCCGTCCTGGCCCGCAAATAGGGTGCGGTTTGCACCGCGGCCACCATGAGAGTTTTCGCATCCACCTGGATATAACCGACCGCCGCGCAAGCGCGGCTGTGTGTGCGCAAGCTCACCAGCCGCAGCCGGTTGGATGGAAAAGGCCGCTCGTGTTTTCGAGAATTGATCGTGTATTACTCGCTGCTGCGGCTGGTCCCGCTCCGAGCAGGACACAGCCGCGCTCCACGCCGTGTGATGGCTCACAGCCTGCAGTGGCCCCCGTTTTCGCTGTCAAACTTGCATTCGTTCTATTATACCCATTACAGAGAATTATGGATATTTACCCGGTTTGCCCGGTTTGCGGGACAACAGTCGTTCCAGGCGCGCCCCAAGGCCTTTGCCCGGAATGCCTGTTCCGGGCGGGATTTGATACCAAGTCGGGCAACAAGTCCACGGATGGAAAATTAGCCGCCGTCCTCGAGCCTCTCGAAGAGATTGCCAAAATTTTTCCGTCGCTGGAAATCATCGAACTGGCCGGGCATGGCGGAATGGGCGCCGTCTATAAAGTGCGTTATCAGCAATTAAACCGGTTTGCGGCGTTAAAGTTTTTATTCCCCGAAAAGCAAAACTCGCCGCAATTTGCTGATCGTTTCGAGCGCGAAGCCCGCACACTGGCCGCCCTTTCGCATCCCAACATCGTGGCGGTTTATGATTTCGGCAAAGTGGATGGACGATTTTATCTGCTGATGGAATATGTGGACGGCCTGACCCTGCGGCAATTGTTTCGCGCGCGGAGGCTTTCGCCCGTCGAAGCGGTCGGCATCGTGCCAAAGATTTGCGAAGGGCTGCAATATGCCCATGACCAGGGCGTTATTCACCGGGACATCAAACCGGAAAATATTTTGCTCGATAAAACCGGACAGGTGAAAATCGCAGACTTCGGCATTGCCAAAATGTTGTGTCTTCCGGGTAACGTCTCGTTGACCGGCACGATGGACGTCATCGGCACGCCCCTTTACATGGCGCCGGAACAGATTGAAAATCCGCAGCTGGTGGACTCCCGCGCGGACATCTATTCGTTGGGTGTGCTTTTCTATGAAATGCTGACGGGCGAATTGCCGCTGGGCAGATTCCAGCCGCCATCGCAAAAGCTGGAGGCGGACCCGCGGCTCGATGACGTGGTGATTCATGCGCTCGAAAAGGAGCCGGACCGCCGCTATCAACAGGTGGGCCAAATGAAAACGGACGTGGAAAAGATCGCCCAGACGATGCCCACCCCGGAAGAAACCGGTCATAGAATGGGCGCGGCGCCGTCGCGGTCCGCCCGCCGGGCCGCGCTGGTTGCCGAAGCACAGTCTGCCGCCCGCGCTGCCCTGCCGTCGAAACCGGTTCGACGAAATTTGAAACCGCCGCGAATGTTTCGCCCAAAAGTCGCCATTGCCGCCGGGGTGATCGTCTTTGTTGCCTTCCTGGTACTGGCGATCCTGTTGATGACGGCGCACAAATAGCCCTGCTCGCAGGGCCGCAACCGTGAGGGAGCGGTTATACACAGGACTTCGCCCGGACAATCTGTAACCTTCCCCCCGTTTTCCTTTATAAGATAGATGAGAGTGAGTCGCGGCGTTCGTTGTCAGCGCCGCAAATACTGGTTGGATGACGCCATTGGCACCGCCATTAGTTCGGTGCTGGAACCATCCGTCGTTGCGCCGGTAGGCCTGGGCGCGCGGTGTTAAGGTTCTGGCGCCGGATGGCGTAGTGCGGAAGAGAAAGTGAAAACGAGTCACAGATTGACAGAGACAGAAACGAGGTGAGGAATTTATGAGTAGCCCTTTGCGCAGCCCGGGAGGATATGAGTGTGCGGGACAGATTTCCGATGCGTTCAGCTTTTCGGAAGGACTTCCGCCGCTTTCATGGTTTGGAGACCTTGAAACGAACAAATCCACCGCACGACACAAAAAAATTTCAACCAAACGGATACCCGTCGTTTATTTACCGGGTCCCATAACCTTTCCCCGGATTTCATTTTAGAGCGGTTTAAAAAATACTGTAGCCATTCGGGAAGAAAAAGAAGGGGAAGCGGTCTTTTTGGGTTTTGGCGTCGTTTCAGCTTCAGTCACAGGGTTTTCAAACATGCTCCTTCGCTGAAGCCTCGCCAAAACACCAAA
>DATAST010000256.1:0-9356 GCA_036269115.1 Verrucomicrobiia bacterium | reverse complement strand
AGCGTCTTCAGCGCGACCAAGCGCAAGGCCCGCGGCTATCGTTCGACCACCCACCTGATTGCTATGCTTTATCTCATCGCCGGCAAACTCCGACTCCCACAGAGCTGACTTCCAATTCCACCGAAAACAGCGAAGAACCTTGTGTAAACACTTAAGCCGTTGATTTGGAACTATGTAAACAGTGTAAACACTTTCAGCGGCTCTCCTCATGGCAAATTTAGATTAGGACTTGACCACGAAGAGCGTATTATTGCCAGCATTTTCCGAAATTAAAATAGACCCTGAACGCAATTCGGTGCTTGGCGTTTGGATTTTGGAGCTTTTTTCTGCTCACGTTGTCCCTTGATAGCCGATTAAAATAGTTCATCTTGTCCGGGACAACGCAACCCTATGAAATTAGGCCTTGGCTTGTATCGTCATCAATTGGATCGCGAACATTTTCAGTTCGCGAAGCAATGCGGCTGCACGCATTTGGTCATTCACCTCGTGGATTATTTTCGCTCGTCGCGCAGCAATCGCCCGGGCGACCAGCCGGTGGGCGATGACGCCGGATGGGGACTTGCAGGCGATGCGAAGACGCTTTGGACCTATGAAGAGATTGTCGCGATAAAGAAGGATATTGCGGCCGCCGGACTGGAGCTGGCGGCGATAGAAAATTTTGATCCGGCGCATTGGCACGATGTGCTGCTGGACGGGCCGAAGAAATTTGAACAAATCAAAAACCTGAAGCAAATCATCCGCAACGTTGGCCGGGCTGGTGTGCCGGTTTTTGGCTATAATTTTTCCATCGCAGGAGTTGCCGGGCGAGTGAAAGGAAAATTTGCCCGCGGCGAGGCGGAAGCCGTGGGCATGGATGGTCCGCTGGACAAGCCGATGCCAAATGGCATGGTATGGAACATGATCTATGACCAGCATGCCGCGCCGGGAATCGTACCGTCGGCGACACCGGAACAGTTGTGGTCGCGGCTGAAATTTTTTCTGGATGAAATAATCCCCGTAGCCGAGGAAGCAGGCGTCACACTGGCGGCGCATCCGGACGATCCGCCGCTCGCGGCGGTGCGCGGGCAGCCACGGCTGGTTTGGAAGCCGCAATTGTACCAGAAACTCATCGATTTGAGGCCCAGTCCGCGCAATGCGCTGGAATTCTGCGTCGGAACAATTGCGGAAATGGCCGACGGCGACGTCTACGACGCGGTGGCCCAATATAGCCGCCAGAAAAAGCTTGGGTACGTGCATTTGCGGAACGTCACCGGCAAAGCGCCGTTTTATAAGGAAACGTTTATTGATGACGGGGCAGTGGACATGTTGCGCGTGTTGCGAATTTTGAAAGAAAATGATTTCGACGGAGTCGTCATACCCGATCATGCTCCACAAATGAGTTGCAGCGCCCCATGGCATGCGGGAATGGCGTACGCGCTGGGGTACTTGCAGGCGGGATTAAAGGCAATTTAAAACGGTAACGGGACCCGTGCACATCTTTTGAAGATAGGAAATGCATGAAGGAAACGAAGCGAGTTTGGAGAAATAAAGCCGTTTTTATTGGGAATTTCGAAATAGGGGTGTAAACGGGGCGGAGAGGTATCGCGCGTGAACAATACTCTGCGCAACTTTGTCGCATCTCCAACGTTTAACCCACTATGAAAAACCCTATCAAATATTTCCTCATCATCGCCGTCCTGGTATGTCCGTTGGCGCAAGCGTTCGGCGACATCAGCGTTACCGGCTCGGCTGAGGTCAAAGTTGCGCCCGATGAGATTTATCTGAGAGTGGGTGTGGAAACGCGCGATGCAAGCCTGGACCGTGCAAAGCGTCAAAATGACGAGGCCATGTCTAAATCGCTCGCATTTCTGAAAGACAGCAGCGTGAAGGAGAAAGATATCCAGACCGATTTTATCAGTATAGATCCGGAGTACGATAACAATTCTCTTTCGAGGACGGCCACTGTGGCGTATATGGTTCGCAGGTCAATTCAGGTGAAGTTGACCAAAGTAGATAGTTTTGAAGGCATATTGACCGGCTTGCTCACCAACGGCGTCAACACCGTCCTGGGAATCGAATTTCGCACCTCCCAATTGCGCAAGTATCGGGACCAGGCACGAGCCATGGCTATAAAGGCAGCGACAGAAAAAGCAGACGCGATGGCTTCTGAGCTGGGCGTAAAGAGAGGCAAGGTTACCAGCGTGAATGCGAATGACGAAGGCGGATGGTTTGAAAACGGCGCCGGTTCTTGGGGTGGCGGTTACGGCGGCGCGATGTTTCAAAACGCGGTCCAGAACGTGGGGGGAGCATCTGGAGGAGAAAGCACGATGTCAGCGGGACAAATTAGTGTGTCCGCAACGGTAAGTGTGTCGTTTCAGATTGAGTGACGTCGCGGAGGCGCATGTGCAGAGCGGCCATTATAGGGGTGGCGACGGCTCGTCGCCACAATTTGCTGACGTCCAGTCATCCAAATGCGAGCCTCGAGGAATCTGTGCGCTTTGCCGATACCTTGACTGGCGAATTTGCGGGAAAGGCGTATGTTGTCGAGGTCTAGCCGTACCACATGGAAACTCACAAAAAGACCAACGGTTTGCGGACATTTCTTGAGAATTTTTGGTTTTTGTCCGTCGCCATCGTTGCCCTGGTTACGTCGCAGGCCCTTGAATTCTTCAAGAACCTGTCTGGAACGCCATGGATTTGTTTCTTAACCGCCAGTTTTACGCTGATGATTTTTGGCGGCGGTTTGATCACCTGCGCGAAACTTCCAGTTTACCGAAGCGGACGGTTTTTCACTTTTGGACTGAAATCTGTCCCGAAAAATTTGCAGAGATTTTATCGCTTGGGTTGGTGCGTGTTTTTATTCGGCGTTTTTCTTGCCCTTGGCCTGCTTTTATCGAAGCCGTGATCGGTTTCGGGCGTAGCGCAGCCGTCCTCGGCCGCGGGTTCAGCACTGTCTCGGGAACTGGCGGCGAGACGCCGCCATAGCCCGCAGGCGGGGACGCCCGCGCTACCTGAAGAGTCGCTTGGCGTACAAGGCAGTCTCAGTTCTTGCCAAGCCTGTCTTTACAGCGGTTTTGAGCTTGACAGGACTTTCCCTTATGAGAGAATGACGACTGGAATGAAAACCACCAAATTCCAACATCCAAATTCCAGAGAAATCTCAGCACCGAATATCCAATCAGCCAGATTTCGCTCATTCGCCCGTTGGCGCTTGAGGCCTGGAATTTCTTTGGCTGTTGGCTGTTGGCTGTTGGTGCTTTCTTTAACCGCGTCCGCCCAAAGCTACAGCATTAACTGGTACAAAGTCGCCGGTGGCGGCGGCACGAGCAGCGGCGGACAGTACACCGTGAGCGGCACAATTGGCCAGCCCGATGCTTCTTCGGCAATGACCGGAGGCAACTATTCTCTCACCGGCGGTTTTTGGGCTTTTATTTCTGTGGTGCAAACACCGGGTGCGCCGACGCTGCACATCAGCCAATCGGGCAAGACAGTCACAGTTTATTGGCAGAATGTCTCCGGCTGGACGTTGCAACAAAACAACAGCCTCACCGCCCCGGCTGGTTGGTCGCTCAACAGCAGTGGGACGACCTCCAACGGTACGAATTACTTGAATCTTACTTCGCCGACGGGGAATTTGTTCTTCAGGTTGGCGAATCCGTAGCCGTAGGAGTCGAGGTAACGAGACTCTAATTAAATTGAGTCCATCAAAAACGTACGAGCCACGGTTCAGTCAGAGACTCCTTTCGTCTCCTACGTGAGAAAAGGACGTTGCAACCACGCCCATTTTGCAGTCCGTTTTTTACTCGTTTTTCGCGGGGAAAACGCTATAATCCTCGTCACATTTATGGAAAATAAAAAGCGACTGGTTGAAAAAACTCCGCCTACACAAAAAGACGATCTCATTGTGATTACTGGCGGCGGCGGATTTATTGGCGGCAACCTGGCGCTTTACTTCAAGAAAAAGGGATTTAACCGCATTCGCGCAGTGGACAAAAAGCCGGTTTATGAGTGGTACTTGAAAGTCCCCGGCGTCGAAAATATTTCCCTGGACCTCAGCAAAGAGGACAATTGTCATCGCGTTTGCGAAGGCGCGGTGGAAGTCTATAACCTGGCGGCGGACATGGGGGGCATGGGTTTCATCGAGCGTTTTCGCGTAGAATGCCTGCGTAGCGTGCTGATTAACACGCACATGGTCGAGGCCGCCTATCAGGCGGGCGCGCGCCGTTATTTCTACTCTTCCTCCGCGTGCGCGTACAACACGACGTTACAAAAAGATCCTAAGGTGCGGGCGTTAAAAGAGTCTGATGCTTATCCGGCAATGGCCGAGCGCGGTTATGGATGGGAGAAATTGATTTCGGAAATGTTCTGCGAAGAATATTGGCATGAGCGCGGCATGAAAACGTATATCGCCCGTTTTCACAACGTCTATGGCCCGCACGGCACGTGGGATGGCGGACGTGAAAAGGCCCCGGCGGCACTTTCCCGCAAGGTGATCCAGGCCATCGACACCGGCAAACGCGAAATCACGATCTGGGGCGACGGCAACCAAACCCGCAGTTTCATGTACATTGACGATTGCGTCAAAGGGGTGGACATGATTACGCACTGCGACGATTTAATCGCGACGCCGGTTAACCTCGGTTCCAGCGAACTGGTTTCGATTAATGAGTTGCTGTCCAAGATTGAAAAGATCGCGGGAGTGACGCTGAAACGGAATTACGATCTGAGCGCGCCCAAGGGCGTGGCCGGACGCAACAGTGACAATACCTTCATCCATAAAACTCTCGATTGGGAGCCGGACACGACGCTAAACAAAGGTTTGGCGGCGACTTATAAGTGGATCAAGGAACAGTATAACGCCCGCAAGCAGGGCAAGAGGGTGGTCGAGTAATTTACGATTTACGATTACGATTTACGCGAACACCGTTTCGGGACGTGTGTTTGCCGGGCGGAATTTTTCGCGAATATCGCGCGGCCAACCCAGTACCTCGCGCTTCACGTACGATTCGTAAATCGCAAATTGTAAATACCTGTTCCTATCGTTGAGACAAGAGGGTGTCTTTCGTGTGTATGGCGACGGCTTCAAGGCGGCTGCGAGCATGCATCTTGTGGCAAATGCTTTTAACGTGGCTTCGAATCGTCTCAATGCTAAGAGACAGTTTGTCGGCGATTTCCTTGTAATAATAACCCGACGCAAGTAGTGAAAGAACCTGCTGTTCGCGCGGTGATAAGTTGTTGGCTTCTTCCTTGGCGGGACCCAATGAATGGAAATGTTGAACTACCTTCCGGGCAATGTGGCTTGACATGGGCGAGCCTCCGGTAAAAACGTCCCTGATGGCTTCAATGATCTCGTCCGGCGGCCCGGACTTTACCAGGTAGCCGCTGGCGCCTGCCTTGAGGGCTTTGAAAATATTCTCACTGTCTTCATAGATCGTTACCATGATGATTTGGAGTTCCGGCATGGTTCTTTTAAGTTCGGCCACACATTGGATTCCCGAGAGGCCAGGAAGTTTAATGTCCATGAGCACGACGGATGGGGACTTTTGCGGAATGACCTTCAAAGCCTCTTCCGCGGACGAACAACTGGCGACGCAATCGATGTCGCCGACGCTATTCAGGATTTGGATCAGTTTCTTTTGCAGCCCGTGGTCGTCCTCCACCACCGCGACGCTTGTTTTAGTTTTCATAAAGAGTTGTGTGTTCTGTTAGAGATTTATCCACATGTGAACCGACGTGCCTTTGCCAGGCTGGCTTTCGATTTGGCAACGGGCATTAATTTTTGCCGCCCGGCTTTTGATATTGTTCAAACCATGCCCCATCGCAGCTTCGGCGGAATCGGTCTTGAAACCGACGCCATCGTCGCTGAGACAAACCATCAGTTCAGGTTTTTCAAACGTCATGCGCAGAGTGATTTCCGAAGCGCCGGCGTGCTTGATGGCATTGTGCGCGGATTCCTTGATGGCCATGGCAATGTTGTGCCGGATTTGGCTGGAAACCTGCACTCCGCCGGGCAATTCGTCGACTTCCAATCGGCAACGAACTTCTGCCTGTTTGCAAAAATGATTGGTTATCTGGCAGAGATAGGTTCCGAGCGAATCCAAATTGTCATGCTCCGGATTCACCGACCAAACAGTTTCATACAAGGCGGCAACCAGGTCGCGGCTCATTTTGGTAATTTGGTCAAAATCCGCGCTGGCGGCTTCCACAGTGGTGGCGCTTTTTTTTGCGAGAGCGCTGGCCAAAGAAATTTCCGTAATGCGCGCGCCGAGGTCATCGTGAATGTCCTGGGCGATGCGCAACCGTTCTTTTTCCAGTACCTGCTGGTTTTTAAGACGCAACATTTCCGTGTGAACTTTTCGCCAGACCAGGTAGCGCCAGTTTCCGAAGGTGACGGCAATAGCGGAGATGATACATAACGGCCAAAACCACGGCTGGCGCCAAAATGGCGGCGGTACGATGACGTCCAGTACATTTTCATTTCCGGTAGGTTTTCCATATAAGTCGAATTCGCCTACGCGAAATAAATAATGCCCTTCGGGCAAATGCTGATATTGCGCCACATTCAGATCTGCGACGCCCATGCTGTACACACCGTCCCAGTCGAGCGTAATTTGGTCGCCGGGTCTCACGGCGGGCGCGGAAGTCGCGGCATTGCGCCATCCGGCATGTCCGTTAGGATCGTTATCGAGGATCGCGAGGGCTTTCTTCGACGGCGAATGGCCGACGGTCACAATTTTGGCCATGCTGGGAACGGTTCCGCCGCGATACCAAGCCAGATCCGGCGGATACTCCAAAAGCATAACAGGCACGCCATTGGACTCCGTTTTGGCAACTCGCAGGCGGGCCACCGCAAAGAGCCCGATGGTCGTCATCGGTCCCGCAGAGGAAATCGACACAAACAGACGCGAAGCCCGTGGCGGCACAACGACCGTTTCGTGCCGATGGGTCAAGGGGGAGCTGTAAAGCGAGCCGTCCCAACCCGTGCTATCGCCGGTGACTCTGAATTCCTGTCGGCTGACTTGATCGCCGGCTTCGTCGTAGAATTCTGCGATGAGGAGCATATAGCCGCGTTCGTCATGCCAGTCGGTGTCATAGCCGTCCAGCCGATAGCGAATGCGTAGAGCCGGAAGATGAGCGTCGTTGGTTGAGCCGAAATGGAAAGTAATATTTTTCGGCCGCGCTCCAAGGTTTAGGCTGCGGTTCTGAGGCACTGGAATATTTTTACCGTCTACTACCACGTTGTTCACGGCCAGATCGTCTGGCGGCTTTTGTGCCATGGCTGCGTGGCTGGCACAGGCCATCCAACCGGCGACACACGGAACAGCGATCCATTTCATGCGGGATGGGGACAGGTTAGGACAGTTTGCGCGGCGCGTCTACAGCCACAGTCCATTTTCACCCCTTTCGGGGATACCAAAAGAGCCCGTGAATCCGATATATTATTCACTATGACACCCCTTTTGAATGCTCGTCATGAGGCACTGAATACATCGCCAGCTTCAACATTGGTTCAAATGCATTGCATCCCCAGTAAGTGATAAGCCCGGAAGAATAAATTCTATGAAAATTAAACATGCCGCCAACCTCTGTTATCATTTGATTCAATTTCAAAAAGCGTTTCTCGTCTTTAGCCTGCTTTTGATTTCAATGGCAACTGCTTCAGCGCAACTTGTGCCATTGTATTGGGATGCAGGGAACACGAATGATGGAGCAACCATTGACGCAGGAGCTGGAAACTGGGATACGGGAACGACAAATCTGAACTGGAACGATGGCCTGGGCAATCAAGTGATCTGGCTCGAGTCCAGCGCAACGGCATCCAAAAGCCAGGCCATATTCGGCGGCCCCGATGGCGCCGATGGCGCGTATCCAGTGAACATCGATGGAGGACAGGTGGCCGTATCCAACATCCTGATTAACGCTACTGGATATGATTTTTACGGTTCTCCCGTCTTCATCGCACCACAGGCAGGCAGTGGTAACTATCCCACGATTCACGTTGCCGACGGCAAAGGGGTGACTTTTACCAATCTAATTAATGGCCTTAACTACAAGGTCGAGATGACGTTGGGCGCCAATGGCGCGCCTGCGTCCGCGAGTTTTATGGGGGGCCTCACCGGCTCGCAATGGAGTTTCAGCAGCACCAACGGAAGCGTGTTTTATATTGGCGCCAACACGAGTTATCGAGGATTTTTCACCGTCAATGGCGACGTTCGTATGACGAACGGTGCTTTGACTGTAACAGCAGGCACTGCCGGTGTTTTTGAAATTGGGCGGCCCGGATGGTTTGCTTCACAGGCCACCAGCTACGGCGGATCATTTACGGTTGACGGCCCAACAGCCATTCTAAATCAGTTTGGTCCCCAGGATTATATGATTATTGGACGCGGCGCTGCCAGCGTACCTAATTTTACATCCGCTTTGACCGTTCAAAATGGCGCCACGTTGAACGATGAGGTGTCCTCCGGCAATGTGGGCATAGCAATGCCTCAAATCGGATCGGGCGGCCCGGGTCAAATCTCTATCTTTAATGTCTATGGTGGCGCGGCAAACCTGGGCTACGTCAGCGGCACCGGCACCACCAATGATCCAATTCTTTTGCAATATGGTGGGTCGTGGCCCGGCCAGGTTTCGCTCATTAACCAAACCAACGGCGTGATTAATGCGTGGACTGGAATTCAATTTGGCGGAACGGGCGCCAATCGCACAGGCGGTTCGGCGATATTGACCAACTCCGGTGGCTATCTTTATCTGGGCTCCTCATCCGGTCTCGATGGGCTCCGCGCGGGCGCAATCCTTCCACCGACAAACGTGATCTCATTTTCCGGCGGTACGGTGGGCGCATTACAATCGTGGTCCGGGTCGGCTTTGCTGCCTATCACGCTGGGAACTCAAAACGGAAACATCACCTTTCAATGCGCCGATGCCGGCGCGACTGCGCATGATATTATTCTCAATGGGGCATTGATCGGTGCTGGCGGGTTTAATAAGACCGGAGCAGGACAATTGATATTGAACGGAGTCAACACTTACTCCGGGAGCACGATGATCAACGATGGCGTGTTGCAATTGACCACGGGAAATATCGCTTCCTCCAGTGGCCCGGTCACTTTGGATGGCTCGGCCGGTTCGCCCGAACTGAGACTTATCGTGGACAACCCGGGACAATATTGGTCAGCAGGCGCGCTGACTTTTGCTTCCGGTTCGCCGACACTTGACCTTCAGTATGGTCAAAAGCAGCCAACCGTTGCCGCCATTCAAGTGAATGGAGATCTCAATTTCACAGTCACGCCCACTCTTCTGATTACCAATGCAGGCGCACTGGAAGTCGGAACCTATCCACTGATTCAGTATACGGGAAATTCATCCGGTACACC
>DATAST010000255.1:0-32288 GCA_036269115.1 Verrucomicrobiia bacterium | reverse complement strand
CCGGTGCTGTGGGCGCGTTGATCCAAGTCCCGAGGAAGCCAGCCACGCAAAATTTCCCAGTCTTCCGGCAACGCAATATCATTCATGCCTCCTGATCATTCAGATTCCCAAAAGAAAGGCAAGGTTTTTAGGTTAATGCTTATGGCGCGCTGTCCCTACCGAGAACAGTGCCAAGATGCGCCCCTATCCGCTTGCGTCCGTTTGTGGAACTTTGCAGGAATCTTAAAGTTTGCGCTGTCTTAAATCAAACGAGGTCAAAACGGTCAAGGTTCATCACCTTATTCCAGGCGGCCACAAAGTCTGCGATAAACTTCGCCTGGGCATCGGCGCTTCCATAAACTTCTGACAAAGCGCGAAGAATGGCGTTTGAACCAAAGACCAGGTCAACCCGCGTGCCGGTCCATTTGACTTTGCCGCTTTTGCAATCGCGGCCCTCAAATAAATCCTTCTTCTGTGAAACCGCCTTCCATTCGGTTCCCATATCAAGCAGGTTTACAAAGAAATCGTTGGTTAACATTTCCGGTCGTTTGGTAAATACACCATGCTGGGTGCCGTCGAAGTTCGTGTCGAGGACACGCATTCCACCGATAAGCACAGTCATTTCTGGGGCGGTAAGCGTAAGGAGTTGCGCTTTGTCTATCAACAGCGACTCCGCTACGACGGAAGATTGGCCCTTGAGATAATTCCTGAAACCATCGGCTGAGGGCTCCAGCAATTTGAATGATTCCACGTCCGTCTGTTCCAACAGCGCGTCGGCTCGTCCCGGACTAAATGGCACCTTCACATCATGGCCCGCCTTTTTCGCAGCCAGTTCGACACCGGCACAACCGGCCAAAACAATCAGGTCGGCGAGCGAAACCTGCTTACCACCAGTCGCTGTAGAGTTGAATCCCTCTTGAACGCCTTCAAGCGTCTTCAAAACTTTAGCCAATTGTTTTGGCTGGTTAACCTCCCAATTATTCTGAGGGGAAAGACGAATTCGCGCGCCATTGGCGCCACCGCGTTTGTCTGAGCCACGGAATGTCGAGGCCGATGCCCAGGCTGTGGAAACCAATTGCGAAATTGAAAGACCAGAAGCCAGCACTTTTGCTTTGAGATCGGTGACATCTTTCTCGTCAATCAGCGGGTAATTTACGGCAGGGATGGGATCCTGCCAAATGAGCACCTCCTTGGGGACTTCGGAGCCGAGGTAGCGGGAGCGTGGCCCCATGTCACGATGGGTCAACTTGAACCAGGCACGGGCGAACGCATCGGCAAACTGTTCAGGATTTTGGTAGAAGCGCCGGGAAATTTTTTCGTAAACCGGGTCGAACCGGAGCGACAGATCCGTCGTAAGCATGGTTGGCTTATGTTTCCTGGATGGATCGTGCGCATCTGGAATCAGGGCTTCGGCTCCCTTTGCCACCCACTGGTGGGCCCCTGCCGGACTCCTGGTGAGTTCCCATTCGTATTTAAAGAGGTTCTCGAAAAAGTAGTTGCTCCACTTCGTTGGTGTCTGGCTCCATGTGACTTCCAGGCCACTCGTAATCGTGTCGCCGCCTTTACCCGTTTTGAAACTGTTTTTCCAACCCAGGCCCTGCGATTCGAGGTCTGTCGCTTCAGGTTCAGGGCCGACATTCGCGGCAGATGCCGCGCCGTGCGTTTTGCCAAAAGTATGTCCGCCAGCGATGAGGGCAACTGTTTCCTCGTCATTCATCGCCATCCGGCCAAAGGTTTCTCGAATGTCGCGCGCCGCGGCAATGGGGTCCGGATTGCCGTCGGGGCCTTCCGGATTTACATAAATCAAACCCATCTGCGAAGCAGCGAGCGGCTTTTCTAGGTCACGTGTGTGTGGTTTCTTACTTTCATCGTCAGAAACCAACACAGCATGGTCTTCTACGACACCGGGTGATCCCTGCGAATAGCGAATATCCCCGCCCAGCCATTTTGTCTCTTTACCCCAATAAATGTCATGGTCCGGCTCCCATGTGTCCGGCCTTCCACCGCCAAAACCAAAGGTTTTGAAGCCCATGGATTCAAGGGCCACATTTCCGGCGAGAACAAGCAAATCGGCCCAGGAAATCTTTCGTCCGTATTTCTGCTTAATCGGCCAAAGGAGACGGCGCGCCTTGTCGAGGCTTACGTTGTCGGGCCAACTATTGAGCGGGGCAAATCGTTGCTGGCCCCGGCCGGCGCCTCCGCGCCCATCGGCAGTACGATACGTCCCGGCACTATGCCAGGCCATGCGGATAAAAAGGCCGCCATAATGGCCGAAATCTGCGGGCCACCAGTCCTGCGAATCAGTCATCAACTTTGTGAGATCGCTTTTCACGGCGTTCAGATCCAAACTGGTGAATTCCTTTGCGTAATCAAAATCCTTCTCCATCGGATTGGACCTGTCCGAATGTTGATTCAGCAATTCAACTTTAAGCTGGGCCGGCCACCAGTCGCGATTAGCGGTGCCGCCGGTGGCTGAAGCACCATGATGGAAAGGGCATTTGGATTCAGTGGACATATTTTCCTCCATTGTTGGTTGCTCGCAATTTCAATAATCCGAAGTAAAACATCAGACGGGCGATAGTTGAAATACATTGTTCCTATGATTATTATAGTTTTTGCCTATGGAGATGCAGCAACTTCGCTATGTGATTGCACTGGCTCGAACGAGGAATTTCTCACGGGCCTCAGAGCAATGCCACGTTTCCCAGCCTTCGTTGAGCCAGCAGATTCAAAAGCTGGAGGACGAACTGGGGGAACGGTTGTTCGACCGGATGAAGCGCGAAACGAGGCTTACTGCCTACGGGGAACTCTTCCTGGCTCGCGCGGTAAAAATACTTGAAGAGGCCAATGCCATTAAGCGTGAGGCGAACGACGCAAAGAGCCTTTTGCATGGCCCCCTAAATGTGGGTGTGCTGCCCACAATTGCGCCGTACCTGCTGCCCGGTTTGCTGGCCGCCTTCACGGAAAAATTTCCCGGCATTGAAATAGTCATACACGAAGACACCACGGCACAATTACTCAAGCAGGTTTTGGTTTATGAAGTGGACTTGGCGCTGGCAAGCCAACCCATTCAGGATGAGCGATTGGAAGTGCGGAACCTCTTCAGCGAGGAGCTTTGGCTGGCCCTGCCACCAAATCATCCGCTGGCTCGAAAGCGGTTCATCAAGGCCGATGACATAAAGCGCGAGAGGCTTATCGTGATGAAAGCCGGCCATTGCCTGGGCGACCAGGTGCTGGATTTCTGTGATCGAAATAATACGAGAACTCCCATTAGCTTTCGCAGTGCTCAACTGGAAACCGTCCAGGCACTGGTGCGGGCGGGCGTGGGTCTGTCCCTTATTCCCGAAATGGCCGCGATGAAAGGGCGCCCGAATGCGCCTGAATATCGTTCATTCACCACGCCAAAACCGGAGCGAAAGATCGTTGCGGTCTGGCCCAGGCAACGTCCGCTGAACCGGGCTGCAAATGAGTTCATGAAGTTAATTTTGTCGGTGCGGACTCCGTAACCAAAATAAAAGAGCGGCGGCCTGTTGCAGCTGCAATTAGCTCATCATTTCGTCGCCGACGATATCCGATCCCCGTTTCCACCGGTCGCGGCCGAACCCTTCAAATTTCCCAACAAAACCGCACTTTTCTCGGCCTTCACCCGTTCGTTTCCTTTTGCATTCCCTATACCCAAAAAATGTGCAAAGGTTGAGTCCATTCCTGTTTTCCTGCTTTCCTCATTCGGCGATTCAATTGAATTCAATTCAGCGCGCGCGCGCTCAAATTCCCCAACAAAAACACCATTTCCGGCTTCGTTTCCTCGATGCATTTCCTATGCTCAAAAAATGTGTCACATGTCTGGAAGAACCGTCGCGCCAACTGTGCCGTAGGAGACGACGTCAGGAGACTCTGACATTTCCGATCTTTTCCTCGCTTGGTCTTTTGCACTCTCAATGGTTGGCTCCGCGTTGCGCCAAAACATTCAGCGTTCGCTATTCGCTGTTCTCCTGTTCTCCCTGGCCTCCGTCCTGTCCGCTATAGCCGTAGCGGCGACGGCGGAAGCTTTAGCGAAGGAGGCTCCGTGCTACCTCGTTCCCTCATGCCGCGCCACCATTTCCACACGCCCTCGCTTCTCGCCGTTTCCATCAAATCCCTCAAAGCCTCAATAAAATCACACTTTTTGGCTTCGTTTCCTTTTGCATTCCCTATAGGCACATAAAATGTGTGGTCGAATCTGCGTCGGCCAAATGTGAGAGAAAAATTTGGGCAGAACGGCAACTCTACCCTGCCAGGATAAACCCTTCGCGACAAGGAGGGTCATCCTCATCCTCTCTTTTTTTCAAAACCATGCGTAGCGGGAGCATTTAAAGTGCATTTCCGTCTAACAGGATTAGAAAGCAATTCTTTGAGGTGCCTTATGAATGACAATGACGAATCCAATGTTCCAAACGTGTCCAACATGCCGTCGGCGATCACTCCAAACCCGAGCTTTGAAGTTTCTCCAGATTCACCACCGCCTATTCCGAATCGCCCGCACAGGCCGCTATCGTGGTGGCTTCGCAAATTTTTTGCATGTAACCCGTTTTACCTGGTGAGCGCGGCGCTGCTGCTCTACGGCTGCTACCTTGTGTCGATAGACGGGACGTTCATCGATCGCGAGACGGCGCGGCTGTTGTTCAATTTCACCTCGGTGCAGGTTTATGAGCTGCTGATCGTGGGCGTGGCCATTTTTTTGGCGCGCCGGTGCCTGTGGTACGATTCCATGGTGCTCGTCGGCTTGGAAAACATGCTCGTGTTTGTGCCATTTATTTTGTTGAGTGCCGCAGCGCTGACCGGACCCGGGATAGGAGGCCTGGTCTGCGTCACAGGAGTAATCCTGGCGGCACTGCGATTCGGCGCCTTGAAGCGATACTTCACGGAACTGAACCTGCCGGGGTCGTTATTAGGCGTGGGATCCATCATGCTGGCACTCAACGTGGCGCTTCCGTTGACGTACCGGCATTACATCAATCTCAAGATCGGCACACATCCGGATTCGGGTCCGGATTACATTATGAACGAATGCATGTGGCTGCTGGTTTTACCGGCGGCGCTGGCGTTGATGAATTTTCTGCCACATGCACAGACGAGTGGAGATACGTTGCCGCAGCGACGCTGGCTTCCGACCGGCCTGTTTGCGCTGTGGATTACTGTAACGGGCCTGCATCTGTGGGCGCTGGATTATGTGTACGATTATTACCTGCGTCCCGATCTGTTTGCGCCGGTGAGCTGGGTCCTGGCATGGACGGTCTTCCTACGCGTACCCGCAAAGCCCGCCGCGCTCAAATATGCGCTGATGTTTCCGGCTGTGCTGGTGCCGCTTTTTCTGGCAAACACGCCTGAAACGGAGAAAACTTATCTAACGCTCATGGCCTTGAATGTGGCGGCGTTTGGAGTCATGCGAATTCTCCAGGGCAGCAACCGTTTTGCGGGACATCTGGCCTATGCATCGGCCGTTTTGTTTATCGCCGGACTGTCGGCAAATTGGATTCAGTTGGCAATACACGGCGCGACCACCGGGGGTATCGTGGCGGCGGGGCTGGCAGCGTACGTGATTTTTTGGACGGCGTGGCTGCGGAATCCAAAACTGGCGTTGCTTGGCGCGGTCCTGTTTGGAATCGCCATCGCGGTAGTGTTTAACAGCCATCCGAACGTGGCAAACTGGGCGTTTCAAGGCGGTTTCGTTTTCTTCCTGCTCCACAGTTTGCGCTGGAACGACGCGGAACACGCCAGCGCCGGTGCCTCGCGTTATTTCATCGGAATCACCTGGGCCACTCAATCCTTTGTCTGGATGAATGGCGAGGACGCGCGGTTCTGGATGCCATTCATTCCGGGTTTGCTGGTGCTTGCCGCCTATTGCGTTTTGAACCGGGGTGTCTGGCGGCTGTTTGCAGTTCCGGCATCTGCCTCGGCCGTGGTTCTGTCCGGCCCGTGTTGCCTGGCGATTGATCATCTGCGTTCAACGCCTGCAGGCTTATTGGCGGTCATAGCCAGCTTCCTTTTCCTCGGGCTCGGCACAGTCGCCGCCCTCACCCGCGAGTTCTGGCATCATCACGAATACAAAACAGAGAAGAAGTGATCGTCCGGTCAGCGGTTCATGTGGCCATTTCATGCCACATGAACCCATCGGTTTTTATTGCGATGCTATGCGGTATCATGATCAAACGACGGGGCGCTTTGCTCTATTTGAAATTTCCGGCGCTTTGTCTGCTAGTTTTAATAACGACCGTCCAAGCCGGCGCGTGGCAGATGAAGCAGGCGCCGTTGATGACTCAGTGGGCCGCATTAGTGGATACCAATAATCCACTGCCGGAATACCCCCGCCCGCAAATGGTGCGAAGCAATTGGCTGAATTTGAACGGTATTTGGCAATTTCAACCCGGAGCAACCAATGATTCCGTGCCCACCGGCGTGACGTTATCCAACCAAATTCTCGTTCCGTATCCGATGGAATCGGCGATCTCGGGCGTCATGCATTATTACGAATTTTCCTGGTACCGGCGGACATTCACGGTGCCTTCAACCTGGAGCGGCAAAAAAATTATTTTACATTTGGACGCCGTGGATTGGAGGGCGACGGTATATGTCAATGGACAGCAAGTGGGCGTCCATTCGGGCGGTTATGACCCATTTAGCTATGACATTACGCCTTACCTGAACGCCGGATCCAATGAACTGATTATCGGGGTTTACAGTCCGGTGGACAACGGCGGCCAGCCACGCGGCAAGCAGACGCTGTATCCGGGTGGCATTATGTACACCTCTTCCAGCGGCATTTGGCAACCGGCATGGCTGGAGCCGGTGGATGCTTTTGGCATTAACAATTTGCAAATCGTGCCTGACGTAGACGATTCGCAATTGCGTTTGACAGCGAATTGTTACACGACCGCCGGCGTGACCGTTAACGCAACGGTGCTGAGCAATGGCGTTCCGGTTGCCACTCTGACCGGCAATCCGCAAACTGAAATGGACATCCCGGTGCCAACTCCAAATTTGTGGTCACCGGATCATCCGTTCCTCTACGGCCTTCAAATCTCGACGGTCCATAACGGCGTGACCAACGACTCCGTCACCAGTTATTTTGGAATGCGAAAAATTTCCATTTCCGTCGTCAACGGCGTGCCTCAAATGTTCCTGAACAACAAGCCCTATTTTGAAATGGGACCGCTGGACCAGGGATTCTGGCCGGACGGGATTTACACCGCGCCCACGGACGACGCTCTCAAATATGATTTGCAGATGGAAAAGACACTGGGTTTTAACATGGTCCGCAAGCATATCAAGGTGGAACGCCAGCGATGGTATTACTGGGCGGATACGCTGGGGATTTTGGTGTGGCAGGACATGCCGAGTTGCAATTCCTATACCGGCAATCCCAACCCGCCTCCAGTGAATGCGTTGGACTTTGTCGCGGAGCTGACCGCAATGGTTACGAACCATTGGAACAGCCCATCCATTATTATGTGGGACATTTTTAATGAAGCACAGGGGCAACAAAACACGGGCAACGGAGTGGGACAAACCAACACGGCTTATTTGGTCCAAACAGTTAAAACCCTGGACCCGTCACGGCTCGTGAACCAGGCGAGCGGAGGCAATTATTACGGTGTCGGCGATGTGTTTGATCAACATAGCTATCCCCCGCCGGGCGATCCCACCACCACAACACAGGCGCCGGTGGATGGTGAATACGGAGGCATTGGATTTTTGATTCCCGGCCATTTATGGAACCCGTCCCTTGCGGGTGGAGCGTACACTGGAGCCAACACAACTAATGACGTCGCATCAATATATGATTCTTTCATCGATGACGTGGTGGAATACAAATCTGCCTCTGGATTAAACGCAGCAGTTTACACCCAGATTACCGACGTCGAGAACGAATGCAACGGCCTGATGACCTACGACCGATTGTTAAAGCCGCCACTGAATTCAATCAGCGCTTCGAACCAGAAAGCTGTTTCGGCGTATCTCTATTTAACTACCGTTTTGCCCTCTTCCCAAAATACCGGACGCACCTGGACGTACACTACCAATACGCCGCCAATGAATTGGTACGTGACAAATTTTAGCGACGCTTCGTGGAACACCGGCGAAGCGGGTTTCGGCACGACAGGCACTCCCGGCGCCGTGGTCCGCACGGATTGGAGCACATCCGATATTTGGATGCGTCAAACGTTCACCGCCGGTTCCCTGGCTCCGCTCAATATTGCGAACCTGGTCTTTTATCTGTATCACGACGAAGATTGCGAAATTTATATTAATGGCGTGCTGGCGGGCACCGCGTCCAGCTATGCAACATCTTATGTCATGTTGCCCATGAATTCGTCGGGACAAAATGCCATTATCCCCAATGGACAGAATCTTATCGCGGTGCATTGCCACAACACGACGGGAGGCCAGGACATCGACGTCGGGATTTCCGAGAGGGTGTTGGTGATGAACGCACTCGTTGTGCCGACCGATTACGCCGGTTATTGGACATTAGATGAAACCAACGGCTCAATTGCGCATGATTCGTCCGGCAACAGCAATGACGGGGACGTCTTCAATGGCACATGGTCGCCCAACGGAAAAGTAAACGGCTGTTTGAATTTCAACGGCGCGAATAGCTATGTGAAGCTCGACAATATTATCAGTAACGATTTCAGCATCTCTTTTTGGTTGAAGACGACTCAAACAGGAGGGACAGGACAATGGTGGCAGGGACAATGCCTGGTAGATGGGTTTGTTAACGAAGGCCTGAATGACTTTGGCACTTCATTATCCGGGAATAATTTTGCCTTTGGGACCGGCAATCCGGACACGACCATCATTTCATCGGCAGTCGTCAACGACGGTTCATGGCATCAATGTGTGGCCACCCGGCAAATGGCCTCGGGGACATTGAGCATTTATGTGGATGGACTTCTACAGGCAACCGGCGCCGCCGGCACGGAATCGTTAAATGCCCCGGCCTTTCTCCGGTTTGGTTCGCGGCAGACGGGCGTCAATTTTTTTAACGGCAGCCTGGACGATATTCGAATCTACAACCGCGCCCTGGGCAGCAATGAAGTGACAGCGTTGTATCAGGACAGCGCTTTTCCTGCCGCAGCGCCAACACACCTGGCTGCCACAGCCGGCAATAATCAAGTGTTGTTGAGTTGGTCTGACGTTTCAGGCGTGACCGGCTATCATGTGAAACGCTCGACGACGAGCGGCGGACCGTATAGTTCTATTGCCAGCGTCTACCGTCCCAATTTTACCGACAGCACGGCTGTGAACGGAACCACTTACTATTACGTAGCCGCAGCGATGAACGCCATTGGCGACGGCACCAATTCAACGGAAGTCAACGCCACACCCTCGTTCAATAGCTCTTTAAAAACGTGGTTCAAGGCAGATGCATTAGCAGGACTAACAAATAATGCCCGGATTTCCGACTGGGTTGACTCCAGCGGCAATGGCGATGACGCGATCCAAACCAATGCCATCCTGGAACCAACCTATGTCACCAATGTCATTGATGGGCTGCCCGTTGTCCGGTTCAACGCGGCGAATAGCAACGCACTGGCATTTGTGCGGCCAGTGCAGGATGACTTTACCATTTTTTGCGTGTTTCGCAGCACACAAGGGTTCGGAAGCGGTTCGTTATATTATGAAGGGGCCGGCCTGGTGAATGGCGAAGCACCCGGAGTCGTCAATGACTTCGGCAGTTGCCTTTTTGCAAATGGACAGGTCTGCGCCGGGACTGGCAATCCGGACGTCGGGGTCAACTCAACGACTGGATTTAACGACGGCCACCCTCATTTGATGACCTTCAAACGCATCGAAAACACCGGGGAAATTGATTTATACATGGACAGCATTTTTATGGGCAGCACCAATGGAAGCACCGGCTCGCTCACCGCCCCGGGACAACTAGCATTAGGCGCGCAACAAACGTTGACGTATTTTTTCACGGGCGATATTGCCGAAGTGAAAATCTTCAACTCGGCTTTGACAGATTCTGATCGTAGCGCAGAAGAAAGCGCGCTGGAGTGCAAATATGGAATTGCCGGAGCGACCACCGCGCCGGCAACTCCTTCAGGCCTGAGAGGCACTGCCGGCAACCTGTCGATTTTGTTGAGTTGGTCGGCCAACGCCGGGGATGCCGCATATAATTTAAGCCGATCTGACGCCCCGAACGGGCCATTTGTCCCGCTGGTTTCCAGTCAGGCTGCAACTACGTATTTGGATACCAACCCCGTAATTGGAGGAACCAACTATTATGAAGTTGCGGCGATCAATCAGTGCAACATGAGCGCAAACTCCCCGTCGGTTGGAGTTTTTCTGCCTGCTTCGTTGATACTGGGTTTGACCGCGATTCACCAAAACTCTTTGACGATCAGTTGGCCGTCATGGGCCGGCAGCTGGGAATTGCAGTGTACGACTAATTTGACGCCACCGGTGGTTTGGCTGGGTGTAACCAACGCCGTCGACAGTAATATGGGACAATTCAGCGTGACCGTGCCATTAGATTCCGGGACACGATTTTTCCGGTTAACGGCGCCCTGATACAACACGGCATTGAGAGGCTTTACGCGAAGAGGATTTCGCATAAAATGATGCTTGTTTCACTTTGATCCGAAGATTTTACATTGGCCTGGTTGTGAGTTTTGGCGGGCTCCTGCTTTTTTCGGCGTCTCTTAAGGGCGCTGACTCCGATTTGGCAGATCGGGCAAAAGCGATGCGTGTTTGGCGTGGCGCCGATGGCCTGCCCTCCGATACCGTCACCGCGGTTATTCAGACCCACGATGGATTCATATGGGTAGGCACTGATGCGGGCCTAGTCCGGTTCGACGGCGCCAAATTTAAAGAAATATACGTGTCTGCCACAAACAGCCCCGTTCACGTCACCGCGCTGTGTGAAGATAGCAATGGCAACCTCTGGGTCGGCACCCAGCGAAGCGGACTGTATGAATTTGCGGGCGGCAAAATGCGGCGCTTTACGAAAGAGCAAAAGCTGCTCGACGACGGTGTGACCAGTCTCGCGGCGGATAACCGGGGAGAAGTGTGGGTCGGCGGGAAATCAGGATTAAATCTTTGGAATGGGAATAATTTCGAATCCTTTACCACTCGCGACGGTTTATCAGACGAATTTGTTACGGGAGTAAATGTCGCGCGTTCCGGAACTGTCTGGATTACCACCCGCGTGGGGATGTGCCGGTTCATCAACGGTCGAATTGCACCCTACGAATTTCAAACGGACAGCCAGGGACGAAGCCCTGAATATCTCGGCGCTTATGAAGACCGCCGTGGAAATTTGTGGGCATTTGGCGACACCTACCTTATCAATTTGGCCGAAGGCAAACGTTTCAATTATTTTCGCAGTTCGGAATCTGCCTCCGTGCGCATCTGGAGCCTATGCGAAGGATTGGACGGACGACTTTGGATCGGGACCAGCGGCCGGGGCCTGTTCTGTTTTGAGGACAATCGATTTGAGCCGATCACGTTCGACCAGGACCGCTGGCCCTACGACGTGCGGGCCATTTGTGAGGACTATGAAGGCAACCTTTGGCTGGGAACCTCCGGCGGCGGCCTGGTGCAATTGCGCCCGCAAACAGCGTATATTTTGCGCGAGGAACAAGGCCTTCCCGATAGCCCCTCCACGACTCTCGGCATGGACACTGCCGGACAAATCTATGTCGGCCTGCAACGCGGCGGTTTATTCGTTGGAGAATCGGGAAGATTCGATCGAGTTGAAAACAACGATCGATTGGGAATCCAGGATTTTGTGTCGTCCATGTGCGTCGCCCGCGACGGCACCATCTGGGCAGGCACTCTCGGCAGCGGGTTATATGGTTTGCGAAATGGGCGTGAAATTCATTTCACCGGCGCAGACGGACTGGCCGATGACAATGTCCTGGCGGTTTGTTGTGACGCAAACGGAAACGTCTGGTTCAGCACAGGCGAAGGCAGCGTTCATTGTTTCTCAGAAAACGGCCTGGTCGATTTTGGCGCAGCCGAAGGCTTGCCACCATCACCCGTAACCGTGATGGCTCCATCCATCTCCGGCGGCTTATGGCTGGGAACAAAAGACGGCCTGGTCGTTCGAGAGGAACGCGGCAAATTTATTGCGACTGCGGGAAATTTTACGCATAGCGCCGTGCTTGCATTATATGAGGGAGAGCAAGGACAACTCTGGATCGGTACCGCGGGCGGCGGTTTGGGCTGCATGGCAAATGGCGTCCTGAAGTATTGGAACACAATGAGGGGTTTGCCCAGCGACACCGTGGCGGGAATTGCCGAGGACGACTCGAAGAATTTATGGCTGGCCACAGGCGCCGGGATTTACCGGGGCAACGGCAGTGATCTCAAAAGGTCTCTCGCCAACAACAATGTTCCGTTCGTATGCGAATTGATTTCCCGGGCGAAGACCGTCCTGGATTCCTCCCCGGTATCCGGCGGAACGCGCGCGATCTTTTCAGGCGGGCAACTTTGGTTTGCCACCTCCGAAGGCGTTTTAAACGTGGACACGCGCAATTCCGGAAATTCGACTTACGCATTTCCAATTTATATTGAAAGTGTCGCCTTTAATGGCCAGGCGCCGCTCTCTTTATTGAACGGCGAAATCAGCCGGCCAACCACCACAAACAGCGTTCCGCTTCAAGCGCCCGCAGCTTTGGGATCGCTGGAATTTCATTTTACGGCATTAAACTTTTCAGCGCCCGAAGAACTCCAGTTTCGGCATAAGCTTGAGGGCAACGATCCGGATTGGGTGGACGATGGAGCGACACGTTCGGCGCACTATGGCAAGTTGCCGTACGGACGTTACCGCTTTCGGGTCGCCGCCCGGACTGCCAATGGGAAATGGCAGGAAACGGCAAGGCCGTTTAGTTTTATTGTCCCCACCCCGCTCTATCGTCAAACGTGGGCGCTTTACCTGTATGGGCTCTTCGCTATTGCTCTCATCGCTGGAGTTGTTCGCATGGTTTCGCACCGCCGCCTGCGCGTTACCCTGGCTCGATTGGAACAGCAACAAACGCTCGAACGGGAACGGATGCGGATTGCGCGCGACATGCATGACGAAATCGGATCGAAACTCACGAAAATTTCCTTTTTGAGCGAACATGCGCAGGTGGACGTCAAATCCGGCGAACCCCTGGCAAAAAAGATTGATTCAATCGCAGAAACTTCGCGGGAATTGCTGAAAACAATGGACGAAATTGTCTGGGTCGTTAATCCTCGCAACGACACTTTGGAGAACCTCACCAACTATCTGGCCCATTATGCCGTCGAGTACTTTCAAAACACGGCCATAGAATGCGAACTGAAATTGCCCCAGGAAACCCCGCAGTATCCATTGTCGTCAGAAACACGTCACAACCTGTTCCTGGCCTTTGAAGAAGCCCTGAACAACGTGCTTAAGCATTCCACCGCCAAAAAAGTGAAAGTCGAAATGGCCGCTTCCCGATCAGAATTTGAACTCAAAGTCACCGATGACGGTAAAGGCTTTGAAACTGACGGAGCGCCGGCGCTGAACTCCCATGCACGCGGTGGCATGGGCGGCAACGGATTGAAGAACATACGACAGCGGCTGACCGCCGTTGGCGGCGAGTGCCTGATCACCAGCCGTTCGGGCAACGGCACAAACATTGTCATGCGCATTCCGCTCGACACCAAAAAGCGCGTTGAATCATGAAGAAAATCATCACTGTTTCCATCGTCGACGACGAAGCGGATTTACGCGAGCATATCGCGGGTTATCTGGCTGCGGCGGGCAATGTCCGCTGCAAGAGCGCCTACGCCACCGGCGAAGAAGCCCTGAAACATCTGCCGCAAGACAAGCCTGATGTCATTTTGATGGATATCAACCTGGGCGATTTGGACGGCATCGAATGCGTCCGGCGGTTGACCGCCCTCATGCCCGAAGCCCAGGTGCTCATGCTCACCGTTTTTGAAGATACTGAACAAATATTTCGCGCGCTCGCCGCGGGCGCGAGCGGATACTTATTGAAACGGCAACCGCCAAAAAAACTGCTCGAAGCCATCGAGGAAGTTTGCGCCGGCGGTTCGCCCATGTCCGCCCCCATTGCGCGCAAGGTTGTGCAGTCATTCAAAGGCAGTCCCGCGCTTAAGGACAAATCGGCCGAACTTTCTCCGCAGGAACACGCTGTGTTGGCCGGCCTGGCAGATGGGCTCGCGTATAAACAAATTGCCGACCAATTGGAAGTGAGCATTCATACCGTCCGGAATTACATCCGTCGGATTTATGAAAAGCTCCATGTTCATACCCGAACAGAGGCGGTTGCAAAATTTTTACGCAGAGGACCTTGAATTCAATATGAAAAAACTCTGCGCATTCATTTTGATCGCCACGGTTTTTGCCCGGGCCCACGCCGCAGCGACAACGCCCTGGCATCCCATGAAGGCGCCGCTAATGACTCGCTGGGCAGCGGAGGTCAACCCGACCAATGCCCTTCCCGATTATCCGCGTCCCCAGCTGGTTCGCCCGGATTGGCTGAACTTAAACGGACTTTGGGATTACGTCATCTCGCCGGATTCTGCTGATAATTGTCCGCCCTTTTCCGGGGAAATTTTGGTTCCCTATCCGGTGGAATCCGCGCTATCCGGGGTCATGAGCCATTTCGACGAACACAGCAAGCTGTGGTATCACCGGACTTTTTCGGTGCCGGCATCCTGGCGTGGGAAACGGGTTCAACTGCACTTTGGCGCCGTAGACTGGCATTGTGAGGTTTGGGTAAACGGTCACAAGGTCGGCCAGCATCAGGGAGGCTATGATCCCTTCACATTTGATGTGACCGATGCACTCCGCTGGAATAACGCCGAAGAGATCGTTGTTTCTGTGACTGATCCGACGGATAATGGCGATGAACCGCGTGGCAAACAGTCGCGCAGGCCGGAAGGAATCTTTTACACGTCCACCTCGGGCATTTGGCAAACGGTTTGGCTGGAACCGGTCCCCAAACTGTGCATCGACGGTTTAAAAACCGTGTCCGACGTTGATCTAAAATCGCTTCATATTCGTGTTGCGGTGGGTAATTTTTCGGAAAATCTCCATGTGGAAGCTTCCGCTTACGACGCCGGTGAAGAAGTTGCGCGCATCACCGGAGCTCCCAATGCAGACCTGGTCTTGAATTTTCCCAATCCGCATCTCTGGTCGCCGGATGATCCGTTTCTTTATGACCTTAAGGTAATCCTGAAAAACGGAGACAAAACCGTGGATTCGATTTCGAGCTACTTCGGCATGAGAAAAATCGCTCTCGTTCGAGATGACAAAGGAGTCATGCGCATTGCGCTGAACGATAAGCCTATTTTCCAGGTGGGAACGCTGGACCAGGGCTTTTGGCCGGACGGAATTTACACCGCGCCCACTGATGAAGCGATGCGTTCGGACATCGAATTTTTGAAAAAAAGCGGTTTCAACCTCATTCGCAAGCACGTTAAAGTTGAGCCTGACCGATGGTATTATTGGTGCGATAAGCTGGGAATGCTGGTTTGGCAGGATATGCCCAGCGCCAACAACTCCACCGCGGACAGCCGGCACGATTTTGAAACCGAACTGCTCCACATGATTGACCATCTGGAGGACCATCCATCCCTCATCACCTGGGTGTTATTCAACGAAGGTTGGGGCCAATACGATACCGAGTCTCTCGCCAAATGGATCAAAGATATGGACCCCTCGAGATTGGTGGACAATGCCAGCGGCTGGACCGACATGCATGCCGGCGACCTGGTCGATATGCACAATTACCCCGGTCCGGATGCCCCGGACGCAGACCCTCATCGTGCCGCCGTACTGGGCGAATACGGCGGGCTGGGATTCGTGGTACCAGGGCATATCTGGTCCACAAATTTTTGGGGTTATGTAATGCTCACCAACAGGCAAGACCTCCTGTCCCAATACACTGACATGCTCAAGCAGGTTTGGAGGCTGCACGTTCTGCGCGGGCTAAACGCCGCCGTCTATACGCAAACCGCCGATGTGGAAACCGAATGCAACGGCCTGCAAACCTATGACCGCGCGGTCGCCAAAATATCGCCGTCTGTTTTGCTGGCTGCCAATCGCGGAGGCTTTTGGGGAACACCAATAAAAGTAATTTTGCCGGATGCTCTCTTCGGCCAGCCGAATTGGAAATATACGACCGAACCGCCGGCCGATAATTGGGTGGCTCCCCGCTTTAACGATTCAACATGGAAGGATGGAATGGCCGGCTTTGGAACCTCCGGGACGCCGGGCGTCTGCTTAAATTCCACGTGGAATACGTCTGACATCTGGTTAAGACGTCATTTCACCTTGAAACCGGAAGACATCGCTTCACTCAAATTGCAAATTTTTCATGATGAAGACGCGGAAGTGTATTTGAACGGCGTTTTGGCCGTAAAACTTCCCGGTTATATCACTGACTATGACGAATTTTCGATCTCAAAAGAGGCGCTGGCGGCGCTTCATCCCGGTGAAAATGCCATTGCAGTCCATTGTCACCAAACCACCGGCGGACAAGGGATTGACGTAGGAATTTTTGCGCAACAACCACCTGACACAAATTGAATTTAACCGCGAGCAGCCACTTTAAATCGCCTAAAAAGCCAGCCGAAACGAAAAGCATCGCCTTGTGGCCACTTTATGCCACATGACATAACCCCGCAGACAGATTTAGAATCAGTGCATGATCCATGACTGCAAGAATGGGAGGTCCCCTCGTCTCCGATAAAGCAGGGACACCTTAAACCCTAAGACTAACCAAGACCAATATCATGAAAATTCCGATGAATCCCAACACCCAAAAGCCAGCCCATCTTTCACGGCTTATGATCCTCGCAGCCGGGTTGCTCGTACCGGCCACCGGATTGGCACAGACGATGTGGACCGACGGCACCGCCGATTTTAATATCCCTGCTAATTGGAACGGGGTTTACATTGATGGTTCCGATAATGCCACCCCCAATCCAAACTGTGATAACGACACCGGCTCAAACAGCGTCATTTTAATCCAGACTGGCGATCCGGCCTGGTATCATGGCGATACATTGGCCGGGCAAGGCACCAACACTTCCGGGGCCTATGTCCAAACGGGCTCGACTAACAATACCGGCTATCCCAGTAGCGGCAACTGGTTGCGCATGGGGATAGGCTCGGGGAGTTATGGATCATACGTCTTGAGCAATGGCGTCGTAAATGTCGCCGGGCGAACCCAGTTGGGTGAGAATGGCACAGGTTACCTGGAGGTTGACGGTGGTGTTTATAACACGGGCTACAACGGCAACCCCGGCATCGTCGTGGGCCAAGGCGATTTTGGACCCGGCACAGGCACGCTGGTCTTGAATGGCGGCACCATCAATAACATCAACAACGAGACCTGGTTTGGCGAAGCCGGCGGAAGTGGACATGATACCGGGTATTTCTTAATGACTGGCGGCACCCTCAATGCAAACAGCTGGTTTGTATTTGGCCGCAACGACGGAGGCGCCGGCTACGGCGTCATGACCGGCGGCACCATCAATTTCACCGGCGGCGGTCAATTCCTCGTTGGCGGCGGCGGCCTCGGTTCACTCATCCAGAGCGGCGGCACCATCAACGCTTTCAATCAATACCTGGTTCCCCAGAGTGGTAATGCGAGCACCGACGTCGGAACCAACATCCTCAGCGGAACTGCCGTGTTGAATGTTCACGACTGGCTGGCGGTCGGGCGCAACGGTGGCTCCGGCGAACTGGATATTTCAGGCAACGCGTCAATCACTCGGGACAACGCTAGTGACGGTGGCGCGAACTTTGATGTCGGCGCAAGTGGCCACGGCGTTTTGAATCAGAATGGCGGCGCCATCACCAACCTCGCCGGTCACACATTCATTGGAGAAAATGGGACAGGCTTTTGGAACCTTAATAGCGGTATAGCCAGCCTTGGGACGGTTGTCATGGGCCAAAACAACGGCTCCAGCGGCACTTTGAATCTCAATGGCGGGACGCTCCAGGTTTTCCAAATTGGTGTTGGAACTGGCGGCAGCGAGGTGAATTTCAACGGCAGCATCGTTCAAGCCACTGCAAACAATGCAAATTTTCTAACCGGAGTCACAGAAACATTTATCAGCTCCGGCGGAGCAACGATCGATTCCCAAAACTTTAACATCACCATCGGCGAGGAATTGGATGACGCAGGCGGCGGTTTGACCAAGATCGGCTCGGGTACCTTGACCCTTTCGAATCCGAATAACAATTATTCCGGCGATACCGTCGTGAACGCCGGCGCCCTGATCGTCGGGACCGGTTCGGGAGCTAACGGCAACTATGTCGTGGCGAATAACGCTGCCCTGGGAGTCGCTCTGACGACAGCCAATGGACAGCTAAATCAATCGAGTTTGACGCTCGGCGCCGGCTCAGCCCTCGATTTCAATTTGGACAGCTTTGGCAATCCCTCCTCGGCGGCGTTGAATGTGGGCGGCGCTGTGACAGTCAATGGCACCGTCACGATAAATATAGCAGACGGCCTTCCGCAATTAGGGACATTCCCATTGATCCAATTCCCGAACGGCGCCCTTACCGGCCCGGGAACTTTCGTTTTGGGCTCCATCCCGACAGGGCTTACGGCAAGCCTGATCGTTTCATCAACATCGGTTTCGTTGAATATCAGCGGCATTAACCTGCCCGTTTGGCAAGGCCTTGCCGGCGGCACCTGGGATACCGGGGCGGACACAAATTGGATCAACCAGGGAACCGGCATGCCAACAGTTTTTGCCAATGGCGACACCGTTCAGTTTAATGATACGGCTCCGGGCACAACCACCGTCAATTTGACGACGACCGTTACTCCCAGCAGTGTGACCGTAAACAACAACAATTTGAGTTACACGATCAACGGTTCCGGCAGCATCAGCGGCAGCACCGGTTTAACGAAGGAAGGTACGAACAGCCTGGCCATCCTGAATCCCGGCGGCAATGCTTTTACGGGAGTTACAGTAATCGGCGGCGGGATAGTGAGTGTGACCAACCTTGCCAACGGCGGTTCCTCAAGCGCCATCGGGGCATCTTCCGCCAGCCCGACAAACCTTGTTCTGGCCGGAGGATCATTAATATATTCGGGCTCGGCCATTTCGATAAACCGTGGTTATACGGCTGACAACACGAACGGAGCTCCTGACATTATTACCATCAGCAATCTCACCTTGAGCGGCTCAGTATTGAGCGCCATGGGCAGCGGGTTCACCAAGTCGGGGCCGGCGCAACTGACTTACGCCGGCACAGGAAGCAATACACTTTCAGATGTATTGGGATACGACGTCGCCCAGGGAACGGTGCTGTTTAATTCCGGCACAAATAGTGTCGCAGGCAGCTTGACAGTCGGTTCTACGAATGGCGCTCCCTCAGTATTGGACCTCAATAATAACGCTGCGCTGAATCTCTTGTCTGGCGGGCTCTTTGACATCGCTGACAGCCTGGGCGGGCCAAACACAAATTACGCAATCGTCAATCAAACCGGCGGCACAGTGAATGTGCCCGCGGGTTATTCAACATTCATTGGTCAAAACTCCAACAGCGTGGGCGTCTACAACCTCAGCGCAGGCGTGTTCAACTTCAATAACTGGCTGGCGGTCGGACGTGATAACGGCGTCGGCACGATCAACCTCTCCGGTTCCGGAGCCCTAAATATGATTAGCGGCAACGGAGGGAATATCGACATCGGCAATTCCGGTGGCTTGAATGGCCAGCTCGGCACGGGTGTTCTTAACCAGAGCGGCGGCAGTGTTTCCAACGTCGTCGCCGGCACATGGCTGGGTGAAGGCGCTGGCGCGGCAGCCAATGGCACCTGGAATATGACAGGTGGCATCGCCTGGCTGGGATATTTGGGCATCGGTTACAACGGTACCGGCACCGGCCAGCTGAGCATTTCCGGGAACGCCAGCATCACCGTGTTTAACAATCCGATCGAACTCGGCCGTACCGCCGGCGGCTCAGGAATCCTGACCATCGGCGGCACCAATGGCGCCGGGACCCTGACCATGACCGGCAACTCCGATTTCAACGTGGGCAACCAGGGCAACGGCATCTTGAACATGCTCACCGGCGGCACGCTCACCCTGGGTAATCAAACCACCATGTACCTCACGAGGGGCAGCGCCGCTTCCGGATATGTTTACCTCAACAGTGGCAGCAAGATCGTCACTGGTTACGTGAATAACGGTTGGGGCTTTAGCCAGGGCATCACCACCAATGCTTCGGCCTTCTACTTCAATGGCGGCACCTTGCAGGCGGCCACGGGCTCTCCCTACTTCATCCAGCCCTATGTCAACGCCATCATCCAGACCAACGGGGCTTTCATCGATGACGGCGGGTTTGGCGTAACTGTTCTGTGCACCTTTGTCGATGCCGCGGGCAGCACCGCCGGCTTAACCAAGTCGGGCAGTGGAACATTGATTCTCGCCGCCACGAATGCCTACACTGGCCCAACAGTCGTCACCGCCGGCACCCTGCAAGCCAACGTTCTAAACAGCCCGGTCACTGTGGATTCAGGCGCAACGCTCCTGAACGCAAATATTATTAACGGCTCGGTGACGGTTAACTCTGGCGGCACGCTCGGCGGCAATGTCGGGACCATCGGCACCGTCACCGTCAATGGCAGCCTCTCGCTGGCGGCCGGCAGCACGACCTACCTTCAAATCACCCCCTCCAGCAACGACCAGATTGCCGGCTTGACGGGGGTTACCTATGCCGGTTCATTAATCGTAAGTAATATCAGCGCCTCGCCCTTGACGTCCGGAAGCAAATTCAAATTATTCAATTCCGCCGCCGCGGGTGGCGGGAATTTCAGCACGGTAACAATCCAGCCGGTCGGCACAGGGACCTTCAATCCGGCCACGGGCATATTGACCATCACGTCTAGTGGCGCAATCCGGTTCAATCCCACATCCGCCTCCAATGGAAACCTGATCCTCACCGGGACGGGCGGCTCAGCCGGAGGCACCTATTCGCTGTTGACGGCCACGAACCTGTTGACCCCGCTGGTGAACTGGACAACCAACACGACCGGAGTGTTCGGCACCGGCGGTACATTCTCGAACGGCGTTCCTATCGGCGCCAAGCCGGCCCAGTTCTTCATGCTGAAGACGCCGTAATAATTGTCAGTTTTGAATTAAGGGCGTTCCTCCCGGAACGCCCTTAATTTTTGCCAATGACCTTGAGAAATGAAGGGAAATTTCAAAAATTCCGACTTGTGGCCATTTCATGCCACATGACAAACCCCCGCTATGGAAGTATTTTCTTTCAAGAACCATGAAAACACGCCACAAAGGGCACGCCAGTTTCGCATTCTGTAAAGAAGCGGGAGAGAGGCTTTCTCTCCGGGAATGTGGGTTTACCTTGATTGAACTTTTGGTCGTCATCGCCATTATTGCCATCCTCGCCGCCATTATCCTGCCGGTATTGGACAAAGCCAAACAGAGAGCGTTGCAAGCTTCGTGTATCAATAACCTGCACCAATTGGGCCTTGGGGTGACCCTCTATGCCGATACCTATAACCAATATCCGGGGTGCTTAAAGACGGAAAACAATACCTACGTTTGGCCAAGTCGAATTTTTAACAGTTCCGTAATTCCGAACCGCAAAGCGTTTTGGTGCCCAGCCGCCCTCCCAACAAGCGTCTGGGACACCAATGCGAATCTTACACTCGCAGGCCCCGCTGGAGTTATTACCAAAGGTGAAAATAACAAAGTTGATCCTTACGCGATTCTGGATGGAGCATCGAGTGCCAATGGCAGCCGCTTTTCTTACGGTTATAATGATTGGGGATTAAAAAACAATTCAACTCCCCAACTTGGAATGGGCGGGGACATCGAAGTGAGCGCAACGAATGGTCCGGTCACACCATCCAAGATAAGGCGTCCGTCTGAAATGATTGCCATTGGAGAAGTGCGGTCGGACGCTCCCGCCGGCCAAATACAATTCAATGCCAACCTGGATCCGACGGCAGCCAACGGCAGCCAGGGACCTAATCATACACAGGTTCCCTGCAACCGTCACGCCTATCACACTGACATCGTGTTCGTCGACGGTCACGTTGAGACGCCATTGCGTAATTCCGTCATTGACCCGAACAACGGTGCCTGGCGCGCTCGTTGGAACAACGACAACGACCCTCATATGGAAGTGACCTGGACTGTGCCGTGGCTGCCGGGTAATGGACCGCTGGAACGCTAATCGTTCTTTACAAAGAGGCCGGGGTTCGAATGTCATGTCATTTTAATTTATGGTAAAAACTAGCCGCCTGGGCAGATTCGCGTTTTCAATTTTATTGTCACTGGGTTTTGTCGCTGTCAGTCAGGCGCAACTGGTGCGCCCGCCTTCGGTGCCGTTAGTTGCGTGTGACCCTTACTTCAGCATCTGGTCGCCCGCTGACAAATTGACCGATACCGATACAACGCATTGGACCGGCAAAGCACAACGCCTCACCAGCCTCGTACGGATTGATGGCCAGGCATTCCGGATCATGGGAACGCAACCGGAAAACGTCCCCGCGCTGGCGCAAACCAGCCTTCAAGTCCTTCCTACCCGCACTATTTATACCTTCGGCGGAAACGGGATTCGCCTGACACTGACCTTCATGAATTCCGACTTGCCCGATGACATAAATTTGCTTTCCCGGCCGGTGACCTATGTGACCTGGGGAGCCCGGAGCACGGACGGCCAGAAGCACGACATCTCGGTGTATTTTGACGCCAGTTCCGAAGTAGCCGTCAATGAACCGAACCAGCCCGTCAATTTTAAGAAAGCAGACATTTCCGAAATCCAGGCGTGGTCCGTCGGCACCGTGGAGCAGCCTATCCTGCAAAAAAAGGGCGACGATGTTCGCATTGACTGGGGCTACTTCTATGTCGCCGCGCCGGAAAACAAAGCGGAAAGCCTGACCGCGAATATCGGGCCTGTTTCCCGGGGCCATTTTGTGACCGACGGAACTTTGTCCGCGCCCGCAGGTGCGTCATTACTTCAGAACAACGGCCGTAACGATACCGTGATTGCATACTCTGCAAACCTTGGTGCGGTTGGAAAAAAGCCCGTTTCGCGCTGGCTCATGCTCGCCTATGACGACGAGTATTCCATCCAGTACATGAAGCATAATCTTCGTCCCTACTGGCGCCGCAATGGCTGGGAGGCGTCAGACCTCCTTAAAGCGGCGGCACGTGACTATCCTTCGCTCCAAAAAAAATCAGCCGCGTTTGACGAAGAACTGATGACGGACTTGCGCAATGCCGGCGGGGATAATTACGCCCAACTGGCCGCCCTCGCCTATCGCCAATGCTTTGCCGCCGGAAAATTTGTCGCCGATGCCAATGGCCAGCCGATGTTTTTCTGCAAAGAAAACCACTCCAACGGCTGCATCAGCACTTCGGATGTATTTTATCCGATGTCCCCGCAATTCCTCTTGTTTGGACCCAGCCTCGCCAAATCGTTCATTGTTCCGTTTATGAATTACGCCGCGAGTGAGCGCTGGAAATTTCCTTTCGCTCCGCACGACCTCGGAACCTATCCGCAGGCAAATGGCCAGGTTTACGGCGGCGGCGAACGAACCGAGGACAACCAGATGCCCGTCGAGGAAAGCGGCAATTTGCTTCTTCTTTTCTGCGCCGTCGCTGAAATGGAAGGCAATGCCGATTTTGCGGGCTTGTATTGGAAACAACTCCAGCAGTGGGCCGCTTATCTGAAGGAAAAAGGTTTTGATCCGGCGAACCAGCTCTGCACGGATGATTTCGCCGGCCATCTGGCTCATAACGTCAATCTCTCCGCAAAAGCCATCTGCGCCCTGGGTGCTTATGCCAAATTATGCGAAATGCGCGGGGACACCGCCCAGTCGGATGAATACTCGAAAATGGCTCATGCATTCGCCCAACGCTGGGTGAAAGAAGCCGATGACGGCGATCATTTCCGTCTCGCTTTTGACCGGCCCGATACCTGGAGCCAGAAATATAATTTGGTCTGGGACAAAATTCTTGGGCTGAATTTGTTTCCCGACGATGTGGCGCAAAAGGAAATGGCCTTCTACAAAAAGTCGCAGAATCAATATGGTCTTCCGCTCGACTACCGCAAAGACTACACCAAGCTCGACTGGACCACCTGGACAGCGACGCTGACTCAAAATCGCCAGGACTTCGAAGCGTTGGTCAGTCCGATTATCGCATTCCTGAATTCGACCCCTGACCGGACCCCTATGTCCGATTGGTACCAAACCAAAACCGCGCGGCGAGTCGGATTTGATGCCCGTCCTGTCGTCGGCGGTGTCTTCCTCCAAATGCTCTACAACAAGGACGATTGGCACAAATACGCCAGCCGTGACAAAACCAAAGCTTCCAATTGGGCGGCCATTCCCGCCGCGCCAAAAATGACGGTCATTCTTCCCGCGGCGGACCAACAACCGGCTGTTTGGAGTTACACGCTTGCTCGTCCCAGGGGCAGTTGGACCAGCGCAAATTTCGACGATTCGTCATGGGCAAAGGGAGAAAGCGGTTTTGGCACACTCGGAACCCCCGGTGCCATCATCGGCACCGTGTGGAATACCGACGACATCTGGCTGCGACGTGAAGTGGACATCACTCCAACGGAATATGATGACCTGGAAGGATGGCTTCATCACGATGAAGATGCCGAGGTATACATCAACGGCGTCCTGGCCATTAAAACAAAGGGCTTCATCGCCAACTACGATACCTTTAAATTAACTCCGGAGGGAAAGGCGGCGCTTAAACCCGGTAAAAATATTCTTGCAGTGCATTGCCATCAAACGACCGGTGGACAATACGTGGATTTTGGATTAATGGATGTTCAAACCAACTGACCGCGTGAGACGGCCCATTGCTTCATTGGTTTTTACCGCCGTTGTTTGGAGCTTAACCGCCTCTGCTTCCCCTCTTCCACCGACCGCGGTCGTCACCAACCGCGCACCTCTCCTGGCTACGCCGTTCGTAACGCTTCCCCTGGGCAGCGTCCGCCCACAAGGCTGGCTTCTGAAGCAATGTGAGCTGCAACGTGATGGTCTTACTGGAAACGCAGAAACTCTTTACGCCGACGATCTCGGAACGAACAGCGGATGGCTCGGCGGCTCCGGCGAAAGTTGGGAGCGCGGGCCGTATTATTTCAAGGGTCTCGTCGCCTTGGCATACACGCTGGACGACCCGGGCCTCAAATCCAAAGCGCAAAAATGGATGGACTGGCTGCTGAACCATCAGCGCGCCGACGGCTACATCGGGCCCGCGACCAATAATGATTGGTGGCCGCGCATCGTTGCCACTTATGCCCTGAAGGATTACTACGAAGCGACCGCCGACCCGCGGGTGCCTCGTGTGTTGGGAAATTACTTTCATTACATGCTCGCGAATCTCCCGGCGCGTCCTTTAAACGAATGGGGCAAAGCGCGCGCCGGCGATGAAATGGACGTCGCGCTCTGGCTCTACAACCGGAATGGCGATACCAATTTGTTGCGCCTCGTCCAACTATTGCGCAAACAGGCGTACGACTGGCCCGATATCTTCACGAGCAACAACTTCGTCCTTTACGGCAAGGACTTTCAGCCCAAGCACAACGTTAATGTTGAACAGGCGCTCAAAATGCCCATGGTTTATTACCAACTCTCGCAGCAATATGGCGATCAAAACGCCCTGTCGCTCGGCATCGAAAATCTGATGCGGGAAAATGCTCTTTCCTTTGGCATCAACAGCGGCACTGAATTTCTCTCGGGCAATGCCAGTATCCAGGGCGTGGAATTGTGCGCCATTGTCGAGGCCATGTTGAGCCTCGAAACGGCCGTCCGTATCTCGGGCGACCCGCTGCTTGCCGACCGATTGGAAACGATTTCCTTTAACGCGCTTCCGGCCGCGTTGGCAAACAACATCAAAGGCATTCAATATTACACGTTGCCGAACAACGTCATCGCCGTTTACGGCGGCCATGGCTTCGATGAAGATTACGCCAATGGCACGCTTCCCGGGCCTTACTCCGGCTATCCCTGCTGCCGTTACAATTTCCACATGGGTTGGCCAAAGTTCATCGAAAACTCATGGGCCGCCACCCCAGACGGAGGGCTGGGATTGATCACCTATGGGCCGACCGTCGTCAACGCCATGGCCGGCGGCACACAGGTTCAAATTTCGGAAGAAACCGCTTACCCGTTTGAAGAACAAATTCGCCTGAATGTTGCACTGACAAATTCAGCCGCCTTTCCCCTGCTCCTTCGCATTCCCGGTTGGTGCAGCAACGCTACGGTCGCCGTCAACGGCCAGGCACAATCCGGCGTTTTCCCCGGAACCTTTTTCCGAATTGACCGGACGTGGTCCGACGGCGACAAGGTCACGGTCCATGTGCCGATGCCCATCCAAACGCTCACCGGCCCGGAGCGGTCAGTCGCTATCAATCGAGGCCCGCTGGTTTATTCTCTGCGGATTGGCGAACACTGGACCGTCCGCACGCCTGATCCGACTGGCAAAGGTTTCGATGAATTCGAAGTCCATCCCACCACACCGTGGAATTACGCCCTGCAATTGGATCCCGCTAACCCTTCCGCCGGTTTAACATTCACGAATTTCGCGGCGACGCCGGAAAATCCGTTCGATCCTTCGCAACCATCCGTTGGACTGCTTGCCCACGCCCGGCAAGTGCCCGAGTGGACCATCGGTTGGCGCGGCACCCACGCCTTCGAACCGCCTGTCAGCCCTGTTGCTTCAACCAATCCAGTCGAGGCCGTAACGCTGGTCCCTTTCGGTTCGCAGCATATGCGCATAAGTTGGTTTCCGTATTTGGGAACGCCTTCGCCGCTATCAGGTTCTTTCACCGAGGATTTCGATTCCACCTGGTGTGGGCGCTGGACCACCTTTGGCGGCAACTGGTCGGCGCGCAACGGCGTTTTGAGCACGGTTCCCGCCTCGCCCTATGGAGCAAAGGCCATCGCCATGACCACGGCATTCACGAATTTTACTTACGAAGGCGATGTCCAAGTGGGGTCAATCGGCGATGCCGGATTGATTTTCCGGGTTAGCAAGCCGGATATCGGCGCAGACGCTTATTGCGGCTATTATGCCGGCATCAGCGCCCAAAATTCGCAATTGCTGCTGGGTTACGCTGATAACTCGTGGCACGAACTCGCCCGCGCCCCAATGACTTGCGCCGCCAACACCGTGTATCACTTAAAAATCCAGGCTCTCGGTCCTCACTTAAAAATATTCGTCAATGGCTCAGATCAACCGGCCATTGATGTTTCAGATAGCCATTTTTTGAACGGAACGCTCGGCGTCCGGGATTACTGCACCGACCACGACCGGTCGTTTTCCAGTTTTTCAAACCTGATGGCCACTGAGTCCGCCGCCACACCAAATTAAATCCGCGCTCTCGGTCCGCATGAACAAAAATTTTATATCCGCAGTCGTTTTAGTCTTTGCCCTGATGCCCGGCCTTCCTGCCGCGGCGACCGGAATAAGCTGGCCAACCAACCAGATGCTGCCAACTTTTTCCGGGCCGGCGCCCGTTCTGGACTGCATTGATATCAGTTCCAGCAGCGGCGCTGAAGTGGACTTGTTCAGTTCTCTGGAGGGAATTGTAAATCGCACACAACCGCAAATCATCACCGTGAACAATGGTGACGGCGAAGGCGCATTCACCTGGGTCAGCATCCATAATCTTAATTACAACCTGACCAACGGTTACGGCTGCATTCTCAAATATAAAAGTTACCTGACAGGGTTGGTAGTGACCGACCCGAATGAGCCGGATACTTTGAATTTGGCGACAACCATGGCAGGCGTAAACAATGAACTCATTTGCGATCCGGGGTTGCTTTTTACGTTGACCAATGCGCCGTATAATCTTCCTGTCACCGACGATTTGCGCGGGCGATTTTCAAATCAATATCAGGTCTATGGATATCTCTATACGAACTACTGGCCGTTATGCACGCATCGCATCATTGCCGGTATGGAGACCGGCATCGATGGAAACTTGCGCGATTATCTTGTCGCTGTGAAATCGGCAACTGTCTGGTTGGACCCGGGCACGGGTCAGGACGCCAATTTGCTGGCCAAATTTGTTTCCGGCATGACTCCGGTTAATGGAGTTTACATGGGATGGTGGCCCAGTGAAGGGAACGGCCTGACATGGATCGCCAGCTACGGGATCCCCGTTCTTGCCAGTGATTTCTATCGGAACGGCTCGGTTTATAGCGGTTCTCCCCGGACCATTAACGTCCCGCCGATTCCCCCACCCCCGCCGCTGACCAACAAAATCTATGTCTCTCTCATTTTGAGCGATGGCGACAACGCCCAGTACATGGAGCACGTGATGAAGATGTGGTGGGAGAATCCCGCGCGGGGAAAAGTTCCGATTGGCTGGACGGCTGATCCGCTGGTCGCTGATTTGGACCCGGCCATGATCAATTATTATTGGAGCACAGCCACTTCCAATGACTGCCTCGTCGCGGGACCGGACGGCACAGGTTACGCCCACCTGGAGCTTTGGAATGCCGCCAACGTCGCCGCCTTTGCCACCCGGTCCGACGCCTATTTGCAGCGGACGGGTTTCCGCAGCATTACCGTTTGGGACAATGTGACGACTGGCAGTGCGCAATCCTACGCCACGAATTGCCCGACCTTGCTCGGTCTGTTCGATCAGGGCGGCTCCTACAGCGCGGTGAATTTAGGGCTGAAAACCATTCCGCTTACTCCCACGTATTCTCCGGACACCAATGCCATCATCTCCGCCATCACCAGCGCTGCCAGCGGGTTTAACGGCACCGCACCTTTATTCATCGCCGGCCAGGCGGTTACGTGGAACCTGACTCCCTCGGACATGCTCAACATCGCCAACGCGTTTGACACAAACAAATACCAGTTCGTTCGCCCGGACCATTTATTCATGCTTTATCAGCGTGCCTATGGTCCGCCTTCCGTGATGACTTTGTCCGCAACCTCAATTTCCGCAAACGGCGCCACTCTTCGCGGAACAGTCGTCGGAAATGCTGCGACGACAATCGCCTGGCTGGAATGGGGAACGAACAACGGATACGGCTCGAGAACCGCCATTACCAGCGTCGGAAACAGTTCTCAAACTGTGACCGCCAATATCAACGGCCTTGCCGTGCATCAGATTTACCATTACCGCATTGTTGCCAGCAACAGCCTTGGCGTGGCGCGGGGCGTGGATGTCCAATTCACTACGGGCGGACGTTTGGAGACATGGGGCGCTAGTTCTTTTGGATTGGCTGATTTGCCTGCAGGGCTGACAAATGTCGTTCGCATCGCTGCCGGCACGAGTCACGCCCTGGCGCTAAAAAATGATGGTACAGTCGTCGCCTGGGGCAGCAATGGCAACGGCCAGACCAATGTTCCTGTCGGCTTGAACAACGTCGTGGATATTGCCGCCGGAATTCAGCATAGCCTCGCCTTGATGTCCAACGGCACCGTCGTCGCCTGGGGCGGCAATACCTATGGGCAGACAAACGTTCCCGCAAATTTGACGAATGTAATTGCCATTGCCGCCGGCGGGTATCACAACCTCGCGCTCAACGGGAACAATACCGTGACGGCCTGGGAAATAACATTCACGGTCAGACCAACGTGCCCGCAGGGTTGACCAATGTCGTGGCTATCGCAGCCGGCTACTATCATAGCGTCGCTCTGCTTGCCAATGGAACTGTAGCCGCCTGGGGATGGGACGGGTTTGGGCAAACGGACATACCAGCCGGCCTGGCCAACGTGACCGCTATTGCAGCGGGCGAGGATAATACTCTCGCGCTCAAGTCAACTCCTGACGGCAGCCCGGGACCGGCCAGTCGATGGACCGCTGACAGTCTGGGCGGGAACAACGGCTCTTCCGTAAGCAATTGGACCGATATCATTGCCGGAAAAAGCGCTACCCAGGCCATCGCCGCGAGCCAGCCTCAACTCTTTACCAACGTTCTTAACCGCCATAGCACAGTTCGTTTTTCCAGCGCCGCCAGCCAGTTTTTGACCGTCGCCGCCACTGACAGCGCCATTTCCGGCGCAGGCGATTTCACCATCGTCGTTGTTTTTAAAACATCCACGCCCGGAAATTCATCTCCGTCTTTTTTTTTGAACACAGGCCTTCTGGGTGCTGACGTTCCCAATGCCGCCCAGGACTGGTCCTTTGTCATCAATGGCAGTGAACTCGGCGCGGGCCTGGGCGAAGGCAGCGGCGGATGCAGTTCCGATGTCAGCCTTTATGGCGGCACGGTAACTGACGGCAGCCCGCACATCGGCGCTTATGTTCGTTCCGGCGGCGCCATTCGTTTATATGTGGATGGCAATATGGTCGCCGAACAAAATGGCCTCTGCACTCAACCACGGGCCAGTTGCCCGTTCGAAATCGGCGCCATGACCACGGCGCCCTATTATTTCAACGGAGACATTGCCGAGATCCAGTTCTATTCCCAGGCGCTGAACCCGTTTGAAATGGCTAATCTTTCCCGGACCCTGGCCAATAAATACGGATTATCCGGTGTCGCCGGCGCTTTGGTAAACCGGTGGACCGCCGACAGCCTGACAGGCCAAAACGCTTCAGCCGTTTCCACCTGGACAGACATCGTCGGCGGCAAAAGCGCGACTCAGACCAGCACCGGTCATCAACCCGTGCTTTACACCGATGCTTTGAACGGCCACAACACCGTCCACTTCTCCAGTGGTTCTGCTCAATATCTGGCCGTGGCTGCGCCCGATAGCGCTATCTCCGGAGCCGGCAGTTTTACCATCGCTGTTGTCTTTAGGACTTCTACACCAGGAAACGCTTCTCCCAATTATTACCTCAACACCGGCCTGCTTGGCGCCGATGTTTCCGGCATCGCAGACGACTGGTCCCTGGTAATTAACGGAAGCCAACTCGGAGCGGGCCTTGGCGCGGGAGCCGATGGTTGTAGCGCCGATTTCAGCCTTTACGGCGGCAACGTAACCGATGGAAATCCGCACATCGCCATCTACGCGCGCAATGGTGACACCATCACTCTCTACGTGGATGGAGCGATTGTGGCAGCTCAGAGCGGACTCTGCGCCGATGCTCGCATAGACTGTCCCTTCGATATTGGCGCCATGACAACGGGCATTTATCCCTACAACGGCGATATTGCCGAAATACAAATCTACAACCGCGCATTGACGTCCGCCGAAATGAACAACCTCAATGCCACCCTCGCCGCTACCTATGGCATCGGTGGCGCGGCAAGCACGATCGCCGTTTGGGGCAGCAATTCCAGTGGTCAGGCAAATGTGCCCGGCAATTTAACCAGTGTGCAGGCAATATCCAGCGGAAGCCAAAGCCTCTTTAACCTCGCCCTGACCACCGACGGGACCGTGATGGGCTGGGGCAGTGACGACCAAAACCAAACCAATATTCCGGCCGGTCTAACCAACGTCGCCGCGATCGCCGCCGGCGCTAATTTCGGTCTGGCGATCGGCAACCAGGCGCCAGGCGCCTATAACATTACCGCATCAGGCTACATAAACCATGACCTCACACTTGCGCTTTCAGGCAGTGATCCCGACGGGAACGCATTGAATTTCTACGTCACAACTCTACCCTCCGCCGGCACTCTCTACCAGTATTCCAACGGCACAAGAGGTCCGTTAATCAACTCCCCAAATACCATGGTCTCAGATCCGTCCTGCCGCGTCATTTTTGCGCCCGCCAACGGCGCAACCGGAGGCCCCTACTCCACTTTCAATTTCACGACCGCCGACCAGTATTACCAGTCCGGAACCGCCCAGGCCACCATCAACATCACCCTCCCAGCCACCCCGCAATTCGCCAATCCTTCATGGGCCTACGGAGGAACCGGAACCAGTTTCACACTGAACTTCTCCGGCAGTTCCAATGCAACCTATACCGTCTGGTCATCCACCAACCTAATAAATTGGACCGACATCGGAACGGCCATCGAAGCCCAGCCCGGCCTCTACCAGTTCATTGATACGACCGCAACGAATTCGAGTGCGCAGTTTTATCGTATTTCAGCTCCGTAGATCGGCTTTTCGGGATTTTTGCCGGATGAGAACTGGAATTACGCTCGCACATGGCTTCACGCGGATATAAAAGAGGCGAAACAAGAGGTATAGCAGAACACTTTTTTAACGGCACAGAGTATGGCTCTCCTCCTAACTCGGCAATAGGAAGGTCTCTAACGCCCGTCACTGTCATCCCGTTTAGCGATCGGGCAAACATCCAAACCGCTTGCAAACACGGGCGAGTTTGCGTTTTGAAGGTGTGAGCGATATGGACTCGGATTCGTATTTTCGGCCAGCAGAACCAATGCCAGACTGGCGGAATG
>DATAST010000254.1:0-7395 GCA_036269115.1 Verrucomicrobiia bacterium | reverse complement strand
ACAGTCCCACTGGCCGGCTCAAACCGGCTCTCGGTCACTTCCCAGTTCAGTCCCAGTCCCAATAGTTCATGAAATAGTTTCTCAGGCGTCATGCCCCAAGACTACACACTCATTCCACTCAAAACAGCGAAGAACCAGTTACATTTGTATAAGCAGTTTAATATGAGCAATTTAAGTGTTTACACCCGGCCGCTATACTTAAGCGCCTTTGCCGGTCCGCAAATTTCAGATTTGATTTCGCGCGAAGGTGGCGAAGGGTTTCGAAAGTTTTCTGAATCTCGAAATACGGGAAATACACGAACTCGATTTAGCCGCAAAAGAACGCAAAGAACCTCAAAAAAGGCCAGAGTTTGACCGCTAAATACGCTAAATACGCGAAAGAGTTTCTCTTTGGTTCTCAGGTCCTTGGAGTTGGAGTTCCTTATTTCTCGTTAAGTAAGGCATACAACGCAGTCCTCAGTTCGACTGCCGACTGATATCGTTTCGTCACATCCGGCTGACACGCCTTGAGAATGACGGCGTTCAGCGCCAGGTACGGCGCCGGCTCGTTTGTGTTCACGAGTGTGGTGGCAATTTCCGGGAAAAATGCTGCGTTATTGCCCGTGCTGATGACGTAGAGCAGCATGCCCAGGGCATAAATGTCCGCCACTGGCGTCCCCGGCGGCTCGGGCGGCGGAGGCATGTAGCCGGGGGTGCCGACGAATGTCTTGGTTTCATTCTCCGGGCGAATTTCAGCGATCAGGCCCAGGTCGGCGAGTTTCGGTTCGCCATTCACGAAAATGACGTTGCCAGGCTTGATGTCGCGGTGCGTCAATCCGTTTTCGTGCAGAAAGGTCAGTGCGTCCGCCAGCGCGATGGCAATGCGGATGCAATCCGCGTGCGGCAATCTCCGGCCCAGCGACCGCGCGCGTTCACCGCCTAAATCGCGCGGCTTATACGTTTTCGGTTCGCCCTGCCAATCGGATGCGAGCGAATCGCCCAGTTCCATCGCGTAAAAGAAATAGTCGTCCGATTTTTGGCTGACAAAATCCACGCGCAACAGCCCCGGATGCTTGTCGGAAACGGGTTTATAGCGGGTTACGCCGTTGAACTCGCGTTCGTAAGGCACGGTGTCGCCGTTAAAATGCTTCAGGTAAATGACCTTCAACGCGCGCCATTGGCCGGCGGCATTTTTCGCGAGCCAGACGTTGCCGTAAGCGCCTTTGCCAAACGGAGGCTGGAACAATTCAAAGCCCGGAGTCTCAGGCAACGGTTCTTCCTTCTCAGTTTCAACTCGCCGCGCTTCACGAAGTTTTACGAAGCCCGCCCACGCCAGCGCGCACGGAATTTGTCCGCCGCTGATGATCAGCCAGGGGAACCAATAATTCGTGAAATAACTCCACGAAACCGCCGCCAATGATACCGCCACGGCAACGCCCGCCGCGGTAACGGCCGCCACCCGGAATTTCATCCGGCAAAATCCCGCGCCGGCCGAAAATCCCGTCACGACCAGGATTAGAATCTCCAGCCACGCCGACGGCCGCCGCAGCCAGTCCCCGTTCATGAGATTCAGAAATTCGGTAACGATGATTTCCACGCCCCCTTTTGACTGATGGGTCCAGCGCGTGTAGGGAGTGCTGAATTCGTCGGATTCTTTGTTGGGCAGGGATGTTTGCGGCGCCGACCCGATAAAGACGGTTTTGTCCCGAAAATAATTTTCGGGTTTGCTCAACGCGAACCCATAGCTCATTTGCGTCCAGGAGCCTTGTTCTCCATAGTAACGCAGCCAGCGTTCCAACGGCTTATCGCTCAGCTCCGCTTTTGAAAGCCGTGCCGCCGTCCATGCCAGGCTCGGATACATTTCGGGCGACGGAAAGGGCCAATGTCGTCGTACAATTGAGTCTTCATCGGGGTCCCACCAGCCAACGCCCCAATTTGTCCGCGCGGCTGCGAGAAATATTGGCGCCGGCAATTCCGCCTCGGCCCCGGTCAGGCCTGAATCCGTCACCTGACCCTGGTTGGCGAGAAGTACGGCGTTCCGCTGACGCCGCAAAGCCGCGGCAAGGGCGTTATCGTTGGTTGGGTCGTGCGGCTCGGCAAAAAACGCGTCGAAGACGACCATGGAACAGCCGTCATCGGCCAGCTTATTGAGCAACTGCGCGTGCAAGGCCCGGTCCCACGGCTGGCCGCGCGTCTGGTGAAATTGCTCAAAGGCCTGATTATCCATCAGGATGAGCGCGACATTGTTCGTGACTGCGCGGCTGCCGAAGCGGAATAAATAATCGTAGCTGGCGTTGATCCACGGAGCACCCAACGGCATTTCCCAGAGCAACAGGCCGCAAAGCGCCGCCAAAGCCCCACCCAAAACGGGCCAAACGAGCTTCTGCTTTTGCCTGGAAATTTTGCCCATCACTTCTGCGCCTTTTCGCAGATTTTAGGAAAATCCTAACGGTGTGGGAATCTCAATGTTCGAACCAGGTGAACATTGAATGCTGATACGTTAATAGCTCGACTTGCCGAGCTTCACCTTCCCGCGGAATATCCAATAAATGCAGGCGGTGTAGGCCAGGACAACGGGAACGCCGATGCCTGCGATGATCAACATGATGCCCAGCGTTTTCTGCGAGGAAGCCGCGTTGTAAATGTCCAACGAGTTTTCAGGATTTGGCACGCTGTAAAGCAGGTAGGGATATTGGTTAATGCCGAACAGCAACATGAGCGTGGCCATGGTGGCGCATGAGGAAAGGAAAGCGAGCCAGTCCTTGGCGCGATGAAATTCGCGCGGGATATTGGCGATGGCCAGCATATTTAAGATGACGATGCTGAAGAGCCAGGGATGATCTTTGATGCGCGCGGCCATGTGCGGCACGTAAAGCAGCGTGGCCATGGTCGTGGTGGCAGCGCAGATGACGAAAAAGATAATGGAGTTCAACGCCCAGCGCCGGAGTTTGTCGTGTAGTTCTCCTTCGGTTTTCATGACGCCGTAAATGGCGCCGTGCATCATGAACAGCGCCACGGTCGTAATGCCGAGCAGGAGCGGGTAGGGCTGGAGCAGACCAAAGAAGGTGCCCGCAAATTCGCCGCGCGCGTCTACCGGAACGCCCTGGGCGATATTGCCCATGGCCACTCCGATGAGCAGGGCGGAGAGAATGCTCCCGGCGGCAAAACCGATGTCCCACATTTGCCGCCACCAGCGCATAGGTTGTTTGCTGCGAAATTCGATGGCCACGGCCCGAAAAATCAACGCAAACAACAGGAGCACAAATGCGAGATAAAAGCCCGAGAAAACGGTCGCGTAACAATTCGGGAATGCGGCAAAGAGCGCGCCGCCGCCCACGACCAGCCAGACTTCATTGCCGTCCCAAACAGGGCCGATGGTATTCAGCATCAGGCGCCGTTCTTCGTCTTTTTTGGTAAACAAGTGCAGGGCGCCGATGCCCAAATCGAAACCGTCGAGCATGGCGTAACCGGTGAGCAGCACGCCAACCAGGACAAACCAAATGCTGTTTAAATCAACTGGTAGATTCATCTGTAGTAAGATTGGGGATCGCCAATTTGCCGTGCGGCACCAAATCATCCGGATGCGGGCCGGTTTGGATTTTATGGTTGAGCATATAAATAAACACGGCAAACAGCAGCATATAGATGAACGTAAACAGGACCAGTGAAGTCAGGACCGTGTTGGCGCGGATAACGGCTGATAGACCCGCCGGTGTGCGCATCTCGTGCCAAACTATCCAGGGCTGGCGGCCTACTTCGGCGGCAAACCAGCCCAGCTGATTGGCAATTGCCGGGCCCAAAACCGAGAAAACGAGAATCCATAACAGCCAGCGGTTGACGCTCAATTCCCCCCGCCACATCACCAGGCACCCAACCATCGAAACGGCCAACAGCGCGACACCGATTGCCACCATGCCATGGAAAAACATGAAGCAGGCTTGCACGGGCGGCCAATCTTCCGGCGGAACAGAATCCAAACCCTGGACCTGGGCGTGAAGATCGTGGTAAGTGAGAAAGCTTAAAAGCTCAGGCACTTCCAGCCCTTCGACTTTATGGTCTTTTTCATCCACATAGCCGACGATCGCAAGAGGCGCGTTGGTCTCAGTATGGTAAAGGCCCTCAAAGGCAGCGAGCTTGGCCGGCTGCCACTTGGCCACCATGCGCGCGCTCATGTCGCCGCTTATGCCTTGCACGATCGACGCGAGCAACGCAACGGGCAGGGCAATTTGCATGCAGCGCCAGGCAAAATCTTCGTGCCGTTTCTTGAGCAGATAATACGCGCTCACGCTAATCACGAGGAATGCCCCTGCCATCCAGGCACCGCACAGCGTGTGAAAGAGGCGATCACCGCTCGAGGGACTCATCACCATTTGCCAAAAGTTCGTGACTTCGGCGCGCCTGTGCATATCTGTTCCAACCAGATGGTAGCCAGCGGGCGTTTGCATGAAGGAATTCGCCACGGTGATCCACACGGCGCTGAAGTGCGCGCCCAGGCAAACCATGCAGGTAGCGAAAAAGTGCATCCTGGGACTCACCTTGTCCCAGCCGAATAGCAGGACGGCGAGAAATCCCGCCTCCAAAAAGAACGCAAAAATTCCTTCCGCGGCCAGCGCACTGCCGAAGATGTCCCCGACGAAGCGCGAATAGGATGCCCAGTTGGTGCCGAACTCAAATTCCATCACGAGTCCGGTGGCGACACCCAGCGCAAACGTGAGGGCAAAAATGTTGGTCCAAAATTTGGCCATCTGGTGATAGACCTGGTTTTTGGTTTTGAGCCAAAATGCTTCAAAAAGTACGAGCATCACGCCCAAACCAATGCTGAGCGGCGGATAGATATAGTGAAAGCCGATGGTTAGGCCGAACTGGATGCGCGAAAGAGTGAGAACATCCATAGGGGATTAAAATGGGATTATTGGTTCGAATTGTCAACGCGGTTAATGTAGCGGACACCGCTTTGAAGGCTCTCCATCTATTGCCAGAGATTGGCTTTTTATTGTGGGGTGGAAAAAGCCTACAGTCCCGAGTCCCCAGTCTACAGTCGGAGCCCATGGACGTGGTGAGGACAAGGGACAGTGGACAGTGGACTAAATGTTCACCACTGCCCAAACTGGTCTTTGGGAATTTGTGCTGAGACAGGATATACCAGGTAAACCGTATTATGGGATTTCGCCCAGGCGCGGATGACGTCTTCCCGTTTGTAGATGTGCCGGACACTTTTCCTGGGGTTCGTACCGGGGTCGTTGTCCACGACGTCGCCGTCTTTGGTAAAGCCGATACAGACGGTGAGATGACCGTTGCCGGTGGAAATGCGGCTGGGATCGAGCATGCCCCAGGGCGCCGAGATGATGACTGGGATGCCTGCATTAATCCATTGTTCCAGTTCGGAAATGCCGTTGAACCGGGTCACGTAAGCGCGCATGCCGTTGAAGCTGCCGGCAAAGGCGGTGTTAAAAGGCCAGTTTCCGGTGCCGCGATACGCGTCATCATAAACTGCGGCAGCCACTTGCGGCACATCGAGATTCATTTCCGGCCGGTTCAGCACGCTGGCCCAGCGCTCCAACACCATAGTGAGCGATGTGGGACTGCACCATCCTTCCTCCTCCGGATAGGCGTTTTGCGATTTCTCAGGCGTAGGAATGATCTTTCCCCAGGCCTTGCGGTCAGGACCGTGATCGGGGGGAGTGGCTTTTGTGTTTGAAAATGAAAGGCCAAGAAATTTCAGCGCGGGCAGCATGCCGTTGGCGCCACCTAGGGTCACGCGCACTTGCGCGGCGTCGGCGAATTGTGACAGTTCCAGTATGTCGGTCCTGACTTCACCATCGGCATCCTTCTGGTCGCGCACACTCGTCCGGGGAAACGCCACGTTGTCCGGCGACCACAGCCCCATGGTGTAAAAATTCGTCGCGCGTCCCGGCGCCAGGGCCTGCGCTTCAACTTTTACGAACGTTCCATTCGGGGCTTCGGCGTTCCAGGACACAATGAGTTCGTTCCAGTCCATTCCGGCCTGGATGGGCGGCGAGAGTAAAACGGTTTCGCCGCCGGCATTGGTGGAGACTGCGAATTTTGAAAAACTGTCGACGCCTTTGAAAGAGCTGAATTGGTTTTTGGACATGGGCGAAAAAGTTTTGCAGCCGCTCACAGCAACAGCGGCACACAACATGATGACATGCAACCTCTTTTGCATGGCGAATGTTGAAGAAAAGAAAATGAAATGTCCAGCGGGAACAGGCGAATGAAACACAGTCATTTGGAGTTTCACTAACTTTTCAGAACCGCCATCAGTTTGTAACACGTCTCCAGTAGTCTGGCGTTTCCGGGGAAGTAGCTGTGGGCGCGCAGTTTCACAATTGAAGCATGAATACGTTGGATCATTTGTATGAGCCTCACCTGACGATCAGGAAGTTTTCAATTTTGCCGGGCAAAGAATGGTTTCCGGGCCCGTCTGATTGGTCGCTCATTCAAGTGGAAATCGGGGTGGGATATTGGCTGCGTGGCGCCACGAGCGTAGACCTGGAGCCGGGCTCGGTCATTCTGGCATCCGCCGGCGCGCGCGGACATATTCGGGCCAGCCAGCTCAACAGCATGTCGGTCCATTCTTTTGGCGTGATGCCCTCCCGCCTGACCGGCCTCATCACGCTGAACGAACAGGATCTTCTCAAAAACGCCTCCGCTCAAACTGACCTGGCCGTTCAGGTCTTTCCAGCATCCCGGCCGATCGCGCGCCGCATGCATGACGCGCGCGTGAAGGGAAACGCCAGCAGCCTGCTCTTCAGGCTATCGTTGCTGCAGCTTTTTGTAGAAATTTTTGGCGGCAAAATCAACGAGTTGGCTCCGCAACTGGACGGCGGCGATGCCCGGGACCGTTTGCGCTCCTTTTTGGCCACTGCCCCGCCGGACGTGCTTTCGGAAATGAGTTTTGATGAACTGGCGCGGGTCACGCGATGCACGCCACGCCATTTAAGCCGCATTTTCTTCGAGCAAATGGGCATGTCCTTTTCCGATAAACGGGCGGAAATCCGCCTGGCACGCGCCTGCGAATTGCTGGCCACCAGCCAATCCAAGGTCGTGGAAGTGGCATTTGAGAGCGGATACAAATCGTTGAGCTTGTTCAATCAAATGTTCGCCCGCCGTTTCGGCATCAGCCCCGGCAAATGGCGTCAACGCCACCGCGCCCTCGGCGAAAACCGGTCCCGCGGCAGTGGAAACTCGACGCGGCGGGAAGCCGACAAGATTGTCAGAACCGCTGAGTGAGTGCGTGAGTTCAATGTTTGATCCTTAGAGCGGTTTAAAAAATACTGTAGCCATTCGGGAAGAAAAAGAAGGGGAAGCGGTCTTTTTGGGTTTTGGCGTCGTTTCAGCTTCAGTCACAGGGTTTTCAAACATGCTCCTTCGCTGAAGCCTCGCCAAAACACCAAA
>DATAST010000253.1:0-8171 GCA_036269115.1 Verrucomicrobiia bacterium | reverse complement strand
CAGGACCGGTGGCCAGCTTGAGGGTGGGAACGAACAGTTCGTCCTGAGTGGGTTTGCGTTTGCCTATCGCCATGCGATATTCATAACTAATGTAAAATCTATGTCAAGATATAATTTTGACTTTTTTAACGGGCTGCTAGGGCAGTCATCTTTCATGATTCCCTCAAGAGAAAATAAAGGCCCGCATAGACTTTGGGCTCGATCATCAAGCCCGCCTGGACCTTTGCTTCCAGCCAAGAGTGAACCTCCTTTAGCGGCACTTCGTGCACAATGATGTCTTCGTGGGCGACGCCGCCGCCGGCGCTCACTTTCCGAAGGCCGGAAGATCGAAACAAAGTCACCACTTCGGACGTCAACCCGCTCGAAGCCGGACCGGTGGTGAGGATTTCCATGCGCGCGGCGTCGTAGCCGGTTTCCTCGCGAAGTTCGCGTCGCGCTGCTTCCGCATGTGATTCCTTGCTGTACTCAGCCTCATCGCCGATGATTCCCGCTGGCATCTCGATAGTGCGAGTGTGAACGGGAATGCGATATTGTTCCACGAGCAGGACTTTCCCGTCGTCGGTTACGGCCGCGATAATGGCCGCGCCGGTGGCATTCACGCGGTCGGCGTATTCCCATCGGCCCTCTCTGATAAGGGAAAGAAATTTGCCAGTGAATAAAACGGTTTTATCGGTCATAATAACGCGTCTAGATTTCGAAGTTAAATCCGCGCTTTTTCAATTTTTCGTATTTCTCAGTGTTGAAGCTGAATAATTGGGCCGGACGATGGCGTCCGGTCATCTGCGTTTGCTTGAGTGGGACCAAAAGGCCAAAACCAAGAACCTTTTTGCGAAAGTTCCGTTTGTCCAGTTCGGTTTCCAGGACGGCTTCGTAAAGATGCTGGAGTTGTGAGAGTGTGAACTTTGGCGGCAACAATTCAAACCCAATTGGTTCGTAACGCACCTTGCCCTTCAGCCGGGCCAATGGCGGGTGTATTTTTGTAGTTGACAAAAGCGTCATATACTGTATTTTCTGAAATGACAGAAATACTAGAAACCATGCAGCCACTCACGCCAGTTCAGCAAAAGTTCATCCTTCACTGGGGTGAAATGGGCACGAAGTGGGGTATTAACCGCACGGTTGCCCAGATCCATTCCCTGCTTTTTATATCGCCGAAACCGTTGAACGCCGACGATATCGTGGAAACGCTGGGGGTCGCCCGATCGAATGTCAGCACGAGTCTCAAAGAGCTTCAGAGCTGGGGCATTGTCAAAATGGTCCATATCCTGGGGGATAAACGGGACCATTTCGAGTCCATGAAGGATGTGTGGGAATTGTTTCGCGTGGTGCTAAACGAACGCAAACGGCGGGAAATCGATCCCACGATTCAGATGCTGGATGAGTGCATCGCTGAAGCGGAAAAGAATCCGGGCGCAGATGCCTATACCGAGCAGCGATTGCGCGATTTGCGGGAGTTTTTTGGGACGACGTCGGCCTGGTACAGCCAAATTTGCCAGTTACCGGCGAGCGGGATTGTAAAATTTTTGAAACTTGGGGATAAAGTCCTGAAAATGGTCCGAATCGGGAAATAAAAAATTTTAGAACAACATTTCTGTGAATACTGAAATTACAGAATATAACAAAGCGCGTGGCTGGATTTTTTACGATGCCAACTGCAATTTGTGCACGGCCATGGCGCGGAGGTTTCAGCCTCTGCTCGCGGGGCGGCGTCTTGAACTTTTGCCGCTGCAAATTGCGGCGGACAGCCTAAAGGCTGGACATCAAACCGCTGGACTGGCGGTACGGCTTCATATGTCAGATTCGCAACTGATGGAGGAGATGAGGGTTTTGCGGCCAGACGGCCGATGTTTTGGCGGGGCCGATGCGCTGCTTGAAATTGCCCGGGACTTTTGGTGGGCGTGGCCGTTGCGGCAACTCGGACGGATTTGGCTGATCAGGCGTTTCCTCCACGTTGTTTACCGATGGGTTGCTCGCAACCGGAGCCGCCTTGGGGGAAGTTGTGGAATTAGAGGCCATGGGGCCCGGACCGGTGTGATTGCGGCATCAATGAGTTGGGGGCGATGGCGGACCGGGAGGTCCGCCCTACCGGATCCGCGGACCACGAGTGGGTCTGAAAAAACCGGGGAACCTGCTTTGTGTGGGGACGAGCCGTCCCCACCCCAATTGATCGGGCGTTTACAAAATTTGGGATCGCTGATACTTCCGTTGTTGGTTTTGCCACTGGTCGCGCTTCTGTTGAAGGCTCACGTTGCCGCCTGGATTTTTATGTGGGTTATGGCGTTCGCTCTCTACTTTGGCTGCAAATGGCTTACTTACCGACAAGCCATTTGTCGTGGATTGAGGCCACGACCGGCACGGGCAGTGGCTTACCTGCTGGCGTGGCCGGGAATGGACGGAACGAGCTTCCTGGACGCGCGCGCGAATCCCGTAAAACCGCCGATGACAGAATGGCTTTTTGCCGTCGCGAAAATGAGCGCGGGCGTGATTCTCCTGTGGATCATCGCACGATTGCGATTGCCCGGGCATCCAGTATCTGCCGGTTGGACGGGCATGATTGGAGTCGTTTTCATCCTTCATTTTGGATTATTTCACCTGCTCTCACTGTTTTGGCGGCAAGCTGGGATCACAGCAACGCCCGTCATGCAAAATCCGATTTTGGCGACATCGCTCGCGGAATTTTGGGGCCGGCGTTGGAACACTGCTTTCAATGAATTGGCATTTCAATTTACCTTTCGTCCACTTCGGCGGATTACCACTCCATCGATAGCGACGCTGCTGGTTTTCGGATTATCAGGCTTGATTCATGAAATGGTTATTTCAGTACCGGCCGGCGGCGGTTATGGATTGCCGTCACTTTATTTTTTGATCCAGGGATGCGGGGTCGTCATTGAGCGCAGCGGATTTGGCCGCACCGTTGGCCTGGGACGCAGCCTATACGGGTGGTTATTTACCTTATTCATTACCGTGGCTCCGGTCTTCATGCTTTTCCATCCAACATTCATTACACAAGTCATCCTGCCGATGCTCAACGCTATCGGCGCAACCTGAAACACACTATGAACACACATCCTCTAACGCTGCTTCTCGAACTGGCCGGGATTATGCACCTGGGTTTACTTTGCGCGGGCGCGCTCATGCCACAGGCTGTAAATTTGCGGGCTCATATCGCAGTCCTGCCGCCATTCATCCAGCGATTGTTTTGGGTCTATTACGCATTCATCGGACTGTGCCTGATAAGCTTTGGACTTATCACAGTCACGTTCGCCGGGACATTAGCAGCCGGCGACGGCCTGGCACGGGCCGTATGCGCATTTCTTGCCGTGTTCTGGACGATTCGATTGATCGCCGCCACGTTCATCTTCGATATGAGGCCGTATCTGACAAACAGGTTCCGGTGGCTCGGTTATCACGCGACGAATGTTGTATTCATGTATTTGCCGATCGTCTATGCATGGGCGGCGTTGAAGGGGGCGATATGAAGACGCTCGTACCGGCTATGCACGGGATCATTGACCGGCGAATACGCAAAAATATCGGGCATGAGTGGCACATACGCCCACCTCTCCGTAATGCCATGATTGAACATGAAGGGGCATGAGCACCATGAATGCCAAAGCCCAAAAGGTCGTCATAGCGGGCGGTTCAGGATTTCTGGGACGCGCGCTGGCGACGTATTTCCTGAAGCGCGGATACGCGATCACCGTCCTGACGCGTTCGCCGAAGCCAAGCGATGACACAATCCGTCAAATTGCCTGGGACGCCCGCAATGCTGGTGATTGGACGCACGAATTGGAAGATAGCGTCGCTGTGATCAATCTCACCGGACGGTCCGTCAATTGTCGTTACCATGAACGGAATCGAATGCTCATTCTTGAGTCAAGAGTTCAATCCACGCGCGTCATTGGCCAAGCCATCGCCAAATGCAAGACGCCACCCCCGATCTGGTTAAATGCGAGCACGGCAACCATTTACAAACACACTTTTGGTCCGGCGTGGGACGAATCCGGCGAGATCGCCAGCATGCCGGAAGCCAAAGACGCATTTTCCATCGAAGTGGCGACGGCCTGGGAACGTGCTTTCAATGAAGCACAAACTCCAGCTACACGAAAGATTGCCATGCGAGCCGCGATGGTGCTTGGGCGAGACAAAAACAGCGTCTTTCCGATGCTGCGGCGACTGACACGACTGGGTCTGGGCGGGAAGATGTGCAGCGGACGCCAATTTGTTTCATGGATCCACGAAAACGATTTTTGCCGGGCGGTCCAGTGGCTCATGACCCACGAGGAGTTGAGGGGCGTGGTCAATATCGCGGCTCCTCATCCCGTCACAAATGGGGAGATGATGAAATCCTTTCGCGACACCTGCAGGATGACGTTTGGTTTGCCGACGGCTGAATGGATGCTGGATATTGGCGCATTTTTTCTGAGGACCGAAACGGAACTGATCATCAAAAGCCGCCGGATCAATCCCCGGAGGCTCGTGGAATCGGGATTTGAATTTGATTTTCAATTTTTGGGCGCGGCGTTGGAGGATCTAAACCGTCACGCCGCATCGTGAGGATTAGTTAGAGCGGACGCATGTCCGCTGCTACGCAAATAGAGAAAGGCCTTATGAATGCAACCGCTCAATCGAACCTAACTTGCCAGCCCAGCGCCAGGGCGCAGAGGCTTATGCTGTCGCAGCGAAGGGAGACGCTGTTTATTGCCGCCTGGGTTGACGCGCTGATGATCCATTTCCAGGTAGATGCTAAAGAGCTGCAGCGTGACGTGCCGTTCCAACTGGATTTGTTGGATGGCAAGGCTTTTGTCAGCCTGGTGGCGTTTACCATGCGCGGCATGAGGCCGCGACTTGGCGGTAAATTGGCGGCGCTGTTGTTTCGGCCAATTGCGACTCACCATTTTCTGAATGTTCGGACCTATGTCCGGCATGCCGGCGAGTGCGGAATTCATTTTATCGCAGAGTGGCTTACCAGCCGGCTTGCCGTCATGCTCGGCCCGACGACCTTTGGGCTGCCTTATCGTTATGGGAGGATTTCGTATCGTGGTGATTTGGAGAATGCCGGTTTCACGGGCCAGGTGGCGGATGTGAACAATGGCGCGGCGCTTAAGTTTGAGGCAAGGCTCGCTCGACTAAACAACTATCAGACCTGCGCGACAATTCGGCGGCGCGGGGCCCCCCTTCGCTCAGAAGCTTCCTCTTTCGCCAAGACCACGGCGGACAGGGTGGTGGGCAGGGCGTCCGCCCTACCTTTGGCGGATTTTCGGCCGTGCGCGGCCGGTTCGATGGATGAATGGTTTATGGAGCGATATATCGCCTTCAATTCGGCCAATGGGAGGAGACGGTTCTTCCGAGTTTGGCATCCACCGTGGCCGCAAAGGCCGGCAGAAATTATTCTCGGAGAAACATCGTTGCTGACAAAGAATTGGCCGTGGTTCAAGGAGGCGCGAATAGTCGGCTCGAATTTTTCTCCGGGATTTGAGACGGTTTGGATGGGAAGGCCAAATGCAGTGCCATGAGTGGCCTCTCCCCCACCCCAGTGCTCTCCCGTCCACCCTCCGCAGTATCATTCTTACGCGGTGCTACGGAGGACGGGCAAGGAGAGGGAGAATAATCGTCAGAGGGCTGGAAATGCTGAACGACAAGGGACAAGGAATGACCCAGCCGCGAATCAGTCAGAGCGGACGCATGTCCGCTACGCAAATTAGTCTTACAGGGACGAAAAAGTTTCGTCCAACACGGCCAGGGCGAACTTGGCGTCAGCCTGAGTCACGCACATTGGGGGCGCGAACCGGATCGTTTGTCCCCAAAGGCCGCCTTTGCCAATCAGCAGGCCCAATTCCCGGGTGCCTTCCAAGACCTGAGCGCATTCGGCTGAAGCCGGCGCCTTTGTAGTTCGATCTTTAACCAGCTCGATTCCCAGCATGAGTCCCCTGCCCCGGACGTCGCCGATGATTTTATGTTTTTCTTTGAGTTTCTGTAAACCCGCCAAAATGAAGTTGCCGATTTTAAGCGCATTGGCCTGAAGACTCTCCTGTTCGATGACTTCGAGGACTGCTTTGCCAATTGCACTTACGACCGGGTTTCCGCCGAAGGTGTTGAAATGAACCTTTCCAACAAGAGACTGGGCAATTTTTGGCGTCGTGACGACAGCCGCCAGTGGACAGCCATTGCCAATTCCCTTCGCCATCGTCACGATGTCGGGAATCACGCCTTGCGTTTCAAATCCCCAGTAATGGCCGCCCGTGCGGCCAAATCCGGTTTGCACTTCATCGGCAATGCACACTCCGCCCGCGGCGCGCACGTATTCATATGCCTGTTTCAAATAGCCTTGTGGAAATTCAATAAAGCCGCCGACGCCCTGAATGGATTCGGCGATGAACGCCGCAATTTTCCCGGGAGTGGCCGTATCAATGATATCTTTGACATCGTTGGCATATTTCTTCCCGGCATCCAGGTCATCATAACCAAAGGGACCGCGGTACGGATAGGGCGCGAGCGCATGATGAACGCCAAAGCTATGCGGCACATTATATTTCCAGGTGTTTTGCGCCGTGAGGCCCATGCCAGAGGCATTGCCGCCGTGATAGCCGTTGCGCAGCGCAATTGCGTCAAAATTGCCCGTGGCCGCCCGCGCCATTAACAAGGCCAGGTCATTTGCCTCAGAGCCGGAATTGACAAAGTAACATACTTTCAAATCGCCCGGCATTTTGGACGCGAGCTTTTCAGCGTAGAGCGCCACATGCGGATGCAGATAGAGTGTCGTTGAATGCTGGAGCAATTGGTTTTGCTGATTCGCCGCGGCGACAACGTGAGGATGGCAATGCCCGACGCTCACCGTCACAATGCCCCCTATGGCATCGAGATAGCGTTTTCCCGTTTCATCCCAGACGTATTGCATGGCGCCCTCCACCAGCATGAGCGGATTTTTGTAGTAGAGAAAAATCGCCGGATTCAGGTATTGCCTGCGCAAAGCCAAAATTTGGGCAGCGGGAGGTCCGGCATATTTTTTGGGCTGGTGATTGCACGGAGGCAACGGAATGGTTTTCATAAGAGTTTTCGCCGCCCTCAAACCCGTGTCCCTTGTCTTCCTATCAATTGAACCGCCGGTTTGGCAGCGGGAATTGAGGTGTCGGGACGGGATGCACCCTGCGCCGCCGCAATGGCATGGAAAACGGACGAGCAGCAGCCTGACTCGCAGGTTTTCGACACACCCCGCAGTTAATCGCGACGCTCAAACCCAGGACGCCCGTAAAAATATTCATGTTCGTCGCCAGAGATCCGCCGTAAAAGGAGAGTACCGACCAAACGAACGAGGCACAAAGAAACGCATTCAACGTTTTCAGTTCCGGCGGGCTGTAACGATAATTTCGATACATTACCCACAGGCTGCCGACCAGGAACCAGATCATTGCGATAACGCCCCAGATACCAAATGGTAAAACTACAGAAAGGGGACCGTTGTGATAATCGCTTGACAGCGCCAGCGCCTGTTGCGAGGCATCGGCAGAATGTATGGCCGCTCCCTGCCCCATTTCCGCCTGGAAGTCCTCGACCGAAATGGCATAACCTTTTCCGATCAAAAGATGCTTTGGGATTTCCGGTTCAAGGGCCTTCCACATTTGGACTCGCCAATCCCAACTATCCTGGGCGTCGTGCCGGGCATCCGCCCTTAAATCCAACATCGATGGCGGTACAAAAGCGAGCGCCCGCTGGAAGGTAAAAGGCAATTTTGAAGCCAGAGGAAGGGCCAATCCGGTAGCGGCGAGAGCGAAAACGACCAAGAAGGGAAGCATACGTGTACGGTGCAAACCTTCCAAAAAAAACACCAATAAAAACGTGGCCGTCGCTCCGATAATTGCGGAACGAAAACCGCCGAGAAAGATTAAACCGAAGCCGATGAAAAAAACCACAGGCCGCCACAGTTTTCCCGACAGGAAAATGCCACGAAGACCGTAAAGGGCGATAAGAACGTTCATGATTCCCGTGCCCGCCACGCCGGTTCCCGCAAGACGGGTAACCCCGACCTGGAATTCGCCCCCAACACTATAGGACAAGGGGGGGATCAACCAATAGATTGGGAGAAGAAAGTGGGGCATGAGTGGATAGAAGTCCTGGATGGCGAAAAAAAACATACCGGCAAAATACATTGCCACATATTTTCGCGCTTTTTC
>DATAST010000252.1:0-1503 GCA_036269115.1 Verrucomicrobiia bacterium | reverse complement strand
GAAACGGTAACTTAACGAAACCGGAATGAATTAATTCTAGACAATGTCTTGTTTGTCTGTCCTGCTCCGCGTCAACCTATCTGAAATTGCCGCCGTTTTCTTTCCAAAACCCGTCCGTAATCTCAGCGCGATTTCATTGATTTTAATCAATGTTTGCAATGGTTTAATCCACCACCGCTGATTCATCAAATCCGCCCCTGTCTGCCCTTTATCGGCTTGGCGAGGCAAATGCTTTAATGGGTTTAGGCAAGTTACTTCGGTAACTTTTTTAGTTAGGTTTTAATTTTTAGTTTTTAGAAAAGATCAATTATTCATGAACGCACGGATTGGCGATTTCTTTTTTGCTTATCCGGCTTCGCAAAGCCAAATGAAAACTTCCACTGAATTGGATATGCGACATGAAGGCAGCAAGGAAGCCGCCCCGAAAAAGAGCTGGACGTTTGCCAGCCTGGTGATGTTTTTCCTTCTCTGCCTTACTGCTCGCGCGGATCAAAGTGTCATGCTCGGGTGGACTCCTTCCACCAATACGGTCGCCGGATATTTCGTTCACTACGGCGGCGTCAGCCACAATTATGCGGCCAAGCTGGATGTCGGCACCAACCTCGTCGCCAATTTTTCCAACATGCAGCCCGGTGCCACGAATTATTTCGCCGTTACCGCCTATGACTCGGCCGGCAACGAAAGCGATTATTCCACTGAGGTTGCGTTCATCGTTCCGGGTGTGATTCGTTTCCGTAATGCGATGGCCGCCAATCAAGCCGCGATGCTCGAATTCCCAGTGGCCCCCGGCCATTGGTACGAAGTTCAAGCCAGCACCGACCGGCAGAACTGGAGCACGATCGCCACGACGGCCATGTGCACCTCGAATTTTTGGAACTCATTTCAGGATCCCAAGTCCCGCGCGTTTCGCAGCCGCTTCTATCGCCTCGCACTGCATTGATTAAAACGCGCGGCACGCGCCAAACGCCGAACGCGCAAAAAATTGGGAAACCTCTGGAAGCATCAAAGTCGTTTTGAGAAACCGCAAACCCTGAATTCCATCGTCGAATGAAATTGCACAATCATCAGGGCAAACCCACCGACACGGCACAACTTCGCGCCAGCCTGCGATTGATCATGGCGTTGCGTTTCGGTCATCAACTTCCTTTCAGACTGCGGCCAGTGGTTGATTTTCCTTTGCGGAATATATCCCCCTCCCACGCCAGTCTGATCACTCCAGCCCGCAATTTATTTCCTGCGGGAAATATTATTGGTTGCCGCTTCCTCTGTAGTTGCCGCTCTTGCCGCCGGCACCTTCGCAGGTATCTTCCCGCCGCCGCCTCCCGGTTGAATTAAAAGCTTCGGCACTCCTTCTCGAAATACCAAACGTCAGCGCCAATACCCCGGAACGCGGTGCCATCCGTAAGGGCCATAATCCCAACGCGCGCCAACCCACACCGCATGCGGATAAGGTCCCACTACCCAGCGTCCCCGAACCCACACCCACGCAAAGCCATTCCAGAC
>DATAST010000251.1:0-2362 GCA_036269115.1 Verrucomicrobiia bacterium | reverse complement strand
TGTTCCCATTTGTCTGCGTCCGTTTTGCTTAAAGCTAGTCGATGCTCGGAAGCAAACGGGGCTGAATCAATGAGATTCACGGCGACCGTGCTCACGACAACGCTCGCTCCGCTGTTCCTTCCGGCCAAAATAATGTCAGAGAGATTTTTCGAAAAGTGTTCATACACCCGCAGCATGCGGGAATCATCGGCGCGGACCTGTTGTTTAAGAAACATCTCCATGCCGCCCCATTCGCTTTCATTCTCAGGAGGTTTATTGATTTTCGAAAATAGCGTTTCGATCGACTGGCCAATGCACGTGCTTTTCAAAGCGAGGTTCGCGCGAATCAAAGAGAGCGGGGGAACTTGCTGGCCGAAAACCGTGCCCGCGCCGAAGGGACCGACCACTTCATTGTTGCCCATGTAAATCACCCAGATATCGGACTTAGCCTTCTTTGCGCAATCTTCTGCGATAGGCAAAATGACGTTGGAATTGATCGCGACAACACCCGCGTTGATCACCTCAAAGTTTGTGTCCGGATAACGCAATTCGAGAACAGCCTGCAGCATGCGCGGCAAGCCAAAGCGAGGATCGGGGTCGCCCATCGCGGCGGATTCACCCAAAACCACGATGCGGACGGAATTTGGATTTTTAGTTTCAGAAATGCACAATGGTTGCGGTAGCCGAGCCATCACCGGGCCAAAAAAACGCCATCCAAAACGATTATTCTGCACGAAAACAGCATGGCCGTCATTTCGGGAAGGGAGCAGAAATGCAGTGGGATAACCAAAGCCCGCGAGTCGCAAACTCAATTCCAGGAGGCCGAGCAAAACGATCGGAATGCCAAGCGCCGCCATTAATCGAAAGCGCCATAATTTGCCGCGGGAAAGAGAAGACGCCGCGGTTTTGGATGTTTCCTGCGAGGGATTAAGGCGACCGGTTGCGCCTTTTTTCTTCCGGGGTGCGGGCACGAACGATTGTTAACGAATGACCTGTTTCGTTTAAAGCAAATTCAACTAATTTTTCAAAATCATCCGCAGAAAGGGCGATTTACTAAGTCCGAGGGAAAGAACGTTGGAATTTTGCACAAATCGAGCCAGCAAAGAATCTCAAAAGTCCAACCGTTAAAACTCATGGATTGGGTGGAGGCTTTGAGCAAAAATTCAATTATGCAGCCACGTCATTTGCCGGGTAATTCCCGTTCCACGGGAACGTCTCAGGATGGCGTGGCAATTTTCGTTCACAGGGAACAACAGAGCGCTTCCGGGACTGGGTTTGTTTACACCTGAGTTGGCAGCACTTGTTTTGAAATATGACAGTATCAATCACCCCCCGCTTGAATACTTCTGATGTCTGCGACACCGGCTTTCCGAAAAAAACAGGACCGCCAAAACGCCGCGCCTCACTGACAACGAATCGCAGAGGTTTCACTTTGATCGAGTTGCTGGTGGTGATTGCCATCATCGCCATCCTGGCGGCGATGCTGTTGCCGGCCTTGAGCCGCGCCAAGATGCGCGCGACCGCCATTCAATGTTTGAACAACCACCGGCAATTGGGCCTCGCCTGGATCATGTATGCCGGGGACAATAAGGATATGTCGTGCCTGAATGCAGAAGGCGCAGTTGGGTCCACTGCGCCAAATTGGGTTTTGGGCTGGGAAGATTTCACGGCCGACAATACGCAAAACACAAACGTTGACATGATCCGGCAGGGACTGCTGGGACCCTTTGCTCAAAATATTACCATCTACAAATGTCCGAATGACACTTATCTCTGCACGGAAGGCGGCGGAAAATTTCCCCGGTTGCGCAGCAACTCGATGAACGCTTTTGTCACGGGCGGTGCGTACGGTGCCAACGCTTCCTACGCAAACGCATACCATTATTACAACAAACTCACCGACATCAAAAACCCTTCGCCGTCGGATCTTTGGGTTTTTACCGATGAGCATCCGGATAGCATCAATGACGGTTGGTTGGTCGTGGAACCGACTACGACGATTAAATGGGGGCGAGATCTGCCGGGGAGTTATCACAACAAAGCTAATTCCTTTACGTTCGCCGATGGCCATTCGGAACTTCACAAATGGCTGGAAGGCACTACCAGCGCGCCAGTGACGCAGATTGAGCACGGAACCTTCCCGGGCACTTTCCCGACCGACCGCGATATTGGCTGGATGATCGCGCACAGCACTTCTCATCTGTGAATTTCAAAAATCACTTCGGAAGTGAAACATTAAACTTTGCGAAAGAGGACAAACGCCGGAGTGACGTTAGAATTTTCACATTTCGTCTATGACTTCCCCGAGTATTCTGCCTTCCTATCGAAAAATTGACGTGAGAAAAACTTTGATTTTTATAGCGGTGATAACGCCTGTTCTTTT
>DATAST010000250.1:0-16839 GCA_036269115.1 Verrucomicrobiia bacterium | reverse complement strand
CATATCCTTTATGGATCTGTGAGCGAGGAGCGACAAAGCGCAAAGGCAAAAAGACCTCAGCCCGGAGGGTTTGCTCAAAAACCGGGCGGCGACTTCGTTGCTCCTCAGTCGAAGATCCATAAAGGATATTCTCCTTCGTCGCGCCTCGTCGGCGCCCGGTTTTTAAGCAAACGGCGGTATCCATAGTTTTTTAACGGGCTGTTAAGATTATTGTTAAACTCCATTGACCGCGTTCGCGGCAATGCGCACATTTGCCACGGGCAAATTATCGCTTAATCCAAATTAAATTATATGGCCTTCACCGCAGCACAAATAGCCCAGAAACTTAACGGCGAAGTGATCGGCGATGGGTCGATCGAAATCACAGGCCTTGCGCCCGCCGAACACGCGCGCCCGGGCGAACTGACCTTCGCCGAGAACGCCGCGTACTTTGCCGCAGCCGATAAAAGTCAGGCCGCCGCCATTTTGATATCGGAGTCATTTGGCGCGTCAAACAAAGTGCTCATTCGCGTCGCCAATCCTCGCGTAGCCCTAGCCCGTGTGCTGCCCCTTTTCTTCCCGCCGGAACAGCATCCACAAGGCATTCATCCCAGCGCCGTGATAACGAGCTCGGCGCAGGTTGACCCCACCGCCCATGTCGGTCCCGGCTGCATCATCGGCCCGCGCGCAAAGCTTGGGGCCCGCGCCGCGCTGATGGCAAATAATCATCTGAGCGCCGATTGCGAAGTCGGAGAGGACAGCTGCCTGTTTCCCAATGTCGTCCTTTATCGGAAAACGCAAGTCGGCCGGCGCGTGGTCATTCACGCGGGCACGGTCATCGGGTCGGACGGTTTCGGTTACGTTCTCGACGAAGACCGGCATCGCAAAGTGCTTCAACTGGGCAATGTCATCATCGGCGACGATGTCGAAATCGGCGCAAATTCCGCGATTGATCGGGGCACACTCGGGCCGACCATTATCGGCGAAGGAACCAAGATCGATAACCTGGTTCATATCGCTCACAACGTGGTGATTGGGCGGCATTGCATGATCATGGGGCAAGTCGGCTTTGCCGGCAGCACGCGCCTGGGTGATTACGTGGTCGTGGCATCGCAATCGGGCATCGCGGATCATCTTAAGATCGGTAATCAAGCGGTCATTGGTGCAAAATCAGGCGTGATGCGCGATATCCCGGACGGCGGCCGCGTCGTCGGCATACCGGCCGCGCCGGATCGGCAGGCCAAGCGGCAAATCATCGCCGCCCAGCAATTGCCGGATGTCATCCACCGGATGCGCGAATTGGAAAAGCAAGTTGAGCAACTTGCGGCGAAAATGGAAGATAGAAAATAGAAGATGGAAGATGGGGACAGATTTCCTCACTAATTTTTTTCGCATACGGGGACGAGCCGTCCCCACCCCTATTCAGTGCTCTGCTTGCCAATTGCACCCAAGGGCCTTAATGAGATTCACGGCGGCCGTGAGGCGCGCGCCTTCAAGTTGCACAGCGCTGTCTTCCTGTTCCAGGGCGGTGGTTTGGGCGGTGGCGACGTTGAGATACGTTACAAGGCCGTCCTTATACTGATTGTTTGCGATTTCCAACGCGTGTTTTGCGGCGGTGACGGCCTGGTTTTCGGCGTACCATTCGTCGGCGATCAACCGCTGCGCGGCCAACTCGTCTTCGACTTCGCCAAAAGCACTTAGCACGGTCTGCCGATAGTTGGCAACCTGCTGTGTATAGGCGGCGCGAGCCGCTGCAAGGTTGGCGCGATTGTAAAAGCCGGTAAACAACGGCAGCTGAATGGACGGGCCAACGGACCAAAGCCGGCTGGACCAATTGAACCACGTACCGGCGTCGACCGATTCAAAACCGGCGAGGCCGTTGATGCGGATCGTTGGGAAAAATGCGGCTTTGGCCACGCCAATGTCCGCGTTGGCGGCGGCCATTTGGCGCTCGGCGGAAGCAATGTCGGGGCGATGTTCCAGCAAATCACTGGGCACGCTGGGCGGAATCTCGGGCACTGTCGCGGCCTCAGGTGAGTTGGTGGAGATGTAAAAATCCACCGGCGATTCGCCGCAAAGAATGGCCAGCGCATGCAGGGTCTGCACGCGTTGCAATTGAATGTTTGGCAATTGCGCTTCCGCGGCGTGCAACTGCGTGGCGGCTTGGGCGACGTCCAGGTCGGAAACCGCGCCGCCGTGCCGCAGATTTTCGGTCAGTTCCAGCGAACGGCGATAGTCTTCAGCGCTGCTGGCCACAAGCTGGTATTGCCGGTCTAACGTCCGGAGCGTGAAGAAGTCATCGGCCACTTCGGCGGCGACATCCAGCTTGGCGGATTCCAAGTCATCGGCGCTGGCCACGTAACGCGCATGAGCGCCCTCCGAGAGCCGGCGCACGCGTCCCCATAAATCAATTTCCCAGCCCAGATACACGGGCGCGGTAAAGGTGTTGTAGGTGTAGGCCGCACCGGTAGCCTGGCCTTTGGTGGGCGCGTTGACGCTGGTGTGCTGGCGGTTAATGTCGCCGTTGGGCGTGCCGCCGGCGGTCAATTGCGGATAAAATTCGGAGCGCGCCTCGATCATGATCTGGCGCGCCTGTTCGAATTGCGCGACCGAGGAGGCAATATTCTGGTTATTGGTCAATGCCAGCAATTCGAGTCGGTCCAATTCAGAATTACCGAAGACTTCCCACCAATTGCCGCGTGGCACATTGGCCGAGGGCTCTCCGACTTTCCAGACGACACCGTTGGTTCCCGGCGCGACGGTTGTGAAAGATTTGGGCAGTGGCTGCGAAGGCAAGGCGGCGGGACGATGGTAGTTCGGGCCGACGGAGCAACCGGCGAATACCAGGGCGAGGGCGAGGGCGGTAGGGACGGCGCGCTGCGCCGTCACCGCCCGTATACCGGGCGGAATCCCCCAACGCAGCACGATCGACCGTCCTACAACGCTCATTGCGCCGCTAAACGCGGCGCGGACGGCGCAGCGCGCCGTCCCTACCAAAACTTGCGTTTTCTTCATTGCGTTGATTCCATTCCAGGCTTAACGACTTCGACGCTCATGCCGTCGGCGATGGAATCGGGAGGATTGTCGACCACGCGATCGGTCGCCGTCAGGCCGTCGAGCACTTCAATGATGTCGCCAAAATCGCGGCCGACTTTCACTTTGCGCAGATGCACTTTGTTGTCAGGCCCCACGACGGCGACTTGCGTGCCTTCGGCCTGGAAAATGATGGCGTTGTCGGAAATCGTCAGCGCCGCCGGGTCGGGAGATTCGCTAAAGCGGACCTGGGCGTAGCTGCCGGCGAAGATATTGCCTTTGGGATTAGGCACGTGCAATTCCACCTGCAACGTGCGGGTGGTCGGGTCCACGGCGCCGGAGGTTTGCGCGACCGTGGCTTCAAAGGTGCGTTCGGGCATTTCTAAAAAGTTCAGTTGCGCCTTTTGACCATTGGCAATGTCATGCACGTATTGTTGCGGAACCTGGACGTAGACGCGCAAAGGATCGGTTTGGGCCATGCCAAAAAGTTCGGGGCCGCTGCCGGCGGAAATGAGCTGGCCGATATCCGTATTGCGCGCGGTAATCACACCGGGAAACGGAGCGGTAACACGGTCAAAGCCTTTTAAATCCTGCAGCCGCTGCAGGTTGGCACGGGCTGCTTCGACATTGGCCTGTTGCAAAATGTAATCGGATTTTTTTTCCGCGGCGTCCTGTTCGCTGACGCTGGCGGTTTTGAGGAGCGTGTTCCAGCGGTCGGCGGTGATTTTGGCCAAATCGAGAGAGGCTTTGGCTTGGTCCCATTGAGCCTTGGCCTGGGCAAGCTGTTCATCCAGTTCAGGCGTGTCAATTTCAGCCAGGACCTGGCCGTTGGTCACATGATCGCCAATGTCCACAAACCAGTCTTTCAAATAACCGCTGGCGCGAGCGTGAATGGAGGCCTGGATGAAGGCCTCCACGTTCGCAGGCAACGGCGTGCCGAGGTCCGATTTCTCCGGCACCGCTGAAATGACGCTGACGATGAGATTGGAATCGGAGCCCGACTGCGCGAGCAATTTATGACGGGCGATCCAGCGCGGCACAAAACCCACGACGAGGCCGATGACGATAAGGACGGCGAAGATTTCAGCGATGCGCCGCAACGGGATGAGCGGCGGCGCGGGCGATGATGAGGGAGCGGTCGAGTTCATGGCTTTATAATTGTATCGGCAGGCTCCGGTTGGTGTCGGTAGTTCCGGTGCATAAAACTAAAAACGATTGGAACGAAAAACAACGTTGCGATGGTGGCGAGCACGAGGCCGCCGATGACGGCGCGGCCAAGCGGGGCATTTTGTTCGCCACCTTCGCCCAGGCTCAGGGTCATCGGCAACATGCCGATAATCATGGCCAGGGCGGTCATCGTGACCGGTCGGATGCGGCCGATGCCCGCCTCGATGGCAGCGGTAATGGGGTCTTTGCCGGCGCGAAGGTTTTCACGCGCGAAGGAAACCACGAGCACGGAATTGGCCGTGGCCACGCCCAGGGACATGATGGCGCCCATCAGGGCGGGAACGCTGAGGGTGGTCTGGGTCAGGAACAGCCCCCAGATGACGCCGGCCAGCGCGCCGGGCAACGCGGTAATGATGATGAAGGGATCGAGCCAGCTTTGGAAATTGATGACGAGCAAAAAGTAAATGAGGACAATCGCCAGGACCAGGCCCACTCCCAGGCCGATGTAACTGGAAAGCATGGTTTCAGCCTGGCCGCGTATGCTGATGCTGGTGCCCTTCGGCAAATCTTTGCCGATTTTTTTGAGAATCGGCTTGATGTCGTCCAACACGCCGCCCAGGTCGCGCCCATCCATGCCGCCATAGACATCCACGACGGGCATGACGTTGTAATGCGAAATGGCCGGTGAAATCTCTTCACGCTTGATCTCGGCCACATTGGCAAGAATCTGGTCATTGTTGGCGCCCACGCGAATGGGCATGGCGTTGAGCTGGGCGACTGAATTGATCTGATACTGCGGCGTATAAACATTGATGAGATATTGAATGCCCAAATGCGGGTCGAGCCAATAAGCGGGCTGCACCTGGCTGCTGCCACTTAAGCCGAGCAGGATTGAACTGGCAACGTTGTCCAGGGTCAGCCCCAGTTGCGCCGCCTTCGAGCGTTCCACTTCAATCGTCAATTGCGGGAGATTGTCCGGCTGATTCACGCGGACATCCACAGCTCCGGGAATTTTTCGAATTTCATTGGCCAGGCGAGTCGCAATCTCATGGTTTTGCGCGCTGCGGCCAACCACCTGCACGTCGTAGGGAGCGGGTAATCCGAAATTGAGGGTTTGACTTACGATGTCCGCCGGGAGGAAATAGAACAGGTCGCCGGGAAATTCGCGGGGCAGCCGTTTCCGCAATTCGCGGATATAGTTCTCAGTGGGAGCATGACCCTGTTTCAGCGACACCAAAATGTCCGCATCGCTGGCTCCGACCACGCCGCTGGTGTTGTAGCTGAGATTGATGGAGGAATTGGGGATGCCGATGTTGTCGAGAATGCCTCCCAATTCGTCAGCCGGGACGACGCTGCGAACGGCCTTGTTGACTTCGCCGGAAAGGCGCTCGGTTTCCTCGATGCGCATTCCGGTGGGGCCGCGCACGTGCAGCAAAAACTGGCCGGCATCGACATTCGGAAAGAAATTTCTGCCCAGGGCGGGGACCAACAGCCACGAGCCCAGGCAGAACACGAGGATCACCGCCACCACGGTCGGGCGATGAGCAAAGCAACTGGCCAACAACGCGCGATAACCGTTGCGGAAACGGTCAAATCCGTTTTCAAAACCGCGCTGAAAGCGAGCAAACGGCAAAAGCCAAAATGGCATGTTCGATTCGCTGATGTGTTCACCGTGCAATTGGACGTTTCGGTAAAACCACATGACGAGCGTGGGAACGAGCGTCCGGGAGATCACATAACTGGCCAGAATGGCAAACACCACCGCTTCCGCGAGCGGGACGAATAAATAGTGTGCGATGCCAGTCAGGAAGAACATCGGCACAAACACGATGCAGATACACAACGTGGACACAAACGCCGGCAGGGCGATTTCCTGGGAACCCCTGATGATCGATTCGTCGAGAGGCTGGCCGGAGGCCATATGCCGATGGATGTTTTCGATGGCCACCGTTGCATCATCCACGAGGATACCAACCGCCAGCGCTAAACCTCCGAGAGTCATCAGATTGAGGGTCTCTCCCAGAGCACTGAGAATGGCGATGGAACAGAGCACGGACAGCGGAATGGAAAGCGCGATGATAAACGTGCTCCGCCAGGAGCCCAGGAATAGCAGGATCATCAGGGCGGTCAGCAACGCGGCAATAATGCCTTCGCGCAAGACGCCGCGGATGGCGGCGCGCACGAAGAGCGATTGATCGGCAAATTCCGCAACGTGCAAATCTCCTGGAATGGTCTTCATGACGCCCGGCATCGCGGCTTTAATCCCTTTTACCACGTCCAGCGTCGAAGCGTTGCCTGCCTTCATAATGGTCAGCAACGCGCCCCGGACGCCGTTTTCCCGCACGGCGTTTTTTTGGGGTTGATAGCCGTCATGGACCTGGGCGACGTCGCGCAAATAAATGGTCGCTCCGTTGATGACTTTGACGGGCAAATAGTTCAGGTCGTTAATCGCCCGGGCGTTTGAATCCACGGCGATGTCATACTCGGTGGGCCCAATCTTGGCGCTGCCGCTCGGCAGAACGAGGTTTTGGGCGTTAACGGCATTAATCACTTCCGACGGCTGCACGTCTTTGGCTTTCAAGGCGGCGAGATCCAAATCGACCGCGATGACACGTTGTTTGCCGCCGTAAGGCCACGGAATCATGGCGCCGCGCACGCTGATTAGCCCAACGCGCACCAGGTTGGCCGTGGCGTCGAACAATTGCGCTTCAGACATTGTGGGGCTGCTAAAGCTGTATTGCAAAATCGGCACCGTGGAGGCGTTATATTGGATGATCAACGGCGGCAATGTGCCGGGAGGCATTTGCTTGAGCACGGTCTGGGAGACGGCGGTGATCTGCGCGGTAGCCGCATCCACGGAAGCATTCGGTTGAAGAAATACCTTAATGACACCCACGCCTCCGTATGAAGTCGACTCGATGTGCTCGATGTTGTTGACGGTGGTGGTCAGCGCCCGTTCATGAACATAAACGAGGCGTTGCTCCATTTGCTGGGCGTTGAGGCCCGTGTACTGCCAGATGATGCTGATAACGGGGATATTGATGGCTGGAAATATGTCCACCGGCGTCCGCATCAAAATGAGCGGCGTCATCAGAACCAACAATAGCGCGGCCACGACAAATGTGTAGGGCCGGCGCAGGGCCAAAAGGACAATCCACATAAAAACGTTCTAAATTCTCAAACGAAACTGCTCCATAGTAAATGACTGTTTAGTCAAATGATCATCAATCGCGTCGCCTGTTCTGTCATGGATCATGCCGCCAGTGTTTTCACACCCACCGTGTCCATAATCACGGATTCCAGTTCCGCGAGCACACTGAGGTCGTTGTGGACCTTGGCGTACAGTAACAGTCCCAGCACGGCTGTGTAAATGCGCTTGGCCCCGGCGGCGGTGTCTTCGAGAGAAATCAATCTTTCGCGGACGGCATCGCGCAAGGCACTTTCGATATAGCGAATGGTCCTGGCCATGATCTCCTGGGATTTGGCGCGGATTTTTTCGTCCTGCGTGGCCAGTTCGGTCCCGAGGCTGGCATAGGGGCAACCGCAAACATGGCCATATTTCTCGGTTTTTTGCTGCTGGCGATGGCGAACGTATTCGACCCAGGCAAGCAAGCGTTCCAGGGGCGGATTCTGGGGCGAAAAGATCCGGTCAAAGTCCGGCTGCTTTTCGCGCCAGTTGACCTCATACGCTTCCACTGCCAGTTCAGATTTGGAATCAAAGAAATGATAGAAACTGCCCTTGTTCACGTGGGCGCGCTCGCAAATCTGGTCCACGCTCACCGAACCATAACTCTGGTTCCAAATGAGGTCGAACGCGACTTGCAGCAGCTTATCCCGCGTGTCAGTTGGTTTTGCCATAAGCAATCATTTTGCCCGTCAAAGAGCATCAACTTACATTCGTTGACTGAATAGTCAAGTCGAATTGAATCTTTCTGGCAGGGATGCCGCGCCGCGGCGGAACAGCGCGGATTAAGTCCAGAAACTCTCGTTGCGGCGGTGGCAGCGCCACTTGCGAAGAGCGCCCCACCTACCCTACCCCGTTTGCCAAAACCGCCGAGTGGTGTATTTTAAATTATAATTCATTGCTTCAGGCGATATGCTTACTGGGCGGGAAAGTTGAAATTAAAGACGGGTTGATATAGTCTACAGCCATCAAGGAAATCGAAGAGTTGTGAAAGCTACATTGAGGATTCTAAATCTTGAGGACAGCGCGCGTGACGCGGAGTTAACAGAGGCCATGGTTTCAGCCCGATGGCCGCAATCGAATTTTATTCGAGTGGACACCCGGGAGGAATTTGTCGCCGCACTGGCCGAGGACATTGACCTGATTCTTTCCGATTACACGATGCCCGGTTTTAGCGGGCGCGAAGCCCTATTGCTGGCCCACGAAAAGCGCCCGGAAATCCCGTTTTTATTTGTTTCCGGGACGATCGGCGAGGATGCCGCCGTGGAAGCGCTGAAAAACGGCGCGACCGATTACGTATTGAAGCACCGGTTGATGCGACTGATCCCGGCGATTGATCGCGCCTTGCGCGAAGTGGAGGAACACAGCGAACGCGAACGGGCCGAGGAGGCCATGCGTCAATCGGAGCACAAATACCGCGAGTTATTTGAATGCCTCAGCGACGCGGCATTTTTGACGGATGAACAATCCGGCAGGATTATTGACACCAATCGTAGCGCAGAGACGTTGCTCGGACGCACGCGCGGAGAGATCCTTGGCCACAAGCAATCGGAATTTCTTTCCTTTAACACAACGTCGCGCGTGCGCAATCTGCCGGACACAAAGGGTTTGGAGCCTTTGGAATGTGATTTGGTGCGGGCGGACAAAGGCGATCTTCGCGTGGATGCGCGCGCGACACGATTGGAACTCTATGGACGGAGCCTGATTTTGTGGCTTTGCCATGAATTGGCTAACGGGGAGCCGAAGATATAACACAATGCGGATTTCGGAATGCAGAATAAACCCGCTCATTTTGTGGGCTTTTCGTTCAAAGCCCAGGCAATGTCATTCAACTGCTGTTGCTCCATCAATTCAAAGCGGCGGTGGGAAATAAATTCGCGCAAGGCAGCGCGCACCAACTCGGCCGTGTTTTCAAACTTGCCAGTGTCCATAGCGTCCTCGATTTCATGTGCCAATTGATCCGGCAACTCAACCTGCAGCGTTTTCATACTGACAATCTAATCGTCGAAATAAATGAAGCCAACTCTTCTTTTATATGGCGCATGCCTGGCGGAGTGGGAGCCCCACTGGCCAGCACGTCCTTTGAGGTGCCGTCAAGCTGGAACGCGAGCGCCTTTTGATTCAAACGCGGCGATCACACTTTTAAAAATCCATTTTCCGTCATCGCTTCCGAGGATGCTTTCGCTGGCGCGTTCGGGATGGGGCATGAGTCCCGCCACATTGCCCCGTTCGTTGCAGACGCCGGCGATATTGAGTAGCGAACCGTTCGGATTGGCGGTTTCAGTGAGGTTGCCGCTGGCGTCGCAGTACTGCCACAAAATCCGCCGGTTCCCCTTTAGCGTTTCCAGCGTCGTTTCGTCGGCAAAATAACAACCTTCGCCGTGGGCGATGGGGATTTTCAGGATTTTGCCGTCGGGAATGCTATTAGTGAACGGAGAATCAAACTTATTTGTTTTCAGGAACACGTGCTCGCAATGGAATTGCAAATCACGATTGCGAACCAGAGCGCCGGGCAACATTCCCGCTTCACACAGGATCTGAAAACCATTGCAAAGGCCAAGTACCAGACCGCCGTTGTCTGCAAAATTCCGAACCACTTGCATCACCGGGCTGAAACGAGCTATGGCGCCGGTGCGAAGATAGTCCCCGTAACTAAAACCGCCCGGAATAATAACGGCGTCGGCGTCTCCCAGTGAAGATTCTTTGTGCCAGACCAGGCGCGACGAATGACCGAGCGCGCGGACGGCATGGACGGAGTCCTGGTCGCAATTGCTGGCGGGAAATTGAAGGACGGCGAATTTCATCTTAGAACAGAAGCCAAGCGGGCATCAATCAATCCGCGATTTCCAATTGGTAATCTTCAATCACCGGGTTGCTCAAAAATTTATGACAGGCCTCGTCCAGCGATTTACGGGCTGATTCCTTATCGCCGCCGTCGAGCTCGACTTCGAGGTATTTGCCGACGTGGACGGCTTTAATGCCCCGATAGCCCATGTGCTCCAGGGCATTTTGGACGGTTTTGCCCTGGGGATCGACGACAGCCTTCTTGGGCGTAACGATAATTTTTGCTTTCATGCTCGCGAAAATATTCTGTGAGAAAGTGGAGAACGAAGCGAGAAATTTTTGACTGGCAGATGCGGATTGAATTTTGCGCCACGTTGCTGCATTGTTTTGCTCATGGATGCTGAACAACTCGATCCCGTCTGCAACATCGGAATGGAGCGTAAACTGTCGGAACCGTGTTCCATTGTTATTTTCGGGGCCAGCGGGGACCTGACCGCGCGCAAGCTCATTCCGGCGTTTTACCATCTATGCAAGGACAAGCTGATGCCGCCGGCGTTCCGGGTCATTGGCTTTGCCCGACGCGAAAAGACCGATGAATCGTGGCGGCAGGAGTTGAGGGCGGCGCTGAACCAGTTTTCCCGGACCAAGCCAGTGGACGAAAAAGTTTGGAATGAGTTTTCGGCGAACGTGTTCTATTGCCAGGGCGACGTCACGGACGCCGCGGCCTACGCGAAGCTGGAAAAGCAGTTGAATTCCTTCAATAACCCGCAACTTCGGCAGAATTTGCTTTTTTACCTGGCGACCCAGCCGAGCCAGTTTGGCGGCATCATTGAGCAATTGCACAAGGCGCAATTGCTTCACAAACAGGAAGGCAGCCAGGGTTGGCAACGGCTGGTCATCGAAAAACCCTTTGGCCACGATCTCGCCTCCGCCAGGACGCTGAACAATGAATTGACCCGGTTCGCCGATGAACGCCAGGTCTTCCGCATTGATCATTACCTGGGCAAGGAAACCGTACAGAACATCCTGATGTTCCGCTTTTCCAATTCCATTTTTGAACAATTGTGGAACCGCGAATCCGTCGATCACGTGCAAATTACCGTGAGCGAAAAACTCGGCGTGGGCGATCGCGGCGGATATTACGAAGAGGCCGGGGCATTGCGCGACATGGTGCAGAACCACATGCTCCAGGTCATGGCGCTGGTGAGCATGGAGCCGCCGGTTTCCATCGAGGCGGAATCCATCCGGGACGAAAAAGTAAAATTGCTCAAATCCATCCGTCACCTCGCGCCCGCCGACGTCGCCAAGCAAATCGTCCGGGGCCAATATTTCGCCGGCTCGGTGGACGGGCAAACGCGAACGGGTTACCGCCAGGAAACGAAGGTAAAGCCCGATTCAAATGTGGAAACCTACGTGGCCCTGAAACTGTTCATCGACAACTGGCGCTGGAGCGGCGTGCCATTTTATTTGCGAACCGGAAAGAATTTGCCGATGAGCGCGAGCGAAGTGCGCATCCAATTTCGTCCCACGCCAAACGTTTTGTTCAACGCGCTGTGCGACAGCAAACTCGATCCGGATGCCCTAACGCTTCGCCTTCAGCCGAACGAAGGCATTTCGCTACGGTTCAATGGCAAGGTGCCAGGCATGAGCCTGGGCGTGCGCCCGGTGCGGATGCACTTCAGCTATGATTCGGAATTTGGCGCCTATACGCCGGAAGCGTACGAACGCCTCCTGTTGGAAGCCATTGCCGGAGATGCTACCTTGTTCATCCGGCGCGACGAAGTCGAAACGGCGTGGCAAATTATGGACTCGGTCCGCAACGGCTGGCAAAACAAGGCCCTGACCAACCGTGAATTTTACGCGGCGGGGACGTGGGGCCCCATCGCCGCCGACGAATTACTGGCGCAGAGCGGCCATGCCTGGCATGAGCCGCTTGTGGTAAAGTGAAAGGAGTCAATTTATGTCCGAGAACAAAGCAACGATCAAATGGACGCGGACCAGCCCCGATTTTCTTCGAGGGCGGTATTCGCGCGAACACACATGGACCTTCGACGGGGGCTTGACCGTTCCGGCCTCGTCTTCGCCCGCAGTGGTGCCAACACCCTATTCAAACCCGGCCAACGTAGACCCCGAGGAAGCCTTTGTGGCGTCGCTTGCAAGCTGTCACATGCTGACGTTTCTTTACCTGGCGCAAAAACAGGGCTTTCAAGTGGACGCTTACGAAGACGATGCGGTGGGCATTGTCAGCAAGACCGACACCGGCTCAATGTGGGTCAGCACCGTCACGCTCAATCCAAAAATCACGTTTGGCGGGGAAAAACTGCCGTCGTCTTCGGAAGAAGAACAATTGCACGAAATGGCGCACAAGCACTGTTTTATCGCCAACTCGGTCAAGACGGAAGTAACCGTCCATTTTCAACATGCCGGCGAAAAAGGTTGAACTTATTTCGTTCCCGGGTCCTGATGCCCTCGCTGCTGCGGCGGCCGACGCCTGGCTGGACGAAATCGAAGCAGCAAACCGCGAAGGCAAATCGCATTGTGTGGCGCTTTCCGGCGGACGGATTACGCAAAAATTCTTTCTTTCGACTACTGAAAAGGCCATCGCCCGAAAGACTTCATTCGCCGGGGTCCATTTTTTTTGGGCAGACGAACGCTGTGTTCCGCCGGATGACGCGGAGAGCAATTATAAACTTGCCGCCGATCTTTTATTTACACCGCTTCGAATAGCGCCTGCGCAAATTCACCGGCTTCATGGCGAACTACCGCCCGAAGAGGCGGTGCCCATGGCCAATGCGGAACTGAACCGGGTCGCGTGCAACGAAAACGGACAAGCTATATTTGACCTGATTTTTCTGGGCATGGGCGAAGACGGCCATGTGGCATCGCTCTTTCAAAATGCACGATTCGAGGCGCGAACAAATGCGAAATGCAATGACTCTTTTGTCTTTGTTTCGGACTCACCAAAGCCACCGCCACGGCGAATGTCATTGAATTACAAGGCTATTGCCATGGCGCGGCAAGTTTGGGTCCTGGCGTCTGGCGCAGGCAAGGAAGATGCTCTAAAACGCTCGTTGAATACGGAAGGGCAAATGTCGGAAGAAGATACATCCCTGGGCCGGGTGATAAAAAGCCGGTCGACGACAAAAATATTTGTGGACATTCCCATCCGCATGTAGTAACTAGTTAGTTATCAGGGTTCGCTTTTGAGTGACGTTTGGAACGCCGGTCGGAATGTGGAGAAGTGGAAACAAACCGGTAAAATAAAAAGTTGAAAATTTATTGAACCAAGTGCAGGTTGGAAACGTCATATAATAGAACAGATTGAATTTCGCTGTCCGTTTAGGGTTGGCAGAGAGGTTTTGCTCGCGGCGCGGCTCGGACAGCGACCCCCAAGTTGGTCGCGTCGCCCTTCTGAGCGCCGGAGTGACGGCGTATAAACCTCATCACTATGAGAGGCCGGACGCAAGTCCGGCCTTTCGTTTTCTATCGTTTATGCCTAAATCCCGCATTCAGAAACTTGATCATGTGTCCCCAGGAATCGACGCCCGCCGCGGCTGTGCTTTCGACGTCGCCTCCAGGAACTAAATCCGGTGAGTGTGGAAGCGGGATAAAATGTCCGACGTTTGGATAGCTAAGACGCTCATCAGGAAAGGGATGGTTATTCTCCTTGAGCCGATCCATCACCATATCGGACATCTCAGTCGAGGGCCACAATTGATCCTCGTTTCCTGAGATTAGAAGAACCGGGCCATTGATTTTTTCAACCGGGATGGCCGCATTGTCCACGGCTGTCTTATTCTCGAGCTGGATCTCGCACCATCGCGTTCCCGCCATTGAATTTGTCCAATTGATCAGGTCCATCTCTTTTCTTTGCTCCGAGGTCAATTTACCGTTCATAAATGGCAACGCCCGGCCGTGATAGATCCACGCCGACTGCCTCGCACTACCGGAACCTATGCCGCCCCAAATAACGCTACTGGGACTAAACGCAACAACAGCGCGAATTTGCGAAAAGGTGGCGCCCAATTTCAATGCGAGCTCGGCCCCGCGTGAGTGCCCGAGGACAGCAACCCCATCATGACGAACATCTTTGCGAGCCTCGAGCCAGTTGATGGCTGTTTCAAAATATTCCAGCCGGATGTTCTCCAGAGATTCAGGCAGACCTTCATACCTAAAATAACCGAGCGCTAAAGCGGCATAACCTTTCGACGCCAGATACGCCGCATCAAATTCAATCATTCCAATTCCTCCTTCGGAACCTCCCAAAACGATCACTCCCGGATGGGGCTTCTTTCCTGGCGGCAAATACAAAACGCCTCGGAGTCCGTGATCGTGGACTGGAATTCGTTCCACGCCGGGAGCCAACCGGCAACCGTGGAATGTCGCCGCAGCCAGGACCTGCTCGTTTACCTTGGCGGTAATTTGAACGAAATCAACATTTGTCGCGGCATTGTCGGTTGATTTGTTCGTCGCTTTTTTGCCTGGCACCCGAGACATGGACCAGAACAACCCCATGGCATCGGCACGGCGGTATGTTCCAGATACTGGCGCCTGCGCGGCCAGGTTCACGCGACCATGCCAATCTGTCCGAAATTCCGCATGCGACTCCCATATCTGCCCAGCTGAATTCGTCGACACGGCACTCACAGTCACGAGTTGGTTCTTTTCAAAACCCTGCAGGGCAATCTTGACTGTATCGCCGAAGAATGCCCGGTCAGGCGTGATCGTGATTTCCGGAGTTGACGTGCCATGGGCCACTGGCTGCGCGAAAAAGAGGGCTGTCCAACCTGAAATAAACAAAATGAGAATTCTCACAGGCGCATCTTTGCAGAAGAACCATAAGCGAGACAATGAACATCATCATCGTCATTGATGGTCTTCTCGGCGCGCCTCATGGCGCTTTAGAATATCCCGGAGGGATGCGCCGAGCCGCGCTACTTCTCCATCATCACCGCCGCACAGCGAGCCGGGATTTGAATAGCGCCGGTCGTGGCCCGTGCATCCGGGTCGTCAGGCGTAGCCACAACCAGATTGCCCGCTTTTGGAATGCTTACTGTGGCGGCAATGGCGTTGCTGTCTGTGTTAACCACTACGACGGCGCGCTTGCCGGTTGGAGAGTTGAATACGGAATAACGAAACGTGCCGTCGGCAGTGACGCTGGCCCCTAAAGTGTCGCGGAACTGGCCATCCCACAGGTACTCCTGATAGCGTCGGCGCAGGTCATCAATCTTTTTACCGTAAGCCAGGGTCATGGGAAAGTCCGTGATATGGCCTTTGTAAAAATACGGTTCATATTGAATGACGTACCGGTCCATCAGGATCAAATTCAGGGTTTCACGGTCATCAAATCCGCTCACTCCTGCGAGCACGAGGCTATTGGTCGTATCCAAATATTGGTTGAACGGCACCCCCGTGAGGCCCGTCTCGGAGACTGGATAATATTGCATCAACCAATCCTGCGGCCCTTCACCGGCAAAAATAAAATCCGGACTCACTTTGTCCGCCGCCGCCCGCAACGCCTCTGACAATGGCATATCCCCGCCATAAATATATCCCGGCGGCGTGTAACCGTGGCCCGGCGCCCAGCTGTACACGGCTTCGGCATGGTGGCAGATTTCGTCCCAAAGCCAGCCTTCGGAGCCCAGCGCCAGGATCTTTTGAAATTCCTTTCCCGCAATTTCACGATATTCCGGGTCTTGAAAATCCATGATCGCGCGACGATGCAACCCTATCCCGGCCAATTGCGTCGGCGTCACGTACGCGTACCCGCCCTGTTCATACCTTCTGCCGTCCGGGGCGGTGGTTTGGAATTTGTATAACTCATTGGAATACCAGGAAGTGGTCAGGTCGGCCCAATTCAATTTGGCAAACAGAATCACTTTGACTCCCATGCTTTGGACCTGGGCGATGGCGTCGTGCCATTGTTGCCATGTGCCCAACCCCGGATCGGTGTCCTGCGATGGATCATCCGCGTCCTGGCCGCCAATGTTCCAACCGACAACCTGCACCGCCTTGACGCCGTTATCGGCCCATTCCCGGCCGTACTGCACGAAATTCGTGTAGGGAAGGCCATAGTCCTGTTCCGGCGTGGTCATTCGAATCATCGTCCAGGAATGCACTTGCCGCGCCCATTCCGGCAGGTGCGGTTCGTGATACCAGGTGGAGCGCCACGCCTTGTAGCAATCCAGGCCCGCGTGAAAGTCGCCCGCGTAACACCGCATCACTACCGGAGCCAATTGTACGGAGGTGTGCGGATGGACATAAGCGTAATGCGTGGTTTGAAACTCTGTGCGCAACGGATTGGAGGCGGACTCGGCGGATCCACGGCGCTCGAACACGAAATTCAGCATATACGGCTGAGTGGGATCTTTCATCTCGACGTAAATGCCTTCGCTTTTAGACTGAATCAGGCAAAACAGACTTTGCTTGGAATTGATCGTGGCGCCCTTTGAAATATCGTCGTGTTTCAAATCTCCATAAAAAGTGTGCGCGCCAAACAAGGGCTGGCCCTTCGCCGGAGGATTCAGGTCGCCCACGAACGGAAATTCAACTGTGGAAACCAGGAGCGACGAATCGTTCCTCACGCTCGTGTCAAAGGTCAATGAATCGTTAGTCAACGAAACAATCGCGGTGAGCGTGACAGGCAACCTTTCGCCGGCTTCAGTGACCAGGTTTTGCCATTGCAGGCGAAG
>DATAST010000249.1:0-5663 GCA_036269115.1 Verrucomicrobiia bacterium | reverse complement strand
GCCGTTCGTGTGGAACGGAAACCAGCCGGTCATCGGAAACATATTTTCTGTGGCAGGGAAACCCCAGCTAAAGCCAAATGAATCTTCCAATCCCTGGAATTCGACCGATGCATTTGTCTCGCCGTCTATGTAAAACTTTTCGTTTTCATCCACCACCGGACGATTATTGGAGTGAAGGCTGCGAATCGCGACGTTCCAACCAACCAATTTACCTTTGCCCTTCGTCTCAAGCCCAACGTAATCATTCTTACCCAACAATGTTTCTTCCTGCCGCCAGCTCGCGCAAAAATAACCCTCGTCCGAAGGCATCTTTTTCAACGTGCGATAACACACATACGAATAGCACGGCATCATGCGCGCCAGCTTATTGCCGGGCTCAACCGGCCCGTCGTAGAGCAATTCGACCCGGGCCGATTTTCGGAATGCCATCGGAAAATAGCAGTTGAAGCCTCGCTTAACGTTTACCAACACCGTATTGACCACATCACGCTCGCCGTTTGGGTCGCAAAAGAAATCCACCATCGGACACTCGACACTGGGCTTTGTTTCGCCATCCCAATAAATCCGCAGCAGCAGGTCGCGATTAATGGCTACAGCATCGGACTCGTGATGCTGCGGGTACGCAAAGTGCATCATCGTGATTTCCGCCGGACCGGTAATGTTCGCCACAGTGACGCATTTGGTCGTCGTGAAGCGCACGTCTCCCGGATTTTCGCCCCAAAGGGCATTAATCGCTTTGGTATTGCCAGGCGTTAACCGGCCCAGATCAGGCCCCTGCCATGACTGTCCGTGGCCCGGCACAGCGAAACCAAACAACACGATTAGCATCCATGCCAGAATTTTTCGTCCGGCCCTAACAGGGCGGATTGAATTAGGGGATGTGTCATTCCGTGGGCACTGCCCACGGCTACCATGGTTCAGGCCTTCGGCCTGAAAAAATAATTTATCCATTACAAACGTCGAAGAACCAAAGTTTCCTTAAATCTCCTGCTTCCTTACCTTTTTCCTGAAGATAAAATATTCACGGATAAGGCGCGGTGCCATGTGAAGTAATCCACCTCATGTCATTCTGGTTAAACCCGACCGCTGGGGTTACCCACCCGGACCCATTGGGACGCGGCGGCTCGCAAACTCCGGCATTCTGGGTCGCATTCCAGCCGGAAACCCATTTGTGATATTCCACGTGCCCATCGGCAAAACTAAAGTCATCGCCGTTGCTATGGTCGGCGGCCGGGCAATCGGCCCAGGACGATGAGAGCGGGCCATCGCTCCCACCCCAGGCGATACACCCATTGTTTATCGTATTGTAAGATTCTTCACAAAAAACCCATGCATCCGCCGGGCCTGGGCCCTTCAATCGAGTCCCAAGGTCGGTCAATTTACGATAGCCATAACGAGGAATGTTTGCCGCCCATAAGACCTGGTTTAATGGAACACCCTGCTGCAGCTTCAAGGTGTCCTCGACGTCTCCTTCCATGCAATAGTTCATGGCATAACTGCGAACACGGTCGTAGCCCGGCTTATTATTCTCTACGCATTTGATGTTATCATCAGGACATTTAAATACTGCTACCGAATATTGGCAGTATTGACCGGTTAACGCCTGCACCAAATATTGGTTATTTGTATTGTCAGGATTATTGTTTCCGGTGGTCAGATACCCGTTCACCCAGTTTTGGAGATTTCCATTGGCGTTATTATAACCAAGTCCTGAAGCCGCTGGATTCGACATGATTTTATCATTGTTGTCGTTGGCGTACCCGACCCAGGCCAAACCCAATTGTTTGAGGTTATTGATACAATATATTCGCCGCGACCGCTCCTGGGCCTTGCTTAATACCGGCAATAGAATGGCCCCCAGAATTGCGATGATTGCAATCACAATGAGCAGTTCAACGAGCGTGAAGGCCCCGCGACGCGGTTTGTGGCCTGCACTTAATTCATCGGGATACCGGCCATCCACCGGTATCCCGGCCTGCCATGAGTTCATAACAGCTAAATTGGCTTTCATTTCTTAATACAGTTTTTACGGTAATTAATCGTGCTTTCCTACGGGCCTATGGCCCGTTGGTCATCAGGCGGTAGAACACGCACCCGTTGCCCGGATTAATCAGGTTCGTCCAGGAATTGACATTCAGTGTTGCTGGAATTGAACCACCCACCGGCACCCAGTTGGTGCTGATGCCCTTGGTCACGCTGTTGGTCTGGATTTCCAGGTAATAATAGCCCGCGTACTGAGAGGGCCAGTTCAGTATCAGCTGGTTAGGATTGAGCAGTGTGAACGTGATCGGCGGCGCATTCGTGAAGCTCACGGCCGGGATGGCATTCGTCGCTGCCGAGTACAACTGCGTCAACTGGCTCGCTGACAGCGCAGACGGGAAGATAGCCGCCTCGCTCATCTGGCCCTGGAAGATTCGGGTTGTCGCGGCCGGGTCGGCGCCAAGGGTAATGCCGCCAGTAAACGATTGGGGCGGATTGACAACATTATTGGTCGCGCTGCCGCTGCCGCTGGTGTTGTACACGTAGAGAATTGCGTTGTTCGGCGCGATTGTCAACGCAACCAGCGACCATTGATTGGCTGGTACAACCAGGCCGGATCCATAGTTATAGGTCGTGGGGTTATTACTCCACGTATAGTCCAGGCTGTTGTTGGCTCCGCCGATCTGCGAGCCTGACACCGTCGTGCTGCGGCAGAAGATTAATCCAGACGGGTTAAGTTCCGGATTGACGGTCGGATAGACCCAGCACAGGAACGTCATCGCATTCGTATTCAGGACCACGCCGTCGTTGGTTACACAACCGCCCGCAACGCTCGTCGCGCCATGATTCATCGTCACGCTCGTCTCGCCGGCAAGATTGCCGTAGGGCACGCCGAGCGATCCGATGGTTGTGCCGGCTCCGTAGAACCCGCTGGCACCGCCGGCGTAATCATTGGCAATGCTGCCGCCGGATTCATTCAGCCTCCAGTATGCCACCGGATTATTGCTTAGGATCGTTGCGGCGAAGAGCGTTGTGGGATCGGCGACCACAGACGCCGTCCAAACCATGCTGGTGATAGAGCCTATGGAATTGGTGATGATGCAGTAATTGGTGACTGAACCGATTTGCACTTTGCCTTCTGCAAACGTGTCGCTCGTTGCTCCAGCCACCACCACGCCGTTGGAATACCATTGATACGCATACGGCGGCAATCCGGAGACACCCACGAAGAAGTTCGGCTTCACGCCCGCGTAGAGCGTAAAGACGCTCTCGCCAGGAACCGGCAACTGATTGGTAATGGCCAGAGCAGCGACCGTTCCGACCCCTTCGGTTTGATAGTGCTGCAATATCTGGTCGGGAGTCAGGACGTTGGTATAGATAGCCACGTTTCCGATTTTGCCGTGGAACTCTGGTGTGTACGTGCCAACGCCGGTTTGGCTGCTGTCGCCACAACCAATGGTAATCGGCTGCGGATCGTCCTCGATGCCCGCGCCGGGCTGGATGACACCGCCGAAGTTATTGCTGGCGTTGAGCACACCATCGACGTACAGCATCACCAGGCTGTTGGCCTGGTCGCAAACGCCGACGAGGTGATGCCAATTACCGTCCGCAGTGACGGTACCGCGCGCATCGAGTTCTGTGCCGGCCCCATTTCGCAAGGTGAACCGGAAAGCGCTGGCTGGAACTGTCGTACCGCAATCCAGAGCCCATTCTTCGGCGAAGAAATGGCCCTGGTCAACAATGCGGGCGTTAAGATTCTGGCCGGGGCCATTGACCCACGCCTCGACACTAAACTCGCCGTTGCCGTTATTGGCGTTGGCCACCGCTCCGATGTCCGGATTGGGCAGCAATTCGATCGCCATGCTGTTCGTGGGCGCGACGCTGGCAAATTGGGCGACCGTACTCGGATCCCCGGGCAAGCCCGGCAAGCCAATCAGCGCGTTGGTATAAACCGCATTATTGGTATTTCCAGAAATATCGTGGGCAATCACGCCGTCGTCGCCCGCGCCATCATCCGGCTGTTCATTCAACGGCCAGAAGGCGGCCGGACCGGAGGCCAGGACCAGGTTCTGATACGAGGCAATTACGGTAACGGTCGAAACGACGCTGGTCGCCGCCCCATTAATGTTGGTGATGATGACGCTGAAGTTATTTGTGCTGGGTGATTGGGCCAAATATGTATAAGTTGAATTGGTCTGGCCCGACATCGGAGCCGCGTTCTGATACCACTGGTAGGCAAGGGGCTGCGTCCCAACGGCGCTGATGGAATAGTTATAATACCGCCCGGCCAGAAGAGTAAGCGTGGGGGGTAAGTCGGACGTAATCACCGGAGCGCTGGCAACGATCAGCCTGGTAAATGCAGTTGCTCCACCATAGGCATTGCTCACGGCCAATTCCACGTTGTCTCCGCTCCACAATGCAGACACGTTGCTGACCACGATCGACGCATTCAAAAGCGCCGCAGTTGTGACTCCCGTAAAGAGGTTTGTCACGATAGTGTTATTTGGAGTAACGATCATCCACCAATTCGTCATTAAAGGCGAACCCTCCGCCGTTACTGGCGACAAGACCAAATTGGTTCCTGCGGTCAGGCTATTTGTCAGCGGCGGCGCCTGGACGATGAATGGAGCGAGACCGCTGCTGGAATATTGACCGGCGACCTGGCTTGGAGTCATGGCATAATTGAATACAGCCACGTCGTTAATGTACCCAATGAACTGGTTGTTGACCCCAGTGATCGAGGAAGTTGGCCTGCCCCCAATGATGACAGGGGCGGAAGACGAATTCGTAATGCCACTGAATGCAAGAATGGTCGCGTTACTGCATACCACCCCATTAGTATAAATGGATATCAAACCATTGGCCTCGTCGCATACGCCTACCAAATGAATCCACTTATTAATATTGCCTACAGTTGTTGCAAAGCTCGAAGTGGCCTGGGAAAGGGTCCCGGCTGCATTCCGAACTACAAACCGGAAGTGACCGTTGTAATCGAGGTCGTATTCCTCCTGGTTGAAATAACCCTTGGAAATGATGGCGCCATTTGCCGGCTCCGTCGTAACCGTCGGTTGAACCCACGCTTCCACGGTAAACTCCTGGTTGGAGCCTCCGGGCGCCGCGAAATCCGGACTCATGATGTTGTTCGCGTCGCAACTATTTGCGATGGCGCCAAAAAAGACGCATGTTTCATTCGGGTCCGTAAACGAATCGTAACCAGGCAGTATTCCATCGATGATATTCGTGTAAATTCCGTTATTACCACCGTTATAATCATTGCAAATGACCCCGTCATTCCCGGCCTGGTTGTCAGGACCTTCATTCAATCGCCAATAAGCAACTGGCTGTCCGGCCAGCACTGCCTGCGGATACGGCGCAGTGGGAGCCGGAGTATAAAACGCTGACCAAATATTTGTGGCCAAACCTACTTCATTGCTCACCACGCAGATAAAGTTAGTCGGGCTGGATAGTTGGCAATTGGTAATGCTAAACGACGTATTCGTGGCTCCGCCTACGGCAACGCCGTTCGTCAGCCATTGGTAGGAGAGCGGCAGCGCGCCGACCGCCGAAACCGAGAAATTCGGACTGGAGCCCGCATAGATCGTACCATTGGAGTTTGTCCCGCCAAACAAGACCATTTGATTGGTATAGCTCACCGGGAGCACCGATGCGAAGGATGGTCCGCT
>DATAST010000248.1:0-23068 GCA_036269115.1 Verrucomicrobiia bacterium | reverse complement strand
GGTGTTTTGGCGAGGCTTCAGCGAAGGAGCATGTTTGAAAACCCTGTGACTGAGCTGAAACGACGCCAAAACCCAAAAAGACCGCTTCCCCTTCTTTTCCCTCCCGAATGGCTACAGTATTTTTTAAACCGCTCTAGCCGCCGAATCTAGCTTGACGCGAATACTGTGAAACATTATTGTTTCACAACATGGGCAACAATATTGCCACCATTCGTGAATTGAGGACAGATTTCCGCGCGGTAAAGCGGAGAATCGAACAGCATGGCCAGGTGGTCATTACCGATCATGGCCAGCCAGCCTACATTATAAAACTTCTCACAGAGAAGCCGAAAAAAAAAGCGTCCCTGCCTGATTACTACGCCCGGTTGCTCAAACGGCAGCCGGCGCCTCTTTCCGCTGATGCTACCCGCCAGTTCTGGGAGGAAGAACGCGGATGACGGCAAACGAAGTTTACGTGGACCCAAGCGCGCTGTCCCGGCTTTACATCCATCAAGCCGGATCGCGGGAAATGGCCGCCTGGCGTGCCAAGGTTAGTGGCACACTATCAGTGACACACCACGGACGGACCGAAGTCGTCAATGCAGTTTGCCGGGCAGCGTTTTCGGGGCAGATCGACGAAAGGGGCATGGCCGGCGCACTGGCCGACTTTGGTGGAGACTTTTCGGCCGGGCATCTCGTACAAGCTGATATTCTCTGGCGCGCCGCCCTGAACCGGGCGGCTGAATTGAGCCAGAATCACACGCCGAAACTTGGCACGCGCTCTTTGGATGTCTTGCATGTGGCTTGCGCTGTGGAGTTGAGATGTCGTTATTTTCTTACCTTTGACGTTCGGCAACAGGAATTGGCGGCAGCCGTCGGCCTGAAAACCGTCCGAATGAAAGTCTAAGACGAGTCGCTGATTACGCGTAAACCGCGGCTACAAACGCCGCCTCGAAGGCGTCCATTGCGGAAGAGGGAAGTTCGTCCACATGGACGAGTCGTACGATTGTATGCTTGTAAAGTTCGAGGTGATCAGGCGGCAGGCATCGCCTGGGGCAAACGCCGGCTCCCAATCGAGCCGACCGGACAAATTGCCGAAAACAAAGTACGGAATATTCATCCAGTCCAAACGCCGAGCGGTGAGGCCGCAAGTCCTGTTCGAGAAGTTTGCAATTCAGTTCCAAAACGTCAACGATCGCTTTGGCCGGCATAGAAACGATCTTTTCTGCGAAATGATCAAACGACTCAAATTCCATAACACACACACTTTCCCGACTGGCACTTTCGAACTTAAACCTGTGGAAAGCCAAACCAGCAGTCATATCAGAAAATAGTCCACTTCGCCCAAAGGTCAATAAGAAATACATTTAAAACAGGCATTTATTTGAGATTAACTAATATTATATAGTCAAAATGGGCCGCCCTGAGAAACAAATAACTAATCAGGCCCGGCTGCTTGGCGAGTTGATTCGATCAGCTGTTTTCAAATTTATTTCGCGACCGCAGCCGGTGAAATTTCTGGCCACAATTAACAACAATTGCGACACTTTTGCGAATCGTGCCTCAACCTCTCAAACCAGTCCGCATCGTCTTCCTGGACCGCGACGGCGTGATCGATCGCGCCCTGGAACGCGATGGCCAACCTTTTCCGCCGCGGACGCTCGCGGAATTCGAGATCCTTCCCGAGGTTCCGTCCGCGTGCGCCAAGCTGAAAACCGCCGGATTTCTGCTGGTCGTTGCTACGAACCAGCCGGACGTTGGCCGCGGCACATTGGCGCAGTCCATCGTCGAGGAAATCCACGCCCATATGACGACGCAATTGCCGATTGACCGCGTGGAAGTGTGTTATCACCCGGGCAGGGGCCAGTCTGAGTGCCAATGCCGCAAGCCGAGGCCCGGCATGCTGCTGAAGGCCGCCCGCGAATTGAATGCTGATTTGTCCCGGTGTTGGATGATCGGCGACCGGTGGCGCGATGTCGATTGCGGGCACGCGGCGGGTTGTAAAACGATTTTTATAGATCGCGGGTATATCGAGGAATTGAAACAGAAACCCGATTTCACCGCGAAAAACCTGCTGGAAGCCGCGGAAATTATCCTGGTCGCCGAAAAGATCATACCGCAAAAATAAAATTGAACAGCCGGGAAAAAATGTTAGTCTGATTAAATATCTGATGAGAACCCTGAAAGATCTGAAAATTAAGGTTTTTGCCGATGGTGCAGACAAAAAGGGCATGCTGGAATTGAATTCCAATCCTCTAATTCAGGGCCTGACAACCAATCCCACGCTCATGCGCAAAGTGGGCATAACCGATTTCGAAGCGTTTGCGCGAGACATCCTGAAAAGCATTACGGCCAAGCCAATTTCGCTTGAAGTTTTTTCCGATGATTTTCCGGAAATGAAACGGCAGGCGCTTAAAATCAACGGCTGGGCGCCGAACGTTTATGTCAAAATCCCCATCACCAATACACGCGGCGAATCATCGCTGCCGCTGGTCAGGGAATTGGCGGCCCAAAATGTGAAATTGAACGTCACGGCCATTTTGACGCTGGAACAAGTCGAAGGCGTGGCCAAAGCGTTGAACCCCAAAGCGCCCGCGGTTGTTTCCGTTTTTGCGGGCCGTATTGCCGACACCGGCGTAGACCCGATGCCCATGATGCGGGAGTGCAAAAAGATTTTGAAAAACCTGCCGCAGGCCGAACTCCTTTGGGCGAGCGTTCGTGAAGTGCTCAACCTTTTCCAGGCGGATGACTCCGGCTGCGAAATCGTGACCGTTCCGCACGACATTCTGGGCAAGGCGCTTAAAATGGCGGGTACGGATTTGACCGCACTTTCGCTGGACACGGTAAAAATGTTTGCTGCGGACGCGAAGGGCGCTGGGTTTACGCTATAACCGCGTTCAGCACGTCTTCGACTTTCACTGACGCCATAATCCGCGTCAATTCCTCCGCGGTGCCTTTAATCAGCCCGCCATCGTAACGGTAGAATTCCAGATTGCGCCCGGCCACCGCCGGATTCTTTACGAGCGTGAAGGGATTTCCGTAGGGTTCGATGGGCTTGTTCCACGTGGGCGTTTCAATGACAATTTGCTTTTTGATGCCCATCGCCGCCGCCAGGTGCATATTCGAAGTGTCGACGCTCAAAAACCGGTCGCACCTGCCGATCAGCGCGGCAGTATGCAACAGGCTTTCAGTTTCCGGGAAAAACGCTTTCCCATCGCCCAGGGCGGCGCGGATTATTTCGTGGTCTTTTTTTTCGCCCGGCCCGCCTGCGAACAGAATCGCCAGTTCCGGTTGTTTCTCGGACAGCTGCCGCGCCAGCGCGATATAATTTTCGAGCGGCCAGCGGCGCAACGCCAGGTTTTTAGTGCCGCCTGAGCCGACATGAATCCCCAACAGCCTGCGCTGCTTAAGATTTTGCCGTGCGATGTACGCCGAGGCCCATGCATTCTCCTTTTCCGTCAAAAATAATTCGTAACGATGTGAGGACAGCTTCGGTTTTGCGTTGAGAAATTGTAACAGCGAGAGGTTATTCTCCACCGCGTGTTTGGAATAATCCACCGGTAATGTTTTGTCCACGAGGCGCCGGTCAAATGCCGTGAAATTTTCGTACTCATGGCTGATGCTCGTTCCCGCGCGGATAAATTTTGCCAGAAGGCGATATTCGCGGCGGCTTTGCGGAAAGGTAATGATGGAAACGTCGTAACGGGCGGCCCGCAATTTCATCAAAAACCATAGCGATTCGAATTTTGAATCTTTGGTGAGGTCTTTTTGATGAATCCTGTTGAGATACGGATTGTTTCGGAGAACGCCTCCTTCCCAACGGACAAATGTATCAATCGTGGCTTCAGGAAAATTCTCGCGCAATTCGTGAAGCAGAGGCGTTACGAAAATCGTGTCGCCGATGCCCGCAAACGTAATGACGAGTATTTTCAAAGCCTTGAAATCTTTTCAAGAATGGCTGTGGTGGATTTACCGGGAACAAAAGGAATGATTTTGATTTTGCCGCCGGCGGCTTCAACGGCCCGGCGCTCGTCCTGATTCAGCGTGTCCGGTGTATAATCTCCCCCTTTGACATACACATCCGGCTGCGCGGCCTCCAAAAAGCGCGTGGCCGTTTTTTCGAAAAAGATGCAAACCCCCGAAACGCTCTCCAGCGCGGCCAGCACCATGGCTCGGTCATCCTGGAAATTTACCGGGCGGTTGGGACCCTTCAATTGCCGCGTGGCTTCATCGCCGTTTAGCCCCACCAGCAGGGCATCGCCGAGGTTTCTCGCGGCTTCGAGATACGTGACGTGGCCGGGATGCAAAATGTCGAAACAGCCGTTGGTAACGACCAATTGTTTGCCGCGGGCGCGAAAGGTTTGCCGCCATTGCGGCAACACGTCCCATGGAATGATCTTATCGCGAAAATTCACGCTGCCATTTTGCCCGCGCCGGAGCAATTGGCAACTTTTTCAAGCTCATGGTAAGGACGGCGCTCTTCGCAAGTGGCGTCCTGCCCGCCGTAGCTTCTGAGCGAAGGCTGGGTGCCACCGCCGTCCCCGCGCGTAAAGCGCGCGGAAAAGCCCGCGGGACAACGTCCGAGCACACTTGTTGCGCCGCTGAACGCCGCGCGGCCGCCGTAGCGCGGCGTCCCTGCCGGGAAAGGCGTTTCAAAACACCGCCGGCACACCCTCTTCCAGCGCCTGCAGCCGGCTGGTGATTCTATTTTGGGCCGCCAGTTCGCGCAGCCACCGCAAAGGTTCGTCCATGTCTTCAAATGAAAGCCGGAAAGATCCGAAGTGCATCGGAACCAGTTGCCTGGAATTCAAGTCGTGAAACGCTTTGATTGCCTCATCCGGCCCCATATGCACGGCCCGGAACGTTTCGGGATGATACGCGCCGATTGGCAAAAGGGCGATCTCAGGCGCCAGCCGCTTTCCGATTTCTTTGAAGCCGTCGAAATACGCGCTGTCGCCGGCGTGGTAGATTTTCCGGCCCTGATGTTCCAGGACAAATCCGCCGTAACCGCGATGCCGGTCCGCCAGCGTGCGTGCGCCCCAATGCTGGCTCGGCGTGAACGTCACTTTCCAGTTCGACTGGGCCTGCGAAAAACTTTCCCACCATTCCAGTTCAATCACACGCGAAAAACCGAGGTTGTGCGCCAGGTCCCCGACGCCGCGTGGCATCACGCCGATTTTTGGATGCGGCAGCTTTCGCAGGGTCGGTTTGTGGAAATGGTCAAAGTGCGCATGCGTGAGCAAAACCACGTCAATTGGCGGCAAATCGCGGAACCGCAGGCCACTGCGTTTGAGCCGTTTCAAGAGGAACAGCCAGTTCGCAAAATTCGGATCGATCAGCACGTTCAAGTCCGTGAATTGAATCAGGAAGGAAGCGTGACCAATCCAGGTAATGGCCACCTCGCCGTCTTTCAGCCTGGGAAAAACCGGTTTTTGATGTTGTCCCTTTCGCGGTGTGACCAGCGCTTTTAAAACCAATTCACGAAAAAACGTTGATGGCTTGAAATGATTTGCCGGAGTCAACTCCTTGAACGAGCGCGGCAACTTCTGGCGCCCGGGCCGTTTCGGTTTTGTCATATTTTATTTTACCACGCCCCTGCATCGGGACAAATCGAATCCCATTTTAAACGTTTATTCTCATCCTCACCGTCAAAAAACTTTATGACAGACTGTTTAGATTTTTACAATCAAGTTAATCGCGTTAGTCTGGAGAGGATGCAAATGGACAAACAGCTCGACCGATTTCTTCGCAGGAAACCAAAGATTGGCCAAGGCGTATTCATCGCCAAAACGGCCACGGTCATTGGCGATGTCACGCTCGGTGCGCACTCGAGCATCTGGTATGGAGGCGTCGTGCGCGGCGACATCAACCGTATCACCATTGGCCATCATTCAAATATCCAGGACAACGCCGTCTTGCATGTCGCGGACGATTTTGCCTGTGTTGTCGGCAATTGGGTCACTGTGGGTCATGGCGCGATTGTGCATGCGTGCAAGGTTGGCGACGAGGTGCTGGTAGGCTTGGGCGCGGTAATTTTGGATGGCGCGGTCGTTGGCAAACAATCACTGATTGGTGCCAAAGCGCTCATCACGCAACGGACAAGAATCCCGCCAGGTTCGCTCGTGCTCGGCATGCCGGCCAAAGTTGTTCGCGCATTGACGAAACAGGAGCGTGCGGGCTTGAAATGGTGGGCCGAAAAATATGTGGGAAATACGGCGTATTGCCTGAGGCACAATATTGGCGTGGGCGGGCCCGGTTAGAGTCCTTGAATCAACTCTTGGATTGGCCAGTTATGCTGCCGGCACCGCTCCAAGCCGGGGAATCCGGCCCATTTGATTGCTATTTCGAGATAATTCGCCACGCTCCTCCACACTGTCCCCCTGCGCTCATACTCCAGTTGCCCTTCGAGTTTCTGCGCGAGCTGTGAACTATAAAAGCGCTCGGCGAGCCAAAGCCAGGTCCAAACCAGAGGTCACGATTTCATTGGCGGCTTCTACCGTGACTAATTCCACGCTGCTGCCTTTTTGGGCCCGAACCGCGTTGTGATTTTTCAAAACGTAATCGTCAGCTTTCTCTGCCTTGACTCATTCGTAAAACGGACCCTCAGCAATTGGTCATCCGCCGAATAATTGAAATCTTTCAGCCGTTTATAGCCGAGGTGGACGGACTTTGGCGGTTTGCCTGTTTTCATCAGAATAATTGCCGGCGAGTTCGATACGCCCTCGACATAAGCCGAAAAGTTCTTCTCGTCTTCTTTTAAGACAATCACGCGGCAGGCCGACGCCAGAGCACACGAAGTCGCGCAATTAGTTCTGTCCAGATCCAACAGATAATAACGTGAGCCCGGAGAAATGGTAATTTTGTCCTGAAGAGCCAGAGTCGAATCAAACAGGTTGACGAAGTGTCCCTCCAATACGCGTGCCGGGCCGCCGATGGAGTCATCCAGGCCCGCGGCGATCACATACGGGCCGCGGCGGAGCATGAGATAATTCTTTTCCAGCCAGTCCGTCTTCGCCAGGGACGCCGCCTTTTTGGCAATGACAACGAGTTGTTCGTCTCCCATATTTGCCGGATTTTTGTGCCACCATACTACGGCTCCTTTTCCAACGCGTGCCAGCGCATACCCGTAGCCTGACTGGATCATCTGTCGTTGTTCAATTCCAAGCCGTTCGAACAAATCCTGACGCGGCGTACCGTAACGCATTCCATCGCTATTCCACCAGTCACGGACCTTGTTGTAGGGATCAGCATCGTCATCACAGATAACCAGAACTCCGCCGCTCTTGACCCAATCCGCCAGTGCGGTGTGCGGTTCCGGGCTCAGTGGCTTCATGCCGTCATACGTCAGGAATAAAATGTGAAACGGGTCCAGGTAATGTGGTATGGCCACATTTTCCAATTGCACGGGTGTTACCGGCATGCCACGCATTAGGAGCGGCATTGCCATTCCGTAAATATGGCTCATGTTCGGATCACTCGGTGCAGGATTTCCGCGCTCGAACATCAATGAATCGCTCACCAGCACACCGACGCCGGTCGTCCCGCAGTCCCACTGGACGTCATCCTGTTTCATGTTCTTCAACGAATTGAATACCACTTGGAGCTCCGTGGCGTATTCGGGCGGGATGGACTTGCGATCTGCCGGCTTCGCCTTTTTCGGATATTTGCCGCCAAAGACCCGCTCCGGCCACGGCGCCACTTCGTATCGCGAAACTTCCGGTTGAAAAAGTGACGCCGTCAACGTGGATTCCCAATTCCGTCGGTAATCCGGCCAATCGTGATTGGGATTGTCTTCAACCGGGTCATTTAAATACCACACGCTACGGCCGGTCGAGCGAACAAGGTTCTGCATGACGCCATATTCCAAAAATGCGGTCTCAAACGTTCTCTCTTTGAGGACTCCGTGATACATATTCGGCGTGCGCGCCGTGCCGGTCCATACTTGCGCGATGTAACCGTCACAGCCGTTCAATCGCGCGAGGCTGGATTCCGGGCTGACGATTTGCCAATGGGCATAATTCAATAGGCTGTGCGTCGGCACATAGCATTGCACATGCTGGCCCGTGCGCTTATTGAAGTCCTGCACATGATCGAACACCTGCTGCAAGAGGCGGCGATAGAGAAAATATTTCAGTTTCGACGCCTTCCACGCGGCATCCACCGAACTCTCCGGCGACCGCCAATCCTGGCCGTAGTAATTGCGCCACTCGCGTTTGAATCCTTCGGAGTATCCGTTCTTTACCCAAAATTCAGGCTCTTCCAGGTAAATCGCGTCCACGTGCGCATCCAGCGCGCGTTGGATTCCCCGACATAGATAGTTTCCAAAATTTGTGCTCGGGCACATGTAATAGACGTTACCGCCATGCGAATCGAGCGTGCCATGAATGTCCGTCTGCACCTCGTCCACGTGGTTTGAGCGGTCGTATTTCCCGTAGAGATAATCCTGATACCCGCCCCAGGCCGACCCGGTCATCATCTGTACGTGATAATCGTGTGCGCGCCAGCCGTGGATGCGTTTCGGCAGATTATGGATGCCATAGACAATCGCCACGTCCGCGCCGATGTCCCCCACGCCGCTGAAAGGACTGCCTGTTTGGAAACAAGTCCGCTCACTGTTGAGGTTCGTGGAACCGCCATCAAGCGGCGCGCCGGTAGCTACGGCTGAAACGGGAATAAGAAAGGCCAGCGATTTAAGAAAGCGCGACAAAAACATTGGCCGCCATGGTAGGGAAACGAGCGAAGTTTTCAATCTCACCTAATGTAAAACACTTAAGTCCCTTGAGTTCAAGGCTTTGTCTCGTGTGTAAACCCTTTGTAAATAGTTTGTAAACACTTAAGTCATTGAATTTAAACCATGTAAACAGTGTAAACCCTTTTAAAACTTCACACATGCTTTCAGCCCACAGTCCTCGGTCCGGACGGACAACATTGCCACAACTTTAGCCGGGCAGGGTTTCGCGAATTCGGCACACAGCACGCATTACCTTCCAAACATCCCTGGCAAACCGCCGCCGCCCATGCCCATGCGCGCGGCCATTTTTTGCCATTTGCCCATTTTCTTCATCATCTGCTGCATCTGGAAAAACTTGTTGAGCATGGTATTCAATTCCGTCACGCTCACCCCGCTCCCGGCGGCGATGCGGCGGCGCCGGCCGGCGTTCAGAATTTGGGGCGTAAGCCGCTCCTTGCGGGTCATCGAACAAACCATCCCCTCCATCCGTTTGAATTCCTGTTCCTGTTTGTTAATGTCCACCTGCTTGAGCGCCTCCGCGCCGCCTGGAAGCATCTTCATGATGTTTTCGAGCGACCCGAGCTTTTTCATGGCGCGCAATTGCTCCAGGAAATCTTCGAGCGTGAACTCGCCCTTGCGCATCTTTTCCTCGAGCTTTTTCGCGTCCTCTTCGCTCACGGCTTCGGCCGCCTTCTCGACAAGGCTTACGACGTCGCCCATCCCCAGGATACGGGACGCCATCCGCTCCGGATGAAACGGTTCAAAATCCTCGAGCTTTTCGCCCACACCCGCAAATTTGATGGGCTTTCCCGTGACGGACTTTAAGCTCAATGCCGCGCCGCCGCGCGCGTCGCCATCCAATTTCGTAAGAATTGAGCCGGTAATTTGCAGGGCCTGGTCAAAATGCGTCGCGACGTTGACGGCTTCCTGGCCGGTCGCCGCATCCAGTACCAGTAGTATTTCCTGCGGCTTTACCAAATCGCGCAACCGAACCAGTTCCTGCACGAGTGGTTCGTCAATTTGCAGGCGTCCGGCCGTGTCAAAGATCACAACATTTCGATTTTGAGCTTTGGCATACTCCAGCGCCTCGCGGGCGATTTTTAAAACGTCGGTCTCGCCGCGCTTGAGAAAAACGGGAATCCCGATTTGTTTGCCCAACGTTTCCAGTTGGTCCATGGCCGCCGGACGGTAAACGTCCGCAGCCACAAGCAACGGCTGGCGCCCCTGCTTCTGCAAGAGCCGCCCCAGCTTGCCGCTGGAAGTCGTTTTGCCGGAGCCATGCAAACCCACCATCAGGAGGCAAGTCGGATTGCCATTTAAATTCAGCGATGCGTTTTGCGAGCCCAGAAGATCCACCAATTCGTCGTGAATGATTTTTACGATCTGCTGCCCGGGCTGGATGCTCTGGATGACTTCCGCTCCAATCGCCTTGCCTTTGACGCGTTCGATGAAATCCCGCGCCACCTTGAAATTGACGTCGGCCTCAAGCAAGGCCATCCGCACTTCCTTCAAGGAATCAGAGACGTTGTCCGCGGATATTTTTCCCATGCCCCGCAAATTGCGGAAGGCATTCTGAAGCCGGCTGCTTAATGAATCGAACATGTCGTCAGGAGCGAATTGGTTGAAAGAAAGTCAGTAATTTAACTCAATCCGACAGTCTGGCACGGCTTGGTCGAAAACACAAGCCGCTTGCCCTGGGACGGCGCGCTGCGCCATCACCGCCCGTAAAGCGGGCGGACCCGCTCTCAATAAGCGACAAAATGGCCCAATTCTTGGCGCGGAGGATGCTTACTTTGCATCGTTTGGAATCCCAATAATGTCGATGAAAGGCCAGTCCGTTAAAGCCATGCATGCCGCGCTCGCGCTCGGTTGCGTGGGGCTGACGGCAAGCGCGACGCACCTTCAGGCTGGCGACCCCCTCTCGGGATTTTACGTGAATACTGACGCCGGATTGAATTTGACCAGCGATCTGAATGCTTCGGATGTGTCCATTTCATTGCGCCCGGGTGTCCGTGGTGATGCTTCCGCCGGGCACGCATGGAAGCTGGCAGACGAACTGTCCGGAGGAGTGGAGTTGGAAACGGGCATACTCTACAATACTTTGGACAAGGCGACAGCGCAGGGTCAATCCGTTGCCGTGAGCGGATCTTTGATGGATGTGCCCTTGCTCGCGCATGCCGTTTTGCACTGGCGCTTCCACTCGCATTGGGTCGCCTACGCGGGTGCGGGCGCCGGATGCACTTTCAGTACGCTGCATCTCAACGACTCCGGATCGAACTTCGGTCTTAGCGGCACCAAAGTTGACTTCGCCTGGCAAATTATGGCCGGTGTCCGTTACCAATTCGGCTCCAACGAAATTGGCCTGGGCTACGAACACTTTTCTTTCAAACGCTCTGGTCTGCAAACCGTTGGCAACAATTCCATCGTTGCCTCCTATACTTATTACTTTTAATAGTCCGCCAAACATTCGTGCCCGGTTAGGGGAGGCTTGGATTTCATCCGTTTTATTTCCATAATGCCGTGGACATGCAATTTATCCGGGATATTTATGCAGCCAAACGAGCGGCCGGGAAGCCGGTCATTTCGTTTGAATTCTTCCCGCCGAAAACGGAAGAAGGCGAACGGAACCTGATCGAAAAACATATCCCGGCGCTGGCAAAGGCCGTGCCGGATTTTTGCTCGGTCACTTATGGTGCCGGCGGCGGCACGCGGGAAAAGACCCTGATGATTGTCGAGCGCATCCAGCGCGAACATAAATTGACCGCCCTGGCGCATCTCACTTGCGTCAACCACACCCGCGATGAAGTCCGGGCCGTGTTGGAAAAAATCCGCGCCCTGGGCTGCAAAAACATTCTCGCCCTGCGCGGCGACCCTCCGGGCGGCGGCCATTTTCAAAAAACACCCGGCGGATTTGAGTTCGCTTCCGAGTTGGTCCAATTCATCCGTGAGCACAATAGCTTTTCCATCGGCGTGGCCGGATTTCCGGAAGGCCATATTGCCAACAAAATCGGCAAGGTTGACGATTGGGGGCATTTGAAGGGAAAAGTCGATGCCGGCGCGGATTTTGTGCTCACGCAATTATTCTTCGATAACGCGGACTATTTCAAATTCCGCGATCATCTGATCGGCTTGGGAGTCAAGGCCCCGGTTGTGCCTGGCGTCGTGGCCATCCTCAGCGCAGGACAAATCACGAAGTTTACGCAACTCTGCGGCGCAAAAATTCCAACGTCGCTCCGAAGAAAGCTCGATGAACTGGTTGACGATGACGAGGCTGCGGCGAAGTTTGGCATTGAGTACGCCACGCGCCAAGGCGAGGAATTGCTGCGAGCCGGCGTTCCCGGCCTGCATTTTTACACGCTCAACAAATCGCATTCGACAGTGCAGGTCCTGAAAAACCTGGGGCTTGTAGGTCTGTAAAAGCTTTTGAACTCCGGCCCTGCCCGAGAATCCGCTTCAACGCATTAAAGCAACGTGGTAACCAGCGAGCCCAGGATTGAGAGCGGTCCCTGATCTTCCAGTCCATCGGCGGCTTTATCCAATTTCTGGAGCGAAAGTTGAGCGTTTTTGTAAAAGTCCTGGTTGTTGACGAGCTTGCCGACGGTGCCCTGGCCATTGTTAATTTTCAATAAGATCGAGTGCAGGTTCGTCATTGAGGCGGCCATTTCATTATAGACCGTGGCATCGTTCATCAGTTTGCCGAGCGTGCCCTGGCCGTTGGTGACGTTGTTGAACATCATCTGGGCTGAAGCCACGGCGGACTGGAGGTTCGAAACGGTGTCCATGGCGGTGTTGTAAAGGGATTGGTCATAAATCAATTTACCCACTGTTCCCTGCCCGCTGGCAATCTGGCCGGTGATGTTTTGGATATTGGTCACCGTCGCGCTCAAATTTCCGCTGTTGGCCTTGATTAAATCCGTCAGAGGCCCAAGCAGATTGTTGATTGAATCCCCGGTGAATCCTTTCATCGCGTTTTGGATGCCGCTGGCCGCGTCGTTGAGTTTGGCCATGATGGCGTTCAAGTCGGGCTGTTCCTCTGTTTTCAGAACAGTATTTTCATTCACGTGCGGGGCGTCGGCAGAACCGAAGTCGACGTTGACGAAATTTTGGCCCATGAGGCCGGTGAATCTGATGGTGGCAATGCTGTCGGTCTTGACCGGAGCATCAGAATAAACGGCCATCGTGACCCGGACCTTGCTGTTTTCGATGCCAATTTTGTCCACGCGCCCGATTTGGACACCCGCCATTTTTACGGCGTCGCCCGCTTTAAGGTCCTGGACGGTATCGAACAGGGCGCTGACAGTGTAGCCATGTTTAATGAAATGCCAGCCGTTGAGGGTTTCAACAATTACAACTGCCGCGAGAACAACCAGGACCACAAATATTCCGAGGCGTGTTTCAAGGGAATTTTTCATACGTTTTTTGTTGGGGAGTCAGTTTTAAAATCGGCGCGCAAAAATTTTTGGATGGTCGGGTCCTGGGACTTCTTCATTTCGTCCGGCGGACCGCTGGCGATGATGCGTCCTTCGCTGATGAAGGCGATCCGGTTGGCAATGCCGAAGGCGAGGTCCCGGTCATGCGAGACGACCAGGGACGTGACGCCAGTGCGGCGGTTGAGCTTCAGGATTTCCTCGCCCACGACGACGGCTGAAAGCGGGTCCAATTCACTGGTGGGCTCGTCGTAAAGGATCAATTGCGGTTCAATCACCAGGGCGCGGGCAATGGCCACGCGCTTTTTCATGCCGCCGGAAAGTTCGGCCGGCGTCTTTTCCGCGGCATCGGCCAGTCCGACGTCGCGCAGTTTTTGAGAAACGATCGTCGCGATTTCGGCCGGTGGTTTCAGGCGATGTTCGACCAGGTAGAGCCCGACGTTTTCCCCCACGGTCAATGAATTGAGGAGCGCGCCGGATTGGAAAACCATGGCCAGCCGGTACTTTTCAAGGGTCTGCTCCGACTCCAGCGACTCGCCGTTGATGAGCACTTCACCGCCATCTGGCGGTTCCAGCCCGATCAGATGCTTGAGCAACACGCTCTTGCCGCTGCCACTGGGCCCCATAATAACGAAAATCTCTCCCGGCTTGACGCTTAAATCAATTCCCTTGAGCACTTCCTGTGAATTGAAGCTCTTTCGGAGGCCGCGGACCTCCACGCTCACACCCGAATGATTTTCGTTATTATTGTTCATTGGAGCACTCGTGTCAGGAAGTAATCAAAAAAGACAATGGCCACAATGGAATTGACCACCGCTTTGGTCACCGAACGCCCGATGCCGCGCGGTCCGCCAATGGTCATCATACCCTGGTGGCACGAAACGACACAGATGATAACGGCAAAACAAAAACTCTTGAAAACGCCGTTGGCGACATCCTTCAGGTGTACCACCTGCCGCAGGTCCGAATAGAAGGCCTGAAACGGAATGGAGATTTGGTTGTTTACCTCGGCGATGACCGCGCCGCCAAACCATCCCACGAGAATTGCAAAGATGACGAGCATGGGCAGCGCCGCCGCCAGGGCAACGAGCCGGGGCAAAATTAGGTAATGGATGGGATTGATATTCATCGTTCGTAGCGCGTCGATTTCCTGGTAGACGCGCATCGACCCGATTTCGGCGGCCATGGCCGATCCGATGCGTCCGGCAATCAGGATGGCCATCATGACCGGGGCCATTTCCTTGGCCATGGCATAACCGACGATGCCGCCCACGGCGCTGGCGAGGCTGCGCTCGACCAGGACGGGTCCGGTTTGCAAAGCGAGCACGGCGCCAATAAAAAATGACAGCATGCAAACCATTAACAGGCTGGCATTGCCTATTTCAAAAAACTGGTCGAAAATTTTTTGCCGCTGCCGCCAGACCAGCGGCAGTGCTACGACCGTTCGCCAGAACAGCAGAATCATCTCTCCGATGTTTTCAAACATAAACTGTAGAACACACTGTTAACCGCGCGTGGCACCCCAATCAAATCCTTTTTGGCAGTTTTAATTTGCAGGCACCACAATTTTCAATTAAATTCTGCGTGTAGCCGGAACGTTAGCTGAAAACACTTATCGACTTATGTTTTTTGGCGTTGACTATTACCCCGAATATTCGGTTGTTCCCAGTGGAGGAGATGATGAACGCCTTGAAACCGCCTGGGAAGAGGCCTGGCAGCGCGATGCCGCCCAGATGGCCCAAGCCGGCTTCAATGTCGTGCGAATTGGGGAATTTTCCTGGGGAATTTGCGAGCCGCAGGAGGGCCAATACGATTTTGACTGGCTGCGTCGGGTCATGGATATCATGGGCGAACATGGGCTCCAGGTCGTGCTGGGCACGCCCACGGCCGCTCCGCCCATCTGGCTGGCGCGCAAATATCCCGAAATCCTTCCCATAGATGAGCGCGGTTTGCTCAAGCATGAAGGCACCCGCCGCGCGGTGTGCCTGAGCAGCGACGTTTTTTGGGATTATTCCAAACGAATTGTCACCGCCATGGCCCAGGCGCTCGGCGATCATCCCCAGCTGATCGCCTGGCAGATTGACAACAGCATCGGCGGTAATAACACCGAATTCTCATATAACCCCGCTACGCTCGAAGAATGGCACCTCTGGCTGGAAGCCAAATATAAAACCGTTGATCGGCTCAACGAGCTTTTGGGATTGCGAGTCTGGGGACAGACCGTCTCTTCGTTTGACGAAATTCCCATGCCCAGGCGCAGTCCTGCCCCGCACAATCCGGCCCTGTTACTGGATTGGAACCGTTTTAGCAGCGACACCATGGTGCAATTCGTCAAGATGCAGGCGGAAATTCTGCACGAGCTGTGCAGCCAGCCGGTGACGGTCACCATGCGCGCCTTCTTCCGGAATTACGATCATTTCGACATGGCCGAAGCCGTGGATTTCGTGTCCATCGAGAGCAATGTCCCGCTCAAGTCCAAAGTCTCCGAGCTGGCGTGCGACATTGACATGATTCGTTCGCTCAAAAAATCCGACATCAACACCCCCGACGGCGATTATGGGTTCTGGGCGATGGAGCAGAAAGTCGGGCAATCGGACTCGCAGGAAATTAAATCGGCGGTGCGACCCGGAATCATTCGGCTCTTTACTTACCAGATGATTGCGCGCGGAGCGAGCGGTGTCCTCTATTTCCGCTGGCAACAGCCGCGCATCGGCCCGGAAAAATTTAACAGCGCCATAGTGCGCCACCAGGGCGACAACAGCCGGACGCTCAAGGACATCACCCAACTCGGCGAAGAAATCAAGTTGCTCGCCCCCGCCATCAAGAACACCAAAGTCGTGGCGGACGTTTGCATTCTTTATACCCACGACAACGAGTGGTCGCTGCAACAGTCCATTCAGCCCAGCAAACACTTCAATTTGCGCGAACATGTCCAACTGATTTATAACGCGCTTCACGACCGGAATATCCAGGTGGACTTTTCGCGGCCCATTGACGGGTTGGGCAAATACAAAATCGTCTTCGCGCCGTCGCTGCAATTACTGAGCGACGCCGAAGTGGACCGTCTCAAACTCTACGTCCAAAACGGCGGCACGCTCGTCAGCACGTTCAACACCGGGTTGGTCAACCAATACCATATCTCGCCCGATTCGCCGTATCCCGGCAATATGACCGACCTGTTCGGTCTTGAGGTCCTGGAATTTGATCCGCTTGCGCCCGGCGACGATAACCACCTGACGTTCAAGGGGACGTTCCCGACCAGCCATTTGCATCCGGCCAAAATCTGGTGCGATATTATCGAGCCGAAGGGTTGCCAGACGCTGGCCGTTTTCGCGAAAGACTTTTACGCCGGCCGTCCCGCGGTGACCATGAATTCATTTGGGCTCGGCAAGGCCATTTATGTGGGCACCATGAGCCCAGCATTTTTACAGCGACCTCGTGGCGTGGCTGCGGCAATTGTGCGGCCTGCAACCGCTCCTGAAAGTGCCTGAAAACATTGAGGTCAGCATGAGAGAAAAAGATGGCACGCGCGTTTTCTTCCTGCTCAATCACCAAAACTCGCCGGTCCGCATCCAGTTCTACAAACCGATGCATGATTTTCTGACTGGCAATACGTTTTCCGGCAATTACGATTTGCCCCCGCACGGCGTTTTGGTCCTGGATGAACATCCCGAGATCAAGGCTGCTGAAGCGCTGGCGTGATCCTTTATTGCCTGGTGATTGTTTTGAAATTCATTTTGGCCGCTCTCGCGGTCCTCAGTTTCGCATTGGTTCTCTGGCAATACTTTGCCGCGCGAAGATTTCCGCTCCACAAACGGATTGCCGATCCGCATTTTTCCCCGGCCGTTTCCATTCTTAAACCACTCAAGGGCTGTGACGCGACCACGGGCGCCTCACTCGAAACCTGGCTTAAACTGGACTACTCAGGTCCGCTCCAGATTCTCTTCGGCGTAGCCGCCGCCCAGGACCCGGTTTGCGATGTTGTCCGCGAGTTGATCATTAAATATCCGCGCGCCGACGCGCAGTTGATCGTCTGTGGCGAGGTCCTGGGTATGAATGCCAAAGTGTCGACGCTCACCCAACTCGAAAGAGCGGCGAAACACGAATTGATTCTGGTCAGCGACGCGGACGTCCGGGTGCCGCCGGATTTTTTAGCCAGCATGGTGGCGCCCCTGCGCGAACCTAAAGTCGCCCTGGTCAATTGCTTTTATCGCATCGCCAATCCGGTGACCCGGGCAATGCAATGGGAAGCGGTTGCGGTGAACGTCGATTTTTGGACCGGCGTATTGCAATCGCAAACGTTAAAACCCCTTGATTTCGCGATGGGGGCGGCGATTTTGGTTCGCCGAAAGTCCTTGGAAAACATCGGCGGTTTTATCGCCCTTGCCGATTGTCTGGCCGACGATTATCAAATCGCAAATCGAATCGCAAAAGGAGGCGGCCGAATTGCGCTCTGTCCTTTAGTCGTGGAATGCTGGGACGCGCCGACAAATTGGTCGCAGGCCTGGAAGCATCAGCTTCGCTGGGCGCGAACGATCCGTGTTTGCATGCCCGTGCCATACTTTTTCAGCATCCTGGGCAATGGCACACTTTGGCCGTTGATTTGGCTGGCGGACTCATTAGTGCGGGCAAATGCCCTTTGCGGGCTGGCGGCCATAATTTTGTTATTGGGCCGCATCGTTATCGCGCAGAGTATACAGTTGCGGTTTAACGAAGGACGCCAAAAGGCCGCGCCATTTTGGCTGGTACCTGTCAAAGATCTATTGCAGGCAGCCATTTGGGCCATCGCCTTTTGCGGAAATACAATTGAATGGCGCGGCCGAAAGATGCGGTTGCGCCGCGACGGAAATCTGGAGCCGATTTTGTTTGTCGAAACGTCCCGCAAAGCGGGCTGAGCGCGGCTCGCTGATTCTCAAATCGCGCATAAAGTTCATGGGAGCTGATGCTCTCCATCGTCGTGACATGCCATCGGACGACGATTCTCCCTCTCCCAGCGGGAGAGGGCTGGGGTGAGGGAGAGTCTTTCTGACGGCAAATGACCTACCGGTTCATGGTGAGGGCGATCTTTCTCCGGCGCAGGCAGGAGGCTCTGACCATATAAACTGCAAAAGCGCGCGCCTCATCCGCTGCCAAATACACGCGCCAATGTTTGTTGAGAAAAGTCAGGTAACGACCGCCCTTACCATGAACCGTTTCCGGAGCGCGGCTGTGTCCCGCTCGGAGCGGAACCAGCCGCAGCAGGTCCAAACTTTCAGGAGTGCTGCCCCGAAAGCGTTCGGGGGTGCTTCGCCCATACACACAGCCGCACTCGTACGACTATCGCTTCAAAGGTTCAATGCGCGAAACGCTTTCAGCCAGACTGAACGACGTATGAGGTCGGATGGTTAAGCCGCGAATGTTACGCTCGTTGCGCCGCTAAACGCGGCGCCGACAGCGGTGGCAGCGCCACTTGCGAAGAGCCCCGTCCCCACCCCTAAATCGCCGGCAGCAGTTCAACCTGGCTGTTTTTCATCCAACCGGTTCTGCCTGAGGCGTCGCTGACCTGCACCCATCCGTTCCGCTGATCCAAAACCGCCAGTTCGGCGCCGTCATGAACGGCAAAGGCGTTTTGCGCGTCATCAAATGGACCGCTCCGCGTGACGGCGTTGGGCAAAACCACTACTGCGACGGAATTTGAGAAATGGGTTGCTGCAGCGGCGGCGAGGCAGGCGCAGAAGAAAATAGCGGCCACAACCAATCCGCGAGCCGGACCGCGGAGAACCTGTTTCCATTCCGGACGAAGCTGCAAAAGGGCAAACAGGAGAAACGCGAGCCAGAAGGCAGAAGCCGCCACGGCGGCCCATTCGTTCAATGAAAGCGAAGCCAGCCAGGTTTGCCACCAGGTTTGGCGCCATGTCGGCCCTTGCACCTGATTGCGCGCAAAATCCAGGTTCGCGCGGATATCCGCGTCGCGCGGCGCCAGTAACTCTGCCCGGCGATACGCCGCAATGGCCCGGCCCGGATTGCCCGATTTGAACTGGGCATTGCCTGCATTAAAAAGAAGGTTTGCCGAGATCACGCCGGAATTTAAAATCGATTCGTAGGCCCCGGCCGCTTCGGAAAATTTGCCGGCGGCATAGAGCTGGTTGGCGTGGGAGAAATCACTGGCCACATCGGATGCCAATAGCGTCCCGGCGCCAAAAAATACGGCGGCAAGAATGGAACAGCAGCGTTTCATACCTTTAATTCCTGGAGTTCGCTTACGGTGCTCTGGAATTTCGATGCCAGCGCGGAAAGTTCCTGGGAGGTTTGAACCGGCGCGTATCGCGCCTGATCGCAGGCCTGAAATAATTCACGGAGTGAATTGAGCGTTTCCGGTTTGGCGCCCATCGCAGTCAGCCGTTCATCCGCATCCGCTTCGGTGATGGAAATCGCCGGGCAATCCAGGCGTTCGCCAAGCTCCTCCTGCAATAGGCGAAACAACATGGCAAAAAATTCGTTGGATTTGTTTTCCGCCGCGAATTTATTCAAATCGTTTAGGCCGCCCGCGATGAGTTGCTGCACCGCGAGTCGCCGCCGCAAACGCGGGTTGTTGGCCAGGCTATCGGTTTTCCGGCGCCAGACCAACGCAGCGATGAAGGCAATGACTGGAATACTTTGAAGCGCCAGAAACGCCGGCCGCGTGATGAGCGGCGTGTTCGCTTGAGCAAGCGTCCCCAGGTTTTCCCGGATGGGCACGATGTCCTGCTGCGGCTGCGGTGTCAGGTTTTCCGGTTTTGTTCCGGCCACTGTGGGCACGGGTGTCGCACCCACTGCGGACACCGCCAGCGGCGTGGCTGGTTGAGTTAGCGTATGGTAGGCGCCGTCATCGGGATTGAAATACGAAAATGAAATAGGGGGCAGCTCATGGATGCTTGCGTTCTCGGGCGTCACAATTTCCTCAAATGTCTTTGAGCCTTGATCGCCGAGACCGTCGCTCGTTTCCGTTTTGGATGTGGGTGTGAAGATTTTGAAATCATGCCAGTCTGTGTGACTCGGAAGCGTGACTGAGTCAAGCGAACCGCGTCCCGAGATTTGCACGCGCACCGTCACCGGATCCCCGACCGCGACGTTCGTGGGACCCGCGTTCACCGACATCGTATAATCGCCCACTGCGCCATTAAAATCAGGCGGGACATTGACTGAAGGCAGGGGAACGGACGTTGTGGTGGCCGGATCGGTTGACATGGTAATTTGTTTCTGTTGGCCGCCGAAAAATCCTGCAAACGGCCCCCATTGGTTCCCGTTTTCGCCGGCCACTATGACTACGATGCTTGCGGAAATAGGTCCGACGCTTAAATTTCCGGTTTTCACGGCGGTCAGCGCGATGGAAATGGGAACGACCGAGTAGATGCGATTGCCGATGCGCGTCCGTTCGGTGCTGCCTTGGGACATTTTCCCGACCGTGAAACCGTCCGTGGGCATGGCGGTCAATTGCAACCCCTGCGGATTTTGCGCGTCATCGCGAAAAAATATCTGCAATTGTCCCGAGATCATTTCGCCGGGATAGACTTTCTTGTCCGGGAGGGAGAAGCGCATAAATGCGATTTCCGATCCTGAATTGATTTGTGAGGTGCTGGGCGATCCGGGTTGGGTCACCGTCAATTTCAAGGGCCGTGTTTGGATTCGCTGTCCGCCAATCTCCGCCGCCATGGCCGGGATCCAATAATTGCCGGCGTGGTCCGCGGTGATCGAGAAGGTAACGGTGAACTCCGTGCTCATTTGGCCATTGACCCAACTGACATTCGAAGAGTTGCCGGCGCCGGAAATCTGCAAGCCGGGGACCTGGGGGGTAGGCACGTTGCCCGGCTGCCCGCCTTCGAAGGTCAGCGAGAGCGTGGCCGTTTCTCCCATGGCAATGGTATCGCGGTCTAATGACGCGGTGAAATTTGCGCCGAAGGCCGCGAAAGAGAACCAAAGGCAAATTGCGGCAACAAAAAGTGCCCTGAAAGGCGCAAAATGACGCGTTCGGGCCGCCCGATGGACGCCGCTGCCGTGAATTAAATTGTTATTTATTCGTTTTTCAGCCATCCCAAAATCTTGAATTATTGACAACGCAGTGGAAAAAAAGTTCACGATTTGCCCGCGCCTGTCAACCCGGTGATAAGCCCATCCGTCGTGTGTTCTTTGGCCTCGATGGCCGGGGACAGGCCCAGGGACCGGATCATTTTTGTGGTTTCCGGGCCGATGGACGCGAGTTTCATGGCTGGAAATTTCTTCAGGAGTTTCGGCAAATCGAACCGCACATGCATGAACCGCACCGTCGAACCGCTGGTAAAGGTCATCCAATCCGCGCCGTGCTCCAGAAAATCCTTTGACGCGCCGGAAATGTCCTCTGTTTCCGCCACGGTTTTATAGATGGCAATGTCATCGGTTATGGCCCCAAATTCCTCCAGGGCTTGCAGCAGGTCCGGATTGGCGTCCTGCGCGCGAAGCAGGCAAATCTTGCAATTTTCAATGCTGCTGTGTTTGGCCAGTTGTTCGGCGATTTTTTTGCCGACGAAATCATCCGGCATGGCGTCGACTTGCAGGTGCATTTCCCGGAGCTTCGCGGCGGTGGCCGGGCCGACGGCGGCGATTTTTGCGCCGCCCAAATCGCGAAGGTCGTGAAAGTGCCGGAAAAAAAGATCGAAGAACGCCCTCACGCCATTCGCGCTGGTGAACAAAAGCCAATCGTAGGAATTGAGTGCGATCATTGCGTCCACGATGTCCTGTCTGTTTTCCGCCTCCACACGCTTGATCGCCGGTATTTCCAGGACTTCGGCCCCGAGCCCGGCGAGTTTTTGTGAGAACTCCCCCGCTTGATCGCGTCCGCGTGTTACCACAATCCGTTTGCCAAACAGCGGACGGTTCTCAAACCAATTCAATTGGTCGCGTAGTTTGACTACGTCTCCCAATATGACGAGTGCCGGGGGCGAGAAATTCTCTTTCTTTGCCAGGGACGCAATGGTTGCCAGTTCGCCGGCGGCGGATTTTTGTTTTCCGCGTGTGCCCCATTGGATGATGGCCGCGGGCGTTTCCGGCGCGAGCCCGTTTGCCATGACGGCCTTGGTCCATTCATCCAGTTTTTTTGTGCCCATCAGGGCGACTTTGGTCCCGGGAATTTTGGCGATTTGGCTGTAGAGCAAATCGTCTTCGGGCTGGTCATCGCCTTCGTGGCCGGTGAATACGGTAAAGCTGGAGCAAAATTCGCGATGCGTCAGCGGAATGCCCGCATAGTTTGGCGCCGCCGAAATTGAGGAAACGCCGGGCACAACCTCAAAATCAATGCCCGCGGATGCCAGTGCGACGGCTTCTTCAGCGCCGCGCCCAAAAATATACGGGTCGCCGCCCTTGAGACGCACCACGGTTTTGCCCTGGCGCGCTTTTTCGATCATCAGCGCGTTGATGTCTTCCTGGGGCATTTCCGAGCGTTTACGGCGTGAAATCAGTTCGGCCTCGGGGCGAGCCATACGGAGCAGTGCCGGGTTGACGAGCAGGTCGTAGATGACGACCTCGGCGCGGCGCAACAATTCCGCGCCGCGCAACGTGAGCAATCCCGCGTCGCCCGGCCCGGCGCCAACCAAATAAACCGCGCCCTTAGATTTCATCGACATACTTTAGGAAAAAATGGCGGGCACAGAAAGGAGAAAGCGGCTTGCGCCCGCTTCAGCCAAGGCGCCAGTACGACGCGACCGGCTGGGGGCCATCTTTAACTTTTGATTTAGGCAAGAAATTGCCCGAGCGAATTGTCCGCCCATCAAGAGGGAATTTTTTTGCGGCTCAATCGCGGGGTTTGGTTCTTCGCTGTTTTCGGTGGAATTGGAAGTCAGCTCTGTGGGAGTCGGAGTTTGCCGGCGATGAGATAAAGCATAGCAATCAGGTGGGTGGTCGAACGATAGCCGCGGGCCTTGCGCTTGGTCGCGCTGAAGAC
>DATAST010000247.1:0-1604 GCA_036269115.1 Verrucomicrobiia bacterium | reverse complement strand
TTGTCCGGCGAATATGTGATCCATTCGGGCATGCGCGCCGGTTTTGAGATCGCCGATTATGACCGGACGCAGCCGCTGGTGATTGATCCGGTGTTAACTTATGCCGCGACCTTTGGCGGTTCGGCAGGAAATCAAGCGCAGGGAATCGCGCTGGATTTTAACGAGAATGTTTATGTGGTTGGCAGCACGACCTCGATGGATTTTCCGCTCGTCAATGCGTATCAAACAAATTTTCAGGGCAACCAGGATGTATTCGTCACGAAAATGGATACGAACGGCAACGTGATTTATTCCACGTATCTCGGCGGGGGAATTTTGAATAACATAAACCAGGCAAGTTTTGGCCGGGCCATCGCGGTAAATAAAATGGGCAATGCCTACATCGCCGGGTTCACCGAGGTTACGAATTTTCCCGTGTTCCACGCTTTGCAATCCACCAATGGTGGTATTTGCGATGCCTTCGTGACGGAACTGGGCACGAACGGCAATACGCTGGTTTACTCCACGTATCTTGGCGGAGAACTCATTGACCAGGCCAACAGTATCGCCCTTGATATCAATGGCAATGCGGTCGTCACCGGCCACACGCAATCCACTCATTTTCCGACGACCAATGCCATGCAATCGGTTTATGGCGGCAATGGTGACGCTTTTGTGGCCAAGCTAAAAAGCGATGGCAGCGGCCTCATCTATTCCACGTATCTTGGCGGCAATGATTCGGAAAACAACACCAGCAAGACTCTCATTCCATTTCTATCGCTTGCCACGATCAATCTCGGTGGGACGGTCGCGGTGGATTTCCATGGCAATGCGTTCGTGACCGGCTGGACTTACTCGACGAATTTTCCCGTGCTGAACGCGTTTCAAACGACGAATAATACGGACGAAGTGGGTTTTGTCGCCGTCGCTTTTTTGGCGGAATACGACACCAATGGCGCGCTGGTCTATTCGACTTACTTCGGCGATCCGGGCGGTGACTACGCCAGTGCGATCGGCGTGGATGTCAATGACAACGTCGTGATCGCAGGTTCTGATTATTCCGGCGGCTTGCCGGTGAAGAACGCGGCGCAATCGGTTTTTGGCGGGCGCGGCGCGGGAGCGGTGGGGGATGCGTTCGTCGCGGCGTTTGATTATACGGGCACGAATTTGATCTATTGCACTTACCTGGGCGGCAACGGCGATGAGCAGGTCAACGGCATCCACGTCCGTCCCGACGATGGCGCGGTCTCGGTCACGGGCTTCACCGATTCGGCGAATTTTCCTCTGCTCAACGCGGTTCAACCAACGGGCCAGCAAACATTGTTCAAGACTACGGACGGGGGAAATGATTGGAGCGTGAGCAATACCGGGCTCGCCAGCAGCACGGTATATTCGGTGCTGGCAAATCCGGCGAATCCGTCGGTCGTTTACGCGCTCACGGCGAACGGTTGTTTCAAAAGCACCAACGCGGGGGCAGGCTGGTTTTCGGTGAACAACGGATTGGGTCCGATCTTTTCTCCCCTCGTCATGCAGGCTTCCGGTTCGACGGAACTGGCGCTGGACCCGCAACATCCTGATACGCTTTATGCCGTTTCCTACGGTGGTATTTATAAAACCACGGATGG
>DATAST010000246.1:0-1548 GCA_036269115.1 Verrucomicrobiia bacterium | reverse complement strand
CGGCGCATGATCTGGCAATCAGTCAAAGACATGGCCGAGAGCGTCCTGCCACATAAGAATTGAGGTGTAGACTGGCGATGTTGAAAACGGTTTCAACCTTCAATCTAAAAAAGCGATGGTTACTTTGCCGCAGGACCCGTTTTAGAGCGAAAAGCGATCAAGCCGAAACCAGCGAAAATCAGGAGCAAACCGGGAATGGCCATCATGATTCCCAAATAGGGAATGATGATCGTAAAAAGGAGCAGTGTGCCGATGACAATCAGAACCACCCCCGTGGCCTTTCCGGCGGTTTGAGCGCCCGGATTTTTGACGGATTGTTTTTGTTCAATGGAAGTATTCATAAATTTGGAGATAGGTGTTTCAACAGCTATGACCCGCATTTTTTAGACCAACCCTTCCTTGAGCCGTTTAAAAGCAGATTGCTTTTTACCCGGCTGACCGGAACGTCGCTTCAGCGTTTTTTACAAGGAAACGGGATTCAGGCGATTGCAGCGTGCAACACTCGATTGCATATTGCGATTTGAACGCCCTCCCGTCGCCGCAAGTTGCCGCCCAATCCGCCTTTTCCCGCTGGCATATTCTTAGCTAGTAGCCTTCGTCGGAATTTTACGTGATTCCTGTTTTTCCAAATCAAATTTAAAAATAATCGCCGCATGTCTGGGAGCAAAATTTTCTGCATGGGTTCCGCCTGGGCCGGAACAAAACATCTTCTTTGTTTTCCATTTTATCTGTCTCTTTTCGGGCTATGCGGCTGTTACACCGCCAAAATTTCTGAACCACCGCGCACCGCCATTGAGCAACTGCTCCTCAGCCACGCCTCGGATGAAGCGATGATGGACGTGGACCTCAAATGGGCCGGTGGCCGGAAAGTTTTCATCGAGGAAAAATATTTTGACAGCGTGGACAAGCTCTATGCCATCAGCCTTATCCGCCAGCATTTTTCTGACGCCGGCGCCCTGCTCATGGCCACCAATAACCAGGCGGACGTGATCGTGGAAATCCGCAGCGGCGGCCTCGGCATGAATACTTCCGAAACGCTGATCGGCATCCCCACGCTCACCATTCCCGTTCCGCTTTCTGGGCCGCTGCAAACTCCCGAGATCGCTTTTTACAAAAGCCAGAGGGCGGATTCGATCGGCAAATTCGCTTTGTTCGCCTACCTCCGCGAAACCGGCGCACACGTCCAATCTTTGGATGCCACATCCGGTTACGGCCACTTCCATTTGTATAAAGTCTTTGGTGTGGCTTGGCGTCACACGGACGTTCCCCAACTCAAAAAAGGCGTGGACAAGGAAAAAGATCCCTGGCTGATAAAATCTAAATAAGCGCCTCGGTCGTCAAAACCGCGAAGGGCAATTCGCCAAACACCCGCGCCATCGCGGCGGTTTTATCGCCGAATCGCCTGCCGGTAAATAAATCAACCAACGCTGTTTCTCCCAGCCCCGCAAAATTTACCTTGGTCGAATCCCAACCCTCGCCAACTGGCGGCCATCCTACTTTTTTGGTTAATCGCGGCGCGATCACCAGGGCGCATTCACCTTCCGCGCG
>DATAST010000245.1:0-2919 GCA_036269115.1 Verrucomicrobiia bacterium | reverse complement strand
AATTTTGGAAACTAAGAATCATCCATTCCCGCCGGTGAAAAGCCGCAGCAGCAGGAAAAGAAAGGCGAAGTCAAAACGCCCGCGCTCAAGGCTTTTGGCCGCGACCTGACTGAGATCGCCCGCAAAGGCGAAATGGATCCCGTCATTGGCCGCAAAAACGAAATCGAACGCGTCATCCAGATTCTCTGCCGCCGCACGAAAAACAATCCCGTGCTCCTCGGCGAAGCAGGCGTTGGTAAAACGGCCATCGTCGAAGGTTTGGCCCAGGAAATCGCCCGCGGCAATGTGCCCGAGATTTTGCTCAACAAGCGCGTCATCACGCTCGACCTCGCCCTCATGGTCGCCGGCACCAAGTATCGCGGACAATTTGAAGAGCGCATTAAAGCCGTCATGGACGAAATCCGCCGCGCGAAAAACGTCATTCTGTTCATTGACGAATTGCACACGATTGTGGGCGCCGGTTCCGCTGAAGGCACCATGGACGCCAGCAACATCATCAAGCCCGCCCTGTCGCGCGGCGAGATGCAGTGCATCGGCGCCACCACGCTCAACGAGTATCGCAAATACATCGAAAAAGACGCCGCGCTCGAACGCCGTTTCCAGGCCGTTAAAGTCGAGGCCCCGTCCATCGACGATGCCATCGAAATTTTGAAGGGGCTCCGCCATAAATACGAGGAGCACCACAAAGCCGAGTTTACCGACGACGCCGTCGCCGCCGCTGTGAAGCTGTCTGATCGTTACATCACCGACCGGTTTTTGCCTGACAAGGCGATCGACGTGCTGGATGAAGCCGGCTCGCGCGCGCGCATCGGCACCATGACCCGGCCGCCTGAGTCCAAGACTCTCGAAACCGATATCGAAGAGATCAAGACCCAGAAAGAGCGAGCCATCAAGAATCAGGATTTCGAAGGCGCCGCCGCCATGCGGGACAAGGAAAAGCAGGCGAAGGAAAAGCTGGAGACTCTCCTGCGCGAATGGCGCACCCACCGCGAGGAAAAGCGCGTCCAGGTGGGCGAAGAAGACATTTTGCACGTGGTGTCAAAGTGGACGGGCGTTCCGCTCAAGCGGATGGGTCAGGACGAGGCCGCGCGGTTGCTCAACGTTGAAGCCGAGATGGAAAAGACCGTTATCGGCCAGCGCGAAGCCGTTTCCGCTATTTGCAAAGCTTTGCGCCGCTCACGCGCGGATTTCAAAGATCCTAAGCGCCCCATCGGCACATTCCTGCTGCTCGGGCCCACCGGCGTCGGCAAAACCTTGCTCGCCAAGACCCTGGCCGAACAGATGTTTGGCGATGGCAAATCTCTCATCCATTTGGACATGAGCGAATACATGGAGAAATTCAACGTGTCGCGTCTCATCGGCTCGCCGCCCGGTTACGTGGGTTACGAAGAAGGCGGCCAACTGACCGAAAAAGTCCGCCGCAATCCGTATTCCGTGGTGCTCTTTGACGAAGTGGAAAAGGCCCATCCGGACGTCTGGAACATCCTCTTGCAAATCCTGGAAGAAGGTAAATTGACGGACAATGTCGGCCGCGTCGTCAATTTCCGCAATGCCATCATCCTGATGACTTCAAACGTCGGCTCTGACACCATCAAGCGCCAAAGCACGCTCGGCTTCTCGCCCATCTCGGACGAAGCCACCTATGAGAAAATGCGCGAGCGTATCATGGACGAATCCAAGCGCACCTTCCGGCCTGAGTTCTTGAACCGGCTCGACGACGTCATCGTTTTCCGGTCGTTCACCAGAGAAGACCTCATCCGGATTTTGGACCTCGAAATCGAAAAGGTCCTGCTCCGGTTGCGCCACAAAAACATCAAAGTGGAGTTGGACGAAACGGCGAAGGAGTTCCTCGTCGAAAAAGGATACAACCCCGATTTCGGCGCGCGACCCATGCGCCGAGCTGTGGAACGTTTTCTGGAAGACCCGCTCGCCGAGGAAATCCTCAAAGGCGGCCTGCATGAAAACGAGCCCATCGTGGTCACCCGCGACGGCGAAAAACTCTCGTTCCATCAAAAAGCCGCTTCCGCCGACGCTATTACCAGCAAGTAATGGTAGGGACGGCGCGCTGCGCTGCGCCGTCCCCGCCCGTAAAGCGGGCGGAACGACCGGCCAGTGAACGAAGGAGGAGCAAAAACCACCCGTTTCAACGTTTTAACCTTTTAACGTTTCAACGATCGGAACAATGACAATCCGCCTCTTCATCAAACCCTATTGCGGGTGGTGCAACCAGGCCATGGCCTGGCTCGACGAACAGGGCATTTCCTACGAAACGCTCGACGTCATCGCCGATGACAAAGCCAACGCCGAGATGGTCCGTCTCTCCGGCCAGACCTTGGCGCCCGTAATTGACGTAGACGGGAAAATCCTCGCCGACTTCGGCCCTGAAGAACTCGCCACCTTCTGGGAAAAAATCTCATAGAGCTTTTCAAAGACTCTTCCATTATCCGCTCCTTCGCGCACTGGACCCCGTGAACCTAATTTGCGTAGCCCCGAAGGTTTTTGGGCTCTGACTAGTCTAATTTCGCGGCTGGGTCATTCCTTGTCGCTTATCGCTCAGCATTTCCAGCCGTCTGACGATTATTCTCCCTCTCCTTGAGGGAGAGGGCAGGGGTGAGGGAGAGTCCTCCAAACGCAGATATTCGCTCCGAGTTTCGGGGATGCGGTGGATTACCGATCAAAGCCACAAACTTTCTTTCCGCTCAACCCATCCAGCGATTGTTCGGGCCCACCAATCAGTCCATGGTGTCCATTCAGCCTGTCCGGCCGTCCTATCCGCCATAGAGCGTTTTAAAAAATAATGTGGCCGTTCGGAGCGAGGATTTTTGGTGTTTTGGCGAGGCTTCAGCGAAGGAGCATGTTTGAAAACCCTGTGACTGAGCTGAAACGACGCCAAAACCCAAAAAGACCGCTTCCCCTTCT
>DATAST010000244.1:0-1571 GCA_036269115.1 Verrucomicrobiia bacterium | reverse complement strand
CCCCTGCAAGCGTCCGCAAAAATACCTTCTAAATCAAAGAATATAAAGCAATTATATTTGTTTGCAAGAAATGCAAAAATTTTCAAAGATTTACATTTCCGGACAAGGGCCAAGCGTGGCACGGGTGCTGTGGCCTTATGGCCATTGTCCTCTTGGCCAATGACCAGCTTAAACCCTTAGATCGAAGATAAAGCGATAATCTCCAGCCAGCTGGCTAATAATAAATCTTCGAATTTTATTCGGTCAAATACTCGCTACACGTAGTGCAGCATGTTGGGCCTTATTCGTGATGTCGCGACCGTGGAAGAAAATGAGCTTGCTATAATCATGTCGCTTTTTCTGCAAAATCCTTGCTGGAGTTCACGCATATGCCTTCCCGTATCTTTGCCGCGTTGAGTGTCATTCTTGGTTTTTCGACCCTGGGACTGGGCCAGCAAGCTGCTTGCAAGGGCGTTGAGATCCCCATCGGCGTTATCGACGCTAGTGGAGATATCTTTCGTGGTTTGGCGGCGGAAGATTTTCTCGGCCACCTGCAGAAGAAGCCGGTGACCGTAAAGCTTGTTACTTTTGACGATGGGCCGCGCCGGGTCTTGATTGTAGCGGACGTCAACGAGAAGCTTCCGTCCGATTCCCGTAAGGCCCAGGGTGAGATGTTGCGGACCATTCTGGATAATGCACGCCCGCAAGACACTTTTGCCCTGATATCCACCCACGGCCATGGCCCGCAAGTGAAGTTCACCGCGGACCGCTCCGCCATTAAGCTGGCGCTCGGCGGGGAGAACGGACCAGGCAACGGAAAAGAAAAAGAGCTGGGCGTGCTCGATGGCGTGATGGAGGGGATGGAATGGTTTGGGACCCCGCAATCGGGCGATTCCATTGTGGTGATGGCAGCGGGCATGGAAGGGAACCATAAGACCAACGCCAAGCTGGTGGCCCGCGCCCTGGAAGAAAAACATATACGCATGTTTGGATTGGCGCTGGGACCGGTGACCACAAAAAACAGCCTTGCCGGTGAAACGGTAACAAACGCGTCAATGGGCCTGGCTTATAGCAGGCCGGAGGTGGGCGATAATATTTACACCACGGGCGACGACAATTTTTTCCCCCTCACAGTAAACAGCGGCGGCCTTGTCCTGGGGGTAATGAATGGTGATAGCTACCATAGCTACAACCTGGAAAATCCCCAGGTGATGCAGGCTGTGCGGCAGAAAGCGCTGTCTATCTCAAAGATGATTTCCGCGTATTACCGCATGCAGGTTGAGCCGCCGCAACTTGCGCACCCGCAGGAATGGAACCTCACTATCAATCCAGAGGTGCAGAAGCATGCGCCGCCGATGTTCGTTCTTTACCCACACCAGTTGGGACCGTGTTAGCGCGAAGGTTTGCATAAGCATTTCCCGCAACATGCATTTCACTTTTTACTTCCATGGTCCCTGCGCCGCGGAACGGGACGCTGAGTCTCCCGTTGCACGCAATCGCTGACCGTCGCCGGCCTGGGGTAACCGCAAAGGCTGGCCAGGGCATTCATGCCTTGTCTAACGTAATGCTGCTTCCCAAAATCCAGAGTGCAA
>DATAST010000243.1:0-5080 GCA_036269115.1 Verrucomicrobiia bacterium | reverse complement strand
TTCCTGAAAATCCGCAACGCAGTTGCGGATTTCTCGGGACGGCGAATTTGCCGGGCGAGTTCTGAGAAACTCCCGTTTATGCAGGCAAGCATAAACCTGACAAACATTCCGCAAATGGTTTCCAATTTGCCTCAGGGGTTTCGAGGAATGACTTAAGCTTTGGCAATGCCTCCGCCAAAGCATGGGATAACGGCGGCTGGAGCGTGTCTTTTACTTCTGACGGTTCCGGGAGCCGCCGCTCGACTGCAAAGGCCCGGCCAAGGGTATGCAGTGCTTCCAGCAAAATTGGCCGGGCCTCTTCGCCAAAACCGCCTTCCCCCAGCAGTCGGGCCATCTTGAGTTTGCGGGTCATCTGGTCACGATGCGCTTTGGCTTTGGCAGTTTCTTCCAGGGACAGCGGCGCGGATTCCGCATTGTTATCCGATGGCAACAACGGGCGCGACGCACGGGTCGTTTTACTGATAAGGCCGGCTGCGATGAGGCGTTGAATGGTTTCGTAGGTGGTTCGATCCATGACTTCGAGCCGCACCGGCGCAATCGGATCGGTTTTCCCGAGACCGAACAATTCGCCATGCAGTGATTTTAATTTCTCGACCTGTTCTGCGGCGCCGCACTCGACCACGACTGTCAGCACGGTATGTGTTCCGGATAGAGGATAATTCTCCTCGCACAGATGTATCATCCCGGACAACCGCTCGGAGGCCATCTGGGCAAAGGCAAGCGCGGGATCGGCCGATAATTTCCCCGATGACGATGCTGGGGAAACTGTCCCGGCGGTTTTGGCGCCAAAGCTCTTGTGGGCTGGTGTGACCAGTTGCTGGAGCCGTTCGACAAATGCCTGGCGTCCGCTGCGGAGTTTGATTTCCTTCACCTCACCGGGGCGGTCGAGGACGCTGGCGGCAACGCTCTGTTTCAGGGCGAGCGTTTCGAGCATCCGGTGCTCAATCGTGTTTTCTGAAATCAAATTGTAGACGGTGACAGGCCGAGTCTGGTGCTTACGCCAGGCGCGGGCGATGCGTTGTTCCAGCTTGGCGGGGTTCCAGGGCAGATCGCAATTAATGACCACGCTGGCATTCTGCAGGTTAAGACCCGTCGCTCCGGAATCCGTGCTAAGAAAGACGCGGCAATCGGGATCATTCTTGAACATGTTGATCTCTCCGCGCCGCCGCTGTTGGGGAACGGTGCCAGTATGCCAGGCGTGCCCGACCTTCAACCGTTTGCACAGGACGCGGACTAGTTCCAACATCCGCTCCCATTCCGAAAAGACGATCACTTTGAGATCGTTCTCACAACTCGCCTCAATGAGGCTTTCCAATTCGTGGAGTTTCGGGCAGGTGCGGTCTTCAGGATCAAGAATATAATTGGTGTCGCAAATCATCCGCATCATGGCCAATTCGCGTTGAAGCTTTTCCTGTTCCTGTTTCGTAAGCGGGCGTCGCGTCGCGATGTTGACGAGTTTCAAGACCTGCTGCTCATGGACGGCATAGCTCTGCTTTTGCAGCTCGCTCAGTTTCACAAAATGATTGTGGTCGGTGCGTTCGGGCAGCTCGGTTTCCACCTCGGACTTGCGGCGGCGGAGCATGAAGGGCTTGATCCGCTGATGCAGGACATCCAGGTTGCGGCAGCCGATGGGACGGCCTTTCTCGTCAAGTTCGTAAAAATCCCGGTTGAATCGAAAGAGTGGGCCAAGCACGGAGGGGTTGAGAAAATCCATCAGTGAGTGGAGTTCATCAATGCGGTTCTCTATCGGCGTTCCCGTCAGCACGAACGCGTAGCGGCTGCGCAGGCGCTTCACGGCTTGGGCGGTTTTGGTGCTCCAATTCTTGATGCGTTGGGCTTCGTCCAGCACGACGACGTCCGGCCTGAGCCGCGCATTCACATCCAACGCGTCGGCAACCATCTGTTCGTAATTGACGATGGTAAAAAAAGGCATGGCCTCACCCGCGTCATAGGCTTTTAGCCGCCGAATCTTGCCTCCGAAAACCAATTGCAAATCGAGTACGGTAAATCTTCGGATTTGCTCCTCCCATTCCGATTTGAGCGAGGCCGGCGTAACCACCAGCACACGGTTTGCCTTTCCCAACCGGCGCAACAGGGCACAAGCGGCGATCGCCTGAATGGTCTTGCCCAGGCCCATTTCATCCGCCAGCAGGGCGCGCTCGGTAAAAGCCAGATGCAGCATGCCTTCGCGCTGGTAGGGAAACAGGGGCACGGTCGTTTCCTGAGCCGGCCATTCGCCGCTCTGGACTTTGAGTTCGTATTCGTGACGAAGTTGCCGGCGTTCAGCAACGCGGCGCCGGTTTTCCTGCCACGATTCAATTTCCTGCGATAGACGCATTTGGGAGAAGCCATCGTCCCGCAGTTTTTGCAACGCAGGCAGCGCGGTCTCAGGCGCGACATCCAGCATGAGTCCGTCGGCGTCGAACCATTTACCAATTGCACCCGGCAATTTGCCCGCGCCGTTGGTCAGGCGTAGCGTGTCAGCGGTGTTATCCACCACTATTTCGATGCGGTTTGAACCTGAAACATCCGTTGCCTTAAAGAATTTTTTGTGACGCGCCTGGAGGAAAAGCAAAACCGCCTCGGTGTGTTTGCAAAACCCCAGGCCGTTGGTGCGAAAATCCACGCAATTGCAGGTGGAATGGCGGGATTGCAAATCGCGAATTTCCACCGTGTAGGTTTGCCCGCTGGTGGATTTGACGCGAAAATTGGAGAAAATGGGATGCTCCGGCGTCGTGTTGAAAATGACAAAAGATTCCTCGCGGGCGCGCTGACGGCGCTTATTCACTTCATCGGCGTCGGTCGTGCGCCAGTTGTGCGTCGGCGGTAATTGAATTTTTGCGTTTGATTTCGCTGATTGGCGCATGCGGAAAGCATGGCAAATACTGCCTGCCAGTCAATCAGGAGATTGTGGAGGGTAGCTTACACGGAACGCTCAAAGCGCGTCCTCCTGCTTTCACTTGCCGGAGCACTTGCTCAAAACTCACGGCAGAAAGGTGGTGACACTCGTCCACAATGACGTGGCCGTAGTTGGCGACCACGTCGTCCACGAAGTATTCCTTCGGTACGTCTGGACGCTTTGAGAGCGGATTGCCCCAAACTTTCCAGCGAGCCGGAGAATAGCCTGCCTTGCCATTGCGACCTTCCCAACGCAACGCGTATACGTCTTCGCGCCCACGAAACAAGCTGCGGGACAGATTCACCTTTTCGTCCGGGCTGGATTTTCCCGTAACTGTGATTGGCAAGCTGGGCTCGGTGGCAAGTGACGGGGCGGCTTCCTTTTGGGGAATTCCCATCCGTTCGCGCAACTGCCGATTTTCCTCCCGTAGCCGTTCGCATTCCGCAAGCGCTTCAGCAAGCCGTGAATCCCCGGCGTCGGATGCGCTCATGTGGTTGAGTTTGCTTGTCGGCATCACGGGTTCAGCTTGTTAAAGAATTGCCCAACCGCGCCGAAATATTTCTCCATGTGACATTCAGATTTCGATTCGTTTAAGTCGGTTGCCCAGGCCGCTGGTTATCGATGTGTGAATCTTTTTCGGAAAACCTCGCGGCAATGCCTTTTCAATTGTTTTCATCGCGCCGGGCGCTGCTTCCACAACCTCTCTTAGTGCATCAGTTGCTCTCGCTCCGGGTAAGCCAGCAGCTTCCACTGTCTGAACAAAATGACGCCCCTGAATTTCCTCAATCCGGTAATGACGGCTTCGCCCCACCGACATGGCCAATTTCATTTGTTTGCGCTCGATCTGTCGGGTATCAAGGCTTGGCTGCGCGCTCAGCACGTCATAGAGCGGTGTCAGGCGAAAGCGTCCCTGCGGGCCGAGGAAGATGCTAAAATTCTTTGCATGCCCATCCGTCGCCGCCAATAACCAAAACAAAATCTGTGCCTTCAAAAAAGTTTTCTGGTCTTCTGCGGGCGCGTCAGCGGCTTTTAAGAATTCGAGAATGTCGACCATGCCCGGTCCGCCTTCACCCTGATATTTCCGGGTGGGAGGACAGGAAAGAGCCTGGCAGAAATCCTCCTGCGGCAGGCGAAGAATATGATCATTTCCGATCCATTTTCGGTCAAAACGCTCAATCACCAGTGCTTTGGTTTTTCCAAAGGTCGTGATTTCCGCTGAATTCACCGGCAGTCCGAAGGCCCCCAGGAGTTTTAAACAGTAATACTCATTTTCCACACTGTTGGATAGGTCCATGCCGTTTGGCAACGTGCCAATCTGCGTCTTCAAAATATGGGTGGTAGGCGTGGTTCCACGAGGCTTCAGCCATTTCCCATCGGATCGCAACAGGGCTGTCTTTTCCTGTGCCCCGGCAATGGAAATGCGAAAATCCTGTTCACGGTCAAGACCGAGGGGCGTCCGGACCAGATTGACCAGCAGCGCTTCAATTTCTCTCTCACCGACAGCTTTTCCACCGATGCCCGAAGCTGGTTTATTGGCGGCACTTCCTTCGGGGATAAATTGCAGGGCTCCCACGCAGTCTCGACCGATTTGCGACAAGAGACTGTAAGCATCGGTTCCGCCTGCACCGACTCGTTCCGCCACCCGTTGTCGGAGCGCATCGGAATCTGGCAGTAGATTGTCGAAAACAGCCGCGACAACCGCTCCCCGATATGCATCTTCTCGCAACGGCAAAGACAGGGAAACGGGAATGGCGTTTTCCCCAGACAGCCACTTTTCGTCATAACGAAAAGAAATAGTGCCTCCCGGCTCTTTTTGGAGTTGCCCGACGGGCCGGTTGTTGAGGAGAACCAGCAAAGGGATATGTTGGCGCTTGCGTGGCATCAGTAATAACTTTCTCCGCCCCACGCTCCCTTGGAACGGGCGGCTATTTGAAATTCCAGATCAAGTGCGGCGAGCATGGTTAAAAGTGTCTCAATCCTCGCGGCGGGGTTGCCATTCTCGATCAGGGAAATCGTCTCCTGGCGCAGACCCGTCCGGTCACCTAGTGCTTAATTGCATTGACAAGCGATATAATATTTGCGACGCTGTGGCATGGCAAGAACCGCGCCGCAGATCAATTGCCCTCTGGAAGATCGGGAAGAGTTGGAGCGAATGGCTTCCAGCCGCACTGAACCGAAACA
>DATAST010000242.1:0-2159 GCA_036269115.1 Verrucomicrobiia bacterium | reverse complement strand
TCGTCGACGCAATCGCGGCTGAGAGTGCGCCAATAGGTGGGAACACCCAGCATAACAGTGCAACCTCCATAGTGTGGATCGTCCTTCAGAAACCGGACGAGTTCCAATCCTTCTTTGAGGGTGTATTTGCGGCCGTCGCTGAAACCGAAACCCCACACGGCAACAACCGGTTTTCCCCCTTGATGAAGATAGGCGGGGTCTTTGGTGATCTGCATGCGGTCGACGAGCGACTTCCAATCGTCCATTACGCGATGCATTTCTCCGCCTTGCATACCGGACAAATCGTACATGACGGCATAGGTGCGCCCGTAAAGATTGGCGCCCTCGCGACAGTGGTCCAATACAACATTGACGCTCCGAAGTCCTTTCGGCGTCGTTGTGTCCACCACAAAGCGTTGAACGAACACACCATCGATCCCGTAGTTTTTCATCCATTGAAAATGGCGCAGAACGGTCTTGTCATTGAAAGCGCTGAAGACCTGCGCTGAACTGCCGTCGGCGTGCCGAAAAGGGGTTTCGAAACGTTCATCCGGATCCAACTCGCTGACATCGGGCCAAAAATCGATGACACAACTTCCGGGCCTGAAACCATCGCGCCCTCTCCAATGAGTCCAGCCCTTCTCTGATCCATCTCCTTCCGCCGTGAACCATCCCTGGTAACCACACAAAACTTTTCCGTTCATGGTGGATGTGTCCACCGCGGGGTGGCTGACGCCGGTGAATGGCCGCATGGTGTGCGCAATCACCGATTGCAGGTCGGCGTCGTCGGGATTTCCCCAATCGTGGATGGCGGCGTCCTGATGTCCCGCTGGAGCTGCCGCTGAAGATTTATTTTCCGGCACCTGCCCGAAGCCATTTGAAACAATAACCGTCGCCAACGCGGTTGCGCCAAAGGCAACAAACGCCCGCCCAATTCTAAAATATTTGAATCTCTTCAATGCAATCTTATGCTCGGAGAACGGCGAGATTGAAACCATCCCCAAAAACGGGGATGCCTTTCCCCGCGCGGACTTCTGATACTAAAACCAGAACAACTTATATCATGAAGCTCTTAATGGCCAAATCCAACGCGGGTCGAATTTTTCTCCACTTGCTCTGCATCATTCGTGGCGGCCATTGCCGTTTCCACTGGGCGGGCGTCACGCGCGAGTTCAAAGGCGTTTGCAAAAACGCCAGGGCCATTTTCTCCGTGCTGGCGTTTGCGACGGCGTTCACTGTCTGCCGGAGCGAGGCGCAGGTTGAATTCGTCGATACGAAAATTGGCAACGTGGGCATTATGCTCGAACCGACGCGTCCGACCGTTTCATTGCCAAACAGCATGGTGCGGGTTTATCCGGTGCGGAAGGATGGATTGGATGATCAGATTCAATCGTTTCCGCTGACGATTATCTCTCATCGTTTGGGGGAATTGTTCTGGGTGATGCCCAATGATGGCGCCCCGAGCCCGGCGGCATGGGAGCAACACGCGGCTTACGACCAGGAAAACAGCACTCCATATTATTATTCGGTGCGTTTCGACGATTCCCTGATCACAACTGAATTTACGCCGACGGCGCGCTGTGGTTATTTCCGATTCACGTTTCCGTCGGGGAAACCGGTGGTATTGCTCGCTAATCGGACGGGAGGCACCTTGAACGCCGCGGAATCGAACGCCATTTCAGGCACAGAAAATTTTAACGGGATGCAGGCGTTTGTGTATGGGGAATTCAGCGCGCCGGTGACTTTTACCCATTCACAGAACGGCGAGAAAGAGCGCGTGGCCGCAAACGCGGGCGCGGAAAGCAAAACGCTGGAGTTCCGGTACGGAATTTCATTCATCAGTGTTGAGCAAGCGCAGAAAAATCTCCGGAAAGAAATCACTGCGTGGAACTTTGACAAAACAGAAGCCAATGCGCGTGCCGCGTGGGAAAAGGCTTTGGGCCAAATCCAGGTGGAAGGTGGAACGCTCGATCAGAAGCGTGTTTTTTACACGGCGCTTTACCGCTGCTATGAGCGCATGGTGAACATTTCCGAGGACGGGCAATATTACAGCGCGTTCGATCACAAGGTGCACCAGGATGCGCGGCCGTTCTACGTGGATAATTGGTTGTGGGACACTTACCGGGCGCTGGAGCCTTTGCAAACTTTGCTGAATCCGGAGATGGAGGCGGACAAGGCCC
>DATAST010000241.1:0-41440 GCA_036269115.1 Verrucomicrobiia bacterium | reverse complement strand
AAGACAGTCCCACTGGCCGGCTCAAACCGGCTCTCGGTCACTTCCCAGTTCAGTCCCAGTCCCAATAGTTCATGAAATAGTTTCTCAGGCGTCATGCCCCAAGACTACACACTCATTCCACTCAAAACAGCGAAGAACCATGTAAATAGTGTGTAAACGGTTGTGTAAACACTTAAGCCGTTGATTTGGAACCATGTAAACTGTGTAAACCCTTTTTCGCGCGCTCCATCACTAACACACTGAAGGGTGGACACCGAGCTTAATGCCTCGATGCCGATGCAAGTCGCAGGCCGACGACTCCGGCAATGATCAACATGATGCAGAGAATGCGTACGATGAAGGGGTGGGGACAGCTTGTCCCCAGACGATCTTGAATGCAGACACCCTAATGCGTGGACACCGAACCGACCGATTTAATCTTCACACTCACGCTCATCTTTCGGTCGGTAGTGCCCTTGTAATTTCCGGTTACGGGAGGGACGTCTGCGTAATCGCGGCCGACGGCGATTTTGACGTAGTTGTCGTTGGCCTGGCGGTTGTGAGTAGGGTCGAGGCCGCGCCAGCCGATGCCGGGGATCAGGACTTCCGTCCAGGCATGAGTGGCGCTGGCAATTTCGGTGGCAAGATAGCCGCTGACGTAGAGCGCGGGGATTTTTAGCGACCGGCACAGGCCAATCATGACGTGCGCAAAGTCCTGGCAAACACCGCGTCGCTCCCGCAGCACGTCGCTCATATGGGTGTAAACATGAGTCGATTTCGATTCATATTTTACGTGTGCATGCACGAAGCGCATGATGGCCAGGGCCGCTTGCCATGTGTCGGCGGCTTCGTGGGCGGCATCAAGGGCATAGCGCCAGGTTTGCGGTGATAGATCGACGAACCGGCTTTCCTGCAGGAAATCAAATACGCGCGGCGCGCGCGCCGCTTCGCTGATACGCGCCAGAGGAAAAGGTGTCTCGGTCTCCGGCAGCGAAGGCTGTGGACGGGTCGTCACGTGCAACAAGCTTTCGATAAGAAGAGTCGTGTGGGGCTCCGGGATTTCAAAATGATGAACGATGTTGGAATAAAAATCCGGGTGATGCCGCAGGCGCGTAGCGGGCAAAATCTTTAGAAGGAAATCGTTGACGTGTTGTGATTCGTCAGATACCGGATGCAAGCGGACTTCGTTGAAACTTTCAGATACCGGCGACGCATACAAGTATTCCGTGCGATGGATGATTTCCCATTTCATTTTTGGCCCTGACGATGATGACGACGACGAGGAATCATTTGAGTTCTTCCACATCGACCGAAACCTTTACTTCGTGCTGGCCGCCGCCGGTCAGGATGCCTGCGACGGGGCTGACGTCGCTGAAATCGCGTCCGAAGGCGACGGTAATGTGCTCGGTTGAGACCTGGAGATTGTTTGTAGGGTCGAAATCTCTCCAGCCGTTGCGGGGGCAGAAAACGGAAATCCAGGCGTGTGAAGCATCGGCGCCAACGAGCTTTTCCTTGCCTTCAGGCGGGCGCGTGCGCAAATAGCCGCTGACATATCGGGCGGGCAATCCGATCGAGCGCAGGCAGGCGATGGTCAAATGCGCGAAGTCCTGGCAAACACCGCGCCTCTTCTCCAGGACTTCCTCCAACGGGGTCACAATGGTGGTGGCTTTGGAATCGTATTTGAAATCCGTGAAGATACGGCGGGTCAAATCCAGCGAGGCTTCCAGCAACGGCCTTCCTTTGGCGAAACTTTCGTGGGCGTAATCGGCCAGGTCCAGCGACGCGCGCACGTGCGGCGAGTCGAAAACAAACTGATAGGGCGAAATGACCTCCGGCGCCACGGGATCACGGAATAGATTGGCGACTTCCTCCCACGATGGAGAATTTTCCGGCGCGGCTGATTCGTGTCCGCGGACTTCGACCCGGCTGGAAGCGATGATGTCGAGGCGACGGTGGGTTTCCTGGACGCTGAAAAAACAGAGCTGATTCCCGAAATAGTCGGCGCGCGCCTTTCGCAGGACGGGTTGCGGCAAAATTTTGAGCGAGAAATTCACTGGAGATTGCACGGCGGTTTGGCGCGGTTCCAGGCGCGCGACGTGATGCGATACGGCCACGGGCGCGGCGTATTCGTAGGTGGTCCGGTGGGTGATGGCGTAGTTCATCGGCCAAATTCCCGTCCCGTGCGCGAAATGGTTGAATGAGCGAAATAACTCGCGGCGATGGCGTCGGAGAGTTTTGGCAAATCGCGCAGGGTTTGCCGGATAAGACGTCCGGTTTTACTGCCGGGCAGGTTTTCTTTAAAGCCGGCAAGTTCGCGAGTATCGCCCCGTTCGAGCCGAGCCCGGCAATTGTTGAGAATTTCACGCCCGGCTGAATCGCGTTCCTGGGGCAGGCGCTCGAAGTGCTGGGCAAGTTGATGAATTTGAAACAAAACAGCGCGGGGATTCCGATCATCGAGCAGGATTAAATCGGCGACGGCAGCCAGTTGCGGAAGAAGGTTATAACGTGAGCGATAGGTAATCGAACTGTCGGCCACTTCGAGCACGGCTTCCAGCAGGCTGTGATTCTCGGCATCGGGCGCGGCGAGCACGGAATTAAGAAGGGTGCAAAGATAAACGGCCCGTTCGATGCGCAGGCCCATATCAATAAACCGCCACGCCTGCGCGCGGGTCATGTTTTCGCGGGCCAGACCATGAAACGCCGCTACGCCATCCAGAATGTCGTCCAGGACACGAACCGCATCGCCCGCAAGCATTATCGGCGAGGAGTCCGGCGACGAAAAACCGATGGCCGATGCCCGGGGCTCGATTGTGCGGTTGCGGTCCGCCCAGGTCTCGCGCACCTCGGTGAAACGATCGTTTAGTTTGCTGATGACACGCCAAAGATCACTGGATGTGCGGTCGCGTACTTGCGACGCCAGCCGAAACAAATTAGCAACAATGCCGCACAAGCTTACCGCCCGGGCGGGATCAAAAATGGCGGCGAGCAGTTCGGCTTCGAACGCTTCCGGGTTTTGGCTCAATTCAGTGTCTTCTAAAATGGGGGGTAATTGACCGAGTGATTCGAGGGTGCGGAGCAGGGGAGCGAGCGCCGGCAGAGCGCCGGCAGTCCGTTCGGGAGTGAACCGGCGCAACGCGCTGCGCAGCAGCCGGGCGGTGGCATCGGCCCGTTCCGAATAGCGACCGAGCCAAAAAAAATTGTCCGCCAGCCGGGAGGGCAAATTGTTTCCCGTTCGGCGCAGTTCAAAAGTCACGCCGGCCTTGTGCAACAGCGTCGTCTCTTCGACCGGAAACTCGGAAGTCACCCACGTATCCTTGCTGCTGCCGCCCTGTTGCATTGAAATAAATTTTCCGCCCGGGTCCGGAGAAACCCGCGCGAGACCGCCGGGCATCACGCTGTAACCGCCGTCCGGACGCGCAACCAGGAAGACCCGAAGGGCAAAAGGGCGGGGAACCAGTTGGCCATCGAAGGACGGGGCGGTGGAGAGTTCGACGTGTTCCTGCGCGACAAAAAGGTCAGGATCGAACTCGATGCGCTTTTTTAATTCAGTTGGCGAGAAATTCAGCTGGCCGGCGGTCTCAAACGCGGGCCTCACCACGAGGGTATCCAGGTGTTCCAGGACATATTTGCGCGCGGATTCCTGTCCGCACCACCAGGTGGCTACGGACGGCAATTTCAAGTCTTCTCCCAAAATGTGCCGGCATAGCCCGGGCAAAAACGACATGAACGCCGGGCTTTGCACGAGGCCGCTGCCGGGCGCATTGGCCATGGTCACGTTTCCGGCCCGAATCGCTTCGACCAGGCCCGGTACCCCGAGCATGGAATCATTTCGCAATTCCAGCGGGTCGCAAAAATTATCGTCGACGCGGCGCAGAATGACATCGACGCGCTCGAGCCCGGTGAGGGTTTTCAGGAAAACCACATCGTCGCGTACCGTCAGGTCCTGTCCTTCGACGAGCATATAGCCCAGGTAACGCGCGAGGTACGCCTGTTCAAAGTAGGTTTCATTGTGGGGACCGGGCGTCAGCAGGACCACGCGCGACTTTTCCTGACGCGGGGCGATCTGTTCCAGCGAGTCCTGGACATCGCGGAAAAATCCGGCCATGCGTTGAACATTGCTTTCGCGAAAAGATTCGGGAAAGATGCGCGACGTGACGAGGCGGTTCGCCAGGGCGTAGCCTGCGCCGGTGGGAATTTGTGTGCGGTCGGAAATGACCCACCAGCGTCCGTCCGGCGAGCGAGCGAGGTCCGCGGCGTAGAAATGTAGATAAATATCCCTGGGAACACGGATGCCGTGGCAGGGACGGAGGAAATCCGGCTGCGCAAAGACCATCGCCGGGGCGAGCCAGCGCGAGCGGATCAATTCCTGTTGCGTATGGCAATCGGCGAGAATTTTGTTGAGTAAAGTCGCCCGCTGGATCAACCCCGCTTCAAGCGCGCGCCATTCTTCCGCCGCGATCACCAGCGGTATCGGGTCCATTTGCCAGGGGCGTTCCATACCGCGCGGGTCGCCATAGACGTTGTAATAGATTCCCTGTTCGTGGATGAGTTGAAGGCAGCTTTCGCGACGGCGTTTCAATTCGGCGTCCCCGAGGTGCTCCAGGGTCTGAAATAATTTTGTATAGTGCGGCCGCAACCGGCCGTCATCATCCATCAATTCATTGAATGCCGAATCGTTGCGGGAATATTTTTCCAGCAGAACGGAATTTTTTTGCGGCACAGTGGATGTTTCTTGCATCGGATAAATCGAAGCCGTTCTTCAGGTCACGCATTTCTCAGATCGAGAGTGAATGGAAAGTTTGGACTGGGTTTGAGGGGAGGCGCTGAGATTTTTCCGGTGGTGTGGCCATGGCGGAAGAATCGGGACAGTCGGCGCGCTTCGGCCTCGTAACTGTTGACCGGGAAAGTGTCGTAATTTCGGCCGCCGGGGTGCGCCACATGATACGTGCAGCCGCCAAGGCTTCGATGGTTCCACGTATCCACGACGTCGAAAACGAGAGGCGCGTGGACGCCGATGGTTGGTTGCAAACATTCCGGCGGTTGCCAGGCGCGATAGCGGACGCCCGCAACGAATTCGCCGTTTGTGCCAGTCGGGTGCAGCGGGAGCCGATGTCCACCGACCGTTACTGCGAAGCGGTCGCCGGTTAATCCCCGCGCCTTGACCTGAATCCGCTCCAGCGAACTGTCCACGTAACGCACCGTGCTGCCGGCCGCGGGTTCCTCGCCCAGGACGTGCCAGGGTTCAAGGGCGGTGCGAAATTCGATCTGCAAATCCCGCTGGTTCAAATCGCCGATGAACGGAAAACGAAACTCGAAGTGAGGCGCGAACCATTCAAATTCAAACGGATAGCCGGCATTGCGCAGATCTTGAATGACATCGCGGAAATCGGTCTGGCAAAAGTGGGGCAGCATCCAGCGGTCATGGATGTCTGTGCCCCAGCGCACGAGATCGTTTTGGTAAGGCTGGGCCCAGAACTTTGAGATGAGGCCGCGCAGGAGGAGGTGCTGGGCGAGGCTCATGCGTGAATGTGGCGGCATTTCAAAGGCGCGCATTTCCACCAGGCCGAGCCGTCCGCTCGCGCTTTCGGGCGCATAGAGTTTATCAATCGAAAATTCCGCGCGGTGTGTGTTGCCGCTGGAATCGATGAGCAAATTTCGGAACAAACGGTCGCACAGCCACGGCGGTGTATATCCAAAAGTCCCCAGGTTGCGGTCCAATTCCTTAAACGCCAGTCCCAACTCGTAGAGCGAGTCATTCCTGGCCTCGTCGACGCGCGGCGCCTGGGAGGTTGGGCCAATGAATAAAGTGCTGAAAAGAAAACTCAACGAAGGATGATTCTGCCAATAAGCAATGAGCGAGCGCAACAAGTCAGGCCGACGCAGAATTGGCGAATTCTGCGTTGTCTCGCCGCCGATGATGATGTGGTTGCCGCCGCCGGTGCCGGTGTGGCGGCCATCGAGCATGAATTTTTCCGCGCCGAGCCGGGTTTGGCGCGCTTCTTCGTAAAGCACCGTGGTGCGTTCCACGAGTTCCTTCCAGCTTTTGCTTGGATGCAGATTGACCTCGATGACGCCGGGGTCGGGAGTGACCGCGAGTTTGTTAAGCCGTGGATCACGCGGCGGCGTTTCGCCTTCGATAATGACCGGCGTGCCCATTTCGGTAACGGCTGTTTCGATCCCGGCAATCAAATCCAAATAATCCTCGGTCGTCGCAACCGGAGGCATGAAAACGTGCAAACGTCCGTCACGTGGTTCCACACACAACGCTTCGCGGATAATCCACGGGGCTGATTCCCCCTGGATGGGGCGGCGGCTCGGGTCGAAGTCCTGCGGTAACGGTGGCAATTCATGGAGCGGCTCCTGAAGTTCGCCCGGTTGTTGCGGGCGCTGGCCGGGCCCGTATCCGGAGGGCACTGGTTCGCCGCGGCCCCGGAGGAATCGTTGACCCGTCGCTTCCGGTTTTCGCCCCTGATATGGAAATTCCCTGGGCAATTCCGCTAAATTCGGGTTTGACGGGTCTTGTTGCCGAAGCCAGGGATAGTCCTGTTCTGAAGCCCACGGAATCGAATCGAGAGGGAGGCGCAATCCCATCGGTGAGTCGCCGGGAATGAGCCAAAGAGTGTCATCGTCGCGCAAAAACCATGCGCCGGACATCCAGCCTGTTTGGTTGCCGTAAACCGCGCGTTTGATTGGGAGTGCGTACCCGACGACTGCTCCGAGTCCTCTTTGAAAAATCGTCGCGATGCGCTCGCGCTCGAGCTTGTCCTTCAGGTTCGACTTTTCCGGCGTCACATTGGAGGGCAAGCGGCGTTCCTTCCAGGTGTAATAGAAGGCGTCTTCATATCCTGGCAAAATGAATTTGGGATCGGCGCCGACGACTTTTGAAATTCGCGCCAGCAACTCTTTGGCGTCTTTTGCGCCGAGACCATAATCCTTCGATTCATCGGCAATGAGCGAATCTTCTTTCCAGATAGGTACGCCATCCTTGCGCCAGTAGCACGCGAGCGCCCAGCGCGGGAGTTGTTCGCCCGGATACCACTTGCCCTGGCCATAGTGCAGGAGCGAGCCTGGCGCGAATCGCTTCCGCAATCGTTTAATGAGTTCTCCGGAGAGAAACCTTTTCTTTGGAGAAGCGGCGGTGAAATTCCATTCCGGGCCGTCCGGGTCATCAATGGAAATAAAAGTGGGCTCGCCGCCCATGGTGAGGCGGGCGTCGGCGCGTTGCAGGTCGGCGTCAATGGCGTGACCGAGTGTTTCGATCCGCTCCCATTGTTCATCCGAATAGGGCAGGGTCACGCGAGGCGATTCATAGATGCGCGTGACGCCCATGTCGAAGCTGAAATCGCTTTCGCATTCGTCCACGGCCCCGGTGATGGGCGCGGCGCTTTGAGGGTCTGGCGTGCAAGCCAGCGGTATATGGCCTTCACCGGCGAGCAAACTGGAGGTGGGGTCTAACCCAATCCAGCCTGCGCCGGGCAAATACACTTCACACCATGCGTGGAGGTCCGTAAAGTCCTTTTCCGCGCCGCTCGGGCCATCGAGCGCTTTTACATCCGATTTGAGTTGGATCAGATAACCGCTGACGAACCGGGTTGCCAGCCCGCAATGGCGCAGTAATTGGCAAAGCAGCCATGCAGAATCCCGGCATGAGCCGCTCATCTTTGCGAGCGTTTCCTCCGGCGTCTGGACGCCGGGTTCCATGCGTATCAAATATTTGATGTCGTGCCAAAGGCGCTGGTTTACGGCGACCAGGAAATCAATCGTGCGGGGGGACTGAGAGCCATTCGACTTTCCTGCCGCCTTGCTTTTTCTGCTTTTGGCGGTCCGCAATTTTGTTTCGCCCAGTAAATCGGAACGGATTGCTTTGAGGTACCTGGTAAATTTCGGTGTAAGCCAGCATTTGATTTGAAATGGCTCCAATTCATGGTCCAGGGTCCCGTCGTAGTCGAAGGGAAAAGTTTCCGCCTCGGGTTCCAGGAAAAAATCAAACGGATTGAATACGGCCATTTCGGCAACCAAATCCACATCCACGCAAAATTCCTTCGTTTGTTCGGGGAAAACCATGCGGGCCACGAAATTGGACTGCGGGTCCTGTTGCCAATTGATGAAATGCTTTTGAGGAGCGATCCGCAGCGAATAGCTCAAAATGCGTGTGCGCGAATGCGGCGCCGGCCGCAATCGGATGACCTGCGGTCCCAGGCCCACCAGACGGTCGTACTTATATTGAGTTCGGTGATGAAGCGCGACGTGAATGGACATGGGAATGGCACGTTACAAATACGGTTCGATGGGTTCGACCCCTGTTGTGCCGCTCAATTTTTGGAGATAGGCGGGCGACGAGACTTCATCGAGGGTCTGGCGCGCGTGTTTGAGGCGGCCAACAATGTTGAGACGGACGGCTTCCTCGGCATGGCTCGTCCGTTTGAGGAATTTGTCCAAATAATCCACGTGCCGCAGCCAAAGGTTTTTGTCCACTTTCTGTTTGGCCGCGAGCCGCGCCGCGTACCAATCGGAAGCCAGGAGAGATTCGCGCGTGAAAAGTTTGCGAAACTCCGGGCTCTCGAGCGTTTTACCCTCCCATTGATCGTGCAACATAATGTGCAGCAACGCCTGCAACGGCGGGCAGGCGTTCTTGATGCTGCCGTCGTCAAAATACATTTTGGCGACGCGCTTTTGGGTTTCGACGACGTTGGCGATGCCATCGGCGAAAACGGCGGCGTCCTGCAATTCAGGCTGCAACATTTCCGGCGTGAACACTGCGTGCGGGTGATTGAACACGCGGCCAAAAAACGCGTGGACAAACCGGATATTGATGCGCCAGCCCAGGCGCGAAAGCAGCACTTTTTTGCCCTTGTACTCAAAGTCATCGAGCTTATCGAGGTAATGATTGGCGATGAGAAATTTCGGATCGCGTTCCTCGGGTTCAAGGCGGCAAAACACTTCCGGCACGATCAAACTGATGTCATGGTCCACGCGGCACTTGGGCCCAATGTAGCCGGCGGCCGTGACAAATCCGCTGTGTCCGGTCAACAGCCATGAAACCAGCGCGCTATTCAGGTCCAGGATGGGCGGCAGGGCGTTGAACGGTCCTTTGGTGAGCGCGCCTTCGGAGCCGGCCCCGGTTGTGGAGGGCGATTTGCCGGTCATGCTGCAAATGAATTCCATGAACAGCTCCGGCAATTCCATGTAATGAATCGGATTATAACAGGCCAGCGAGCGGATGCCTGTTTCCGGCGGATTATTGCGGCGGCCCGGCAAAATGACGTCCACCGGAGTCCGCAACGGCTGGCTGAGCGGCAGGCGGTGGCGCATGCGTGCCGTCATTTCGGCGAGGTAACTTTCACGCGGGTTCACCAGGTCCGGCCGTTTTTGGAGGTACCGCGGATTTTTCGTCGGCTTGCCGCCGACGATGCGGGGATGGGCCGTGGAGACAAAGTATTCCGGGGAAGAGTTTTTCGCCGTGTCCCGGATCATTCGCTGCATGGGCTCGGTAAACTCGTAAAAGCTGATGGCGTCCTCGATGAGTTCTTTTGCGAATTTCTGCGGTAGCGGCTCGTAGTTGGAAAAGAAATTATCGCGCTGCGCGAAATCGGATTCAGCCTGTTTATCGTAGCCGCGATGAATCGCGTCGTCGGGCCGCTGGAACAATTTCGATTCGCAGTTTTTGACAAACTTGATCGAGGCGGTCGCTGATACCGGCATGGTCGTGGAGGCCGTAATGTCATCCTCCATTTGAATTTTGATGGAGGGATGAAAATCCTTGCGCAAGCCGAACGTGCGCCACAAACCGTCGGAATCGAAGCCTACGCGGAGGTAGGTGGTGACGATTTTGCGGTTGTCGATTTTGAGTTCGTTGCCGGGGACGCCGTTGATGATATCCACGCTGAAATGTTCCCGCCAGTCGGCGCCCCACTCGGGCTTGTAATATCGTTTGACGACGAAAACCAGTTCCTTGATGTATTGGGGAATGGTTTCGAGCCAGGCGTTGTATTCGGTCGTATACTCGCGCGTGTCCTGGGTCAGCAATTTGATGACCGAACCCAGCGAGCGTTCCGGGGCAAGAACCGGGCGCGACTCGCTTTGATGCCGGTGAACGAACCGGTCCTTGTAATTCCAGTCAACAAGCGCGGCCACGCGATCGAAATCCGCCTTGAAATCGGCCACAAATACCGGGCCGGTCAAAATCGCGTCGGTGATGGGCTTGGAAATCTCTGATTTTCCGCCGCCCGAAACGGTGCAGGGCTTATGGCAAAGCGTGCCGTCGGCGATAAAGCCAATCAGACGCCAAAGGCGATTGGCGCCCGGCGGTTTTTCCATTCGCACCTTATAGCCGGAAGGGCGGACGTAGGTTTTGTCCGGCTGCAATTTGATTTCTCCGCCGTCCCATAAAACTTTTTGTATGTGCAGATCGAATTGCGAAGTTTCCGGAACGTAGATAATGTCCGGATATTTTTTGTCAATCGCGTAGCCCTCGGGCTTGATGTCCATCAATTCACCGTAGAGCGAGGTCATCTCGGTAAACGAATGGCCCATGCGCATGATGTGGGTATCGCCGCTAAATTCCTCGCCCAGGTCGTAGCTGCGAAACACCAGCGCGCCGCCGGCATGTTCCTCCTCGCAATTTCCGAGCAGGTTGGCGGCGTAGCTGATTTGGGTCTTCACTTCCTTTTTGCAGTAACCGTAGTAGTTGTCAGCGATGATTGTGACAATGACGCCGGATTCATCACGACAGGTGAGTTTGAAAGCGCCGCCATTGTTATAGAGCTCGTTTTCGTCGCGCCAGCACATGCCGTCACGCCGCTGGCGTTCGCTGGCCTGGTCCCAATGAGGCAGGCCGGCATTCTTCTTCGTTACAAAAATCAAATGTGGGGCCAGGACGACGCAGCCGGTGTGGCCGGTCCAATGTTCGGAGTCCAGCGCGGCATCATTTTCCGGGAGCAGGGGATCGCCGCCGTTGCCGAAGATGTTTTCGATGAAATCCAGGTTGCTGACGAGATTGCCCGGGGCGAAAAAGCGGACTTCCATCGTCTTTTCAGCGGTGAAACCCGGCACCTCCGGGCACACGATCGGCCGGATCAGTAGAGAAACAAAACATTCCGCCTGTTGCTTTTGGCCGGCCGTGAACGGCAGGCGCATCACGTCACGCGGTGGATCAAATGCCAGGGAAAGCATCCTGCCAAAGACGGTTTTCGGAACGGCGGATTTGTCATCGGGGATGGGCAGGCCGCCTTCGGTCACGTGAAAAATGCCCTGGGTGGTGCGGCGGTCGCTTTTAGGATTATGCAGCACACCGTTGGCAACGCGATACGAATTGATTATTTCCGAACTGAAATGATCGCGGTCCGCGGGCAACGACAATATGCGGGCCATCCCGGGACGATCCAGGGTGAGCGTGCGTAGCGGGAGTTTGGCCACAGGCGCGTCCTGGAGATAATCAAAGAGGAAAGTCTGGATGCGCTGGTCCACGGGACAAAGGTGGTTGGCCAGCAGACGCTCTTTCTCGCGATATTGGGCGACGAGCGTTGAAAAGATGTCGTGTACGCCAGCGGTGTCGGCGACTTCGACCGGCGTAAAGCCGAGCAGCGAAAGTTTAACGTTGATATATGGAATTAGAGTGGCGGGCGAAGTCATTTAGTATGATGTCTCAGTGCGATATTGTTGTTGCTGTTCTTCCTGTTGTACCATGATTTCGTCCTCCAGATTATTAAATTTTTGGAAAATGTAAGCATCAAACATCGCATTTCCGATATTATTCAATTTCGTCTGTAATTGGTCCAAATAGCTGTGAAGCCCGGTTTCAAAGGTTTCTTCCACGGTGCTGAATTGCAATTCGGCGACCAGGCGGCCGGCGAGTTTTTCGGCGCTGTTGCAAAAGCGGCCCTCGGCCACTCCGGAAATTCGCCGCAACGCATAGTTCAATTCAGCCACGCAAAAGCGGACAGAACGGGGGAAATCCACGTTGAACAACAGGAATTCGGCCACAAATTTTGGGTTCACTTCGGCGCCGCAAATGGATTTGTAGGCGTCCCAGGCGCTGCACGAGCGCAAAATTGCCGACCATTCCAGGGCGTCGATTTCCCCGGTATTGCCGCCATTGCGCGCCGGCGAACCCTCAGGCGCGGGTTGATAGCCGACGTCCAGGATCCGTGAGGTTTTGTCCGCGCGCTCGAGAAACTCGCCGACCTTCGAAAACCACCAGCCTTCATTGTGGATGAGTGTTGCGTTATTCAGGCCATTGAGCAGCAGGGAACTGTTCTTGATCTGCTGGAAAAATTCGCTGGGGCTTTCATTCCAGACCTTGCGCGCCTGCGGCGTGCGGACGAACCAATAGGCGCGGTTGAGTTCCTCCCAGAATTCGATGGTGATCTGGTCCCGGACCATACGCGCGTTTTCGCGGGCCTGGCAAATCGAGGAAACGATCGAGTTGGGATTTTCGGTTTGGAAAACCAAAAACTCGGTCACGGCGTTCCCAGTCGCTTTTTTGTGGAGTTGGAAAAACTGTTGTTCGTCGCCGGTGGCCTGGACGATGGGAAGCCAATACAGCGCGAGCCGTTCCTCGTTCAGGTTCCGAAAATCCAGCAGCAACTGTAAATTCACATCTACAATGCGGGCGATATTTTCGGCGCGTTCGATGTAGCGCCACATCCAATACAGAGAATTTGCGACGCGGCTTAACATATCGGGTCAACGGTCTCCATATAAAACCCAGGTGTCTTTGCTGCCGCCGCCCTGGGAGGAATTCACCACCAGCGAATCCCGCCGCAACGCCACCCGGGTGAGGCCGCCGGGCGCGACGACGATTTTTTCCCCATAGATGATGTAGGGCCGCAAATCCACATGCCGCCCTTCAAAATAACTCTCTCCGTCCACACGCGTCGGATGGCGCGACAGCGAAATCATGGGCTGCGCGATAAAATTACGAGGGTCAGATTCGATCTTCTTTCGAAAATCCTGGATTTGCGGTTTCGTCGCCTTCGGGCCCATCAACATGCCGTAGCCGCCGGATTCGTTGGCCGCCTTGACGACCAGTTTGCCTAGATTTTCGAGGATATATTTCTTATCGGCCTCTTCACTGGCCAGATACGTCGGAACGTTTGGAATGATCGGGTCCTGGTCCAAATAGTATTTAATCATGCGTGGTACGAAATAGTACATCACTTTATCGTCGGCAATACCGGTGCCGATGGAATTGGCGAGGCAAACGTTTCCGGCGCGATAGGCCTGGACAATTCCCGGAACGCCAAGCATCGAGTCGCGCCGGAATACTGTGGGATCCAAAAAATCGTCATCAATGCGCCGGTAAATGACGTGGACAGGCTGAAGCCCTTTGGTCGTGCGCATGAAAACGCGCGCATCGCGGACGAGAAGGTCGCGGCCCTCGACAATTTCGATTCCCATTTGGCGGGCGAGATAGGTGTGCTCGAAGTAGGCCGAATTGTAGCAGCCGGGCGTGAGCAGGACCACGGTGGGCGCGGCGACGCCAGATGGCGCGATGTGCTGCAACATTTTGAGCAACTCTTGCGGATAATGTTCGACGGGCCGCACGCCCGCGCGCTCGAACATGACAGGAAATGTGCGTTTCATGGACCGCCGGTTTTCCAGCACATAACTGACCCCGCTTGGGCAACGTCCATTGTCTTCGAGCACCATGTAATTTCCCGTGTCGTCGCGGATCAAATCAGTGCCGCAAATATGAATGTAAATATTCTTAGGCACGTTGAAATTGACGAATTCGCGCCGGAAATGCTTTCCGGAAAGCACATAAAACGGCGGAATAATGCCGTCCTTCAGGATTTTTTGTTCGTGATAGATGTCGTGGAGAAACAGGTTCAGCGCGGTGATACGCTGGACAAGCCCGCGTTCAAGCGTTTCCCATTCGCTTGCGGGGATGATTCGCGGCAGGAGATCGAATGGGAAAATCTTTTCCGCCCCGGCGGAATCGCCGTACACGTTGAAGGTGACGCCCTGGCGCAAAAAAGCGAGGTCCACGGACTGCCGTTTGTTCTCGAATTCCTTCTTTGTAAGCGTCTGAAACAATTCGCGAAATTGCTGGTAGTGCGGGCGCACCTCCCCGCGGGCATTCACCATTTCGTCAAAAAAAGCGCCGGCCCCGTAATGTTCAAGCAACCGTTTCGCCGGTTGCGATTTGCTCTTGGTGGACATTTTCAGACAATCAATTTCGGCCGCGGCAGCGAGCGAATTTTTCAATGCTTCGAAAAATACCGGGGTTTTCCGGGCATTTTAGCCGTTTTCGCTAGATGGCTGGCCGGGATTACATAAGTATCAACTCCTTTTTAGCAATCACCTTGCCATCGTTGATCTATTGAAACGTTGAAGGTTAAAACGTTGAAACGGGTTGAATCGTGAGAGGACGCAATTAAGCATTGATGCCATACGATTCGGGATGCAGGACCAGCTTGTCCGAAATCCTTTGCTGCCATCGGGTGGTATAGCTCCGAAATAGTCGCCGCATTGGCGGAATTGCTCGCGAGGTTCTTCGTCTCCCACGGATCGTTCATAATATCGAAGAGTTGCATCCGTTTCACTTCCGGGATAAAGAATCAGCTTGTACCGGTCCGTGCGCACCGAGCGCTGGAATTTGCGATAGGCACAGTACATTGAGTCAAACAATTGCCCCTTCTTGCCCGGCAAAAGCGGCATCAGGCTCGGGAATTGGACAGTGGACGGTGCGGAAATTCCCAGAAAAGCATATTATCCGGAACTGCCGCCTGCGACGGGCGCAATCACCATGCCTGCCGGGCATAATGGCGGCTTAGATTGGGGCTGACCAAATTCGCGGTTGACATCGCCAATCCGGCAGGGGAAGTTTTAGAGTATTAACCGGGTAGGCATTATCGCGGACCACAAATTTACGATGCTATGAAAACAGAATTCGCTGAGATTCGCGCGGGAGTGATTAGTTCGCTCGTGCTGGCGATTGGGTATCCTTACTTCACAGGCTTATTCAGCCAGTTTCGAGTTTGGGCATTTATAGTTTTGGTTGCCATATGTTTCGTTCTGATGATGAAATCGCTCGTTGGTCTATTTGCCTGGGCATTCGGACTGGCAGCGGCTTCTTCCGGCAAAGGTCTTGGCAAAGCTGTTAGATTTATTCGTAGTTTATGACGTCCAACGGATTAAGCGGCTCCCCGGAGAACCGTTCAAAACGGAGCACCAATCCACGCCAGAACTATGCTGCCGGGCATAGATACAGTTCATCTGGCCGTTCTGCGGATGCTTCGGATTTACGCAACGCAGTTCAATTTGCATTTGATCGTCTCCCACCTGGGCGCGGACCCAGCCGCTGGGTTTGTGTTCTTCAAAGACATACGCCGTAGGCGGCAGATTGACGAGATGGATGCCGCTGGAATCCTGTCGGATGTGCCAGTCATGCGTATGGCCGTAGATGACCGCCTTGACCTGTTTCCGCGGCCGAATCAATTTGAACAACGCTTCCGTGCCCCTTAAACCGCCGACCTTGCCGAGGAAACCGGGATTGTGATGCACCATTACCAGCGCGGGTTTCGTGTCATTGGCGTCCAATGCTTTCGCCAGCCAGTTTAGTTGCTCGGCCCCGACGAGGCCGGGTGTCAGACGAGTCCTTTCCAGCGAATCGACCATGAACCAGTTCGCTCGGGGCGATGTGAGTGTCTGAGAGCAGGGCCCAAAAATCGCCGTCTACCTGCTTTTGCGCCGCGACAAGGTGTGGGGCCAGCGCTAATCCCGCCATTGCGGTGAGGGTGCGTGTTAAAAACTGTCGTCGGTTGATTGGCGGTAGATGAATCGGCACGGTAATCTATTACAAGTGTTTGGGACGAAAAACAAGGTTATTGCCCGGAGAGAAATGATCTGACGAATCCGACAGGTCCGTCGGATACCGCCTGGGATTTGCGATTGCCCGCAATTTTTATTTGAAGCGTGGCCAAAACCTTATACAAATTTACGTGTAACAACTCGAGCAAAGTGAAATTGACTGACCTGCGGGGAATCCTGCAATACATACCTCAGTTCCGGGAGAAAACATTTATTCTCGCGATTGATGGCGCAATCGTGACTGATGAAAACTTCGCGACGCTGCTTTTGGACGTCGCGGTGCTGCGTTCGCTGAACATACGCGTCGCCCTGGTCCACGGGGCGTCGGCGCAAATCCGGGAAATGGCAGATGCGCAAAAAGTCACGCCGTCGAATTTGGACGGCACCGGCGTGACAGATGATGCGACGTTCAAACTGGCGCTGACTGCTGCGAACCGGCTCACGCATGAAATTCTCGAGGGTCTTTCAACGAGCGACCTTCGCGGCGCCAGTACCAATGTGATCATCGCCCATCCGACGGGAATCATCCACGGAGTAGACCAGCAATTTACCGGCAAGGTGGAGCGAGTGGACACCGAGTTGCTGCAAAGCCTCCTCGCGCAGGGTGTTGTGCCAGTCATACCGCCGCTGGGATTCGATGGCGACGGCCGGACCTATCGCGCCAATTCGGACGCCGTGGCGGTGGCCGTGGCGGAAGCGTTAAAGGCCGTGAAGCTGATATTTATTACCGCGCAGGATGGCATCACGGTGCAGGGCCGGTTGATCCGGCAAATTCCTGTGGCCGACCTCGAGTCCATTTTGGCGCTGCAACGGAGCGAAATCGCGCCGGAACAAATTTCCAAGGCTGTTCATGCTGTGCAGGCCTGCAAAGCGGGAATCCCGCGCGTACACGTGATCAACGGCAAAGTGGATGAAGGACTGCTCGCCGAGGTCTTCTCGAATGAAGGCATTGGCACGCTCGTTTATGCCAACGACTATCAACAAATCCGGCGCGCCATCAAGAAAGACATCCGGGCAATCCAGTCACTGACGCGCAAGGCGGTGGAATCCGACGAATTGGTCAAACGCACCCGCGCGGTGATCGAAAAGAGCCTGGGCGATTATTTTATTTTTGAAATTGATAAAAATCCGGTCGCGTGCGTGGCGCTTCACGTCTATCCGGAACAGAAGAAGGGCGAACTGGCGTGCCTTTACGTGAGTTCGCTCCACGAGAACCGGGGGATCGGGCGCAAATTGATTGCATTCGTCGAAAACAAGGCGCGCGAAATGGGTTTGAATGAACTCATCACTCTGTCTACGCAGGCGTTCACCTATTTTCAATCGAAGGGTGGATTTGCCGAAGGCACGCCGGATGATCTGCCGCCCCCGAGACGCGAGAAATATGATCAGAGTGGAAGAAATTCAAAGGTATTGGTGAAGAAGTTAAAGTAGGCGTTGAGCGATGGCTTGACAGTTGCCGTCAAACGGGGAGGATTGGGGAAATCCGTGGCGCCTTTAAGTTGCCCGGATGGTTTAAAATCGCGAATCTAAGGTGAAATATGAGTTGGGACATATTTGTTTCAAATTTTCCGGTGGAAGCGAAAACCGCCAACGAACTCCCGCATGATTTCGTAGGCAAGCCGATTGGGACCCGGCACGAGATTATCGCAAGGATTCGGGAAATCGCTCCCATGGCCATGTTTCCCGACAGATCCTGGGGAAAAATTGAAGGCCCGGGAGTGGATGTCGAAATACGCCTGGGCGAAAGCGAAAACATGACCGATTTTGTGTTTCAGGTTCGCGGCCCCGAGGCGTCGGCAGCCTGCGTGGCCGATATTCTGCGGCACTTGAAACTTCGCGCCCTGGATTCTGCGACCTCGGAATTTTTTGACCTGAACCGTCCGGCGATCCACATGGAACAATGGAAAACGTATCGGGACCAGGTTTTGTCCCAAAGGGCAAAGGCGTTATGAAACGTAATGTGCTTTGGACGATCTGGGCCACCCTTTTGACCCTGATGATTATTCTCATGATCATCCGTGCTCACATCAAACCGAATTAGCATGCTGCGCGGTTGACGCGATGCTTGACCATGACAGCTCCCAACGCATCGTCCGACTCTGTGAGCTGGAAGCAATCGTTTGTGAACGTGGTGCCGGCTGTGGTTTGCTTCAATGCAGCGTACGCTTCGACGCGATTTCCGGCAGCCGGTTTGTTCATTTTCGGATACGTTTTCTTTCTCACTAAACTAACAGACCAGCCGACGGTTCGCCGGGCGTTTTATTTCGGATTGGCAACCGGATTTGCCTGCGCCGCGGGACAGGCATTTTTCTTTTGGAACATTTTCAGGGCGGCGGCAATCGTCCTGTGGGTGGTCTTCGGATTTTGGATTGGTTTATTTACTGCCATTTGCTGCGGTTGCATTCAAAGGTGGGGAAAAGCCGTCACCGTATGGCTCGTGCCGATGATCTGGACCGGCACGGAATTTTTCCGCAGTGAACTGTATTACTTAAGATTTTCGTGGCTCAATATCGGCTACGCTTTTTCAAATTCTTCGATTGCCCCGTTCAATGAACTCGGGGTGTACGGTATTGGTTTTGTTTTCTCCCTGGTCGCATCGGTTCTTTGTTTTCGAAAGATCGTTGGAAAGGCATGGACGAGGACCGTCTATCTGGGCGCGTTGATATTGCTGCTGTTCCTGAGCATTGTTTCGTCTCTGGCGCCAGCAAAGGCCGATCATTCCGTAAAAATTGCCGGCATCCAAATGGAATTCCCGCCTGAAAAGATCCTTCCCCATATTTTGAATCAGGCGCTGGCGAAAAATCCAGACACGCCGCTTTTTGTATTAAGCGAATACACACTGGATGGAGGCGTGCCGGACTCGCTGAGAGATTGGTGTCGAAAGAATTCGCGTTTTCTTGTCGTTGGTGGGAAGGACGTCGTAACAAACGATATTTATTACGATACAGCTTTTGTCATCGGGACAAACGGTGAAACGGTTTTCAAGCAGGCCAAATGCGTTCCGATTCAAATGTTCAAAGATGGACTACCGGCCGCGCGGCAGGAAATTTGGGATTCACCGTGGGGGAAGATCGGATTTTGTATTTGTTATGACATGAGCTACGCGCGCGTGACGGATGCGTTGGTGAGAATGGGCGCGCAGATGTTGATCGTTCCGGCGATGGACGTGGACGATTGGGGCAGGCACCAACACGAACTTCATTCGCGAATTGCGCCGACGCGCGCAGCGGAATACGGGATACCTATTTTTCGCGTGGCCAGTTCGGGCATTTCCCAGGCCGTGACAGGGCAGGGCAGGGTGATCGCTCGGGCTCCCGTCCACGGAAATGGCCTCATTTTTTCGGCGCAGTTGCAATTGCCCGAACACGGGTCCATTCCGATAGATCGGGTGATCGCGCCATTTTGTGTGGTCGTCACCGGAGCGGTAATGGCGGGTCTACTATTCATGACCTGGACCGAAAAACAATCCGGTAAAAAGACCAGTGCAGCAAAAGCCGAAGCAAAAGCGGTTGCTGAGGGACGTTCTTAACCTGGAGTCGGCTGATTGCTCAAATGGCCCAGGCATGGCATTGAAAATGGAAGCAGGAAATTCTAGCCTGTTTTGAATTTATTTGTGGAATTTAACTATGACAAAATCAAACGGCACTTTTTCCGATTTTATCGGATCATGCAAAAAAAATGACGTGCAACCAACGCGTCACCTTCTTGTCGTCAGCATTGCGGAACAAACGGCTGAGTTGTATGAAAACGACTCTGCGGAGTCGCGATTGGCGGCTGAGGATTACAAGCTGGCCAGGAAATATTCCTGCTCGACCTCGCGATTTGGTATTGGACAGACGGCAGGCTCGAACTGCACTCCGTTGCGGCTGCATCGCATTGCGGAAAAAATTGGCGCGGGTGTTTCGGCGGGAACCGTGTTCAAAGCCCGGCAGGTCATCGGTCATGTCTCGCAGCCTGAGTTTGCCGATGCGAAAATCACCACCCGTATCATGTGGCTGGACGGATTGGAGCCGGGATTCAATCGCGGAGGAAACGTGGATTCACACGCGAGATACATCTACATTCACGGCACCGCGGACCAGGCGAGCCTCGGCAAACCGGCGTCCTGCGGCTGCGTCCATTTGGCCGATAACGATTTGGTGCCGCTATTTGATTTGCTGCCGGGTGGGACGCTGGTGTGGATACATTGATTTGAACTCAGAACGGAAAACTCAAAGTGCGTTGACTTTGTGAAATTTTTCACTAAGTTGGCTTTGTGCTCTTAAGACTCGGCAAAGTCCTGGTAGTTTTTGCGCTTGTGGTTACTCTCACCGCGCATTGGGCGTTGCTGCAAACGGTCGCCTGGACGAGCATGCTTGCCGGCAACCTTCAGTCTTGTTCTTTTCACGATGCTGTGGTCAGGACGTTTGACGGCCATCATCCTTGTCCCTTGTGCAAAGCCATTGCCTCAGCCAAAAAATCGGAACAGAAAAATCAAACCACTTTTGAACAGCAAAGGCTGGATTTTCTGCTTGTCGAAGGAAGCGTGGTCCTGATCGCGCCGTCACCTGTCGAAATTTCTTCCGCGAATACTTTCGCTGCATCCATTCCCCAAAAACCGCCGACGCCTCCGCCGCGCGGGTTCTTCGTCTAAATCAAATAGTTGGGCAGGGCGGCTTGAAGCCGTTCCCGCTTCTGTTCCTGTTCGTCTAACCTTTGAGATTCCGCCTGGGCGGCGTCTCGTCACTTGATTGAAAAATGAAGAATTCTGTATTTGCGGTTTTTAAAAATGGACGCAGTTGGCTGGTGGCGTCCGGCGCGGCACTTGTGGCCGTTGGCATGGTCCCAGATAACGTTTCGGCACATGGATTCGTGGGCGACTACTTTTTCCCACCGACGATTACCACGGATGATCCGTTTGCGACGGACGAATTTTCATTTCCGACAGTTTCATGGTTCAAAGCCGACGGTGTGGCGACCACCGACATTAGCTTCGAGTTTGACAAAGAGATCTTTCCGAAGTTCACCCTGGGCATCGCCGGGGATTATTTGTTTCAGAGACCAGAGGGCGGGCCAGGTACCTCCGGATGGGACGATTTTGTTGCGAGTGCGAAATATCAGCTGTGGGAGAATGCGCCGCATCAGGCAATCTTGTCGGTGGGAGCGGAGTGGCAAATCGGCGGGAGCGGCAGTTCAGAGGTCGGCGCGGATTCGACTCACGTTCTGACACCCACGATTTACTACGGCAAAGCATTCGGCGATTTGCCGGATGCGCTAAATTACGCGAAGCCGCTGGCGGTTACCGGCACGCTCGGCCTGGACCTGCCGACTCGGGCGGAGCCGAACAATCTGCAGTGGGGTTTTGCAGTCGAATATAGCCTGACCTATTTGCAACAAGAGGTGAAAGACATAGGGTTGCCCGCCCCATTTAAGACCATGATTCCGCTCGTGGAATTTTCAATGACCTCGCCTCTAAACCGCGGCGGTGGACAAACCACGGGGACGATTAATCCGGGCGTCCTCTATGGTAATCCTCATTTCCAAATCGGCGCCGAAGCGTTGATCCCGGTAAACAGCGTCTCCGGTCATACGGTCGGCTTTGTCGTTCAAGTTCAATGGTTCATTGATGACCTTTGGCCCAAAGTTTTTGGGCATCCCATCTTTGGCAGTCGCTAAATCAAGGAGAAGAAAATATGAATAATATTACACGCATCATTCGATTCGTTTGGTTTCGTTTGAGCCTTGCCGCGGTGTTATTTTTTGCCGCCCAATCACCGGCCTGGGCGCACGCGTTTTTGGACCATGCTGATCCGAAGATCGGAAGCACGGTTACTAATTCGCCCGGGGAAATTAAACTTTGGTTCACACAGAATCTGGAGCCGGCGTTTAGTACCTTTGACGTGAAGGATGCCCAAGGCAGGGAAGTAGATATAAAAGCCCTGCGTCCTGATTCCAAAAACAAGTCGATGCTCATCGCGTCAGTCCCGGCATTGCCGGACGGCACTTATACTGTGACATGGCATGTGGTCTCAGTGGATACGCACCGCACGCAGGGTCATTTCAAATTCACGGTCAAGACAAAACGATGACGAGGCACGCATGACAATTTGGCTGGTATTAACGAGATCCGTCCATTTCGGCGCGTGCCTCATCCTCTTTGGTATGTGCTTCTTTGACCGGTTCACGGCATCGTCCGTCACAGGTTCAAGAATCTACGCTAATTTGCGCGACCGCATATCCCTAATTAGTTGGGTTTTATTGCCCCTCATTTTCGTTTCCGGGATCGCGTGGTTTGCCCTTGTTGCCATGACGATGAGCGGGCAGCCGCTGGATACAGGCATTCTGAATATTGTTTGGACCCAGACCCAGTTTGGAGCCGTATGGAAACTTCGGCTCGCTTTTTTGGCTGTCACCGTCGTCCTGTCTTTCTTCCAGAGATCGCCCGCGCCGGTGCGGGAATTTGCGGTATGGGTTCAGACCCTGGCGAGCGCCTGCCTGCTTGGAAGTCTTGCCTGGGCCGGACATGGACAGGAAACATCCCGATGGCATTTGTTAGCCGATGTTCTGCACTTGTTGGCGGCGGGAATCTGGCCCGCCGGACTTCTTCCGCTGTTTTTGCTTCTGCGAGCGGCGCGCAGGATTGCGGGCCCGGAAGATTGGCTCTCCGTGTCGGTGCTGGTAAACCGGTTTTCGGCGATCAGTTTGACGACGGTTTCATTGCTGGCGTTGACGGGTGCCGTTAACGCCTGGTTCCTGGTCGGATCATTTTCCAACTTTGTTGAGCATCCGTATGGGCGCTGGCTGCTGGCGAAAATGACGATGTTTTGCGCGGTGCTGGTGGTCGCCGGGTTCAATTTGTTATGGCTCAAGCCCCGTTTGGTCGCCAGCCGCGGACAGCCGGATCAGGCGAATGCGACCGTGGCGCAACTGCAAAAGAACGTCCAATTCGAATTGGCCCTGGGTTCGGGGATTATCGCCATCGTGGCGGTCCTGGGCGTTTTGCCGCCGGCCATTCAATGAATGATTTGTTTAACCAAGTGTCATTGATTTATAATCGAGCTTGATATGCCAAAAAACATCGGCCAAAAAAAAAACAAACGGAATGATGAGCGCATCTTTGCAATCGTTGCCGTCGTCCTGTGCCTGATTCTGGGAGGCGCTTTTTGCGCCCTCCTTGTGGCGCTGAATTATCACGGCGAGCAACCGCAGACGGATGTAGAAAACCTTCCGGACAGCGCGCCGATACTCATCGGCCCGGACCGCCCGCGACAGTTGGTGGGCTTTTCGCTTACCAATAGCGACGGCCGGGTGGTCACGCGCCGGGATTTCGCGGGGAAAATTTTGGTGGTGGACTTTTTATTTACGAGCTGTTCGCTGACCTGCCCGGCCGTCAACGGCCAGATGGCGCAAATCCAGCGGATGACCACGAATGATCCGGACGTAAAACTGGTTTCTTTGACCGTGGACCCGCGTGACGACACGCCGCAGGTCCTCCAGAAATACAGCGCCGGTTTCGGCGCGGACACGAATCGGTGGCTTTTTCTGACGGGTGATAAATCCGTGCTCTACGAATTAATCGGCCAAAGCTTTTTGGCGAAAGATACGAACGATCCATTCGGCTACATGCCGGGAGATTTTGCGCACACCGAACGCATCGCCATCGTGGATGCGCGGGGAAAACTGCAGGGCTTCTTTGACGGCCTGAACCAGAATACAGCGGGCGCCGTGGTCACAGAAGTCAATACGCTGCGCCATCGAAATTTATGACACAAAAAGCAATACGAAACGTAATCATCAAAATATGCGCGCTAGTCGCCCTCACGGTTGCCATCCCGGCATTTGCCGCGTCGACGGATAATGCTCATTCCCTCACCCGTTATCAGACCGCCGGCGTGGTTGAAAAGATCACGCCCGGCCTGCGCCAGGCGACGATTGATACCGACGCGATTCCCGGCTACATGGCGCACATGACCATGGATTACCCCGTCCTGGACACGAACGAAATGCATGGCATTTCCCCCGGTGACAGAATTTCGTTTGTACTGGTGATCTCGCAGACAAACGACTGGATTGAAAATGTTCATTGCACGAGCCATTCGGCCGTGACCAACCAGGCGCCCGCGCATGCGGACAACTCGACTGGCGCGGTGATTGGTGAACTCAAAACCGGAGATGAATTGCCAAACGGAACGTTGATAGCGGAGGATGGGCAGCGCATCCAATTCTCGAAATATCGAGGAGAGGCGGTTGCATTTACATTCTTTTATACGCGTTGTCCCTTGCCAAATTATTGTCCGTTAATGAACCGGAACTTTGCCGCCGCGAGGAATCTAATTTTGTCCGGGAAGGATGCGCCGACGAACTGGGAATTTCTCTCCATTTCCTTTGATCCCCAGGATGACACTCCTGAGGCACTGTCAAACTACGCGCAAGCGTTTCGCGGGGACAATACGAATCATTGGGCATTTGCCGCGGCCACAAAAAAGTCCCTGGGTGTTCTGGCGCCGGCGCTGGATTTGATGGTGATTCATCATGGCGATGCGATTTCGCACAATTTGCGGACAGTAGTCATGGATCCGCAGGGACGGATTGCGCGGCAATTTGACGGCAACCAATGGACGGCCCGGGAGTTGGCGGACGCGGTCGTGCAGGCAGCGCGGACGCGCGGCGATTAATCCATCAATCCAATAAATTTCAGGGTTGCGGTACGGAGGCAAAATTGTATAAGGTTAATCGAAATGGGATCACTCAAGAAACGCCGCAAGGCAAAGATAAACCGTCATAAACGCCGCAAAAAGCTGCGCATGCACCGTCATAAAAAGCGGACGTGGCAAGCGTAGTCGCCGCGCTTTTTAATTCTTCATTTGCGCGGCGCCGCTTGACTTTCCGCCGGAAACATCGAAGGTTCGATGTCCGCCGTTGTGCGTCGGAATGTGAAACGATTCAATGGCAGGCCCGATGAGCAGGCGGGCCTGTTTCTTTAACCGAAATGGAACTTCGTTTTGAAAAGCATTACACGCGAGAGGAAGCGCGAGCCTTGTTGCCGGAAATCCGCCAGTGGCTCGAGCGCCTGAATCATTTGCGCAAGGCGGTCGAGAAATTCGAGCGGCGCCTGAGCCAAATGGCCGCGCAATCCACGGACATCGGCGGCGAAACGGTCAACGACTGGATTCGCGCCCTTGCTGACATGCAGGAGGTGCTGGTTGAATTCCAGCGCCGCCAGATCTTTATCAAGGACCTGGACCGCGGGCTGATAGATTTTCCCGCCATTATTGGCGGACGCGAAGTCTTTTTGTGCTGGGAATTTGATGAAGAAGACGTCGAATTTTGGCATGACCTCGAATCGGGCTTCGCGGGACGGGAACGGCTGTAGCGGATTTTAGATTTGCGACTGCCGATTTTCGATTTTCTTCACCGAACCACCTTTCCCTTCGGTTGCGTGCTTCGACGTCAGCCGGAAAATCGCGAATCGCAAATCAGAAATTAAAAATTCTTCCCCACTCTTCCCGTATGCATGGTGTTGCCCCGGAACACGGGCCATGAGCTGTTTGCGGGAAGCGCGGCATTGGTGGGGGAGATTGCCCTCAGATAGCTGTCGCCGACAGCATAAACAACGCCTTCTTTTGACAGAGTAGGTGAAGCTGTAACTTCTCCACCCAAAAAATGGTCCCATTTCTGTGCTCCATTGGTGGCGGATAGCGCCACTATCCCGTGCGAACGCGTTGGAAAATAAACCGTCGGATCCGTCGCCGCGGGCGTGCTCTCGATCCAGCCGCCAAGATTCTGCCGCCATAATTCCTTTCCGTCAGCGCTGATGGCGAGGGCGAATTCATTTGCTCCAATATACAGGGTTTCGTGGCTGCCAAATACGGGCGAAGACGGTGTTGCGCCGCCGGTGTGCAAGTGCCAAACCTCGGCGCCATCCGGCTTTAGGGAATAGAGATTGCCGTCGGTCGAAGCAAAGTAAACGTCTCCGTTTTCGCCGATCGCAGGCGATGAGATAATCTGTGCGCCGGTTACGAATGACCATTTCAATTTTCCGTCTGGCCCAAGAGCGTATAATTTTTTGTCGTGTGAACCGAAGTAGATGGTCCTGTCCGCGCCAATGGCGGGCGATGAATCAACGATGCCGCCCGTTGGGAATTTCCATTTCAGAGAACCATCACCGTTGAGTGCATAGAAAATTTTGTCCCACGATCCAAAATAAATGGTTCCATCTTCGCCAATGGCGGGGGAGGAATCATTCCAGGCGCCTGTTTCGAAGGTCCATTTTAGGGCGCCGTTTTGTGTAACAGCGTAAAATTTGCGGTCGCGCGAGCCGAAATAGATTGTGCCATCGCTTCCGATAGCCGGAGAAGAGGCGATTTCGCGTCCGGCCTTGAATTGCCAATGAACGTGGCCATCAGGCGCGATTGCAGTGAGCACGCCGTAGAAAGATGGCTGGTACAAGGTGCCATTTGCGGCAATTGCCGGCGCGGCATCGGGCCACCTGCCGGGCAGTTTGAATTGCCAGAGAATCGAGTATTGAGCGCCGGAATTTGACGGAGCCAGGAGCAAACAAAAAAAGAGGAAGCCAAAGATGGGGCCGGTTAATTTCATACAATGTGTCAGAGTTCATGGAGACCCACAATGATGCGCCGTGAACCGAAGGTGGCAGGGACGGGCGCCGTCACCGCCCGTAAAGCGGGCGGAATGCGCGCGATTGATTGTCTGAGGTTCATTGTGAGTTTTCTTTCGATTCTTTTGAACGCATTAGGACCATGAACTGAGGCAATCGTCCGTCGTTACCAACCATCGGACAGCAATTCTCCCTCTCCCAGCGGGAGAGGGCCGGGGTGAGGGAGAGTCTTCCGGACGCAGGTATTCGCCCGCCGATTCATGGAAAGTTGCCCGGAAGCAAAAACTCCGAACATCGAACATCGAACGCCAAAATGCGGGCATTCGGACCTCTCCTTCGTTGTTGGGTGTTCGATGTTCAATGTTCGATGTTTAACGCTCTATCCAGGATCCAATGTATCCGGCAGAGCGGACGAATTAAATTCGTAATTGAGTATGGATAGACAATAAATTGCCGCGGTTTCGACGCGCAAAACCAGATGGCCAAACGAGACGGGCCGCGCGCCGGAGTGCTCAATCATTTTCAATTCGTCCGGCGTAAAATCTCCTTCCGGGCCAATCCACACGGCCGCGTTTTGCGGAGGACGGCCATTTACTTTTTCAAATTCACGGAAAACTTCGCTCGGGTGCCGCCGTTGCTTTTGCAGTGAACCAACCAGTTGCAGCTCGAACGATTTTTTTCGCGCCAAAAAATCCGATACGCTGGCGGGGGTTTCGATTTCCGGAAGACGGGGCGCGCCGCATTGTTTCATGGCTTCAATGGCCGTTTGCTGCCACTGGTCCCGTTTGTGCCGGGCATCCTTGTCATCCAGCCTCGTCACGGCGCGGTCAGCCAACAGCGGGACGATCGCGCGCGCGCCGAGTTCGGCCGACTTTTGGATGATGGACTCGATAATTTTCCCCTTGGGAATGCCAACGAGCAAGGTGATGGAGCAGGGGAGAGCCGGCGCCGTGTGCCTTTGTTTCACGCGCAACGACAGCGAATCGCGCGAAGCGGATTCGACTTCGCAATGAAATTCGTTGCCTTTGCCATCCAGAACCATTGCGGTATCGCCCGGTTGGAGCCGCAAAACCCGCAACGCGTGGCGTGCCTCCTGGCCGGCCAGGCGCAGCACGTCCTCCCGGCATTCAGAGGCCGGCAAATAAAAGCGATGCACTTGCATGAAGGCGTTATCCTAAAGCTCCAAGCCCCAATATCCAAGCTCCAGAGAGGAAAAGCCCCAAACACCAAACACCAGAGGAACAAACGAAAACCCCAAACCCCAAACCCCAAGCGCCGGAGAAACCACAAACCTGAAGCGCCAAGATTGCCAAATGACGAAGACTGTATTTTTGCGAGCATTTTCCAAAAAGGAAATTCCAAACATATGCCGGACTCGAAGTGCCGGATAAATCCAAATGTCGACGCAAGGACTTGATTGTTGGGGCTTGGAAATTCTCTGGTGCTTGGAGATTGGAAATTGGAGCTTCTTCATGGAGTTTTCTCACTGACCATCCCGCCGAGCCGCGTTGCAGAAGGTGACAAATTTAGATCAGGACTTGACCCCCAATGCGTGGTGCGTATTGCGTGTTTCGTCAAGAATGACCGGACATCACCCTCTTATACTTGACGTACCACGCACCTCGTTCTCACTCAAAAAACTTTTTCGCTTTTTCAAAAAAGCTTTGGGTAATGGGCGTCTCCCGTCCGTCGCATAGGGCCGCGAATTCCTGGAGCTTGGTCTTTTGTTCGTGATTCAATCGGGTCGGGACTTCGACCTGGATGCGCGCGTGAAGGTCGCCGTGGCCGTAGCCCTGGAGATTTTTGACTCCTTTGCCTTTGACACGAAAGACCGCGCCGGGCTGCGTGCCTGCAGGAATTTTGATGACCGCCTTGCCTTCGAGCGTGGGCACCTCAATTTCCGAGCCCAATACGGCTTGAACGAAGCTCACCGGAACTTCGCAATGCAAATCGTCGCCGTCGCGCTGGAAAATTTCATGAGCCCCCACGTGCAGGATGACGTATAAATCGCCTTGCGCCCCGCCGCGAAAACCGGCTTCGCCATTCCCGGACGAGCGGAGCCGGGTGCCCGAGTCCACTCCGGGCGGAATTTTCAATTTTATTTTGGTAGATTTTTCTTGCCGGCCTTCCCCATGGCACGTCTTGCAGGGCTTTTCCAGGATCCGGCCATGGCCTTTGCAGTGCGGGCACGTTTGGGCGATGCTGAAAATGCCGCGCGACATCAGGACCTGTCCGCGGCCGCCGCAGGTGGGACAGGTCTTCGCAGCAGATCCTTTTTCGGCGCCCGAACCGCTGCACGTGTCACAGCGATCCAGTTTGGTGACGGAAATTTCCTTCTCACAACCCGCGGCCGCCTCTTCGAGCGAGATTTCCAAATCGTAACGCAGGTCGTCCCCACGCTGAGGTCCGGAGCGTTCCCCGCCACCGCCGCCGCCAAAGATGGTTTCGAAGATGTTGGAGCTGCCGCCGCCAAAGACTTCCTTGAAGATGTCAAAGGGATCGTGGAAACCGCCGGAGCCACCGCCGAATCCGCGGGACGCTCGTTGACGGGCATCAAATGCGGCATGGCCGTATTGGTCGTAGGCTGCCCGCTTTTGCGGGTCGCTCAACGCCTCGTAAGCCTCGCCCAATTCCTTGAACCGTTCTTCCGCCGCGTGATCGCCCGGATTTTTGTCCGGATGATATTTGACGGCGAGTTTGCGGTAGGCCTTTTTGATTTCGTCGGCATCAACTTCCCGGTTGATGCCCAGGACTTCATAATAATCGCGTTTAGCCATCGGATTTAAAATAAATTCCTTCTCATCGTCATGCTCAGAATGAAATCACTTCGATTGCGTTCAAGAATCGAGGATCTCGCGGGCAAAATGAAAGCATCATTTCGCCGCAGGTTTCCTGGCTACGACCACTGCCGCCGGCCGAAGCAACCGCTCGCGCAGTTTGTATCCTTTGCGGATTTGCTGGACGACGCGGCCCTCCGGGACGTCTGTGGAATCCTGCTGCGAAACGGCTTCGTGCTGCGCCGGATCGAATTCCTTGCCTGTTGCGTCAATTTCCTCAAGGCCGGACTCGGCGAGAATGTTTTTGAGCTGTGATTGGACCATCACGATTCCGGCTTGCAACGAAGACGATTTCGCGTCTTTTTCTTTGGCGGTTTGGACGGCAGCGAGGGCCATTTCGAAGCTGTCCAGCACTGGCAACAACTTTTGAAGCAGCGACGAATTTGCAAATTGGACGGCTTCCGTCCGTTCCCGGGCGGCGCGCTTTTTGAAATTGTCGAAATCGGCCGTCGTGCGCAGCAGCCGGTCCCAATGTTCGTCGGCCTTGGCCGCGCGGGACTTCAATTCCTCAAGCTGCTCAACCGTTAACGATCCCGGCTCGATGATGGCCACCGGTTCGGCATGGCCCTCTTGTTCAGTCTGCGTATCGGACTTGTTCATAATCAGACGGACAAGTTAAATGATTTTCGGGTTCCCAGCAAGTGCTGAGGCGTGGATGCCTGGAGAATACTTCAAACTGCCACGAACCTGATGGGCCTATTCATTGACTTGACCAATGCATTTACGCCGTTCATTATACTCGCGACGAACTTGCAACAATATTTCAGGGCGAGATTTCCCCGAAGGCCGGTTCGCGCATTGAACCCCTGAACCACCCTTACCCTTAGCCGTATCAAATAATCAGACGATTATTCTCCCTCTCCAGGCGGGAGAGGGCAGGGGTGAGGGAGAGTTGTTCGAACGAGAATGTCATACAGTTCATGGAAAGGAAGCAGCGTCGGGGGGATTAATGGATGAATGGATCAACGGATTTTGAAACGCATGCCGCCGCAAGCTTTTTACCGACAGATAATGGGCCAGACCAAATTGCTAGCCTGTCTGTTCGCCTTGTTGTTGTATTTGGCGGCGTGCGTCTCGGCGTCAGCCCAGGTGACCAGCGCGGCCAATATCATATTCAATGCCTATACGAACGCCTTTTATCGATCGAGTGGACTGGGAAAGGACACGTATTTTCAGAACACCCAAACCGGCGGCGGGTACACGACGTTTTGGGAGGAAACCGAGGAAATTGAGTGCGTGATTGATGCCTATGAATGGACGACGAACTCCGCTTACAAGGCGATCATTACCAATTTATTAAACGGATTCGTTTACAAACATGGAAGCAATTGGCCGTTGGTAGACGGTTACAATGATGACGTGTTATGGTCGGTCATGGACTTCGCGCGCGGGGGCATGGATACAGGCATGACCAATTTTTGCGACGTCGCGCGTTCCAATTTCACGAGCGTTTTTGCCCGGGCATGGTCCACAAATGATGGCGGCGGTCTGTGGTGGAAATATCCTGACAACGACCAGAAAAACGCCTGCGTCAACGGGCCGGGAGCGATTGCCGCATACCTCCTGTATCAAATTTACGGCGACACCAACTTTTGGGAGGAATCCAGCAATATTTATTTTTGGGAGCGGTCCGTTCTGTACAACGGGTCCGGAAAAATCTACGACCACATCAGCATCACCAACAACGTAGTGACCCTGAATACCGTGCCGACCACCTACAACCAAGGCACGTTCATTGGCGCGGCCAATTTTCTCGGCCAGACGGGCGATGCGATGGCCGCGGCAAATTATACGAGGACCAGCATGGGCAGCGGTGGAATTTTGCCGCAGTACGGCATTGAGAATAACAATTCAGGTTTTAACACGATTTTTTACCGCTGGATGATGCGCTTTATGCGCGATCGCGGCCTGAAACTCGCGTATGGGTCATGGCTGCAGCAAAATGCAAACGCCGCATGGAACTATCGGCGGGCATCCGACAATTTGTCCTGGTGTCAATGGCTTCAGCAAACTCCTGCCGCCACGAATTTATATTCCTGGGACTGTATTTCATCGCTCGAAGCGCTTGAGGCAATGCCCGTGATGATTACCAATACGTTGTCGATCACAAACGTGAGCAGTGGCCGCATGGGAGTGAATTGGAGCTACGGCACGCTCCAGGACTCCACGAATGTGAATGGTCCGTATTCGGATATGACCAACGTTTCATCTCCATACACCGTGCCGATGACCAATCACCAACAGTTTTTTCGAGTGAAAGCACCATGAGAGTATGAGAACGTGAGACGGTCAGAGCATCAGACACGGATTTCCGCTTTAACCCGGATTTAGCGTTAGACGTCGTCGTTTCGAACCATTGGACGACAATTCTCCATCAATGACGCCATCCACCGTGTTCGGTTGTCCGCCCGGATCTTCAGAGCCATCGGTGTTGTCGTCGCTTTTATCCATAATTTAACGGGTCCTGGGTCGGTCCCACGTAATCGCATATTTTAGTCATTGTTTTGCGCAACAGGTCCGCCAGAGAACCCGCCACGCCCATATTTAACTCTTTGGCGATCCAGCCAAGGGTCATTGTCGTCTCCGCCCTCAGACGGGCGGCTCACCCAGCGATAACGTTAACGTAACACTGCAAGTCGTTTATAATCAAAGCACTACGAAATGTAACAGCGTGTAACAAAGTGTGTAACACCGTAACCCGTTAAGGCTCAACAGTGTAACAATGTAACACGATTTTCAACTTCAATGCACATCCACACACGTACCCAGACGGGGTGGCGACGGCTCCTCGCCAGTTCCACTGCCACCGGATGTCACCAGCAAACCGGTCCTCAGGAAATTTCATTTCAGTTTGTAAAATTCGCACGTCCCTGTAGGCCGGGTGCCCTCACCCGGCGTCGGCGGAAATATTCCGTCGCAAGCCCAGGCCACGCGGAGTTCAAAAAAGTCCTATGGTGGGTCACGACGTGCCCGTCGTGACGGCGCGCATCGAAGATGCGTGCGAGTCAGTTGCGCGAAGGCTGGTCCGCCCGCGAGTATCTTTCCAATATTATAATAAGTGTGTATAGTAATAAGCTGTTTCGTTTCCCACCCAAAAATCCTCAAAATCCCCAACAAAACCGCTTTTTTTCGACCCGAAATCCCTTCGTTTCCCCGTTTCTTTACCTATACCAAAAAAATGTGCATGAGCACTGCTTCCCACCCCTTCAACGTTTCAACTTTGCTTCTCCGCCTCCGGATTTGCCGCTTCCGATTTTTCCGTCTCTGGTTTTTCTGTTTTCAATTCGTCCGGTGTGGCCGTGGCCAGACCGGGATCCACCGTCACGGGCGCAGGCGGTTTTTCGACCGGAATACGGCGCAATTCGTCGGCAGCGGGCAATTCTTCCAGGCCGCGCAGGCCAAAGTACTCGAGGAACATCGGCGTGGTGCCGTAGGTTTGGGGGCGTCCGACCGCTTCGGCGCGGCCTACGGACTCAATGAGGCCGCGTTCGGTGAGGGTCTGCATCACGCCATCCACGCTTACGCCGCGAATCTGCTCGATTTCTGCGCGCGTGAGTGGCTGGCGATAGGCGACGATGGCTAGTGTCTCTAAAGCCGGCTGCGATAGCCGCGGCGGACGCGCCTTCACGCCTACGAGCGCGCGCAACCAGACGCCGAATTCGGGTTGAGTGACAAATTGCCACGATCCAGCCACGCAGACGAGCCGGTAACTGCGCGCAGCAGCCTCGTGATCGCGAGCGAGTTCTTCAAGGGCAGGCGTCAGGTCAGCTTCCTTAATTTTGGCGAACGACTTGATAGCGAGGGCGACGTTCGCCTCCGCGTCTTCTGCGTCCGCGGCATTGCCAAGGACGTCGCGGAGCTCTTTGGCGTTTAGCGGTTTTTGCGCTGAAAAGAGGAGAGATTCCAGTACGAATTTTAATTCCATTTTCGATTTGGGATTTACGATTTACGATTTACGCGTCTACGTTGGTTTGCTGGGCCGGTGGCGTATTTGCACTCGATCCTTCTATGGGCTCGGTTTCGGGAACGGCGGGTTGGTTAACCGTGGCGTCTGCGGCGACGCTTTGCGCCCGGCTGATTTCGATATCACCAAAGGCTTCAGGTTGGGCGAAGACGAGTTGTTTGAGCCGGATCAATTCGAGCAGCGCCAGGAAGGTGCAAACGACTTCCGGACGGCTGGCCGCGGATTCAAATAGTTCCGAAAATCGCACTGGCCCGCGCTCGCCGATCGTCTTGATAATGAATTCGACTTTTTCGCTGACGCTCCATTTGTCCTCAAAAATCTCTCGCGTGGCGCCTTCGCGTTTCTCGAAACGCTTGAGGACGGTATTGACCGCATTTAACAAATCGAAAATCGAAACGTCCGGCTTGGTGGGTTGATCCGCAGCGGGGTCGGTAAAATCCAATTTTCCCGGCACGCGGGGAAAAACATGTTCCTGGCGGGACTCGAGTGCCTGCAATTGGGCGGCCGCGTCCTTGAATTTTTTATATTCGACGAGTTGCCGAATAAGTTCCCAGCGTGGGTCTTCGCCTTCTTCGTCGCCTTCCACCTGTGCCTGTTGTTCCACGGGCAACAGTTCGCGGCTCTTGATATACATGAGCGTGGCCGCCATCACGAGAAATTCGCCGGCGATTTCCAAGTCCAGCAGCCGCATCGTATCAATATATTCGATGAACTGCGTGGCGAGCTTCGTCAGGTTCACCTCATAAATGTCCACTTCCTCTTTTTTGATGAGGTAAAGCAGCAAATCAAGCGGGCCCTCGAAGACCTCGAACTGGACTTTGTATTCGGCCATGACGGGCAAGTTAGCAATTAAAAGGCAAAAAGGAAAAAGGAAAAAGGACGGTAAGAGGTATGGGAACTACCAAATATCGGCCATGACTGATAATACGCCGGAAACCTTTTCCCACGCGGCATTTCCCCAGAGCCCGCAACAAGTGGCGACAATCAGCGCGATTGTCGCGGTCAGGGCGATGAATAACCAACGGGTGTCGATAGGGCCCCAACAAACCCACGCCCCCATTCCGCCGCCGACAACCAGGCCCAGCGAGAAATTAAGCCATCCGCCCAGACTGCCATAGGTGTAATCGTGACGTTTCACAGAAATTCTACATAAAGTTGCCTCAAAAAATCCTGAATTTCAAGGTCCCCGAAACCTATTCGCGGATTGAATCCCTTAACCGTCTGCGATCTAGAGGCGTATCAAATAATCGGACGATTATTCTCCCTCTCCTTGCGGGAGAGGGCAGGGGTGAGGGAGATTCGAGGCACTTGGGAAGGGCCGAGAAGAATTTGGCGGAGCCTAAGGTTGCGGAGCAACCGAGCGAGCGGGCGCGAGCGAGTCAATCTTCCGAGCGCAGATAATTGCGCCCTGGTTCATGGAAAGGACACCCAGCTAACAGTCCCATTAATCCATCATCTATTCATCCATTAATCCCCGGAGCCCGACTGGGCTCGGGTCGTGCTTGACTGGATGAGAGCAAAAATTTACACTCTCAAGTTCTGGTTGGTGGTCATAGCTCAGCCCGGTTAGAGCCCCAGATTGTGGATCTGGCTGTCGCGGGTTCAAATCCCGTTGGCCACCCCATTTTAGCTTTAATCAGAGCCTTATTGCAGGGTTTGCATTTTGAACCAAAGATTTGTGATATTGTCGAAGTCTCATGCTCGCAGAAAACACCCAATCCGCGCCCGTGTCCGCTGAAAAACATCATATTACGTTTTTCCGTCAAACCGGATGGATGATGATGGCGTCCACTGCAAGTGGCCTGATTATGTATCTGGTCCATCCCGTGGCAACCGGAAGGATAACTGGTCATGGAATGCCCGAATCCGAATACGGAGTATTTACCACATTGCTGCAAGTGGGGGCGATGATGACGATTCCGGCCGGCGGCTTGCAACCGGTCATCGCGCAGCAGCAGTCCAGGGCGATTACGGATGAACAACACCGGGAGGTTGCCAGCGAATTCCGCGCGGTCATGAAGGCCATGTTTTTCATTTGGCTGGCTTTCGCGGCGATTACCGGCATTTTTTGGCACCAGGCGATTGCGGGGTTGAAAATCCAAAATCAAATGGCTCTGGTCATGACCCTGTTCATCGGTCTGGCCTCACTGTTGAGTCCGTTGGTCCAGGGTCTATTGCAGGGGCGGCAGAACTTTATGTGGCTGGGCTGGATAACCATTTTCAACGGGATCGGACGGCTTGCTTTTGTGTGTATTATAGTTTTGATTTTTCATGGATGGGCCGCAGGGGCAATGGGGGCGGTATTGGCGGGGATGGCGGCATTGATTGTTATCGGGCTCTGGCAAGTCCGCGATGTTTGGAGCATCAAAAGCACCAGGGTGCATTGGGCTGATTGGTTCAGCCGGGTGATTCCGCTGACACTGGCCGTTGGGGCCGGGAATTTCATGCTCAGCGCGGACATGGTTTTCACCCAAAAATATTTTCCCGGCGATAAAACAGGCTATTATGCCGCTGCTGGTATGATTGGCCGTGCGTTGGTATTCCTGACTCAGCCGCTCGTGATGGTGATGTTCCCAAAATTGGCGCGCGCCTCGGCCACTGGAGAAAAATCCAATGTGCTGGCGCTCACGATCGGAACTACTGTCTGCTTTTGCGGTTGCGCGGCACTCGCCGCCACGATACTGCCGTGGTTGCCTATGAGGGTGATGTATCCTCCTGCTTATCTTGTGGCTGCCTCGCTCGTGCCATGGTTCGCCTGGTGTATGCTGCCGCTGACACTGTCACAGGTGATGATCAATAGCTTAATGGCGCGCGCGAGATTCCTGGCAGTGCCGTTTCTGGTTGTGATTGCGGTTGGTTACGGATTTGCCCTCTCCGTTGTGGGCCGGCATTGCGGGGGCGAAGCCGATACCATGGCCGGTTTTCGGTCAATGATCCAAACCATCGGCGTCTTTAACCTGTTGATGTTCGGCGTTTGTGCCCTCTTTACGTGGGTAATCCCGGGAAAACCAAAAAGCCAAAAATTGGATTAACGGAAACCTTTTTGAATTAATTTTGTTATTATTATTGGGCGGGCCAGATATTGGATCATGGATTAATAGGTTGGTGGAGTGGAGCATCTGGTGCGCTTGAGCTGCATATTGGTCGTTGTCGCGCCTGCTCGGCTCACAAAAATTGCGTATTTGTTGGGGATTTTTCGCATTAACCCAGGAGTCCGGAATCCAATAATCCGTTGGCCCTTGCGTGACAGAATGTTGGTCTTGCGGTCAAATTAAGATTAGATGAATACCGTTCCGCCAGTCCTTCAAAAGCCGGGCGCGTCAAAAGTCGCGCGCCGGAACCGGAAAATATTTATTTTTCTGGCTATTCTAGTAGTGCTCGTGGCTGTGGGCGCCATTATGGTCTTTGGCAAGCACACGCCGCCTGTCATCATCCAATCAGAAAAGGTGGCGCGGCGCAGCCTCACTGAAATCGTCGTGGCCAATGGGAAAATTCAACCGGTGACCCAGGTGACGATCAGCCCTGAGGTGAGTGGCGAAATCATTGACTTGCCCGTTAAGGAAGGACAGCACGTCAAAAAAGGGGACCTGCTAGTCAAAATCAATCCGGACATCTACCTCGCCGCCTTGAACCAGGCCAAAGCCGGCTACGAATCGGCCCTGGCTTCCGAGGCCAGCGCCCAGGCGAACCTTGAAAAGGCCCAGAACGATTACGACCGCAACCTCGAATTGTACCACCGCCATTTGCTGGATGAATCTGATTTCGACCAGTTCAAAGTGACCCGCGACATGGACAAAGCGCAAGTGGACAGCGCCACTGACCAGGTGGACGTGCAGAAGGCGGCGGTGGATAGCGCGCAGGCGTCCCTGGACAAGACCACGATTGTTTCTCCGCTGGACGGGACGGTGAGCGAATTAAACTCGCAACAAGGCGATCGCGTGCTGGGAACCATTCAAAACGAAGGCACGATCATTATGATCGTCTCGGACCTGAGCAAAATGGAAGCGCGGGTGAACGTGGGCGAAATGGATGTGGTGGGCATTACTCCCGGGCAAAAGGCGACGCTGGACGTGGATGCCTTCAAGGACCGCAAATTTGCGGGCGTGGTGACGGACGTGGCCAGCTCGTCGCAGGACAGTAATTTACCAGGCGGAGCTTCCAGCAGCAGCGGAAGCGGGCAGACGCAGGAAGCCACAAAATTTGAGGTCCGCATCCGAATTAAGGACAAGGAGGCGTTCCGGCCCGGGATGTCCGTGAGCGCTGACATCGAAACTCTGTACCGGACGAACGTGTTGACGGTCCCGCTGGCCAGCGTGACTTCCCGAGCGGCGACGCCGACGACAGATCCTCCCCCAAAAAGCGGAACTAATTCAGTTGCCTCAGCGGCCAAATCCACGACGGGAGCAACCAATTCGGCTTCTGGAATGACCAATTCGATCGCCGGTGTTGGCGGCGGAGACGCCGGAAAATTGACGGATGTTGTATTCGTCGTGCAGGGCGACCATGTCAAAGTCGCGGCCGTGACGATAGGCATTTGTGACGACAACTATTGGGAAATTACGAGCGGACTGACCAACGGCCAGGAGATTGTGTCCGGCGGGTACAAGGCGATCAGCCGCGATCTGCAGGACGGTTCGAAAGTCAAAAAAGGATTGGCCACTGCCGATGCGCAAAAATGAGCTTGATTCGTTTGCAGAATATTTCGCGCCGATACCAGATGGGCGCGGAGACGGTGCATGCCCTGCGCGGCGTTTCGCTGGAAATCGCGCGGGGTGAATACGTGGCCATCATGGGGCCAAGCGGTTCGGGCAAATCCACGCTCATGAACCTCCTGGGTTGCCTGGACACTCCCACCGAAGGCAGCTACGAGTTGAACGGCGCGTACGTGAGCGAAATGGATGACAATGAACTGGCGGAAATTCGAAACCGCGAGATCGGCTTCGTTTTCCAAACGTTCAATTTGTTGCCGCGCGCAACCGCCTTGCGCAATGTGGAATTGCCGTTGATTTACGCCGGGGTTCCCTCGGATGAACGGAAGAAAACCGCCCTCGGCGCACTGACACAGGTGGGGTTGGCGGACCGGGTCCATCACAAACCAAACGAGCTTTCCGGCGGACAGCGCCAGCGCGTGGCCATTGCGCGGGCGCTGGTCAATAACCCGGCGATTTTACTGGCGGATGAACCGACCGGCAACCTGGACTCCAAAACAGGCGATGAAATCATGAGGCTGTTTGAGGACCTTTCGAGGAAAGGGAACACCATCATCGTTGTCACGCACGAAGAGGACATTGCCATGCGGTCACGCAGAATCATTCGACTTCGGGATGGGTTAATTGCGAGCGACCAGGCCACGCGAAACGGGGCGGATTCCATCAATCCATCAATCCATCAATCCAATATCTGATGAATCCACTCTCCGAATTACATGAGGGACTGGGGATTTCGGTCGACGCCGTACGCGCAAATAAATTGCGCTCGACGCTGGCGACATTGGGGATTGTTATTGGCATCGTGACAGTGACTCTCATGGGTTCGGCGATTCACGGGTTGAACCAGGCTTTCATCAAGAGCGTTTCGTCGCTTGGCGCGGACGTTTTTTACGTTCAGCGAAACAGTTGGTTTCAAAACTACGACGGATGGATGAATACCCGGAAGCGGCGGCCGATTCGGCTCAAGGAAGCGGAAGCAATGGCGCAAAAATTGAAGCTCGCCTCGGCCGTTGCGCCGGCCATTTGGGATGATGAAACCGTAAGATACAAAACGCGGAGCGCCTCGCTGGTTGATATTGTCGGCACAACGGAGGGGTTTTTGGAAACCAGCGGCGTAGGCATTGCGGAGGGAAGATTTCTCACGGCCGCGGACGGCGAAGGCAGCCAGCCCGTATGCGTTATTGGAAACGACGTGGTGACCAATCTATTCCGCGGCGACCCGCCGCTGGGCGCCCGCATTAAGGTGGCCGACCAATCGTTTGAGGTGGTCGGCGTCCTCGAAAAGCAAGGCAGCATGCTCGGATGGAACCTGGACAACCGGGTGATCATTCCTATCCGGGAATTGGTCGCGGATATTTGGCATCGTCCGAACATTGACGAAATTGACGTCAAGGCAGCCGACGCGAGCCAGGTGGATGAAGCCAAGGAAGAATTGCGCCAGACATTGCGGAATATCCGTCATTTGCGACCGAATGAACCGGACGATTTTGCGATCAATCAGCAAGACCTGATTCTGACGCTCTTCCATGAGACGACCCGGACCATCGCGATTATTGGATTGTTTATCACGAGCCTGGCATTGTTCGTGGGCGGCATAGGCATCATGAACATTATGTTTGTTTCGGTGGCGGAGCGGACGCGGGAAATCGGAGTGCGCAAGGCCCTTGGGGCAAAAAACCGTTCCATCATGCTCCAATTTCTGGTTGAGGCGGCGTGCATTTGCCTGATGGGCGGAATGATCGGACTGGCAATCGCATGGGTGGCAACGCTGGCAGTTTCGAAGTGGGCGTTTCCGACATCCATGTCCGGCCCGATTGTGGGGATGGCGTTGCTGGTATCGGCAATGACCGGTGTGGTGGCCGGGTTTGTGCCCGCGTGGCGCGCGGCGCGGATGGACCCGGTGGAAGCATTGAGGAACGAAACATGAACCGAAGGCAAATCCAAACCTGGTTCGTGGAGTTGCGCGAGAGCGCATCGATGGCTGTCACGGCGATTTCGGCGCATAAGTTGCGGTCGACGCTGACGCTGCTGGGGGTCTTGATTGGAGTTTTTTCAATCGTGGTCGTGATGACGGCCATGCGAATTCTGAAACACAATATCGAGAACAATCTCAGCCGCCTTGGGACCCAGACTTTTGCGGTTTCGCGATGGCCTGAGACCCAGTTTGGCGATTCGAGCGACTGGCAAAAGTACTGGCGACGCCCGCCGATCACGCTCGATGAAGGTCGCAAGGTGGCGGCCAGGGCTACGCTGGCAGCGACCGTGGGAATCGAAGGTAGTTTTTGGCGGGGCCAGATATCGACAAAATATGCGAAGACGGCGCCATCCGCGCAGTTATTCGGCGAGACTCCGGAAAGTTTTCCGGCGAAAAATTGGGAATTGGACGACGGCCGGGCGTTTACGGAAAACGATGTGCACGATGCACGCAACGTCTGTGTGCTGGGCAGTGCGCTGGCCAAATCGGCGTTTCCCTATGCCTCGGCGGTGGGCGAGGAAATCAAAATCAACGGACATAAATACACCGTTGTGGGTGTATTGGCCGCCAGCGGAAGTTCGCGGGGAGGAAACCAGGACAATTTTGCCATCATCCCCATCACTACGGCGCTGAACCGTTATGGACGATGGTGGGAAGATCTCACCATCCTTGTCCAGGCGCGGGACGCCGCGAGTTACGATGATTGCATGGAGCAGGTGCGTGGCATACTGCGCGCGCTCCGCAAGGTGCCGCCGGGGAAGGACGACGATTTTGAAATGTTTTCGAACGATTCGATGATTGCGCAATTCCGTTCGTTTTCACGGGTGGGTTCCATCGCGGTGGCGGCGGTCAGCTCGATCGCACTGTTAGCCGCCGGGATAGGCATTATGAACATTATGCTTGTATCAGTCACCGAGCGAACGCGTGAGATTGGCGTTCGCCGGGCCATTGGAGCCACCAAGCGCAACATCATGACGCAATTTGTCCTGGAGGCAATAGTCTTGTGCCAGGTGGGCGGCGTAATCGGAGTCGTGCTGGGAGTTCTGGGCGGCAATAGCTTCGCGTTGGTCATGAAAGCACCGCCTTCCATCCCCGTGGATTGGATTATCCTGGGACTGCTGATTTGCTCGGCAGTCGGAATTATTTTTGGAAGTTACCCGGCGTACAAGGCCGCGAATTTGGACCCGATTGAATCGTTGCGGTATGAATAACGGCGCTACACACGGTGCAATCTTGATTAGAGCGGACTGACGTCCGCTGCTACACGACCTACACGACAGGTCATGGAGGAACGAGTTTTTGAAATTCCGGCGTGCCGCGGATGGAATTGAAGCCGGGTTCGGAGCGGGCGGCATCGCGGATGTTCCGTGCGGAGGGATTGGTTTTCAAACGCTGGTCGCTCAAATTCAGGGAGGTTTGCAGGTCCTTGATTGAGTCGTCCCGGTTGCCCAGAAGAACCTCAAGCCGCGCCAGGTCGTACCAGCCTTCAGGCTCGTTGGGCAGGGCGACGGTCAGCTTCTTAAGAACACCTTCGAGTTGGGAAAACTGTGTCGTCTGGGCGAAGAA
>DATAST010000240.1:0-1686 GCA_036269115.1 Verrucomicrobiia bacterium | reverse complement strand
TCATGACGGTTGCGTCTTGAAATCAATCTCCGCCGCTTTCGATATTTTACCGAGTCGAGGCAAAATACTGTTCATTGAAAAGGCATGCATCTCGGCGGACAAACTGCTGGTGGCATCCTCTGCAAAGACCAGAGAATAACCATGTTCCCATGCTTGGCGTGCCGTTGACTCAATGCCAATGTTTGTGGCGACTCCAGCTAGCACGATTGTCTGGATGCCGCGACGGCGAAGCTGCAAGTCCAATTCAGTGCCATAAAAGGCGCCCCATTGACGTTTGGTGATGCAAATGTCCCCAGCCCCTTTCAATCCGTCCACCAACTCGCTAAAGTCGGCCGGAAAGCCGCCCACGGGTGGCGTGAAAGGCTGATCCACCGCCTGACAGAGAGCGTCTTTGAAATCCGGTGCAAAAGCCACATTCACCAGAACCACCGTTGCGCCTGCCGCACGGAAACGAAGGGCGAGTTCGCTGCCGGTTTTTACGATGTCCGTGCCGGAATGGGGCGCAAGGGTTCTTCCGATGACTCCTTTTTGCAGGTCAATCAGAACAAGTGCGGTGGTTTTTGGATCCAGATTTTGCATGGTAAATTTTCTTTCAAATGTCATTTGCTTGTGTCATATTATTATTTGAGCATAGGCTCGCATAACAAGAAAGTAGAGTATGCACTCAAATAAGGCAATAAGAAAAATGCGAGGCGCAATCACGCCGCAGCGCAGTCACGGTAAGGCGCGGGTTGCTGCCGTGTTAGAAGCGGGTGCAGCGGTGATCGCCGAAAAGGGCTATGACGCAGCGACGATGGCCGAAATTGCGGCTCGCGCCAAAGCGCCAATCGGTTCGCTATACCGTTTTTTCCCCAACAAGGAAATTTTAGCTGGTGCGCTGGTCCAGCGTTATGCCGTTCTCATTAACGAAGCCTTTGACGCAATTGATAATCAAGTCAAAGCTGCATCCCTTGAGATCATCGCGGATGGCATCCTTGATTTCATGATCAATCGCCGTAATGAAGCCAAGGCCATGTCAGGACTTTTAGAGGCTCGTTCCGAATGGTCCTCCAAGCGCGTGGAATTCCGCAACGTTGTGCTCAAGCGCATTGCTCGTACATTGTTGCTTTGCGCGCCAGTCCTGCCACAGCGAGACGCCAACGATATGGCCGTAATCCTGTTGCACAACATGAAAACAATGAAGGCCATGCAATTTGATCAAAACGTCGCAACGAGTTCAGGCGCGGCGAATGAACTGCGCCAAATGAATCGCCTTTATCTGGTCAAGAGGCTGGGCAAAAAGACGGGTTAACTACACGGCCAGCCAAAGGTGGCCCATCTGCCGGAAAACTAAAAAGTCTCAAAGGCTCGGTGCGCTGTCAGTAAAAGTGCCAGTGAAAGGGATGAAAAGTAATAAAAAATAGTGGCGAGTTACGGCGAATTTACCTTTAAATTACAATGCTTTTGCTAATTTGTGAGTGTTCTGAATCGGGTTTACAGACCGTGTCCATCTGTGGCTGAATTGAGCCGTGGAAATATCCGAACTCGCCACCGTCCTCGTCGCGCTCGGCTGTCCCCAGGAAAAATCCGCCGACATGGCCGCGCAACTGGACAAACGCGCCCGGCAATTGGCGAAGGAAAAAAACCGCACCTACCAGGAGTCGCTCGAGCACCTTTTAAAACTCATGGCCCAGGGTTGGGCTGCAA
>DATAST010000239.1:0-7305 GCA_036269115.1 Verrucomicrobiia bacterium | reverse complement strand
GCCAGTCCGCTGGACGTGCATCAAGGGTTGCCCCGGAACTTGAACGAAGTCCTGAGTTGGGAGGAAGAGCGGGTGGTGCAACGGGACTGGACCCTGGCTTGTGAAGGCAAGTGGTATCAACTGGACCGGCAGCATGAGGCGTTGAGCCTGGCTGGACGCAAAGTGGTGGTGCGGACGCTGCGGGATGGGCGGGTGCAACTGGTGTATCGCGGGCAGAAATTGAAGTGGCGCGAACTGCCGGGGCGGCCTGCGCCCCGCAAGCAAAGCAAACCTGCCAAGGCGGCGCCACAAAGGCAACCACCGCCGCAGACTCATCCCTGGCGGCGTTCCATTTTACGCACCGGACCAGCGCTGCGGTTTGGGTTGGGGGATTCCGGTCGGCCTCCGCTACGCTCCGGCCTCCCTGCATCCCCCAACCCAAACCGGGAAAACAACATCAACCAATAAAAGGGGACATTCTCTCCTAAGTTATTATAGGGACATTTCTAAAAAGTTTTGACATTCGGGAAACGCATTTATTTGTGGTTTTCGGCATCTCAATTAAACACCTTCGAGATAACAACACTTGCCGAATGCGGCCGTTAAATTCTGAAAGAAAACGTCGCTCGAGCACGGTAACGTAACGGACGTCACATCTTGCTTGTCGACAATTCCGCTATCACCGGACCGGCTCGTTACGCAAACAGGCCCGAAACCGAGAACCGACTCTGACTCCAACCAGACGTGTACCTCATCATAAGCCCTTAAATATTTATTCGCTTTCTTGGCTTTGGGTGAAAATCCGTGAATGACGCTCCCATGTTTTGGGTCTCTTTGAGAATACTCCCGGAAATCAGCCAGAATCAAGTCCAGACCTTTGTTTCGCATGTCATCAGCACTGACGTGCACAAATTCCCCATAAGTCGTAGACATGCCACCATTTCCAAGAGGCGCCTGCCGCAAAAACAAATAAACGTCCTTTGTCCCATGCTTATAGACACTGATAATTGGTCTGTTCGTGTTCATTCTTCCTAACTGAGCAGCTGGCAGCGCCACGTATGGTAAATCGCAGGGAAGGTGTCAAACGGAAATTGTGCCGGTCGGCTGTACGGCTGGGGCTGGAAATGGCAGCAGCGATCTCATTTCATCTCCCGAATAAGGATTGAGCCAGTTTTCAAACCCAAGTCCGAAGCGGATATTTTGATTTTGCCGGACTTGGCGGTGGCCCGCACATACGCGACACATTCGCCTTCGAAGGCGTGGCGTTTTGTGGCTTGGAACGGTTCGTGGCTGGAGTTGTCGCCGTTGTCCACTGCGACGATTTCGCCTGGTCCGGAAACCGTAAAGGAAATCAAATCGTTCGCGCGTGGGGTTTCGACGCCATTCGCATCGGTGATTTCGGCGCGCACTTCGGCAACGTGATCAAAACCGGACTGCAGCTTTCGCGTGTCGGTGGATAGGACGATTTTGGCTGGTTTGCCGGCGGTGCGCAGTTCGCCCATTGCCACGAGTTTTCCATTGTCATCAAGTGCGGCGGCTTTGAGCGTGCCGGGTTTGTATTTTACCTTCCAAACGCGCGGGGATGCGTCGTCAGGCAGCGGCAGCAGACCCAGGGATTGACCGTTCAGAAATAGCTCTACTTGCTTGCAGTTTGAATAAACCTCGACGGTCTCGTCGTGGGGCGTGGAATCAAACGGGGTCCAGTCGGCGAACAACACCTGGGTGTAGCGTTCCGGACCGCCATAGCCGGGATCCACGGGCATGGCGTCGTTGGCGGCGAGCCGGCGAGCCATAAACACCATCGGCCGGTCGCTCCACCAGCTCTGCCGTTGAAAGGCCACTGGTTTGGGATGTCCCGTACGATCCAGCAGTCCTGAACTGTTTGCAATTGCCGGCCAATGCCGCGATTCACCCAGGTAATCCATACCGCTCCAGAGAAACTGGCCGGCGTAAGGCGGATTATCGCGCAACGCCACCCAGGATTGGCGATCATGCCGGTTTTCCGTGCCGAGGATTTTGCGCGACGGCTTTTGAGCGCGGGCGGCCAGAATTTCATTTTCCCGATAGTTTTGTCCCAACACATCCAGCATGTCGGCCAGGCCGTCGTCGTAATCGTGGCTCACGTTGGGGCGGAACAACGCCATGGTTACCGGCCGCGTTGGATCGGCCTTATGGGCCGTCTCGACCAGGCCTTTTAAGATCCCTTTGGCCAGGTTAGTATGCGGTGTGTCATGAATTTCATTTCCCACGCTGTAAATGATGATGCTCGGGTGGTTGCGATCGCGCAAAATCGAGTCGCGCTCGTCGGTCTGCGACCATTGGTCAAAATACCTGTGGTAATCGTAGGGATTTTTGCCAACGGTCCAGCAGTCGAAAAATTCGTCCATCACCAGAAAACCCATTTGATCGCATAAATCCAGAAACTCCGGCGCAGGCGGATTGTGCGCGGTGCGAATGGCATTGACGCCCAGTTTCTTGAGTACAGCCAGGCGCAGACGCCAAACGTCAAGCGGCACCGCTGCACCAAATGCACCGTCGTCCCCGTGCAGGCAAACGCCCTTGATCTTGAAATTTTTGCCGTTCAACCAGAACCCGGTCGTCGCGTCAAAATGTGCGTCACGGATGCCGAAAGCATTTGTCACCGCGTTCACATATTGTCCATCCAAAAAGATTGTGCTGACGATAGAATACAGGTTTGGCGTGTCCAGGTTCCAGAGTTGCGGTTTGGCCAGGACAATGAGCCGAGAGTAATCTTCGCTGGTGTGCGCGGCGATCACGGTATCGTTCGTGGCTGCCGGCCTGGCTTGCTTGCCGTCTGGGTCGAAAACTTGCGTTTGCAAGGTGAACTCGAAATCGGCCGCAGACTCGTTGGTTAACTCCGTTTGTATTTTAATCGTCGCCCGGCGCGCCGATACGTTTGGGGTGCTGATGAAAATCCCGTCGTGCGCAAAATGGAGGGGTCCGGTTTCAACGAGCCGGACATGACGATAAATTCCCGAGCCGGCATACCAACGCGATGCCGGTTGTTCCATGGTATCGCAACGTACGGCAATGACATTATCGCTGCCAAAATTCAAATGGCCGGTCAGTTCGTACGCGAAACTGACATAGCCATTGGGCCGATGACCGAGGTGATAGCCATTGATCCAGACATCGCTGTTGGCCATGACGCCGTCGAAATCGATGAAAACTGGCTTGTCCGAGTCGGATGCGGGCAATGTGAAATGTTTCCGATACAAGGCGATGCCGGTGGGCAGAAAAGCGCCCGCACCGCCGGCGGGATTGGTTTTGCAAAATGGTCCTGCGATGCTCCAATCGTGCGGCAAATTCACTTCGCGCCAGCCGGAATCGTCAAACTGAACTTGTGATGCGCTGTTGGTGTTGTTGTCACTCTGTGAAAACCGCCAGCCGGCATCGAAGTTTTCCGATGTGCTTGCCAACGCTACGTGTGGCAGAAGACTCAAAACAATCAGCATTAGCAGGGCAGGGCGGCATGAATTCATTTGATCAGGAGTTCGGTGGGATTGTGCGGTAAAAGCGATGCTGGAAGAATCCCCTAAATTGTCGATGCCTGAATCTGACCTATTTGGCGGATCCGACCGATCGTTTATTGAATTTTGTCTGGAGATTGCGGAGGGGAACTGTCCCACCATCAAGCGGGAATTTTTTTTGATGTTTCAATTGTGAGATTTTTATTAACATGCTGTGTTTAAGGTGCTTGCGACAAGTTTGTAACTGTCCCATTAATTTTGAGGTGGGACAGTTCGAAATTGCGAAAAACTGAGAGTAGAAAATTATAGAAACCAAAATGCGGAGTCCGCAGTTCTCAGTCCCGAGTTCACAGTCGGTAGCGTAGTCTGCCTGGGTTCTATCAGATACAGCGCCGGTAACAGTATACTTCACAATGGCATTCTCTCAGCCGCTCGGGCCGTGTTCAAAGGGTTTATTTGCCACCTTTTGACACTTTTTAGAACTTTTTGGAACCCTGCGTGGCATTGGACCGCTGTGGGCAGGCCCTCGGGGAATTTTTGTAAAGGCTCGAAATCAGAATTTTTATTTTTTGGAACCAAACAGCAACCTTTTGAGTGGTTGCGATCTAAACTTTTCAACGACATGCGTTAAAATTCAGGGCGGCGCGGGAGCGCCGGCCCTGCCATGATTAGGTCAAAGCGCCGCCGTGAGCTTTCGGGGACACGGCCTCTTTTTGCGGCGCCTGTTTCCTGCCTTCAAGGGCCTGTTTCTGATGCTGCAGGCAGGTTGGGCAGATGCCGTGGGTGGTGGGAGTATCGAACCCTTGTTGCATGAATTCCTCGAGCGGCACCCAATCGCCTTTATAATCGATGCGCCGGCACCAGGAACAGACACGCAGGAATTCCTCCAGGTACCGGAGTCGTTGCAATAGCCGGCGCGTGACACCGCTCACGATCAGCCAGACCCCCAGAACCAGCAGGATGTCCACGGTCGATTTTCGAAAGAAAAAGGCAAAGGGATGTTCGGAGAAAATCAAGGATGGCAACTTGAGCAGTTCGTTCAGCCAGCAAATGATGATAATCGTGAGGAATCCAAAGTGTTGATACAGCAGCACTCTCCTTAACGGCAAACTCTTTTTCATAAACCCAAACTATTAATGTCACATAAGACTGCGCCTCCTCCCCCGAAAAAGACCAACCAGTCCGCTGCAGGAGTATGCCGCAATTGGCGTGCCATCAATTAACGAGGTTCGCCCTGCCGAACTGGGCCGATAAATCAAGCGTGTTTAATAGAGCTTTTGGGTTAGTCCGACGAAATGTCCCAGGCGGTCCCGACTGTCCACTGTCCCGGGAGCAATCCGAGCAGAGTCAAAAAACGAGACAAATCCTACTGGGCCTGTGAAAGGGGGAAATTGAGTTTGTATTTCTGCCGCACGGCGTCAGGCAGATCGGAAGCAGCCACCGTGGTCATTCCCAATCCGCCGCTGTGAAGCGTATAGCTGATAACGATCCCGTCCCGGTTGACTTTTTCAACAAACACATTGTCATAGACCGTTCCGCTGATGGTCACAAGTTGATTGTCCGGTTTGATGGCCGGCCGGGTTGCCGGTTTCGCAGCCACACGGACGAGAGTGGGCCTGGGCTTTACAGGTGCTGCCACAGTTTTTCTTTTGACCATCGCGACCCTTTGAACTTTGGCCGCAGGGGCCTTTTCGACAGGTGCGACGGCAATAGCCGGAGCTATATCGGCTGAACCACTGCGCGAGGAAGTTACGGCAACACGAGCGGTATCGTCTTCTTTTGTGGAGGCGATAATGGCAGCTTCCTTCGCCCGGATCAGAGCCTCAGCCGAAGCCTGGGTGATGGGGGGCGCAACCGGAGCAGCGGGAGCGTCGCTGGATGTATTTTGTGCAATCGAAACTTCTTTCACGGCGGGCTCAACTGGAGATTGGATTGTGGCCACTGGAGCAACTGGAACGGTGGTTGCCGGAGCCGGGGCAGGGGCTTCGGTTGCGGGAGTTTCGGTGGATGAAACTACTGCAACGGGAGCAACAGGTGCTTCGTTCGTGGATGCTTCGACTGTTGAAGCAGGCACAACCGGAGCCTCATTGGTTGAAGCGATGGCAACCGTGGGAGCGGGAACTTCATTCGTGGAAGCAACCGTAGTCGCAACTTCGTTGGTTGTCATTTCAGCGGGAGCTTGATTCCTAGAAACTTCGGCAACTGAAACGTCAGCAGGTTGGTTGGTGGCCGCTTCCGAAACAGCAGCCTCGTTCGTCAAGGCGACGGCAATCGTTGGGGTTTCGTTGGTGGAAACTTCGGCGGTCACTGGAGATTCATTCGTCGCGGGCACGACAATCGGCGCTTCGCTAGTGGAAGCCGCCGCAACAGGAGCGATAGAAGCCTCGTTCGTAGAAACTTCGGTTGTTGAAGTCGGAACAGCCGGAGCCTCATTGGTGGAAGCGACCGCAACCTGGGTGGTGGAGACTTCATTTGTGGAGACGGACGGAGTCGCAGCCTCATTGGTCGCAATTTCGGCAACGGGAGGTTGGGCCGTGGAAATATCAGTAGCTGGAATACTCGCGGTTGGGACTTCACCGGTCGTCGCTTCCGAAGTAGTGGGAGTCTCGTTCGTCGATGCGGTGGCAACGGCCTGAGTTTCGTTTGTGGAAGCCACAGCAATTGTGGCCTCGTTGGTCGCAACTTCAGCCGCAGGAGCTTGAGTCGTCGAAGCGTCGACAACTGAAGTGGTCGCGACGGGAACTTCGTTTGTGGCGACTACGGCAGCCGGGACTTCGCTGGCAGAGGCAGTCGCACTCGGGGCAATAGGAGCTTCGTTTGTAGAAACGTCGACCGTCGAAGCCGGAACAGCAGAGGTCTCATTAGTGGAAGCGCCGGCGACCGCGGTAGCAGAAAGTTCGTTTGTTGATGCAACGACAGTCGCAGCAGCATTCGTCGCAATTTCGGCAACGGGAGCCGGGTTCGTTGACGCTTCGGCAACTGGTGCGGCGGCAGCCGGAGCTTCATTCGTAGCGGCTTCGGCAACAGCGGGAGCCTCGTTCGTAGAAACTTCGGCTACCGCAGGAGTGGTGGAAGCTTCATTCGTGGAAGCAATAACGGACGCGACCTCGTTGGTTTTAGTTTCAGCAACGGGAGTTTGGTTCGTGGAAATCTCGGCAGCTACTGGAGCTTCATTCGTGGCGGCCAGGGCAACCGGAGCTGCGTTGGTCGAGGCAGTCGCAACAACGGGAGCTTCGTTCGTAGGAGCTTCGGCAGTCGAAGCGGGCGCAGCCGGGGCCTCATTGGTGGAAGCGATGGCAACTGGAGCGGCGGAGACTTCATTTGTCGAGGCAACAGCGATCGCCGCTTCGTTGGTTGCTATATCAGTCGCAGGAGACTGATTTGTGGAGGCTTCAGCGACCGGATCGGCAGCGGTCGGAACTTCGTTAGTGGTCGTTTCGGCAACCGCGGGAGTTTCGTTGGTGGAAACTTCGGCGGTCACCGGAGATTCATTGGTGGCGGCAACGGCAGCTGGCGCCTCGCTGGTGGGAGCGGTTGCAACAGGAGTTACTGCGGCTTCATTTGTGGACGCAACTGCGGTGGTCGCTTCGTTGGTTTCAACTTCAGCGACAGGAGATTGATTTGTGGAAGCTTCAGCAACCGGCACAGCAGCCGGAACTTCATTCGTGGTGGCATCGGCAACCGCCGGAGCTGCGTTAGTTGAGTCGGTCGCAACTGGAGCGGCAGTAACTTCGTTGGCGGAAGTTTCGGCAGTTGACGTAAGAGCAGCCGGAGCTTCATTCGTCGAAGCGATGACTATGGGCGTGGCAGAAACTTCATTGGTCGTAATTTCAGA
>DATAST010000238.1:0-24621 GCA_036269115.1 Verrucomicrobiia bacterium | reverse complement strand
AAGACAGTCCCACTGGCCGGCTCAAACCGGCTCTCGGTCACTTCCCAGTTCAGTCCCAGTCCCAATAGTTCATGAAATAGTTTCTCAGGCGTCATGCCCCAAGACTACACACTCATTCCACTCAAAACAGCGAAGAACCCGGGGTTTTTGCGTAACATATTGTTTTTGAAGCTCTTGCAACAAATTGCAACTGTCTCATTCATTTTAGGCTGGAACACTCCGAAATGGCAAAAAACTTAGGAACAAAAATTATAGAAGTGGCAGCGCCACTTGCCAGTGGGCGAAATCCGGAGTCCCGAGTCCCGAGTCCACAGTTGGCAATCTCACGATCCATTCGCGTTCTGCCAGACAGAACGTCAAAATTATTATAATCCATACTGCCATCATCTCAGGCGCCAAACGCATGTTCAAAGGGTTTATTTGCCACCTTTTAACACTTTTTAGAACCCTTTAGAACCCTGGGTGAAATTTTTCGCGAAGGAGGCGAAGGGGCGAAGACTGTATACAATTTTGCCGCCAGCTGCCTCGAATCTCCCTCACCCCCTGCCCTCTCCCAAGGAGAGGGAGAATTGCCGTCAGATGGCTGGATATGTCAAAAGATAACAGCGGCTCAGGGTTCAATGCGCGAAACGGCCTTCGGGGGAAATCTCACCCCCAGGAGAGGGAGAATATCGTCCGATTTCTGCGGTGACGAGCTACCAGTACAGTTCATCATCTCCATGCGTGCGAGCGAAGCCAACAGCCGGAAACAAATCTGCGAAAATCGGCGAAATCTGCGGATAAAAACTCTTTTTTATTTTCAATCATTCGGGCAATCGGCGAATCTTCGCCTCGTTTTAATGAAAATACTCGTGATCGGATCGGGCGGACGCGAACATGCGTTGGTCTGGAAACTGGCGCAATCGCCGCACGCCACACAAATTTGGTGCGCGCCCGGCAACGCCGGCATTGCCGGGGAACGATTGGCCAAAAATGGCAAGCTCGTGGAATGCGTGAATATCGGCGCGGAAGATTTGCCGAAGCTTTTGGTCTTTGCGCAGGACGCGAAGGTGGAGTTTACAGTTGTGGGCCCGGATAATCCGCTGGCATTGGGCATTGTGGATTTATTTCAAAAGAACAGCCTGCGAATTTGGGGACCGAACCAGAAGGCGGCACAGTTCGAATCCTCAAAAGTCTTTTCGCAGAATTTCATGGAGCGCTACGGCATCCCAACCGCGCGAGCGGGAACGTTTGCCGATGCTGTCGCCGCGAAGAAATTCGCCGCCGGCCTTGGTGGCAAATGCGCGGTGAAGGCGGACGGGCTGGCGCTGGGCAAGGGTGTGTTGATTTGCACAAATACAGCCGAGGCCGACAAGGCGATTGATGAGATTCTGGTCGCGAAAAGTTTTGGGGCGGCGGGAGCGAGCATAGTGATCCAGGAATATCTCGAGGGCATGGAGATTTCGTTGCATGCGCTTTGCGACGGCAAGACGGCGAAACTATTTCCCACGTCGCAGGACCACAAGCGCGCGCTGGACGGCGACCATGGCCTGAATACAGGCGGCATGGGCACTTATTCGCCGACACCCTTTTTGAGCGATGTGGAATTGCAGCAGGTCGCCGAGACCATCCTTAAACCCTGGGTGCGTGGTTGTGCGGAGGAGGGAATTGATTTTCGAGGGATATTGTATCCGGGCGTCATGCTCACGAAAAATGGCCCGCGCATTTTAGAGTTTAACGCGCGATTTGGCGATCCGGAGACGCAGGTTTATCTCACGCGATTGGAAAATGATTTGGTTGAATTGCTGGATGCGAGTGCAGGCGGCACGCTGGATAAAATCGATTTGAAATGGAAACCGGACGCCAGTGTCTGCGTAGTGATGGCCAGCGGCGGTTATCCCGGCAGCTATGAAAAAGGAAAGGCGATTCGTGGCTTGGATGAAGCGTCAAAGTTGCCCGGCGGCAAAGTGTTTCATGCCGGGACGGCGTTGAAGGGGGGACAAATTGTGACCAGCGGCGGGCGGGTGCTCGGCGTGACGGCGCTGGGAAAGGATTTAAAGGCTGCACAAGCTGCCGCTTATGCAGCGGTGGAAAAGATTCATTTCGAGGGGGCTCAGTTTCGGAGGGATATAGGCGCGAAGGGGTGGCGAGACGTGGAGAACGTAAGAGCGTGAGAGACGGACACGCTAAAGCGTGGACACCAAACTCTACTCTTTGCCGCATTGCTGGACAAGGGTGAGCAATGTGATCCTGGATGCCTCGGCATTTTCGGCATTTTCGATTTTCTGAAATTCGCCGAGGATTTCGGCGGCGCAGGGAGTGCCGGGAGGCGGCAATTCATCCAGGCCATGCCGCATCGCCAGCAGGATGTCATGGGCGCTGATGGAATCGAGCGGACGTGACGGAGCAAACATCGCGTTTTCAGAAATTTCGGTGATGATATGCGCGGCGAGCAGCCGGTTGAGGATCTGTTGGGTCAGTTTTGTCGGGATTTCGAGTTGGTCGGCCAGTTCCTGCAGGGGCGCCGGCGGCCCTCCTTTTTGAAATCGGCGGCCAATGGCTGTCATCAGGCGTAGCGCAAGAATTTCGCGGTCGCGTTGCCCCACGGTTTCACTGACTTTTTCCTGCAAATAGATTTTGCGGTTTTGAAAGGCGTACGCAATCTGTGCGCCAAAGAGAAGGATGGCCCACGATAGGTATAAACCCGCCATGAAGACGGGGATCAAGCCCAGGCTTCCATATATCTTGCTGTTGCCCACGACGCGGGAAACGTAGAGGAACCCGAAAAGATTGTTCAGATGCCAGAGCGTTCCGCCCGCTATGCCCCCGGCCAGTGCGGCGCTGAATTGGACTTTGGTGTTGGGAATGAACCGATAGAGAAGCGCGAAGACAAGCCATATAAAACAGAGCGTGCCGGTTTGAAGAATCAAAGCGCCAATGACCGGCATCCCCTGGAGAATAGTTCCCGTCGCCTGAAAATGCGCGCTTCCGGCCAGGCTGAGACCTACGGCGATGAGCAGCGGCCCGACGGTAATCGCCATCCAAAACCGCGTCACGCGCATCAGCCAATGGCGCCCGCGTCCTACCCCCCAGATGTCGTTGAAGGTCCCTTCGATGCTGTTGAGCATGGAGATGGCGACGAAGATGAGAAGGGCCATGCCGGTGATGCCGAGCGCGCCACTGCGGGTATTGTGGATAAATTCATGAATACGCTGGGCGACGAGCCGTTGCGCGGCCACACGCGCATCGGCCGCGGCAGCCGGGGAAACGACGGCATTGGTGTCGGTGCCGAACGTATCGGGGTTAACATGGTTCGAGGAGGGTGGTTCCGCGGCTACCGTGGCCGGGGGGACGACCTGGGAAACAAATTTATCTATGGCCTTATAAATTTCATGTTCCCCTTGCTGTCTAAGCAGGCTGCTGGTCACGCTGATGGCGACGGCAAGCAATGGAATGAGTGCCAACAGGGTCGTGTAGGACAGGGCGGATGCGCGAATGAGGCAACGGTTTTGGACAAAGCTTTTGCCGACGAAAAACCAGAAATGGATGAAATGCTCGAGGCGTCCAGCCAGGCTGATTTCATTTTCTTCTCCGGTGGCGATTCGGACAAGACGTGAGAGAGACCGTTTAGCCATGGCGTCTGAATTAAAAAGGAAAAAGGAAAAAGGAAAAAGAAGAAAAAGGGTGCCAGAGGAAACGTCGAACGTCCAACGCCCAACGCCGAACGTCGAATGCGGAATGCCCTCCCATCATTTTCTTGGGAAAATGAGCAAACCTGAGCGTAATACGCGGCATGAAGACTGCTGCTTTCGGTCGCGTAACAGGCTAATGGGGAAGGACTTTTAAAGGCGTAAAATGGTTATTCGGCGCAGTTTAAATGGCAACTCCGGCAAGGCACCGGGGGTGGGGCGCGCTTTTACGCTGGTCGAAGTATTGATCTCCGCGGCCATCACCGGGATTATCCTTGCGGCGGTTTTCGCCACGGTCTCCACCAGCTTCGGCATCCTGACGGTCACACGCCAGAACCTGCGCGCTACGCAAATTATTGTGTCGCGTCTCGAAGGACTGCGGCTGGAAGCCTGGGATCAGACCAATCAACTATCGCAATTGTTCAACGCGGGCTATGTCCCCACAAATTTCGTTGAGTATTTTTATCCCCTGGGACTGAACGGCTCTACCAATGAGGGCATTGCGTATTACGGAACCATGACCGTGAGCCAACTGACCGATCCGACCCTTCAAACAGAAGTATATGGAAGCACGATCCCGAGCTACGCCACCAACATGGCATTGGTCACAGTCACGCTGTCGTGGACGAATTCAGTAAAGGGCACGTCGGCCTAGGGCACCGCCCACAACCGGAGCATGAACACCCTGGTATCCGAATACGGAATTCAGAATTACGTCTATACCCATTAAGTCCAGACTTTCCGTGAATCGATCATCCCAATGCATCTGGAAAAATCGAAACGAGGCTCCCCATGAAAATCAATTCTACAAATCGGCCTGATGACGGAGGCGCCCTGATCCTCACGGTCGTGATCTTTGCGGCTGCGGCGCTGTATTGCGCGGCCTATCTCATGATGGTTTCGACTGAGCGCAATGCCGTGGCGCGCTCACAGCAGTGGAACAATTCACTGAGCGTGGCTGAGGCGGGCGTGGAAGAAGGACTGGCCATGGTCAACAAATATGCTTATAGCGAGTCTTCCGTTTCAAATTGGACGCAATCGGCGGCCCAGGATGGATGGGTCAACCTGACCAACTATACGGCCGGCACAAACACATTCCAGGTTTTTACCATCGGCCGGACACTGCCGAACGATTCCGGGTCTTACCGGGTTTATGTGACTAATGTGGTAGCCACTGGCTCTACGTATGGCATCCCTGTCATTTTCTCCATTGGCACGGCCACTAATGAATCTGGCCCGGTTGTTTCCCGCAAAGTCCTGGTTCAAACGGCTGCTATTTCGGTCGGCGGCGCTGGCGGGGTCGTGGCCCAGGATGGAATTTCGACCAGTGGCGGTGTGATTTATGACAGCTGGGACTCGTCGAGTACCAATCATAGCATCTGGCAGGCGAATGGCGTTTACCGGCGCAACTATTTTAACCCGGGCACGCCATATGGCATCTGGTCCAATTCCTTGAGTTATGTCTCCAATTCATTTCCGTCCCGGACGGCGGGAGTTTATGTGTTCACGGACAGCAACGTGATAACGATGAGCGGAAGCGTGAAGATAGCTGGCTACATCCAAACCGGCCCGAACGCGTCGTATACCATGTCCGGAAATGCGGTCGTGGGCGACCTGCCCTGGTGCTTTGGCACTTCCGGGACCGCCACGGGCGCTGGTCTTCAGCCCGGCCATTACCAGTCGGACGCAAACATGAATTTTCATTCCTACGCCTTGCCGATTCCCACCAACGCCGTCAATGGATGGATGAACTGGTCGAACATCCCGGCTCCGCCAAAAAATGCCGTCATTAATGTGGGGGGCATGTGGTGGTACACGAACGGCGCCTGGACCGTCATCGGCGGAACGCCATACACAAATACCGGCAGCGGATTTAACATCGGCGGCAATGCGTATTCATTGGTCATCACCAACAGACTCGAAAATACCAATTGGGTTTATTACTCCCTGAATCAATTGGGCCAAAATCTTTTCGTAGACGCCCAATACGTCGTCCTCTATTTGACCAATGGCTTGTCTTTCAGCGGCAAGGACGTTTTGACGATCAATACCAATGCCGACATCAAAATTGTGACGACGGGTAATTTTTCCACCTCGGGTCAATCGGCCATTAACAATTTTGGAAATTATACTCATGCTTACACGGTCCAGGACGTTGCCGGACACCCGGTTTCTGTATCGTTGTCGGGCAATAGCGCGGCCGCCGGCAGTTATTATCTACCGAGCTCGACCTTCAGCTTCAGCGGCGGCGGGAACAGCGGCGACTTCGTGGGTGCCGTGGTGTGCTACAAAATCAGCGACAGCGGCGGTATGAATATCCATTTCGACCAATCCCTTGGAACCGCCGGTACGCCGCCGGACCAATTCACGCCTTCTTCGTGGATTGAGATTGCGCCGTCTGATTGACCTAAAGACGGAAATGCCGAACTCTCCTTTGCTCAGAAGCTGGAAAAGGCAGGTGCCTCAACGCCAAAAAGACCCAAAAACGCCAAATTGGGCGATCGGGCTACAACTACTGCAATTCCAATGCTTAAGCACGGCATGAACCCTGCTGCTTTTAACCGGAAACACGGGCAAATCTGACCGGTTTTAAGCGAAAAATGATCATTCGTTCCAGTTTACGTGACGGTTCCGGCGCGCCAGCGGGGCGTCGCGCTTTTACATTGGTTGAAGTCCTCGTTGCCGCCGCCCTCTCAGCGATAATTTTTATGGCTGTCTTCGCGTCTGTCTCCAGCAGCTTCGGCATCCTGACGGTTACGCGCCAGAACTTGCGCGCGACACAAATCATCATGTCGCGTTTCGAAGGGTTGCGCCTTGAAGCCTGGGATCAGACCAATCAATTAACGCAGTTGTTCAACACGGGTTATCTCCCGCCCACTTTTGTGGAATATTTTTACCCCCAGGGGCTCAACGGTACTACCAACGAGGGAATCGCGTATTATGGAACCATGACCGTGTCCCAACTCACCAATCCTGCATTGCAAACGGAAGTATTTGGCGCAACGGTCCCCAACTACGCGACCAACATGGCTCTGGTTACAGTTACTTTGTCCTGGACGAATTCAACAACTGGCATGTCGGTCCAAGGTACATCCCACTTCCGGAGCATGACGACCATGGTTTCCGAGTTCGGTATTCAGAATTACGTCTACGATCACTGAACCTTAGTTTATGTTGAACTCAATTCCATTGCGCCCGCGTCGCCGCAGGTTTCGCCGGGGCTTTACCCTGGTTGAAATGATGGTGGCCATTGCGGCGGGCACGATTATTATGGGCGCCATTACCTGGACGAGTATTACCCTGTCCCATTCCCTGGCCGCCATTTCAAATTATTATCAATTGGACGCGGCCAGCCGCGATACGCTGGATGTCATGAGCCGGGACGTTCGGAATGGGTCTACCATCACATCGTTTTCATCCACAAACTTTACTATGACGGGCGTCAATTTCCAGGGGACGCCGTATGCATTCACCTATAACTGGGACGGCACCAACTTGTGGCGCACTTTCACAATAACGAACGCCACCTACACGTATCTCATGTTGAGCAATTGCAATTACCTTGCGTTCAGCAATTTTACTCGCGTCCCTTACAGCAATTTTACCTTCTACGTTGCCAGCGGTGCCAGTGACACGAAACTGATTAGCGTGAGCTGGAAATGTTCGCGCTCCATTTTAGGGGCCAAGTTGAACACCGAAAGCGTCCAGACCGCCAAAATCGTCGTTCGCAACTAAAGAAAACAGCCGCTATGAAAACCAAAATCAAAATAAGACTGGATTCCGGGGGCGCATTGATAATCGCGGTGATTATCCTTGCCGTTGCCGCGATTTATGGCGCGGCCTCTCTTCTGATGGTCGCGACCGAGCGCAGCGCCGTGGGGCGTTCGCAACAGTGGAACAATTCCCTGACTGTGGCCGAAGCCGGTGTGGAAGAAGGCCTGGCCATGGTCAACCAATATGCTTATAGTCAGTCAGGCGTTTCCAATTGGACGCAATCCGCCACCCAGGAGGGATGGGTCAATATGACCAACTATACGGCTGGTACAGATACATTTCAGGTCTTCACCGTTGGCCGAACCGTGCCCAATGATTTCGGATCTTATCGGGTTTATGTGACAAATGTTATTTCCAGCGCATACCCCTACGGCCTCCCCGTAATTTTTTCCATTGGCACGGCCACGAATATGTCCGGCCCCGCTGTTTCCCGCAAAGTTGTGGTTCAAACCTCCGCCGTCTCGGTCAGCGGGAGCGGCGGTGTAGAGGCCCAGGACGGAATTTCCACCAGCGGCGGTGTCACCTATGACAGTTGGGACTCGTCGAGTTCCAATCATAGCATTTGGCAAGCGAATGCCATTTACCGGCGAAATTATTTTAACCCACAAGGCACACAATATGGCACCTGGTCCAATTCTTTGAGCTTTGTTTCCAATTCGTACCCGTCCCGGACCGCTCAAGTTTACGTGTTCACTGACAGCAATATGATTACCATGAGCGGAAACGCGACAATAGCCGGTTACATGCAAACCGGCCCAACCGCCTCCTATTCCCAGTCCGGAAATGCAACCGTAGGCGACCTGGCCTGGTGCTTCGGTGTCAATGGGTCGGGCAGCGGCAGCTCCGGTATGCAGCCGGGCCATTACCAGGCTAACGCAAACATGAATTTTCACTCCTATGCTCTGCCTACTCCTACCAACCTTGTGAATGGTTGGATGAACTGGTCGAACATCCCGGCGCCACCAAAAAATGCCGTGATAAAAATTGGAGGCGTTTGGTGGTACACCAACAGTGTATGGACAAACATCGGCGGGGCCTACTACACAAATACAGGCAGCGGATTTAACATCGGTGGCAACACCTATTCATTGGTAATTACCAACAGGCTCGAGAACACCAATATGGTGTACTATACCTACGCAGGTGGCGCCCTCAGTCAAAACTTGTTTGTTGATGCCCAATACGTGATGCTCTTTCTTCCTCAGGGGTTGAGCTATTCCGGCAAAACCGTCTTTACGCTCAACACGAATGCGGACATTCAAATCGTAACCGAAGGCTCAATGTCCTGCTCTGGGCAATCGGCCGTTAACAATATGGGAAATTATACCCATGCGTATTCCGTACAGGACGTCGCTGGACATCCCGTTTCCCTGACTATGAGTGGCAATAGCGCGGCGGCAGGCAACTATTATATCCCAAGTTCCTCTTTGAGTTTCAGTGGTGGCGGGAACAGTGGGGATTTCGCCGGTGCTGTCGTTTGTTACCAAATCAGCGACAGCGGCCATATGAACATCCATTTCGACCAGTCTCTTGGCAACACCGGTACTCCGCCTGATCAGTTTAGTCCTGCCTCTTGGGTCGAAATCGGGCCCTCTGACTGACGAAGAGTCTCCGCCATGCGGCAGGAAGTGCGGTGATGGTGGGTATTCGATGGGTGCGGTGGGGGCCCAAAGGGCGGGCCAAAGAACGAACGAACTGACATATTTGGAGTGCCCTTTTCAGGGCGTGAGGGATCTGCTGGGCCTGTCTTCCGTGGGCGCTGCCCACGGCTAAAATGGGGTTGCGCTTTCAGCGCGGATGTATGCTCGCCCGGCAAAACGTATCTGGTAGAGACTTTTGGCGTTTGGAACGGCTTTTCCAGGCTGAAAGCCTGAGCCATATTAGCCGAGGGCAGCGCCCTCGGAAGAGGACCCTAACTAATCCGCGCCCTGTAAGGGCGGGCCAAAATTGCATCAATCCCGTAAATATCGCTCATCAAAAGGCGCATTGTATTTTTTCAATAATGGGATTGCTCTTTCAGCGCGACCCGACTTTAAAAAGTCAAAGAAAAAAATTGCATTCTTCAAATCAGATATGTAAGTTATAAATTTCCGCGAGGAAATCACTACAGTTAAACAGCCCGTTACGCAAGGTTCCCCACGCTATGAGAAAACTGAGGGTTGCATTTATTTTATTGGCGTTGGCCGCGCCATTCGGACAGGCCGCTACGACTCCATCCATTATTCCACTGCCACAGCAGATGCAGGTACGGCCGGGCGTCTTCACGCTGTGTCCTTCGCAGTCCGCAACCGCCGCCCCGGGACATCCGCTGGTCAAAATTTATACCGATTCCACGTCGCAGAGTGACGCCGATTTTCTGGCGCAGCAATTATATGAATCCACCGGCCAGCAATTCGCCATTGTCCCGGCTACTGGCGCAGGGCCGATTCGGGAGGGGATCCTGCTGACCACGGCGAACGCGAACACCAATTTGAACTATGAAGGCTACGAACTGACGGTTGCGCCGGATTCAATTGTGATACGCGGGCCGACGTCGGCGGGCGTCTTTTACGGCGTGCAATCGTTGCTGCAATTGCTGCCGCCGCAGGTCCTGTCATCGCAACCGGTCAGCAACGTGGCCTGGACCGCTCCCTGCGTTTATATTTTTGATCAACCGCAGTATCACTGGCGTGGTGCGATGCTGGATGTGGCGCGTCATTTCATCACCAAACAACAAACCAAACAATTGCTCGATGCCATGGCGTTGCACAAGCTGAACGTTTTTCACTGGCACCTGTGCGATGACCAGGGCTGGCGGTTGGAAATCACGAATTATCCCGCCCTTACCACCAACAGCGCGTGGCGGACGGCGATGGATTACAGCCTGAACCCGCGCTCGAACAGCAACACCAATTCTCTCGGCCAATACGGCGGTTTTTATACCCAGGCCGACGCGCGCGAAATCGTCGCTTATGCGCAACAATTGCACATCACGGTCGTGCCGGAAATTGAATTGCCCTGTCACGCTACGGCCGCGCTGGCGGCTTATCCGCAATTTGGGGCCGGCACGGGCACGACCCAAAATCCGGTATCGGACTACAACATGGACTATCCCCACATTAGTTACGGGGTGGACCTGTTCAGTCCCGGTTCGCCGGGCACAATGGCATTCTTCTACGATGTCTTGAGTGAAACCATGGCCATTTTCCCGGGCCAGTATATCCACTGCGGCGGCGATGAAGTTATTTCCAGCGGCGACCATCAATGGACCAACTACGTGAATGACATCACCCAGATGCTCAACGTAGGTATCACGCCGGGCACCCCAAACGCCATTCCCGCCTATCAATATTGGCTTTCCACGAACCTGAACGCGTTTATCCAGGCGAATGGGCGATCAATGATCGGCTGGTCAGAGTACGATTCCTACGCAGTGGTCCCCAACGCAGCGGTCATGGATTGGGAAACCGGAGGATCGAGTGAAGCGATACCAGTCGCCGAAGCGGGTGACAAAGTCGTAATGGCGCAGGACAACAATTGCTATTTTAATTATGTGGAAGGCACCAATCTGACCTTGGAACCACCGTTCATTGTGGGAAGCGCGCCCTCGTATGATTCGGTGAGCAACGTCTACGCCTATCACCCGTTGCCTTCAGGTTTGCCGGCGCAATATGACACCAACATCCTCGGCGCGGAAGGCACCTTGTTCACCGAGTATGTGCCCTCCTTTGAGAATGTGATGTATAAGATGTTTCCACGCCTGGATGCCATGGCGGAAATCACGTGGACACCGCTCAGCCAGCAAAGTTATGCCAATTTTACCCAACGCCTGCCCCTGGATGAGCAGCGGCTGGCGGCGATGGGAGCAAATTATAATCGTGAAACCATTCCCGCTATCGGCACGTGGGGGCCGGTACAATTCGGCAGTTCGACATTGCACTGGGACATTACGCCCAACGTGACCGCGGCAGGCGAGATTGCCGTGAACTTTGCCTGCGCGCCTGCCACTAACGGCCTGGTAATCGCCTGGGCCGATCTGTTGCAGAATGGAACTGAGATCGATCGTGATACGCATAACGGTTACGCGCAAAATAATCCCACCTACGCCGCGTCCACGACGAATCAAACCACCTACGTGTTTCACCTGCCGGTTTATCAGCCCGGCGCGACCTATTCCATCGGTGCCTCTGTGCAGGCGATAAGCAACACCAACTGCAGCGGAACCGTTTACCTGCCGAATTGGGATTAATGTTATGAAATCCGTCCTTTCGACCCCAAATTTTTGGACACGCGTTAGGGCCATGAACCTTCAATTACGCGCTAGCGTCTTGGAGTGCGGTGGCAAGCGTAGCGCGACACCGCTTTCGACGGGCATTCAACCTTTCGAAATAGGTGTGACGGTCGACGGCAACAGTACTCGAAAACGGTGTCACGGCCACCGCACTCCAAGACCAGTCGGCGGTGCGGACGATTGCTGCGCCGTTGGCCCCGCAAAGGTGGGACGCTTCAACATTTCGATGGGGTTTGCCGTCATCGCTATCGCCCTGCTGTTCACAGCTTCCGCTCACGCGCAATTGTTCAGCTTCAACACGTTCGCCGGCTCAGCCGCTCAAGGAAACGTAGACAACGTTACCAATCTCTCGGAATTCAATCATCCCGGCGGGGTGGCCATGGATTCCTTCGGAAACATTTACATCGCCGACACCGCGGACGACACCATCCGCAAAATCGCCGTAAATGGGACGGTTAGCACACTGGCCGGTTCGCCCGGAATCATTGGCAGCGCCGACGGCCCTGGAACGAATGCTTTGTTCAACCTTCCCCAGGGCATCGCCGTGGACAATTCGGGAAATGTCTATGTGGCTGACACTGGCAACGACACTATCCGCAAGATTACCTCCGCCGGGGTCGTGAGCACACTCGCAGGCCTGGCCGGAAATGCGGGAAGCGCGAATGGTTCGGGCACGAACGCGGCGTTTTATGCGCCGGAAGGATTGGCGATGGACGCATCTGGATATATTTTTGTGGCGGATACGTGGAATGACACGATTCGCGAAGTGAGTCCATCCGGCGCGGTTACGACCGTTGCAGGCTCGCCCGGGAGTTTTGGCAGCACCAATGCCACTGGCACCAACGCATTGTTCTACGAACCTGGTGCCGTGGCCGTTGACGCGAGCGACGATGTTTTTGTGGCCGATACCGGCAACGATGTCATCCGCGAAATCGCGTCCGGCGGGGCGGTCACCACAGTGGCCGGCTCATTCGGAATTTATGGCAGCACCAACGCCACGGGTACGAATGCTTTGTTTAACGGACCACAAGGGATGGCAATTGATTCGTCCGGTAATCTTTACGTGGCGGATTATTTGAATAACACGATTCGAAAAGTGACGCCTGCGGGTATAGTAACGACCGTTGCCGGTTCGCCAGGAAGTTTCGGCAGCGTCAATGGGACGAACGCCCTTTTCTGGGGGCCTCAAGGCATCGTTGTTTGCCCGACTAATAATAATCTGGTTTACGTCGCCGATACCGGAAATTCGACCATTCGCCGGCTTTCGGCTTCCGGCCAGACCTGGACAGCTTCGTCGTTTGCTGGAAACCCGTCCGACGGCAGCGCCGATGCGACCGGCAGTGCCGCTCGTTTCTTCTGGCCCATGGACGTCGCTTCGGATGGCCACGGAAATTTCTACGTGGCGGATGCGCAGAACAATACGATCCGAAAAATTGCCGCAAATGGAACAGTCAGCACGTTTGCCGGTTTTCCGGGCGTGACAGGGAGTGCCAATGCCACAGGAACCAATGCGTCGTTCAATAACCCGCAAGCCGTGGCCGTGGACAGCTCGGGAAATGTCTATGTGGCGGACACGGGAAATTCCATGGTCCGCGAAATTACGTCGGGCGGCGTCGTCAGCACGCTGGCGGGTTCGGCGGGCCACGCCGGCAGTTCTGACGGCACAGGCGGCAGCGCCCAATTCGATGCGCCTGAGGGAATCGCGGTGAATAACCTGGGCGATGTGTTCGTTGCGGATACGATGAATCATACCATCCGGGAAATTGTTCCCGGCGGGGTGGTCACGACGTTTGCAGGTTTTCCGGGCAACTTCGGCAGCGCCGATGGCACAAATGGCGCCGCGCAGTTTAATCGGCCAGCCGGCCTGGCGATCGATGGCAGCGGAAATATTTTTATCGCCGACACGTTCAATCACACCATCCGCGAAATTACGCCCGCGGGCGTCGTCAGCACCATCGCTGGATTGGCGCGGATTTTTGGGGATTCAGACGGCACAAACTGCGCGGCTTCGTTTTTCGAGCCGGAAGCCATCGCTGTCGGCAGCGGAGACACGTTGTATGTGGCGGATGCCGGGAACGATTCAATCCGGCAATTGACTCCCTCGGGTACAAACTGGGTCGTGACGACGATTGCCGGATGGCCGGGCGAGAGCGGCAGCCAGGACGGTTCGGGCATTGCCGCGCGTTTTTGTTATCCTGCCGGAATGACCGTAAGCGGCGGAAATCTTTTCGTGGCGGATTCGGCGAACAATACGATCCGTTCCGGTTCGATGATTACGGACCAACCGCCCGCAATATCGGCCCAACCGCAAAGCCAGAGCGTGCTATTCGGAAATCCAGTGACCTTCAGCGTGAGCGCCAGCGGACAGGCCACGTTGTATTACCAATGGTTTTTTAACGGAACTCAACTTCCCGGCGCGACCGGTTCGACCTATTCTTTGGCGAACGCGCAAACGGCCAATGGCGGAACGTACTCAGTTCTAATCAGCAGCGGGCTCGGTAACATTTTAAGTTCGAATGCGATTTTGACCGTCTATGCGCCGCCTTCGATTACGAGCCAACCGGTGAGCCAATCGTGTTTGCAGGGCGCGACCGTGACGTTCAGCGTGACAGCCAGTTCCGGACCGTTGACGTATCAATGGCTCGAAAACGGCCATCCGATTTATAATACCGTCAATGTAGGCGGCGCTAACTCCGCGACGCTCACGCTCACCAACGTTACGACTGCCAGCAGCGCGGCGTATTCAGTGATTGTCAGCGGCACGTACGGGACTGTTTCGAGTTCGCCGGCGACGCTAACGGTCTATTACGTTCCACCGGCGGATTCCCCTCAGCCGGCCGCCTGGTGGCAGCTCAATGAGGGCGCCGGGACGGTGGCTTACGATTACTCCGGCAACGGTCACAACGGCTCGATCAATCCGGGCGTGAGCTGGACCGGCGCCGGGCATTCGGGCGTAGGCGCGTATTTCGACGGAACCACTGGGGGCGACATCGTAATCGGATCACCTTTTACAACGACTGTAAACTGGACCGCGATAATGTGGATCAACCGATGGGGTACAAAAAATTCCTCAGTGCTAATAGGAGGTTCAAGCTACGCGTTGAAATTGGAACAGTCCGGCACCGCAGACCACGTGGGCTATACATGGTATGGTCATACTGATTACCCGCTGAATTACGTGTCGCCGCTGAATTCATGGGTGCACCTGGCATTTGTTGAAACCAGCGCGGGTGTTTCGCTGTACACGAACGGTGTTCTTGCTGCGAGCCTGATCAACACTGCGAGCTTAAACACCACAACAATAGGCTTCGGCCTTACTGCGGCGACGACTGATTATCTGGACGCAACTTTAAATGACGTGCGCCTCTACAACCAGGCGCTTACTCAGCAGCAAATCTCCAATATTTTTGCCTTTGGCCGCATTAACCCTATGCCGGCGGCCACGATAACGTCGCCAACCAACGGCCAATCGTTCAACGTTACCACCAATATCACACTCACGGCCAGCGTCGTGCCGAACGGCCAAACGGTTTCAGCCGTTCAATTCTACCAGGGTTCAACCTTGCTCGGCCAGACGACGACTGCGCCTTACTCATTTACGTGGACCAATGTGCCCGCCGGAAATTATTCGGTTACCGCCAGTGCCGTCTTTGGTGGCGGCAGCGCTGCTTCCCCGGCTGTAGGCATATACGTGGGCGTTGCCACGAATTCGCCAAGCCTTGGTTTCTCCGCAACTAACGGATTGTTGCAATTGTCATGGCCATCGGACCATACCGGTTGGGAATTGGAAGTGCAGACCAACTCAGTCGCGGTGGGCTTGTCAACCAATTGGACCATCCTCAGCCCGTCGGCGTCAACCAATGCAATGGTTGTTCCACTTTCTCCGGCAAATGGGAGTGTGTTTTATCAGTTGATTGATCCTTAGGAAGCCGAACACACAGGCTGAAAGCCTTGTCCAACATTGCTGGATTTTCACTGGCAGGATGGTTTCCAGGCTGAAAGCCTGAACCATTTTAGCCGAGGGCATCGCCCTCGGAGGAGCATTGTAAAGATCCTGCGCCCTGTAAGGGCGGGTCAAATAACAGGTCAACCCGACATATCGTTCATTCGAGGACGCATTGAAAAATGTATCCCGTGTGCGCGTGTTCTTTCCTACGAATCAATCAATCGATTTCTCCATATGGGCAGCGCCCACGGGACGAGCGCTCAAAATACATTTTGCCCTGTAGGGGCAATCCAAACTCTGCCAATCTTTGGACATGCCACAATCCCTGCACGTCCTAAACGCCCATATCATTTTCGCAACCAAAGAACGCCGGCCTTTGCTTTCACCAGAAATTCGCGAGCGCCTATGGGGTTATCAGTCGGAAATTCTCCAAAACCTCGAGTGCAATAACATCACGATTGGCGGCGTCGCGGACCATGTTCACATTTTGTGCAATCTCACGAAAAAGCTGCCGGTCACCAGGATTTTGGAAATCTTAAAAAATGATTCATCCAAATTTGTCAAGTCTTTGGACCCAACGTTGCGGGATTTTCATTGGCAGGACGGGTATGGCATTTTCAGCGTGAGCCCATCGCATTTTGCGGCGGTCCGGAAATACATTCTCCAGCAGGAGGCGCATCACAAGAAAGAAACGTTTCAAGAGGAATACTTGCGCATATTGAAAAAATACAGCGCGCCCTTTGACGAAAGGTATTTGTGGGATTGATGTCACTTCAAACTCCAAAAGTCCCTACCAGATACGTTATTCCGGACGAACGATGTATCCGCGCTGAAAGCGCAACCCCATCTTAGCCGTGGGCAGCGCCCGGGCAGCGCCCACGGAAAACAGGCCCAACAAATCTCTCACGCCCTGAAAGGGCAATCCAAATATGCCATCTTATCTTTGGCCTGCCCTTACAGGGCGCGGTGCACTTGCGATGCTCTACCGAGGGCGATGCCCTCGGCTAAAATGGCTCAGGCTTTCGGCCTGGAAAGAGAAGTTGGGGTGTTCAGAACCTTGGCAATATAACCCAAATTGTCCAGAACAGACACGAAAGAAGACCGGTTATCGCCAGCCACCGACTTCGTCGCCAAACAAAAAACGACGCGACAAAAACGAACGGTGCAATCACTTCGCCTGAGCTTGCAAACACCCCATCCCAAAAATACTTTACACCAAATGCCGTTCCGAAGAACACGTCGAAAATCCAGCAAGCGATTGTCAAAACCGCAAAGTAGCAGATAAGCGCGGCCAGCGAGGCCTTACCAACTCTAGGTGCGATCGATGTCATAACACGTGTCTGACTTAATAAACCTACATCAAATCTTTCCATGCGTACCATGCCAAAATCGCCCACAATAAAACAGCCACCGGGATAGACGCCCGCAGGGATATCTTCGGTCCAACTATCGGCAATATTAAACCAATCCCTCCAGCCAAAACGAAAAAACCCACATAAAGCCAGGTGATGGAGTGGCGCCCGTACATCATGGAATTGACGGCTTTATCAAAATATTTATGGCCGACGACAACTGCCAAAAATATCGCAGGAATAATTATCATGAAAAGTCCGCCAAAACGCTTTTCCGATCCTGTGGCTTTTCGATAAGGTTCTTGATCCCATCGAACTCGTCTTGGGACATAATATCCCACGAGCACATCAATGGCGCGCAAAATGAACCTTACAAAACCATTATGTTGATTCAGTTTCATTTGGCTGTCTTTCTCTATAAGTGAAGCGGAAATTGGCAAGCCGGTCAACCTCAACAGAATTGGCGATTTCAAGATGTTCAAAACGGGGTAGCGTGTTGCTGTCCGACTCGTACATGCGATGAGTGCAATCACGCGGCGAAAATTTCTCGGCCGGGCGGCCTTTGGCGCCGCTGCTGCGGCTACAGTGACCCTTCCCAACATCCTCACGGCCCAAAAAACGTCGCAGTCGCAGTCGCGGCCCAATGTGCTGTTCCTGATGTCCGACGATTGCCGCGTGGAACTCGGCTGCTACGGCAGTATGTTTCACGCCCTGACGCCAAACCTGGATGCCCTGGCCAAATCCGGCGTCCGGTTCGATCGTAATTATTGCCAGTTCCCGCTCTGCAATCCCTCGCGCGCTTCGCTGCTGACCGGACGCAACCCGACCAAAACCAGTGTGTTGGGAAATCGCACAGATTTCCGTCATGCGCATCCCGATTGGGTCAGCCTGCCGCAGTTGTTCCGTCAGAATGGCTACGTCACGGTGCGCGCCGGCAAGATTTTTCACGGTGGCATTGACGATCCCAAAGCGTGGGACGACGCCACCACGTGGACGACGGCGGATGAGGGCGGCATGCAATCGGGCGGTGTGGGCCATATCTTTGATACGGCAAAGATCGCCGAGCGCTCGGAACGTGATTTGCGTGCCCCTAAATTCAGTCCGGCTTCGACTGATGAGGGTTCAGGACAGCAGCGCGCGCAATATTCTGACCGCATTGTCCTGCTCGACGGCAACGGCGAAGGCCACGGCGATTATCATACCGCCGACCATACCATCGCCAATCTTCAGAAATATAAGGATCGCCCTTTCTTCATCGCCTGCGGGTTTGTGAAGCCGCACAGTCCGCCCACAACGCCGCAGAAATTCTTTGACCAGTATGATCCGGACAAAATCAAGCTCACGCCCGATTTTGCGCCCTGGCCCAATGTGCCGCCCGGTTTCCCGCGCGCAGCCATCCGCCCGCATAATGCCGACTTGTTCATCGGGCGGGGCGCCAGTGAAGCCGAGGCACGCGAGGTCATTTGCGCGTACATCGCATCCATTTCGTGGATGGACTGGAACGTCGGGCGCGTCCTGGGCGAGTTGGACCGGCTCGGCTTGCGCCGCAATACCATTGTCGTGTTCCTCGCCGACCACGGCTATCAGCTTGGGGAGAAGGGAAAATGGTCCAAGGCGGGCTCGTTGTTTGAAATGGGCACGCGCGTACCTCTCATCATCTCCGCGCCCGGAGCTGCTGGCAACGGCCATAGCTGCACGCGCATTGTGCAATCGCTGGACCTCTATCCGACGCTGGTGGAACTCTGCGGCCTGTCCAAATCCCCTGAACCTGAAGGAGTGAGCATCGCATCGCTGCTGCAAAATCCCGCAGCACCATGGGACAAGCCGGCCTTCAGCGTCTGGAGCGAGGATGGCAAAACGATCCACGGTACTGCCGTCCGGACCGAACGCTGGCGCTACGCCGAATATGGAAGAGATGGCGCGAACGGCGCCATGCTGTTGGATCCGGCCAATGATCCATTTGAAATGAAAAATCTCGCCGACGAAGAGAAACATAAATCCGTTTGCGCCGAATTATCGACGCTGGCAAGAAATTATGCGGCTGGGCTGAAAAATGTCGGTGTATAAAACGGAGCGCGGCTGCCTGCCGTCCGTAGCCTTGGCGGAGGATGGTGTCCCGCTCGGAGCGGGATCAGCCGCAGCAGCTTCGCAGGCCAAAGAGCCATACCCGATCACCAAGCCTCCCGCTCGCAACATGCTGCGGCTGGTCTCCGACACAGCCGCGCTCCGGAATCGGTTCGTGGGGAGAATCTTTCAATTCCGTCGGCATCGGAACGTTACCGGGATTTAACTGTCCATTTTTCCCGAATCTGGCATTTTCTCTCGATGGAGTCGGAATCCAGCAGCTTCGTACCCATTAACAAAACCGCTTCCGCGACCGGGAATCGGTATTTGATCATTTTGATCCTGGGGGCGTTGTCGACCATCAGCCCTTTCGCGATCGACATGTACCTGCCGGCGTTTCCCGAAATGGCCGGCGCATTGCACACCTCGACCGCGCGGATTTCCCTTTCACTCTCCAGTTATTTTGCCGGGCTCGCGGCTGGCCAGCTTTTCTATGGCCCGCTCCTTGACCGGTTCGGACGCAAGCTGCCGTTATATGCAGGAATGGTTTTGTTCATTGCTGCATCCGTGCTGTGCATGGGATCGCGCACGGTCGAATGGCTCATCGCCATGCGTTTCGTCCAGGCGCTGGGTGGTTGCGCGGCGGCGGTGGCGGCCATGGCCATGGTGCGTGACTTCTTTCATGTGGACGAAACGGCCAAAATCATTTCGCTTTTGATTCTTATCATCAGCGCCTCGCCGCTCCTGGCGCCCAGCGTTGGCGTATTCGTGGCCACAACTCTTGGATGGCGATGGGTGTTCGTTGTGCTCGCGTCATTTGTGGTTTTTATGATGGCTGTCTCCCAATTCTTGCTGCCTGAGGGCCACCAGGCCGACCGCAATATCGAGCTGCGGCCCGGCCCGATTCTGCGCAATTACGCCAGCGTGATTAAGGAGCCGCAATTCATCACCTATGCGCTGGCCGGGGCGTTTGCCTTTTCCGGCCTCCTCGTCTATGTCTCCAGTTCGCCCATCATTTTTATGGAAGTCTATCATGTGACTGAACGGCACTTTGGCGCTATTTTTGCCGGCCTGGCCGTGGGATTTATCGGCAGCAACCAAATTAACGTCCTCCTTCTGAAAAAATTTACCAGCCAACAGATTTTCCGCGCCACGTTGCTTCTTCAATGCCCCATCGCCTTGCTATTCCTTGCGGGGACCTGGTTTGGCGTATTGAATTTGCCGGCCACTCTCGTCCTCCTCTTCATCTCATTATCGAGCCTGGGACTGGCCTACCCCAACGCCGCCGCGCTGGCGCTGGTGCCCTTCGATCGCAACATCGGAAGCGCGAGCGCCATGCTCGGCTTCCTGCAAATCGGCGTATCAGTCCTGGCTTCGGCCACCATCGGCATTTTCGATTCGCACACCATGATGCCCGTAGCCCTCATCATGGCCGTGACGTCGTGGATCGCCCTGGCGATTCTCGCCATCGGCAAACGCCGCATTCAACAATTGCGCTTCGTCGAAGAAAAAGACGCCAATTTCCTCCCGCATTAACGCATGGTGTCCACCCTTTAGGGTGTTCCTGCGTCGTTCCACATTCTCACCCCTTCGATGTTCGGTGTTGGATGTTCGTTGTTCGATGTTTGCCTGCTACGCCCATCCTGCTTTTGTGATATTGTGACTGGTGAAGCGCGGCGCCCGCCCCACCAAGCCCCCTCCCAAAACCGGTAGGGCGGAAGTGCCCTTCCGCCATCCCCCCGCGTCAAAATCCCAAACCGGCAGGGCAGATCGCAAGTGGCGCTGCCACCCACCCGGAACGTCATCAACGACTACCGTACTAACCATCGGCCATTCCACGCGGTCCATTGAAGAATTCATTCACCTGCTGCAGGCCCACGACGTGGAATGCCTGGTGGACGTGCGAACCATCCCGCGCTCACGGCGCTATCCTCATTTTAATAAAGAAACCCTCCCGGCTTCCCTGGAAAAGGCTGGCATTGGCTATGAGCACATGGCTGCGCTGGGCGGTTTGCGGCATGCCGCCGCCGACTCCATCAACACGGGCTGGCGCAACGCTTCCTTTCGAGGATACGCAGACTATATGCAGACGCCGCCGTTCGTTGAAGCCGTGGAAAATTTGCTCCGCCTGGCAAAGCGACATCGCCTGGCCCTGATGTGCGCCGAAGCCGTCCCCTGGCGCTGCCACCGTTCCCTCATCGCCGACGCCCTCGTCGTGCGCGGCATCGTCGTCGAAGATATTATGAGCCTGTCCCGCCGCCAGCCTCACCGTCTAACACCGTTCGCCAAAGTTGAGGGTTTGCGGATTACGTATCCGGCAGTATGAAGGGAACGGGGAATCATTGTCATCGTCATCGTCATCGTCATCCTCAATTGGCCTCCAGGACGTAGCCACGAACATTGAAACCTTGCAAGGGGAGGGGACAGCTTGTCCCCACACTCGAAATATTCTACGTTCGCGTCATTTCGCGGGCAAAATCCTTCCGCGAAAAAATTGGTGAAATTCAGACCCAGCGGGATTAAATTTGAGCCATGAGTTTTACCCAAGTCATCGAAGAACTTCCCCGGATGACGCCGGCGGAACGGCAGCAGCTCATCCGGCGGGCCTTGGAACTGGACGATGCGCCATTGTCGGACGCAGACGAGGCACTCGTTGAATCGCGGCTGGCCGCTCACCATGGCCATCCGGAATCTTCCGTGCCACTAAAGGAAATGAAAAAGCGCCTGCGCACCAGGTCATGAAATGGCGCGTGTTGTTCCGGCCAGAAGTGGAGCAAGACGTTGCCAAGGCCGCTAAGTGGTATGATCGACAGCAATCGGGTCTAGGTAACGAATTTCGGGAAGAGGTTATTCAGGTTTTTGATTCGCTTGAGGTCGAACCGTTGCTGTACTGCCGGCGCCATCCCGGGAAAAACATCCGCTGGCGTTATCCCGAACGATTTCCTTATCGCGTAATCTATGAGGTGCTGGAAAATGAAAGGACCGTGTTGATTGCCGCAGTGCTGCACGCGGCACGGCACGATCGTCACTGGCAACGCCGTGTTTCCGACTGAACTTTCCGGCCTGCAGGACGGAGCACCAGTGGCCACCAATAATAATCCTGTAGAGCAAGGCGTAGGGACAACTTGCCCACACTCGAAATATTTCTACATTCGCGTCATTTCCAGGGCCTGCCGCTCGCGACGCAATCGAGCAGGCTAACTCCGTAGGAGTGACCTATTTGTAGAAAACCGACCGACAAAAAATTCCGAAGCTCTGTAGGAGCGGCATAGGCGGCTGTGGTTCAGAGCGCCCCGATGATCGCAGTTTCATAAAGCAATCTCAATGACTTGCAGTGTTACAGTAACGTTATCGTTGCGGGGCAATGCCCGAACGCTTCGCGCAGGAAGCTTTAGGGCACAACAGCAAGGCCGTGCAAACTGTAAGCTTTATTTCGTTTCTGGACCCGTTTTTCGGGGATGGTGGTCTATTCCTTGCGGCTCGAAAAGAGCAAGATACGGGGAATATTCGTAGCGGCGATTGCGCTGCCCGCCAGTGACTTCTTCGACGATGCCAAGCTCCACAAACTGCTTTAGCAGCTTATCAGCGGTCACGAAGGCACATTTGACGTGATCCTCGACGAGTCGCACGTTCACAATTGGCTGTTCAAACAGGTAGTCCAGCAGCAGCGCCGCGTTCGTCTGGTTGGATGCCTTTTCGCGGAGCACGGTTTGATGTTTCTGCCGAAGTTCCAGGATGCGGCGGGCCGTTTCCGTGGCGGAACGGCTGACCGCTGCCACGCCTTTCAAGAAGAATTTCACCCATGCTTCCCAATTGCCGTCATTACGAATGGCCATGAGCCGGTCATAATATTCCGCACGATAAAATTTCAGGTAATGGCTGAGATACAACAGCGGCAGTTTCAAGGTGCCGCGCTGGCAAAGGAGGAACGTAATCAGCAACCGCCCGACGCGGCCATTCCCGTCCAGGAAGGGGTGAACGGTTTCAAATTGAGCATGGGCCAGCCCGCAATGAATCAGGGCCGGATAAGCTTTTGTGTCGTGCAGAAACTTCTCCAGATTGTTCAAGGCTTCGTGCATGTCAGGCACGGGCGGCGGCACAAACGTGGCCGTTGCCAAGGTGCAATTGGCCGGGCCAATCCAATTCTGGCTGCGGCGGAATTCCCCGGGCGTGCGGTTTGCGCCGCGAACTCCTTGCAAGAGCTTTTCATGGATTTCCCGAATCAGGCGCAGGGACAGTGGCAACGTATCCAGCCGTTTCAATCCGTAATTCATGGCGAGGACGTAATTCACCACTTCCTCGACATCCTTTGGATGTTCCCGGCCTTTGGCGTCCATCTCAAATTGAAGCACATCTTCGAGCGTGCTTTGCGTGCCCTCGATTTGAGAGCTCAGCACTGCCTCATGCCGTACATACATGGACACGAACAAATCGGGATTGGGCAAGATGGACGTAACGCCGTCAAGCCTGCCCAGCGCGTGATCGGCTTCGGACAGGAGGCGCGTCAATTCCGCGTCCATTGCCAGGGGCGGTTGCGGCGGAAGCGGAGCCGGGATGAAGGCCCGGTATCCTTCCACTTGCTTGATGTATTTGCCTGCGCGCATAAATTTCGTCTGTTTTTGACTAAAATAAGGCTAAGCCGCGCCTGCTGTTATTTTACTTATGCACCACATTCTAAAATAAGAAGCCGCCGAAGGGAAACGTTATTTTAGGGCTGAAAAACCCTCTCAGCCTCAAGGTTGAGGGAGTAAAGCCCATTTCGCCCTTCGTTCACGGCTCCGTTTTTCTTACGGGCATTCTGGTATCAACTGAGTCGTAACCATAGAGGAAATCAAAACCCATTCGGTGAAGTCATCTACGCTTACACTCGCAAGCAAGCCCTTGCAGACGGTTTTCAGGTCGAAGTCACCAAGACCGCGCAGGAGGCGGACATCCGCTTTCCGGTGTTTCTCACGCGCACTGTGTTTGACGCTTACGCGACCGTGCCGCCGGAACGTGACCGGCCAGGACGAAGCCGGGCCTGACTGAACAAATAGCTTCGATCAAGCAAGGCTCATTGAGCCGATACCGCGGTAGGGCGTCGCTCCCACGCCGCCATCTTCCCCCCTTCGATGTTCGGTGTCCACGCTTTAGCGTGTTCAGCGTTCGACGTCCGCTGAGCGTCGCTCCCGCGACGCCCCGCTCATCGCTTCAGGGTCAGGCCTGGCATTGCTGCTGTCAGTCGATGGCGACGGAACTGGCGACGAGCCGTCGCCACCCCGTCCGGGTGATGTGAATGTGTATTGAAGTTGAAAATCGTGTTACATTGTTACATCGTTGAGCCTTAACGGGTTACCGTGTTACACAATTTGTTACACGCTGTTACATTTCGTAGACAGTTGATTTTCAATGACTTGCAGTGTTACATTAGAGCGTTTTAAAAAATAATGTGGCCGTTCGGAGCGAGGATTTTTGGTGTTTTGGCGAGGCTTCAGCGAAGGAGCATGTTTGAAAACCCTGTGACTGAAGCTGAAACGACGCCAAAACCCAAAAAGACCGCTTCCCCTT
>DATAST010000237.1:0-1577 GCA_036269115.1 Verrucomicrobiia bacterium | reverse complement strand
CGCGGGACGGAATATGGGGCGGCGCGGCAGCGCCGCCCTACCTACATAGGTGGGGCTGAGCTGCGCTCAGCCCATTATTCGGTCACGCGCGTATAGCGCGGGACCAAAGACACCGGCTTTCCGGAAATTTATTTCGTGATCAGTCCAAACGGAGCGACGCGCCCTGCCTTACACGGGTTGTTGTTGGGTCAGGCAGTGCAACGAGCCGAAGCCCAGGACCAAATCCACGGCGTGAATTCCGACGACGGGGCGGTCTTTGAACAGGTCGCCGAGAATTCCCAGCGCGACGCGGTCGTTCACATCGTTGAAGGTGGGAACGATGACGCAGGCGTTGGAGATATAAAAGTTCGCGTAGCTCGCGGGCAAACGCCAATCGCCGTAATAAAGCGGCGAGGGCATGGGTAGCGCGACGACCTCCAGTTTCGAGCCGTCTTCGAGGCGCAGGTCCTGGATACGTTCCCAATTTTCGGCGAGCGGCTTGAAATTGATATCGCGTTTGTTCGTTTCCTTGATGAGCACAACGGTGTTGCGATTCACGAACCGGCAGATGTCATCGATGTGGCCGTGCGTGTCATCGCCGACGGGTCCGTTCAAGAGCCAGATGACATTTTTGACGCCGAGATATTTTTTGAACGTGTCATTGTATTGCTCCTTCGTGAGGCCGGGATTGCGGACCTGGATTTTCGGGTGCTGATAGCATTCCTCGGTGGTGAGCAGCGTGCCGCTGCCGTTCAATTCGATACCGCCGCCTTCGACCACGAAATCCTTTCCGTTGCATTCGGCGTTGAACAATTTCTTTTTGAGAACGCGCGCGGCGGTTTCCGGAACTTTGCGGTCCTTCTGCCAATCATTGTATTTGGCCCAGGCATTGAAGTGAAAATGAATGATGGCGGTTTCCCGTTTGCGTTTAACGAAAATGGGGCCGGTGTCGCGGGTCCAACCGCGATTGGTCGGATGAATAATAAACTGGACGTTCTTCAAATCGGCTCCAGCGCGGTTGAGATAACTGTGGGCAAGTTTTTGTTCAGCCAGGTTGCGGACCAGGATGCGGACAATTTCGCCCTGTGAAACCTTTCGCACCATTTCACCGTATACCCAGCGTATGGTATCAATTTTATCCGGCCAATCGGTTTCGTTGTGCGGCCAGCCGAGCCAGGTGGCTTCGTGTTTTTCCCATTCGGCGGGCATCGCAAAACCGAGTTCAGCCGGCGTCAGAGCGTCTTTGTTTTTTTTGATCATAAAACCCGCGGGCGAAGATAAAATTTTTCACGCCTTTGTCCACTGTCCTTTATTTTATGGCATAGTGGGAGGTGGAAAAAACGGGAAAGTCACTCATAGTCTGTTGTTACACGAGATGTAATCGTGTGAAATGCATGCACTTCTGTGGGAAAGATTGATGTAAAGAAACAGTTTGGCGCTGCGATAAGACTTTACCGGGACAAACTCGGGATCTCGCAGGAAGAACTGGCCGGCAGAGCGGGTCTGCATAGAACGTACATCTCGGATGTGGAACGTGGAGCCCGAAATGTGTCGCTCGAAAGTATTCATCGGCTGGCCGAAGCGCTGGAGGTCACGCT
>DATAST010000236.1:0-14593 GCA_036269115.1 Verrucomicrobiia bacterium | reverse complement strand
TGATAGAACGCAACAAAGGTTCTCTGTTCGATTGGCTCTTGGGTGGAGGAGGACTGCTCCTGGTAACGGCAGTAGCTCGCCACTCCATGCGGTTCATCCTCGGCTTTTGGAAAAAAGGCCATTTTTTAACGGGCTGATAGGCAAATTGGTTTAGCGCTGTCAAATCCAGCCGGACTGGGGGCGTAAATGGGGGAAATATTTGGGCGGAAGTGGCTCGCAGAAGGCCGCGTTTTATTACAACGACAATGCAGCCAGGCCCGTCCAACCCTCCTGGAATATTGTTTAACAATGTTAATGGTAGAAGCATTGAATTCTAATTATCGTGGAAACTTCAACCACCCGAAAAACACTTCGAAGTTTCCTTCAAAAGCGCTTCCGCAAGTTTCCTTGCCCATTTAAATTTGCCAACAAAAACGGATTTCTGTGCCTCCGAAAACGTCAAGTTTCCATTTTCGTTTCCCGAAGTTTCCAGTTTCCAAACCATACACGCAAAGAAGGAAACTTCGTTAATCCCGGGGACGGCTGTGGCCGCAGATCTCAAACTTGGCTTTTGGACAAACCCGGGCGGAATACTTAATTGTTTGGTTTGAGAGCGCTCTGAGCAACCTGGACGGAAGATGATTTAAATTTTTCGGCCTTAAATACCTTGTACCTGTCGTATAAAGCTGACTGAATTTGAAATGGCGTTACTTCGTTGCCACTCTTTTGGGCGGCTTTCTCCAGCAACTCAATCAATGCCGCTCTTGCTTCTGCGCGGTCATTTGGAGCGCCATATTCCGATCGAAACCACGCTTCTAGAATTGCTTCCAGTTCAGGACTTCTGGCCATTAAATAGACCTTCAATTATTTTGTTCTGCCTATCTGAATTTTTTGGCCCGTATTCACAAAAGTAAGTAGTTTGTAAAGAATCGAAGGTGGCCTGCAGATCGTTTAAGGTAAACTCAGGAGTCGTTTCCGCAATTCCCATGGTCTTAGCATTATCAAGAAGCAATTTTCCATTGCTAATCAGCTTGAGCAAAAAAAAGCAATGAGTGGTTAAATCCTTGTCATGTTCACCGCTTGCCATCATCAATTGCTCACTTTTGCGAAACTCATCGACCTGCAGCAGCCAAATTTTAGCTAGTGCCGCATTTGCAATGGGTCTTGGAAGACCAGGTTGCTGTGCTGCAATCCACTCAACAACAGAGGCCGCCTTATTGGCGGGGATTTTAGGCTCCTCTGATTCTGAGAGGAATGCGAATCGCGGGGCGGATAACGATGGCTCAGGGAGCGGCATGACTGTTTTTTCCGTTCTATTGTGCTTTTTACCTAAAAAAGCAGATGTTTAAAACTACATCTCTTGAACAGTTCAAGCAACATCTATTTAAAGCATGAAATATCGAGGCTGGGCCTTCTCCTTTTTGTCGCGAATTTCCAAGAGTCCAACTCTCGCGTGCCTGGCGGAGTGTTAGCAACACTGGCGAGCACTTCCGCCCTACCAGGGCCGCTTCGCCCGTTGTAACCGTTCGGCGTTCGATGTTCGATGTTCGATGTTCATACTTCCCAAAACGCCTCTTCTTGCCCTGAACGCCGCTTTTGCTATCCTTTTATAGCAACGCCATTATGAATTACCACGTGCGCAGGCAGGGAACGGACCTGGGATCTTTCCCGCTGGAAGAATTGCTGAAGGGGCGCGAGTCCGGCAAATTCACCGGCGCCGAATACGTCCAGGCTGAGGGAACGGCGGATTGGCAGCCGTTGGATTTGGTTTTGAAACAGGGTTATCGCACAACCCCGCCGCCACTGCCCCAATCTTCTTCCGCCCATCGCGGGGCAAACCCGACATTGGTTTGGAGCGGCATTGCTGGCGGTGTGATTTTGTGCCTTCTTTTCGTTGTGGGCATTGGATACATGGCGGCCAAGGTTCAAAAGGACGTAACAACTGTTAACCGGTCTTACCAAAACAATGGCCTCAACGAGGTGAACCCCTCAGCGGTCATGACCGCGGGCAAAGCGATCGTATGGGACCACAATACTCAGTGCTTTACCGACGAGCAAAAGCGTCAAAGGGAATTTCGCCATCGGTTGTGGGTGGACGGCTACGAGAAACACGGTTCGCGAAATCCCGAGTGCGATGCGGAAGCCGACCTCTTTGTCCGCACCTACATCGCGCGCAATTACGGCGGCGCCGAGGCATCCAATTCAATGGTGCTGGCGGATGAGGCTTTTAAACTTGGCAACGATACAAACTGCACGGACCCGTTGGTATTGACGGTGGCGGCGGACGAGGCCCTGAACCACTTTGATTCGGTCCGCTGGTTTCGGCGCGCGGTGGCGGCGTATCCGGGTTCATCGCATCAGGCATACCCGCAATTGTACGCCGCAGTCCATTTGGGCCGGTTGTTGGGGTACAGTTCAGACCGGGGCGGAGCTCTTGAGACATCCGCATTGCAGCTTCTGAAACAGTGTTTTACAGACGGCAGCTTCACTCCTGACGACCAGCAGGAGATTGCCGATATTTTCGTCAATGGATGGGGTTACAATTTTTTCCAACGGAACAGCGCGTCAATCTGCAACATCTGCGAGCAAGCCGGCCCAAAATACAAATGGCTTACACTCACTTTGAATGGTGAACATGAAATCAACGATGCGTGGGCGGCGCGCGGAAGCGGCGGCGCCGACTCTGTGTCGGATGAAGGCTGGAAAGGATTTAATTCGCACCTGGGCGCGGCTCGCGGCGATTTGACCGCCGCGTGGCAGCTGCAACCAAATTGGCCGATGGCGCCCGACCTGATGATCACCGTGTCCCTCGGTGAATCCGGATTGGATGATATGCGCATGTGGTTTGACCGGACGACGAAAGCGCAAATTGATTACGCGCCGGCCTGGAAAGAATTGCGCTGGGGATTGCGGCCCCGCTGGTATGGCAATGAAAAGGCCATGCTTGCGTTCGGGGCGGCGGCGATCGATACAGGCCGTTTCGACACTGATGTACCACGCCAATACCTGAACAGCGTTTACGACGTGGAAGCGGAAATGGGTGTACCCTCCGGAAAACATATTTTTGGACGCGACGATATTTGGCCAAACCTGGCGCGAATGTATGACGGTTATGTGAAAGCGCCTTCCCAAATGGAATGTTGGAATGGCTGGCGGACCTCATACGCCGTCGTGGCGTATTTCGCGGGCAAGTACGACGTAACCCGGGCACAGCTTGAAGCTCTGAATTGGAAGCCGGAAAAGGAGCAGATGGACGATTGGGGTGCTGACCTTTCACTCATGCCGCTGGAAGTGGCGGCGCGGACCGGCCCGCTTGGCAAAAAGGTTTCCGCCGCGGAACGCGCTCGCGATTACGGCGACTTTTCCCGGGCGTTGACTGATTATTCCGCTTTAAAAGACGCGCCCAACATCGACGATCGGACCCGCCAATTTGTCGAGTGCCGGCTATCGGAACTGACCTCAGAGAAAAAGCTCAATGACGGCGAGTGGGTCGGCCTATTGCCCTCGCGCGATGACGATCCGAATTGGGTATTTAGTTTCGGCAAAGTCCATGTGCTGCCCGACGGCGCGGTGGAAGTAGAGTCCGGCCCCAAAGGACATATGTTTTATTCGCGTGTGCGGGCGGGTATGAATTTTGAAGTGCGTGGTCAGTTCGAAGTGGTGCATTCCGCCAATAAAAATTTCCAGGGCGGCGTCGTGATGGGGGTGCCGGATTTCAACAGCTTTGATTGGTACGGCTTTCGCCTCAAGCGGCATAAAGGAGAAGAAGGCGACGTTGCCAGTTTCGCGACCGGCTGGTCGCGCGACCAAATCACGCGGAATCTTGTGCTAAACGATGTCACCAATTCGTTCGACATGACGTATCAGGACGGCAAAGTGAGCGCCGTTATCAACGGCGTGAATGTTTTTGATAAAGATACACCGTACCAGACCATCGGTGTGCCGAACCATTCGTTCCTCGTCGGATTGGGGGCGTTCAACGACAGCACGAACACGGTCATCCGTTATCGTAATGTGCAATTGAGGAAGTTTTGATTACGTTGAAACGTTAAAAAGTTGAAACGTGAAACGGTAAGAGAGAGGCCAGAGGCGTGGGACGTTCTTACTTTTTGCGAGCCTGCATTCCGACGGAACAATGCCAAGGGCATTGCATCATTGAGCCCGGGGTAGCCTTCGCAGACTCGGCAACCCTTGGGCTGAATGATTGAATCCTTTCAGGATTCGTCACACAACGCTTTCAACGCTTCAACGCCATTCTCCACCCGTGTGCGATAAAGCACGTCTACGACGTTTCGCAGGTATTGTTCGTCCGCCACGCCGTCGGTGGCTTCGGGTGGAAAATCAACTTTGGCGCGAAAATGGACGGCGAGGTCGTTGAAGATTTCAACGCGGGCGAGCGGCTCAAATTCATCGCGTCGCAATAGCGTTTGCAAAGCGATACTTGCTTCGGTGGGAGATGCGTTTTGCCGCAACCGCGCAACGAGGTGTGGATACTGCCGGAGCGAATTGTATTTGCCGGCCAAAAGCTGGTCCAGGTCCGGTTCAACGACTTTGGGGGTGCGAACGACGACTGTGTTGGCGGCAAGATCACCCAGGCGCTGGCATTTGGGACTGACCCAGCAGGCTACGCCGCCTACAAAATATAAGAACGGCAATTCGTCCACAAAGCGCAACAGGTTGCGGACGACGATTTGGTTGAATTGCAGACGCATCCCCGCGACGTCTACCACGCGCAGGCGGAAGAGCTTTTTTCCAATCGTCTGGCCGCGCCAACTCCATTCAAAAAATATTCCGTAACCGATACCGACGACAAACCAACCAATGACCGTGAAGGCAAGCGCGATGCCTGAGGTAAAAATCCCCAACAGGCTGAGCAGCAATCCCATAAACAGCAAAATGATCTGAATCAAGAGCTGGTCAATAAACCATGCCGCAAAGCGGCTCACCGGCCCGGCAAGGCGCTGAGAGAACACAATGCCCTCCGGCGTTCGAATAACCAGGGTGCTGGTCTTCATTGGTCGCCTTCCTCCGGTTTTCCTTTGCGGCGTCCGGACATTGAAAGAAAGAGACAGAGCAAAATCAGTTCGACGCAGCCAAAAGCAATTTTCGCTTCGTAAGGAATGACGGGTTCGTGATATTGCGAAAGAAAAGCTTCCACAAAACCCGCCCAAACCAGGAGCATGGCGACTCCGAAAATGAGCGTGACGACGTCCTGAGAAATGGCGCGCAACCGGGCCGGCAAGGGCAGGCGGCTTCCCCGGCCGATGATGGCCATTGCAAGCATCAGGCCGGCCTGGCCGGCAATCAAAATCGACGGGATTTCTATGACGCCGTGCGGCATCAACCAGCCCAGCAGAAATTTGGTTTCGCCTGCATGAATATAATCCACCGCCACGGCGCCCAGGATGACGCCGTTATAAAAGAGCATCAATATCGTCCCAAACCCCCAGGTCATGCCCAGGGCAAGGGTAAGGATTGATATCTTGATATTGTGGGTCATTAACTCCGCAGAAAAGGTTGTCTTCATTCCTTTCAATCGGTCGCCGTTTGATCTTTCCTCCTCGGCGACTCGTTTAGCTGGGTCCTGCATCAGGTGGGGAAATGGCATCAAAATGGGTTTGGAATCCGGGTCCAGGGCAATGGCTCCCCCGCCGAACAGGCAGCCGGCAATGGTGATCGCCACGGAAAGATAAAAAGCGCCCACGTGTTTGCGAAATGTCCGCGGGAGCGTGTGAAAGACCCATTCGATGGGATAAAACTTTCTTTGCCGGTCCCGGGTTTCGTGAATTTCGCTGTATGCGCGGCCGACGACGTTTTCAAGATATTGCCGGGTTTCCGGTTCGGAGGAAAACGTCGTGATTTTTGCCAGGCTGGACGCGGTCCGCTCGTAGAGATGATGAAACAGCTGCAATTGCTGCAAGGACATTTCGGCGTCCGGTTCGGCTTCGAGATGGTTCAGCAATTTTTCCAACTCGATCCAAAACGGACGTTCGTTCGCAATGAAACGTTGCAGGTCTACTATCACAACAATTGCCTTTGTTTGACGGTCAAATATTGCGACACCAATTCCGCGCTCATGCGTTCATTTTGGAGCAGCGAAAATTGCACTCCTTGCCGCCGAAGAATTTTTTGCAGTTCACGCAGTTTTTGCCAGCGCAAATGGCCGCTCAGTTCATTATAGACATCATCCAGGTTCGCCACGTCGCGATTGGAAAACAACGGCCTCACGCCCGGCGGTTGCAACATGTTGACCAAAACCAGATGTTGCCTTTGGATCAGACGCAGGCTGTGAACAAAACTTTCCGAGACGGCCGGGTCATCCAGCGCCGTCAGAAAAACCAGCAGGGCCCGCCGGCGCAGCCGCAATCGAATGAAGGTGCACAGTTCATCAAAATCCGGCGTAACGATCGCGGGTTGCAAAGTGTAGAGCGCGTCACGGCAGGCGCTGTAGTGGGCCTGGCCATTTTTGGCGCGCACAAATCTTTCCACTTTGTCGCCGAACGCCAGCAATCCAAATAAATCGCCCTGTTGTTCGGCGGCCAGTCCCAGCACCAGCGCGGCAGTAACAAAACGTTCGAGCGCCGATTCTCCGTCTTTGCTTTCGCCCGGGGGCCGTGCGCTCAACCGGGAGCGATCCACGATCACATAGACTTCCTGGGTCTTTTCAATTTGGAACAGCTTTGTGACCGGTTTGCCCCGGCGGGCGGTCGCCTTCCAATGGATTTCGTCATAGCCGTCCCCGGGAATGTAATCGCGCAGTTTCTCAAAATCGCGTCCTTTGCCAACCTGCCGCTGGGCATGCAAACCAAACCGTCCGCGATTCAGAAATAAAGCCGAGAGATTTTTGCGATCGTTTAACAGGTTCGGATACACCCGAATTTCCGACTTCACGGGGATTTGCTTGCGGGCGGCCCAAAGGCCGAAGGGCGATTCGGCCTCCAGATACACTTGATCGAATTTGTAACTGCCGCGTTTGAGGGGAGTGCAGGGCCATGCCAATTGAGACCATTCGCTTTTCGCAGGCAGCAGCGTGTCCAGGTCATCGGAGCTTGCCCGGATCTCCTGTGGCCAGGGCAAACCGATGCGCATCCGGCGGGTGCGTTGTTTTTCATTACGAATCCGCACTTTCAGATTTGCCTCCCGGTCTTTGGACATGCGCACAACCGGGGGAAGTTCGACGCTGATTTCAGCTACATTTTTTCGCGCGACGATCGCGTCGATAATGGCGAACAGGAAGAGTGCGCCCATGAGTGCGAACGCCGCCGATGCCATATTGGCGGCCGCGCCCGCAATGAATGCACACGGCAAGACGACCAGTGCCGTCCAAAATAACAATTTGTTACGCGGGACAATCATCGCGGGACGGCAATCTGCTGCATGATTTGCTGGATGACCTCCGACACCGTAAGTCCTTCAATTTCAAATTCCGGCCGGAGAATAAGGCGATGTTCCAAAACACACGGCGCCATGGTTTTGATATCGTCGGGTGTAACGAAGTCGCGGCCTGAAATCGCCGCGCAGGCGCGGGCTGCCATCATGAGCGATTGTGTCCCGCGCGGTCCGGCGCCGACCAGGATGGTTTCATGAGAGCGCGTTGCGCGCACAATGTCGACGAGATAGGCGGTCAACTCTTCGCGCATGACAATGGAAGCCAGTTCCTGGCGCAATTCCCGCAAATCCTCCGGCTTGATCACCGCTTGGACGGTGTCCTGCGCGAGCACGACTTCAGGCGCGTCTTTGGTCATGGTCCGTTGCGCGAGCGATAATTCCTCGGCGCGGTCGGGCGCGGCCATGGTGATTTTCAACATGAAGCGGTCTTTTTGCGCTTCCGGAAGCGGATAAGTGCCCTCGTATTCGATGGGATTCTGCGTGGCAAACACCGTAAAGTTTGGCGGCAGCAAATGAGTTTCACGATCGATTGTTACCAACCGTTCCTGCATGGCTTGCAACAGCGCCGATTGGGTTTTGGCAGGGGCGCGGTTGATTTCATCGGCCAGAAGAAATGAGGTGAAAACCGGCCCCTTAATCAGGGAGAATTCATTCCGCTGCAGATTGAAGACGTTGGTGCCGACAATATCGGCCGGCATCAGGTCGGGTGTAAACTGGATGCGGGAGAAATCTGCCCCCAGCACGCGGGCCAGGGTGCGCACCAGCAGCGTTTTGGCCACGCCGGGGACGCCTTCGATCAGCGCGTGGTTGCCTGTGAAAATGCAAATGAGTGCCTTTTCAATGACATCGTGCTGGCCGATGATGACCTTGCCGGTTTCCTGCCGCGCCTGTGCGAGGACTTCCTTCAGCCGTTCTGTATTCATAATTTTTGATTTTGAGTTCCCAGGGTTTCTGTAATTGTTTTATAGGTTTCAATCGGACTGCTGCCGCCAGCCGCGTTTTCCGTTGCGAAGATGGCTTCAGCCCGTTGGAATCGCGCCGAAAATTGTGTGCCGTTGCGGGTGAATGATTTTTTCCATTCGCCGAAACAAGCCGCCAGCAAATCGCGCGGCGCAATGTAGCGCCGCAGCAAGTTCGCAAAACCGGCTGCCGAATCTTTTCCCGCGATGAAACGTTCCAGGCGCTTTTCTTCCAGCGGGGGGACCAGGCTGAACGAGTGCTTCCAGACAAACAACCCGGCCAGCAGGATCAGCCCCGCGATCAGTCCCTGCAGGCGGTATTTGCGCATCAGCCCTGCCACACCGGAGCTTTGCACAATACCGAAATGCGCCTCGTCAAAAACCACATTTTTGGCCGGACCAACAAGCCATGCGAGCAGGTCCGCATGGCGGTCTTTCAGCATGGCTTCATTGCTGAGCAGATACGAATCGCTGGCAATCACAACTGATCCCCGTCCAAAATGACGCTCGATGACAACAGCGTTGCCGTCCCGGGCATAAATGACGCGCCACGCGTGCTCCAGGTTTGTAAAGATGATCCCGCTATGCCAGTGAAGAGTGTCAGGCAGCGCCAAACCGGTTTGATTATAGACCGTGGCCGGCGCGTAAGTGTCGCCGTCCGGTTCAAGTTTCTCGAAACCGGTGTGAAACCCCCATTTGTCTTCCAGCCGCGTCCAGTGATAGTGGTTGTCGTCACTGTCCTGGTCTTTTTTATCCGTCTTTGACCGGGTCATCTTTTTGTTTTCCGCGGGATAGGAGTAGAAATCTTCCGTCTGGGGGTAAAGGGCGATAACCAGGCGCCCGTCGCGGATCATAAAATTCTCGATCGCCTGGTAGGCGTCGTCCGGCAATTCGTCCAACCTGGCAGTATCTCCACCGAGGTGCAGATAAAGCGATCGCGGTTCCATAGGCATCGTGTCGGAACTGCTGAAATCGCGGCTTACGGCGAGGTCCGGTATTCTTTCGAGGCCTTCATATAAAGCCATTGTGCCCAGGGGGTCGGCGCGGAGCGATGAATAGGGCGGATACACGTCTCCGGCCTCGAAACGAAGATCAAATAAATAAACAATGCCCAGCGCAAACGCCGCCGCGCAGCCGAGTAAAATGATGAGCGGAAAATATCTTTTCATCCGGCGGATTTGATTTTCTCGACGTTTAACGCGAATTGGTTGACCGAATCCTGGTTCACTTCATGGGACCCATACCAGGAGGCTTCAAAGGCCGAAATGTTTTGGCCAAAAGTCGTAAGCAGGTCAGGAAACGAATGGCCCCGCCGCCGCAGTTCTCGCTCGTACTCGCGGTTGGATTTGAAGCGAGCGATGGTAATGAGATTCCTGCTGGCCAGGAGTGACAGGCTGGCGAGATAAAACGCGCGCATCGCCAAACGCAATTCTCCGCGCGCCAGCAGCTCACGGCCGAGTTTAATCCACTCTTCCTCGGGCAATTCGTCTGCAGCCGTGTTTTCATCGGCAACATCCGGCACTGGCAAAATGGCTTCGCTGGCTACGACCGAGCGCGTTTTCCGGCGCCCGCGCCATACGCGATAAAACAGGATCGCCAGCACTGCCACCACGACGGCCACCAGGGCCCAAAGCAATACGTGAACGGAGGTAATCCATCCGGTGCCGGACGAACCGCTGCCATACGAACGCCTTCCGCCAAAAAGGTCTTCCAATAGTTTCTCCAGCAAGGAAAATACGCCGTGGAATGCTTTGGCTATCCAATGCAGAATCGCGCCGCTCCATCTGTGGATCATGTCCCAAACCTTGTCGAGAAAACGGCCAAATGGCCCCTCGCTGGCATTGGCATCATCGAATTTTTCCCGCGGCATCCGCCAAATATATTTCCGTTCATGGATGGTTTGATTGAGAGCTCCATCCAATTGCGTGGGAGAAACCGGGGAAGCGGCTGGTGCGCCGGCGGCCTTGGCAGGGCTGTCTGCAGCGAATGCCGGCATTGAGAAGACAATCGTGGAAACGAGTACCAAGGCTGCGGCGACTTTGGAGATGGCGAGGGCAAATTCCTTCAGTTCCGCCTTCAAATCTTCGCCCGATTCCGCCGATTCCCCGTAAAAGCAGCGCAGCGTATAGAATGTTTTCAGGATGGGATCTACGCAGAGGTAGGTGAGGCCGAACATTCCCGCAAAAAAAGTCGTATTCAACAGGCTCCGCGGGCTTTGGGTGAATTTGGATTCGATCCCGAGCAACGTTTTGCATAAATCCGGCAACGCCAGGCAAAAGATTGCCCAATTAAGGAAAACAAATACTGCAAAACCAAGGAATATCAGGATGGCGATGTTGTTCTGGCCGGGCCAAAGACCGGCCTGCCGCCAGGATTTTTTAAAAACCTGTCCAGGGCTCGTATTCCCGTTATCCAAAGTAGTAAGGTTTTGATAAAATGCATAGACCCAGGCAAACGGGAGAACTGTAAAAAGTGAAATCGGTATTAGAAACAAGCCGAACGGTTGCCATATCATTTGTGTCATCAAAATTCTAACTCCCTGCCGGAATCCCAGCGGCGGCGCGGCTTGGGCGGCGCGTTGCGCGCGGATGCGGCGCGCGAAGATAGTTTGCCAGAATTTCATCCATAGAAATAACAATCCCATGGCCAGGCTGGCATCCGCCAGGCGACCGGGGGCGAACGGGTTGCGGCTCATGTCTGCCCAGAAAAAGAGCAATCCCAGCACAAACGGCATGGTGCCCAAATAATAAACGGCCAGCGTGGCCGTTGGGGTCGTGCGCAACAGATGAACGGCTTCTTCAATCAGGTCCAGTGCCCGGTGCCCTTGTTGTCGCCGTTGGTTTTTCATTGAGAATTGTCCCCGTCCACCTGCCAAAGCGTTCCCTCATGAAAGGAATTGGGCAATTTCAATAAACTCTGGCCGATCAAAAAAAAGAAATACCAGGCGATGAGAATTCCCAGGGAACATTGGGCAATGAGGAGAAGCCGTCCGAACATGAACCGTCTGGCCGACGGCCGGTTTGTCAGTTTTTTTAGGCAAGACGTGCAGACGACCCGGTCGTCGTGTTCAGTAATGCATTCCCGGCAAAAAAATTGTTTGCACTCAGGACAACGCGCCGCTGCTTCACGCGAGGCGTGGTTGAAGCAGCGTTGGTGGGCGAGCGAAATCATGGCATCAAACGCGGCGGGACGTTCGGATCGTCCTCAACGGTTCCGGAGGCAGTCGGCTGCGAAGAAGGCTCGCTCCATTCCCGCAGGCCGGCGGATATGGCTTCCGGTGACAATTCACCGCCCTGCGCGGCGACAATCAGTGGATGGATTTTTTTAAGGACAGTCCTCGTTTTTCGCACCCGGCCCAGCGGCGGCAATTGCTCGATTTGAACGGCTGTCCGCAGAAACGTCTTGCACGTTGGTCCGCCGATCAAATTGAGGGACAGGAACATCAGAAATACGCCCGCCAGAATTCCGAAAAATATCGCGAACGGATAATTTGGCATGGAGAAAAACGTTACCAGAATAAGGATTACCGCAAAAATGCTGAGAATGCCGGTCAAGGCCTGATAGTTTCTGGTTCCCTGGACGACGATGGCCTGAATATCGCGGAAATAAAATCGTTTGTAGTTTTCGGTATAGCCGGTGGATTCGACGGATAGCAGATGGTCGGGCCCCAGCCACAAACTGGTTCTTGTCTGGAATGCCGCTGCGAATCCACTGCGTGCTCCAGAGCGGGTGAGGCGTTTGTATTTAATTATGTCGGACCCGGTTTCCATGATGGGTTGCCAAAAAGATGAAAAGGATCGTCCAGCCGGCGATTTGCAGCACCGCAATTAAAATTGCCAGGATAAATCGAATTTTGTTCGTGCGAACAACACTCATCGGCGCATTCCAGTATCGAATGGCTATAAACAAAGTCATTGGCGCCGTAATGAGCGTAAAATAAAAAATGAGGAGCGGTAAGATTGCAAGTGACAGCGCGATTTGATCATACCGGGTGCGCTGATTTTCGAGGCTTTTGATTTTCCCTTTCGTCTTTCCCGCCTCCAGGCACGTGGGGCAAAGGTGCTGGCCGTGGAGCGTGCAATCGCACAACGCGCACATAAACCGCCCGCAACTGTCACAGGGCAGGACGGCCTTTTTTTGGGGATGAAAAAAGCAGCTGGATTCACCCTCGACCAGAACGGCCTGGCCGCTTTGGACGGCGCCGGCTTTTCGAAACAAGGCAGGAAACACCTCAGTAAGCAACGGCAGGCCGCACGCGGGGCAGGGGGTGAATTCCGGCTGATTGAATACTCCTTCCATCAGCCAGGCACGGCACGCAGGGCATTGAATCAGCGGACTGCTCATCCGTTATTTGTACACGACGCGAGTGTTGCAGATATGATCGTGCAAAGCGCGTCTCTGGGGATTGTCGAAGGCGGCGATTAAAAAGCCAATCGCGCAAGTGAAGCCGCTCAATATTTTTCCGAAGTATCTGCCAAACGCCCGGGCATATGAAACCCGGCCTCCGTCGGCAGTCACCACCTTGATTTTTAAGGCCATTTTACCCAGGGTCGCCCCGTATTTGCCGATCAGGATGGCTTCATACGCGATGCCGACGAGCGCCGGAAAGACAGTTACAAAAACTGTCAGGGCGACCGGCATTATTCCGGGCCGCGGTAAAATTGTGCCCGTGGCGATTAACATGATGCCACGAACGATGAATTGGTTGAAAACCATCAAGATGACAAGGTCGAGAAAATAGGCCCCGAACCTGGACCAGAAAGACGCGTAAGCCAATTCTCCAGTGTTTATCGCCGCGCCTTCCTGTAGTTTTTGAATAAAGGCCGGCTTGCAACTGGCGCATACTCGACGGTCGCCATAGCGAATTGTTTCGTCCTCAGGAAACATTTTCCCGCACTCGGCGCAAACGGCTTGCGGTTTTGTTTCGGCTCCCACTGCGCCGCCGGCTACGGCTGTTGCGTGGACCTGGCCGTAGGGCAGCCAATCCGCCATGCCTTCGCGCCAGACGAGTGTGTCCGTAGTAATCTTTCCGGATTGAACCAGCGTGTTGAATTGTTCTTCGTTTGCCGGCCCTGTTTGTTTTCCCTGCTCGACATAATACCAATTCATAATTTCAATGGCGAAATGTTAGAAGTTCAGGCGTATGCTCAGGCTGACACTATGCAAAATGACATACCTGGAATTAAGATTGCAAAACAAATCGTTTGCCAATGAATTTATAAGAAACATTCATTTTGGGCCCGTAATGACGCCGATTGCCCTGGTTTTCTTCAGGAGGGAATGTGTCTTCTGAGTTTCTTAGCGACGTCCCGTCATTTCGGTTTCACGTCTCCGGGTGGAACATAAGTCGCCCAGGTGTTGCCGGATTCGGGCTTATAGTCCACCGTTCTGCCGGGGACATGCGGAATGTTAATCAGATGGTTGCAACCCGGACATTGGATTTGCCGGCCCGAATGTTGTTCGTCACAGGCCAGATGTTGCTTGCAATGGGGACATTCGAATTTTAATTCTTTCATAAAGGTTTCTATTTATTGCTTCAACCGTTGCTTTACAAGGCTTTTCCAACAGGCGGTTACGGCCGTCAGGTCATTTCCTGCTCCAGTCGAATGACTTCGGCGCGAATGGCTTCGGTGACGCGATGTTTGACCTGGTAGACCAGGTCGATGGAAACGCCGAAGCGTTCCGCGACCTTTTCCGGCGGCCATTCTTTGTTCACATAAAAATCGAAGATTTGAAGGCGTTGCGGTTCGATGCGGCGCCTCAAATTTTCCATGGCGGCATTCATGAGATTTGTTTCCCATTCAGCCTGCCATGCTGCTTCGAGGTCGATGGACATATCCGGTGCGGCTTCGATGGTATCAGTCCGGGACGTGCCGCCATTCTTCGGCAAACGTTCGGCCAAAGGCTGCCGCTTGCGGAACTGGTTGGTGATCCGCCAGCGCGTCATGTTGAGCAGCCAGGCCCGGAAGGAGCCGATCGATGGGTCATATTTAAACGCCGGCATGTGTTTGGCCACCGAGATGAGCGTTTCCTGGACCACGTCCTGCGCTTCTGCATCGGTCAACCCCGCCTTGCGGGCCACGCCGTAAATGAGTTTCCAATAGACGTTGAAAAAATCCCGCCAGCTAGTGCTTAATTGCATAAATTAACGATAGTATTTCGCAACTGGGATCCCCTCACCTCCCGCTTGCGCCACTTGAAGTGGTTTGGCCTTCGGGTTATAGGTCGCAATAAACGCCTCAATGGCTTGGCGTAACTCCGTCACA
>DATAST010000235.1:0-45733 GCA_036269115.1 Verrucomicrobiia bacterium | reverse complement strand
GCGGTTCCACGTTCTATGTGTGCGAAACAGCCGATCCGATTTCTTGTAACAACGGCATCGCTTCGGGTAATTTAGATGAATAGCATTGGAAATGAGCGATTCATCCAGCGATGCGCCTGGGATTTTCCCGAACACGCGTTGGTCGGTCGTGCTGGCGGCGGCGCGCGCGCCTTCTCCTGACTCGGCTGCGGCATTGGAAACGATCTGCCGGGCATATTGGTACCCTCTTTACGCTTATGCGCGGCACGCCGGGCAATCGCCGCACGATGCCCAGGATATCACGCAGGAGTTTTTTTGCCGTTTGCTCGAAAAACGCTGGCTCGACTCCGTTCATCCGAGCAAGGGCAAATTGCGCACGTTTCTCATCGTGGCGATGAAAAATTTCATGAGCAAGGAGTGGCGGCGCGTCTCCGCGCAAAAGCGGGGCGGCGATTGGAATCGTGTGCAGTTTGACACAGCGTTTGCCGAAAGCCGATTGGCCGCTGAAACCAGATCAGCCGGTCCGGACGAATTGTTTGATCGACAGTGGGCGCTGACATTGCTGGATTTAACGATGAGCCGTCTGCGGGAGGAATTCAGCACCGCCGGCAAAACGGGTGATTTTGAGGCGCTTAAAGATTGTCTCGTAGCGGGACGCGGGGCAATTGATTATGCAAACGTGGCGGAGCGACTGGGCGCAAACGAGGGTGCGGCTCGTGTGGCCGTTCATCGGCTGCGGAAACGTTTTCGCGAGATTTACCGTCAGGAAATTTCCCAGACGCTGGCCGACGGCGCAGACCTGGATGAAGAACTGCGCCATTTGACCGCGGTACTCGCAGCCTGTTGATTAAAATTCCGTGTAACAAAGCGGCCGCCACCGGTAATTATAAGGTGTGAGCAGCGAAACATCGCCCACCTGTCCGCAATGCGGCGCGCATTTGCCGGAAAACGCGCCTGGCGGTCTTTGCCCCAAATGCCTGATGGCATTGAATCTCAAAACGGAAACTTTTTTCGCCGGCGCCGACGTGACCGCGCAACCACCGTTGTCGCCGGAACAAATTGCCCCACACTTTCCGCAATTGGAAATCCTCGAATGCCTTGGCCGCGGGGGCATGGGCGTGGTCTATAAAGCGCGGCAAAAAGTATTGAAGCGCCTTGTGGCCCTCAAGCTCCTTGCGCCGGAACGAGAGAATGATCCCAAATTCGCCGAACGCTTTACCAACGAAGCGCAAGCCCTCGCCGCCTTGAATCATCCCAACATCGTTACGATCCACGATTTCGGGCAGGCCGGTGGTTATTATTTTTTGCTGATGGAATTTGTGGACGGAGCAAATCTGCGCCGAGTGCTGCAGGCGAGAAAATTGGCGCCGGAAGAGGCGCTGGCCATCGTGCCCCGAATTTGCGACGCGCTGCAATACGCCCACGCCCGCGGCATCGTTCACCGGGACATCAAGCCGGAAAACATCCTCATGGACAAAGAAGGCCGGTTAAAAATCGCTGATTTCGGAATCGCCAAAATGCTTGGCGCAACTCATGAGGCTCCGGAATCCCATGCTCCGGAAAGAACGACACAAAGCGCCCTCGGCACACCCGGCTACCATGCGCCAGAACAAAAGGCCGAACCGCAGCGAACCGATACCCGCGCAGACATTTATTCGACTGGCGTCGTTTTCTACGAGATGCTCACCGGCGAATTACCCGGCAAAAGAATCGAGCCGCCTTCGAAAAAAGTTCACATTGACGTAAGACTGGATGCGGTCGTTATGCGCGCTTTGGAAAAGACCCCGGAACTGCGCTGGCAAACGGCCGAGGAACTGCGCACGCAGCTGGAAACTCTCACAACCGATTTAGAGTCATCAAAATTAAAGAGAAGGAATACCAAAATGAAAAAATCCATCGTTATAACAATCCTCGTCGTACTATGCCTGACCGCTGTTTCCCTGGCCGCTTACTGTTTCTGGCCGGGTAATTCTCAACAGGAAACCCAAAACGGCTGGAACCTGTGGCAGCAAAGGAAATTCAGCGAGGCGGCAACCATGTTCAATAAGGCGGCCAAAGATGATCCAAAGAACGCGGAGGCCTGGAACGGATTGGGATGGGCGACCTTCAATTCGGGCAACGCCGATGACGCCGAAAAAGATTTCCAAAAAGTTCTTTCACTTAATCCTGACCATCCAGCGGCGCTGAACGGGTTAGGACAAATCTATCTTTCCCAGAAACGATACGACGACGCTGAAAAATATCTCGTCCAGGCCGCGCCCAAAGCTCCGGCCGCCTGGTATGGACTGGCTCGCCTTTACCTGCTCAAGGGACAATTCGACGAAGCTCAAAAGTGGGCGGAACAGGTCGTCGATTCCGGGCAAGGCGACGAGACTGCCAAAGCGATGCTTGAAGCGGCAAAAAACAAACAACTGCCCGAGGGTCTTCGGGCAATTATTGAGCCGAAATGACTGACGCAGGCGAGGACGGGGACGATCAGGTGGCGAGGCCATTGGTTTTTATTCTCCTCATGGCGAATGCGGAACCAAAAAAGGTAAAGGCGATCCATGCCGATGCGGGAATATAAAGTCCAAACTCGCCCAAGGACTGGATGAACCAGCCGAGCAGGCCGAGAAAAAGCACGAATTCAACCGGGTCCTGAGATTTCCAGGCACTTTTGCAAATGAAGACCAGCACAGTCACAATCCAGGCACAATAGAAGATTCCACCGGGAATTCCAGAGTCGGAGAATTGCTCGAGAAAATCGTTATGCGTAAGGCGGGCCATTTCGGCGTCCGGAGATTTTAATTGGGCATAAGGCCTCTGAAACGTCCCCGGCCCAGAGCCGAAAGCGGGGTGCGTCACTGTGATCTGAACAGCCGCGCGCCAGTAGTCCAAACGCGCGGTGGCGCTGGTGGCGCCGCGAGCAAAATAATTATGAAAGCGAACCGCAAAGACACCGAGTCCAATAACGGCTACCAGCACCAGGGCAGTCACTTTATATTTGAGAGGCCATAAAAGGCGGAACAGGCACAACCCGCCGATGAGAATCGCGATCAACCAGCCAAACTTTGAGCCGGAGCAATAGAATGCAAAAGCAGCCAGGGCGATGCTCATGGCCACTGCCGCGACCCGGACGAGGGGGCGAAGCATTTGCGTTTTGTGGATGACCAGGGTGAAAGCGATGGGAAATAAAAGGAGAATGATTTGCGCCAGCGCGTTCGGATAAACCATGGTACCCATGACCCGTTGTTTTTGAAACTTTGCCAGGATGCTCGGGTTGACAATGTCCATGCCATTGGTCGTGATAATGGTTTGGTCGCGTTTCATCTCAAAGACTGTTTCGGGCGGGAGATTCGTCCATCCAAGGTGCTGCGATTCGAGCAGGAATTTGGTGTCCTGCGGGAATTCTATCCGCTGGCGAACGGCAAAGATCAGGCAAATAGCAAAGGCCACAAAGATGCCGGGCAGCAAAAAGTTGAACCGGCGCGGCGAATTAAAGACCAGCGTTCCCAGAAAAAACGACGCAACGCAACCAGAGAATTGCCAAAGGGTCGTGGCGGTTAGAATCGGATCCACAGTGCGCGCGGCCGAAATGAATTGCCAGCCCAGCCAAAGCAAGGGGAGCAGGAAAATGCCGAATGCCAAGGTAGGGACCGCGCGCTGCGCGGTCAGCGCCGCGTTTAGCGGCGCAACATTCGTGGTTTGCAGATCCTTCGCCCTGGTATTCCGCCCGCTGTACGGGCGGGGACTGCGCAGCGCGCCGTCCCTACCCTTAAACAAGGCCACGATGGCGATGATTGCGGCCAGAGGGAAAAATATCCAATTTGCCCAATGCGTCGGCCACGCATCGCTGATGAATTCCGAAAGCGAGGCGGGAGGGAAAATTTTTTGGTCGAGAATGACCGGATCGCCAAACTTCAAGATGCAAAGGCCAAGAAAAGAACCGAACACGAGCGCGCAGGTGTCGGTTGCGGCGATTGTTTTTCCGGACTTCATCCCGGCGAGTTTGTGGGGTTATTTTTAAAAATGCAATTTCAGCAAGCCCACTTCCAGGGCCAGAGCTTCCTGAACGTTGGTGTGCAACAGCCGCTGGGTCTCTTCGAGCGTTTGCAGATTCTCAAGGGCCTGTTGCGGGGAAATTTTTCCGGCCAGGGCACCGGTGCCGGCCAATTGCGGGAAATTCAGCAGGTCTTTTCCGGCGGCAAGCGTCGCCAGCCAGACATCGCGCAGCCAGCATTGGACCAGCAGCAGCAAATCCGCGCGGCGGCGGCGATATTCGGCTTCAACGGCGGCGGCCAATTCCTCCTCCCACTTTTCGCGCAGATTCTTTTCGACGTCATCGTACTTTTGAAGGGGCGAACGGGCGCCGACCGACTCATCGGCTTGCGCGCGGATTTCGCCGAGTTTTTGGAGCAGCATATCGGCCAGATGATAACGTCCCAGGAGGGTCTTTTGTTCAATCGCCACCGAGCTGAATTTTTCAAGCCACTCCGTTTCGACATCCGTCAAATCGCGCCGGGCACCGCCTGAAAAATTCACGCGCAGACAACGCGAAAGGATGGTTTCCAGAATTCGTGACGGCTCGGTGGAAAGCAAAACCAGCACGGATCTAGCGGGCGGTTCCTCAAGCGTTTTCAGGAACGCATTGGCGGCCTGGACATTCAGCCGGTCAGCGCCGGCCAGAATAGCAACCTTGAATCGGGCCTCAGCCGGCTTGAGCTGAATTTCGCGCATGAGCTCGCGTACCTGATCAATGGTCACAACGCGGGAGCGGGACTCGGGCCGGGCCCAGTGAATATCCGCGTGAACGTCGTTGTTGATTTTAACGCAGCTTGGGCAGGTGTCGCAGCAATCCACCGCCTCGCCGTTTTGCAGAACCGGATTATGGCAATTCAGCGTTTTTGCCAACGTTCGGGCCAGCGACTCAAGTTCTTCAAGCTGGTCACCGGAAAACAAGTAGGCATGGCCGAGCCGGCCGCGCGCCAGCGAGCGCTGCAAAAGCTGCACGCCCTGCCGGCTGGAGGTCTGTTTGAACGACACCAGGGAATTAAAGAGGAAAATGGCAGAGGGAAAAAGGGAAAAAGTTTGGAGGAAATTACGAAAACCGGACTTCTTCCACGACTTCAGACTTTTCGTCGTCAGGCTCAAACGCCGGCAAGTGCGGCGTGAAGACCTGCGATTTCTCCAGGATTCGCGTCTCGCCGTCGTATTCCTTTTGGACGCCCAGGCTCAGGCAACGGACGGCCCGCAAAAGCGAGTCCATGCCGGAGGGTTTGGACAGCAAAGTGAACGGAGAATATTCCATAGCCCGCTTCATAATGTCTCCCTCGGAATACGCCGTGTGAACAATGACCGGTATGAATGACCAGTTATCCCGAATAGCTTTGAGTACTTCGACGCCGTCCACATTCGGCATGGACAAATCCATGATGACGATATGAGGCGCTTTGCGGCGCATTTCTTTGATACCTTCTTCGCCATCCGCCGCGGTGCGGACGTGATACTCCGTTTCCAGCATGGCGCTCACGGTATCCAGGATCTTGTGATCGTCATCAATGAGCAGCACGTCCGCCTTCGTGCGTTTTTGTTCCCTGGGCAGCATGAACGTGAAGACACTGCCTTCGCCTGGTTCGCTTTTAGCCCATATGACACCGCCATGAAGCCAAACCAATTCTCGGCACAAGTATAATCCCAGCCCAATGCCATTCCCACTGGTCGCGTCGCCGGTCTTGATCTGGTAAAGACGGTCAAAAATACAGTCTTCTTCCCCTTTTGGTATTCCGCGGCCGGTGTCATTCACCGAAACCTGCACATAATCATCGCGCCCCGGCACTCCCTGGATTTTCACTGAGACCTGGCCTTCTGAGGGCGTAAATTTAAACGCATTGTCTATCAAATTTGTGATCACTTGCGTCACACGGCTTTCGTCTGCCGTGATAAGCGGCAGGTCCGGGGCCAATTCCAGGCCCAAATGGACGTTCCGCTCGCTGGCTTTGGATTGCATGGTCCTGACCACACGCCGCCCAAGCTCGGCGAGATCTACGGATGCAAATTCGAGCGACAATTTGCCGGTCTCGATCCGTGTGGTGTCCAGCAGATCATTGATGCACACGCGCAATTGATTGCAGCTTTCGCGGGCGATGCCCAGGTATTCCGCCTGGGTCTTGTTCAGCGGCCCGGCCAATCCGTCCATGACCAGCGAGACAAATTCGCGAGCAGCCGTCAGCGGAGTTTTGAGTTCATGCGACAGGACATGATAGAAATTCTGGACCTCCTGGTTTCGGCGCAGCAGGTCCTGGTTTGTTTGTTCCAATTTCAACTGCACGTCTTTTATCTTTTGCTCATCGAGTTTGTTCCGGGTCACGTCCACCATGATGCCCTGAATACCCGCGGACTTATTCCTCCGGACGCGCACGTTTACCATATCCCGCAGCCAAACGGTTCGGCCGTCTGCGGCGATCATGCGGTATTCAAAATCGAGATGGTTTTGTTCCGGCGTTGCATTCCGGCACAATTTGACCGCCATTTCCTGGTCATCCGGGTAGATATGCTTTTGCCAAAAATCCGGCTCGCGAATCCACCGCTCGATGGGATAACCCAAAATGCGCTCGGCTTGCTGGCTGACGAAGGTAAATTTAAGCGACGGCAATTCCGCCTGCCAGACAATGCCGTCCATGGAATTGACCAGTTTCTCATGTTCAACCCTGCGGCTATTGAATTCCGCAAGATCAAGAGCACGTTTGATAGCCGGTACCAGGCGTGCCGGGCGGTCCTTTAGAATATAATCGACTGCCCCGCCCTTAAGACTTTCCACCGCCACTTCATCGCTGATGGCCCCGGAAAAAAACAGGAACGGAACTTCAGGGTATTCCTTCCGTGCGACGGCCAGAGCCTGCATCCCGGAATATCCGGGAATCGAGTAGTCCGAAAGAATGAGATCAAAGCTGTCCGAGGCAATGGCGTTGAGGTAGTCCGTCTTGTTGGCAACGTGAACGAACGTGCAGTCTGGCCATTCATGTAAAATTCGCTGGCGCAACAATTCCGCGGAGCAATTGTCGTCTTCCAAAATCAGCATTCGTTTAAGAGCATGCATAGATGGGTCGCTTAGCGAACGTGAATGTCAGGTCTGAATTATTGCGCCGCAATTGCCAGCTCGTATTCCGGTAGTTCCTCCTGGTCTTTCGCCCAGGACTTCTCCAGAAGCGTGGCCACCATTTCGAGCAAGGTTGCCGGGTCATACGGTTTTTCGAGAAAGCCTTGCGCGCCGAGCTGCCTGGCTTTCTCCGCGAGGCCGGGTTGTTTGCTCGCCGTCAAAAATATCAGGGGAACGTGCGGCATGGATTCCCTCAGGCGATAGGCCATTGAGAGGCCGCATCCGCTGGGCATCCAAACATCGGTGATAATCAGGTCCGGCTTTTTGAGCGTCGCCAGGACCAGCGCAATCATTCCGTTGAATGTAGTGACTGTCGTGTATCCCGCGGCGTCCAATCGCAACGCAAGCGCCTTGACAATTCTCGGATCGTCATCCACAACCAAGACCGTCTTTGCATTTTTGTTCATAGTGCCCTTTCTTTTTTCAGTCCCCACTGTGCGGCCTGGGTGTTTCTCCAATCAGCCGGGGAACAACGTACACAACATCAATCACTTGTGACGTCTCCGCTATTCGGCAAAGCTTGTATTTTCGCGTCCGTCGAACATGGTAATTCTATGTCAGTCGTCCGACGGATACCGTCTCATTGTTGGGATTGGGCCTCTTGCAAGCGCTACTACCGCTCCGCCCATGGTCATGCCAGAAAGATTCCGCGCGGGGTGTCGCTGATGTCGCTGCCATTTGTTCAACGGCGGCATTGCGGCGCCGAAAGCGGCGCTAACGGCATCAGGCCTCCATGATCCCTTTTCGAATCGCGAAACGCACCAAATCAGTTTGTGAATGCAATTGCAGCTTTTGCATGATGTGGGCGCGATGAGTCTCAACGGTGCGCTGGCTGATGAACAGGCGGCTGGCGATGGCCTTTCGATCCAGTCCTCCGGCGGCCAGCTGCAGGATTTCGCGCTCGCGCACGGTCAATTTTTCATACGCGTCATCCTCTGCCGTCGCGCTCCCGCCATTGGACATTGAAGTCAGGATGGCCTCAACACCCGTCGGCGCCAAATGCCGTTTACCGGCATTGACTTCATAAATGGCTTTTTGGATGTCTGCCGCGCTTGAATTCAAATTCATAAACCCGTGCGCGCCGTGGTGGAAGATGGATGTCAGGTCCGTGGAATTGACCCAATGCGAAATGACGATGACTTTGGTATCCACGTATAATCGGTGAACCTGCCGGGTCAATTCCAGGCCGCTCAAGCGTGTCAATTTCAAGTTGGTAATCAGCATCGCCGGCCGGCACTTTTCAACGAGACAAAGCGCTTCGAGGCCGTCGCCGGCTTCTCCCACCACTTCGCCCGCGTGACCTGACTCAACAATGACCTTCAAACCGGCCCGAACGACCGGCAGTTCGTCTGCGATGATTATTGTCACAAGTACCTTTTGATTTGCCGCTCGACTCGAATTCCGCCTGTAACCCCTTGTAAAGCAGGCAGGATGCCTGTCCGATGGTTCAACGCAAAATACCCCTATTAAATTATACGCAGGTGGGCGCGATTTCTTTCAAAAAATCTTATACTTTCGGCTATTTGTGCGGGGGGATCGTCTCCTGCCGACGGTAGAATTGATGTTTTTCGACCGAAATCCTGCAATATCTCGGCTCGCGGCCCGTATGAGACCTTGAAGGCCATGGTTATAGCTGTGGCAAAAACCTAATATGCGATTGGACATAATATTAATATGCCTCGCCCGCTTGACGAGCGGGATTAATAAGGCAAATTACCCCGAGGAGCATAAGGAGCAAGCATTATGAAAATACAAAGGATAGGAGTCATCATCGTTTCGTTATTCACCGCATCCCTCGCTCAGGCGCAATATTCCTGGAATGGGCCCGGAGAAATGGGACCGTATTTTCGCGCCGGGGTTGGCCCGACCATTTTTCAGGACAGCGAATTGAGAGGATTTTCTGTTTTTGGGACCCAGGCGCCCAACTCTTCGGTTCACTACGACGTGGGGTTTGCCTTTGATGGCGCGATAGGCTTCAACTTCGACAAATATGTGGGCCTGGACTTCGAGACCGGTTACATCCGTGGCCGCATGAATGACGTACCTGGCTATTTCGCGCACGGCTCGACCATGTCCAATGTGCCGTTCCTGGCCAATCTCACCCTGTCCTTCCCGCTTCCGCATTCTAATGTCGTTCCGTACGTTGGCGCGGGAGCCGGCGGCGCCGCTTCAATCTTTGACGCTCACGATTTCACATACAGCGGCGGGAGCCAACCGTTCATCGACGGGAGCGCTTCGGATGGCGTATTTGCCGGTCAGCTATTTGCAGGCGTGCGCTTCATGCTTGATCCCCATGTTTCCCTTGGCGTGGGCTACAAATTTTTTGCCACCGGCGACCCCTCTTTCAGCGGAAACGGTGTCAGCGCGCGGTTCCAGGGTGTGCGGACGCATTCAATTTTGGTCACGTTCCAGGCGAATTTTTGATTTAACCGTCAGTGCTTTCGAGTTGCGCCTGTTGTAAAACGTCAAGTATGGCCGGCTGCAGCCGCCATACTTGACGAAATTAAAGCAAACTAATTTGAAACCCAAAACCCGGTCGCCCACCTGATCAATGCACCGCGTTGGTTGTCTTGTTCCAGACATTGGTAGCACCAACCTTAGTGGCATTCCACGCATTGGTGGCTCCGATTTTCGTGACATTCCAAGCGTTGGTGGCCGCACCTTTTGTATCCTGCCATGCATTTGAAGCGCTTTCCTGCGCGCTTTGAGCGGTACTATTGGTGTCAGCGGACGGGTTATTAGACGCGCTATCAGATCGGCTACATCCTGCAGCAGCCACCAGCAGTACCAAAACAGCAAAACGGAACAGTGTCTTTTTCATAAAGGCTGTTCTAGCTGTTAAAGTGCCATTTTGAACGTGTGTACTCGAAACTCAGAATAGGGCCTTTCAACAAAGCAAAATCGTTTTCTGGGCTATAAAAGCAGACCCCGAATCCCTGGATTCGCGTTGCATTATGCAACGAAGCGTTGGAGTCTTGAATTCAAAGCGCCGCCAAAGATTTCAATAGGCAGGTTTTAGAGCGGTTTAAAAAATACTGTAGCCATTCGGGAAGAAAAAGAAGGGGAAGCGGTCTTTTGGGTTTTGGCGTCGTTTCAGCTCAGTCACAGGGTTTTCAAACATGCTCCTTCGCTGAAGCCTTGCCAAAACACCAAAAATCCTCGCTCCGAACGGCCACATTATTTTTTAAAACGCTCTAGACTTTTTGATTTTGAATTGAGTGTTATTGTTTCGATTAAAGATGGAGCGCGCACAAAAATTGCCGGGATTTGCAGTGCAGGGACGGATTGGCCTGCTGCTGGTGGCAGTGTGCTGGCCATTAAATTGGACGTTGCCGGGCACGCGCACAGCTTACCTGTTCTTCCCGCTGTGGCTGGGTTATATCCTCATTGTGGATGCGCTGGTGTGTCGGCGAACGGGGACGTCGCTGTGGACGCGCTCGCGGCGCGGATTTGTTCTATTATTTGTTTTGTCCGCTCCAGCCTGGTGGCTGTTTGAGGTGATCAACAACCGGACCGGAAATTGGGAGTATCTCGGCGGGGGCGGCTTTACGCCTTTTGAATACAACGCTCTGAGCACGCTTTGCTTTTCGACGGTCATGCCGGCGGTTTTTGAGACGGCGGAATTGGCGCGCACGTTTCACTGGGTAAAAACCTTGCATCCATGCGCGCGCGTACCAAATACGCCGGGCATAAACGCAGCCCTGTGGCTGACGGGGGCGGTCATGCTGGGCTCGGCGCTGCTATGGCCGCGATTTTTCTACCCGTTTGTATGGATCTCACTCGCGTTTATCCTGGAGCCAATGAATCGCCTGCTGCGGCGCCCGCATCTTTTGGAGTGGCTGAACGAAGGAGATTGGCGTCCGGTAATTTCACTGGCACTGGGCGCGTTGATTTGCGGATTTTTTTGGGAGATGTGGAACGAATGGTCGTGGCCGCAATGGGTCTATCACACGCCCGGAGCGAACATCCTCCATGTTTTCAAAATGCCGTTGCCGGGCTACGGCGGGTATATTCCCTTTGCGCTGGAGTTATTTGCGCTGAAAAATTTTCTCTCGCCCGGCCATCCGAAACTGCAACTCTGATGGAAGATCGGAGATAGGAGATGGGAGATGCCCCCTCGTTTCCAAAAAATTGTGTATAGGGGAGAAACGGGGAAACGAAGCCGAAAAACTGGTCGAAAACCATGTTTTTATTGGGGTTTTTTGCGGGTTTTGACCCAAGAAACGAAGGGCTTCGATTTGCGCGCAATGTCTATATCGATATTATTATATTTTGGAAAGATATTTACTCGTCGGCCATCAGGTTGGTCAGTGAGAAAACTCCAAGGACCGACATCCAGAGAAAAGCACCAAACCCCAACCTCCAAACACCAGGGAAGCTCCAAAACCCAAACTCCAAGCCTCCGCCTCCGTAGCGCAGCTTCGGCGCGACGTGCACCTTAGCGACGGCGGATCAACGCTTCAACGGATCAACGATCGAGGTTGTCAAGGCCACTGATTCAATGGTTTTGCGGTTGGCTGAAATTCAGGAATGGCCGCAGATCAGATTCGCGGTGGCAGCGCCACTTGCGATTTCGCGCGGTTTCGAAGTCAGCGGCTAGATTATCGAGGCCATTAACCCAGGGCGGCGCGCTCCCAAACTCGCGCTTGCCCTGGGCTACATATATTTCACCCCTCCGGGGTTCGGTTTGCGGCTTCGCCGACAGATAAGATCTTTCCTTCACCTTTCCTGGAGCCTAATGCAATATCCGGGTTTCAACGTTTCAACATCCAGCCATCCTCTTTCTCCCATCTTCCATTCTCAGCGAGGCGGTGGCGGCCCTCCGCTGCGGGACGATCGACTTTGCTGCGTTCCATAACCTTCGGGATAATACCAGCCCACACCACCGTCCCACCAAAGGGGATAATAACCCCAATACGTGCCGGAGTTCGGGGCGGGGTTATTTTTCTTCACGCGATTCGTCCAAAGATGGATTTGCTCAATGGACAACAGTGGATACCGGTAAAAGATATTTTGCAGGCGTTCATTCCGCATGCCAGCCAACCGGCCGGCCACAGTGATGAGACGACCTCTTGGATACTTAGCGGGATCGAGGAAATTGGGACTGAAACAAATAAATCGACCCTGGGCAGCGCTATCATTGTTGAAGGGCCGTCCCCTGCGGTTCAACGGGAGCTGAAGCACATAAATCTCGCCGCCGTTGGTATTGTTGACGGTATCGAGGATTCTGCCGCCCCAGATGACGATTGTGCCGCCGGTGGTCTTAGGGTTAGCCGTCACCTGTGTATAGGTCAGGGGCTGAGCCTGCCTCCGCAGGTCCGCGGCAATCGGATGACTCGCGCAACCCGAAAGCACCGCCAGCAAAAAAACTGCAATGTATTTTCCCATGGACAATCCCGATGCTCCCTGGAAGGACAGTCCATTCGTCCACGCGATTTGTCAAGCGGGGGAGAAAGCCGGTAGTGCCCTTTAAGGCACTACCAGAAAGCGGGGACGATCCAGGCGCATCCTAAGTGGATGCGCCTGGATCGAAAACTGTGGCGTTATCTCCTGTGCGGCTTCTCTGCCAGGGCTATGTCCGAGCGGCCGGCTTCTTCGCCGCGGCGTCGAGAATGGTGCTCAGCACGCTATTGGGCACCTGCTCGAAGGTCAGCGGCTCCATCGAATAGGAGGCGCGGCCCTTGGATAGAGAGCGGATGGCCGTTGCGTAGCCGAACATTTCAGCCAGGGGCACCCGGGCATTCAGGATTGTCTGGCCCTGCTTGGCTTCAATGCCGGTGATGATGCCGCGTCGGCGGTTAATATCGCCGAGCAGATCACCTTGATATTCGTCAGGAGTGGTCACTTCCACCTTCATAATCGGCTCAAGAAGAATGGGATTCGCCTTTTTGAAGGCGTCTTTAAGCGCGAAAATGCCGGCCATCTTGAATGCCAATTCGTTCGAGTCGACTTCGTGGAACGTGCCATCCACGACCTGGACCTTGATGTCAATGACCAGGTAACCTGCGTAAACGCCGCCTTTAACGGCTTCTTCGATGCCGTCAATGACCGCCGGGATGTATTCCTTGGGAATCGCGCCGCCGACAATTTCATTTTCAATTTCGACGCCTTTGCCGCGTTCATTGGGCTGGATCTTGATGAGCGCGTGGCCATATTGACCGCGACCACCGGATTGGCGGATGAATTTGCCTTCGCCGTCCGCCGATTTCAAAATGGTTTCGCGATAGGCGATTTGCGGCGCGCCGGCGTTGGCCTCCACCTTGAATTCGCGGAACAAGCGGTCCCGAATGATTTCGAGGTGCAATTCGCCCATGCCGGCGATAATAAGCTGGCCGGTTTCTTCATTGGTAAAACAATGGAATGTCGGGTCTTCTTCGGCCAGGCGTTGCAGGCCTTCGGACATTTTATCGCGATCCTGTTGGGTCTTGGGTTCCACGGCCATCGAAATGACCGGCTCGGGGAACGTGGGCGGTTCGAGCGCGACGTCGAATGATTCGTCGCACAGCGTATCGCCGGTGGTGATATTGCGCAGGCCGACCAAAGCCGCGATGTCGCCGGAGTAAACTGTATCGATGTCCTTGCGTTCGCTGCCTTGAATAACCATCAGGCGGCTGACGCGCTCGCGTTTGCGCGTGCGCGGATTGTAAATGGTATCGCCCTTCTTAAGCGATCCGGAATAGACGCGGAAGAACACCAATTTGCCCGCGTAAGGATCAGTCCATAACTTGAACGCCAGCGAACAAAACATATTGCTGTCGCGAGTTTCCACGACCACTTTGTTTTCCGTGCCGGGCTCGTGGCCTTCGGCGTCCGGAACTTCCAGCGGGCTGGGCAAATAATCCACGACGGCGTCCACCAACACCTGGACACCTTTTTTCTTGAAAGCCGAACCGCAGAGGACCGGCACAAATTCGATTTTGCAGGTGAGCCGGCGGATGGCCGCCTTGAGTTCCTCCGGCGAAATCGGCTTTTCTTCCAAAACCAGTTCGGCGATGCGGTCGTCCTTATTCGAGACGGCGTCGATCAATTCAGCCAAAGCGGCCTTGGCCTTATCTTTGAGGGCCTCGGGAACTTCTTTCACTTCATAGTTCAAGCCCTCGTTCGTAATGTCACCGGGGCCCCAGATAATTGCTTTCTGGTTGACCAAGTCAATGACGCCTTCAAATTTGTCTTCCGCGCCGACGGGCAGGAAAATGGGATACGCATACGCATTGAGTTTTTTGCGCATGTCGTTGAGGGCGTTTTCGAAATTGGCGCCGGTGCGGTCCATCTTGTTGACGAACGCGATGCGCGGCACCTTGTATTTAGTGGCTTGGCGCCAGACGGTTTCCGACTGCGGTTGGACGCCGGCAACGCCGCAGAATACGGCAACCGCGCCATCCAGCACGCGCATGGAACGTTCAACTTCGGCCGTGAAATCCACGTGGCCCGGGGTATCAATAATGTTGACGCGATGCGGAATGTTAGCGAACGCTTTGTAGATTTCGTTTTCGCCCGGCTTGACCTGTTTTTGGGTCCAATAGCAGGTGACCGCCGCGCTGGTGATCGTAATGCCGCGCTCGCGCTCCTGCTCCATCCAGTCGGTGACGGTATTGCCGTCATCCACGTCGCCGATTTTGTGAATGAGGCCGGTATAAAACAAGATACGCTCGGTCGTGGTCGTTTTGCCCGCGTCAATGTGCGCGGCGATGCCGATGTTTCGCGTGCGTTCCAGCGTGTATTCGCGTTTGGGCGAATTGGGTGATGTTGCTGTTTTTTCTTTTTCCAGGACTGCGCTCATATCTTTAAAATGCGTTTTGCCATTCGACTACAGAACCGTTAAATCCAAACACCCAATTTATGGGCCGATTTAACGGTTCAACAATACTGTGTTTTGTCAAACGGAACAAAAAGAATACCCGAACAATCTGAAAAGGCAATGCCTATCACCCAACTTTTTACTTTTCCTTCCGATTTCGCTTGCACCCCCGGGAAAAAGGTTATATGGTAAAACGCTTGTTTATTTTGATGATAAAACTGAGTGCCATGCTACAACCAACGAGGGTGTCTTGAGCCGCCCTTTCACTCCACGTAATTCTTCTTCCACCGCGCATCTCCGGGTCAACGGCAAAATCCGTGCCCGCGAAGTCCGCGTCATAGATGGAAACGACAAAAACCTCGGTATCGTGCCGTTGAACGATGCGTTGCATCTGGCTCGGCAGCACGGAGTGGATCTGGTCGAAATTTCGCCCACGGCCAACCCGCCCGTTTGCCGACTGGTGCAAATCGGCAAGTTCCGTTATGAGCTGGCAAAGAAGGAGAAGGAATCGCGCAAACATCAGCACGCCTCGACTGTAAAGGAGATCCAGCTGAGCCCGCGCATTGATCCCCACGATCTTGGCATAAAGTTGATGCACGCCATCGAATTTCTGTGCGAAGATATGAAGGTCAAAGTGGCGCTCAAATTCCGAGGCCGGGAAATGGCACACACGGAGATTGGGTTTGACGTGATTCGGAAATTTCTGAGCCAGATCGCGCCCTATGGACATCAGGATTTTGAGCCCAAACTCAATGGACGCAATATCGTGGTGATGATTACTCCGTTGCCGCGAAACAAGCGGGCCAAAAATCCGTATAAAACCGATGAACCCGGCGCGGCTGAAAAGGCTCATGAGCCGAAACATCATCAGCCTGTGTCCGATGCTCATCCGTCCGGCCCGGCCAAAGATAAAAACCACGCGCCGTCACCAAATAAGTCCGGCGCCTTTGCGAACAATCCGTTTGCTAACTTGGAAGTGAAGTCGTGATGCGGGGGGATGTCGTTTCCAAAAAATTGTGTATAGGGCGGGAAACGGGGAAACGAAGGTGAAAACCACGTTTTATTGGTCTTTTTAAGGGTTACCGGGGAAACGAAGGGCTTCGGTTTGCCAACAATGCCTACACGGGAATAATCAATATTTTGGAGGACATGTGTACGACGGGGCGGTCAGTGAGAAAGCCTCAAATTCCAAGGGCCGACATCCGGAGCAAAGCACCAAACCCCAACCTCCAAGCACCAGAGAATTTCCAAGCTCCAATCCCACAACCTTGGCGCTTCGAAAGTGCTTGAGTTTGGAGCTTTTTCTGCCCCATCTTCTCACAGTCTCACGTTCTTCCCCCCCCATCCTCCATCTTCGCTGCACATTTTATGTGATGGTTATATGTAAGTAAATGAGTAAACGAGGGCCCCTAGATTCAGCACAAAAGGCCACATGAGAAAGTAGAGATTTATTATACCATGAAACTAATCTTATTATTCTTCCTCGCCCTTGTCGTTCTTGCGGCAATAGCGTTATGTCTTTGGATAGCAAACAATTCTTCCAAGCTCCAACAATAATCTGAATCTTTACGCTGAGTAATGGCTGCTTTGAAATTTAAACGGGCTTTGGCTCCGGCGCGGTGTTAGGTGTCATCGTATGAATCATCGAACAGCGGACTCAAGAGCAGTAATGCCAATAAACGCAAATATGGAACTCAAATTCCCCGCGACCGAAGCTGCACACGCCCACCAAAACGGCATAGGGTTAGAATCTGAGCTTCTAAAGAATCGTGATTTGCTCAGCCCAAAAAGAGCGACAGCTTCCACAGCAAAAACTACGAACTCTCCAATAAAAAAAGAATCCTGTACCGCCATCATTCCCTGAAGTAAAAAATAGAACGTAAGCAGGTTAACTACATACCATGCTGTAATAAATCGAAGAAAACGAAGCCGAAATCGCCAAATGACAGCAGCAACGACAAGGACTTCAACAAACAACGCAATAAGAACATCAGGTCGAGGCGGAAAACTCGCAATGTTTATCGGGTCGGCCTGAGCCGAGACGGGAACAAACAATATTGGCACAATAAGGTAGAGCGTGCGTCTCATGACACCTAACATTGATTATACTATAATAATCGTTTGGATTGGCTTATCACTTCTGCTTAGATATTGACCCCAATTCCCGCACCATCTCCGGAAACTTGCACTCATCGCAAGCGGCGTTGGAGCGGTCGCAAAAGTCGCGGACGATTTGAATCAGTCCCTGTTGGGCCGCCGCGGTCTTTAAGTACCTGGCGTTTGATGTGCCCAAAAGCCTTTGCCGCGCCAGCTTCAAAATGGAATTGTCCTCCGCCAGCGGCCAGGAAAAGAACCGGCGCTCGACTTCGTCTTTGACCTGTTCGTTTCCTCCTTCAACCGCCCGCATCCACAACCAGGGCAGAATCACATTCACGGCCAGGTCCGTCACCCGGGCACTGCCCAGAAGCGGTTGCGCTTTTTTGAGCCGCGCGGACTTAAAAGTCCAGTGCCAGGACCAAAACTCGTCGCGATCAACCTGTAGAATTTCCATCAACCCGCGGCCAGATGTTTTTGTGGAAATCCACTTTTCGATTTTGGAAATGAAGTTCCGGTCGGCGAGCCAGTGAGAGGCCAGGGCCAGCCGGCGCGACGGATGGTTTGCGGGACGCAGCCCGTGAAACCGCCAGGCCGCGCGCGGCAAAATGACGTCGGAGAACTCGTCGCGTTCGCGCCACCATATGTCCCACACACGCCGCAGATAATTATCCGTGCTCCTTTGGGCGCGCGTAAGTTCATCGGGCAACAACCCACTCATTCCCAAAAGGCGTGCCTGCAACGCCAGCAAAGCGCCCGGCGATGGCGCGGGACCGGCAGTGCTTTGAAAACGTGTTCGCTGCTCGGCCAGATGTTGCATCGGCCACACGTTGTGTTTGTACCCGAGCGCCCGAAATAAATTCCCCCAAAGCGCTTGCTCCCATCCGGCATTTTTCGCGTGGGCGCGAAGCTGCGTGGCTTTAATTTCGAGGCGCGCGCGGGCCGCCTGCTCCAAAAGCCGGGCCACGTCCGGCGCAGCGAGTCCGCGCAATGGAGCGCAACATTTGCCACGCAAACTTTCAGGCAATGAACGCAGCGATTCGTTTTCGAGCGAAAGACTTAATTCCGCGAGCGGCGCATCGAGAACATTTTTTAGAGATACAATGGCCGGATGAGACCCGGGGTTTCGACTGTTCAGGGACACAACCGCAGCCGCGGCATCGGCGACATCCTCCCACACCACGTGAAGCAGGACATTGTGGAAATTTGGATTGCGATCGTGGCCATGGGCGCGCCAACCGCCGGCACGCAAGTCCACTTCGACATCGCCGGAGCGCGGGGGATCCGCGCCAATTTGAAGGACGGCCCCGCGAAAATCGGGCCCGCCTTCCAGGTTGGCGAAGCCCGGATGGAACACGCGGACGTTTTGGCCGGCGATGGTTCTCAATTCGCCGCGCTGGAGCCGTTGGTGCTGCCAGATGGCCTGGACGAGCCGTTCCGGCGGGAAACGTTCGTCGCGCAAACAGTCCTGGCCGCGAACGCGGGCCCGCCACCGGGCATAAAGGTTATGGGAAAATGGAGCCAAACGCTGTTGCTTTTGGAATTTTGGACAGGAAATGTCAACCTCAATCGTCATTGAAAAATTTGAACGCAACCAACGGCTGAATTGCCTGTTAGATAAAAGAGCGGTTGCTTGCGGGCCATTTTCCGTTAATCTTCACGCTGTTTTCAATTAATCAAAAGCCCGAATGATTGAAGTTAAGAATCTCACGAAGCGTTACGCAGGTCGTCATGCGATCCGTGATATTACGTTTTCGGTGAACCGCGGCGAAATCGTGGGCCTGCTTGGGCCAAACGGCGCCGGCAAAAGCACGACGATGCGGATTTTGTCGTGCTTCATGCCCGCGACCAGCGGAATGGCGCGGGTCAGCGGTTTTGACGTTTTTCATCAATCCGAAGAGGTTCGGCGTCGAATTGGGTACATGCCTGAAAACAATCCCCTGTATCCGGAAATGCGAGTGCGGGAATATTTAAAATTCCGGGCGCGTCTCAAAGGACTTGGGTGGAGGCGCTCCCGCGAGCGCGTGGACACGGTCATGGAGCAATGCAGCCTGACTGGCGTGAGCCGCCGCATCATCGGCCAGCTTTCAAAAGGCTATCGGCAACGCGTGGGCCTGGCGGACGCGCTGTCGCATGAGCCGGAACTGATTATTTTGGACGAACCAACCATCGGGCTGGATCCGCACCAGATCCGGGCGGTGCGGCAATTGATCAAAAGCCTGGCCGGAAAGCACACCGTTTTGATTTCGACGCACATTTTGCCGGAGGCTGAAATGATGTGCAATCGAATGGTCATCATGTACGATGGAAAAGTTTTGGCGGCGGACTCACCGGAGAATTTGCAACGTCTCGTGGCGGGCAACAGCCAGATCCTGGCGGAAATCGCGGCGCCTGCCGCCGAACTGCGCGAAATTTTTTCGCAAATGCAGGGAATAGAAACCATTGATGTTTCCGCCAGCGAAGGTGAATTTCAGCGGTGCGCCATCACACCGCGCAACGGCTATGACCTGCGCCCGGCCATTTTCGCGATCGCGCGCGAACGCGGATGGATATTGCGAGAACTCACCCGCAATCGCCACACGCTCGAAGATATTTACGTCCAAATTACCAAACCCGACGAAGAAGAATGAGAATCTTCCTGACATTAACGCGCCGGGAACTGGGAGGCTTCTTTCTTTCGCCGGTGGGATACGTGATTATCGCCGCGGTGACGCTGATTCTCGGCCTGACGTATGATGTGCTCATCACAAATCTTCTGGGTGATAAACCGCAGGAGATGCCCATCACTGAACTGTTTTACGCCTCATATATCTTCTGGCTCGTCGTCCTGCTGATCTCCCCGGTGATTACGATGCGGCTGTTCGCCCACGAAAAATATTCCGGCACTTTTGAAACGCTCATGACGACCCCGGTGAATGACATGCAGGTGGTGGCGTCGAAATTTGCGGCAGCCATTGTATTTTACATGATCACGTGGCTTCCCATGCTTGCCTGCCTCTTTATCGTCCAGCATTTCACAAACCAGAAGGAAGCCCTCGATGGCGGCACGATCGGCGGAATGTATCTGGGAATCTTTCTCGTGGGCTGCCTGTTCATGGCCCTCGGGTGCTTTGCCTCTTCGCTCACACGCAGCCAGATGGCCGCCGCAATGGTCACTTTTGTCCTGGGAGTTGCGCTGTTTTTGATCTCGTTTTTGGCCGCGGCCAATCCGACGCCGACAGATTGGAAAGGGCAAACGCTCTCATATTTTAATCTATTCGACCAAATGCATAATTTCTCGCGGGGCATGGTGGATACCAAAGCCGTGATATTTTACGTAACCATGACGTTTTTCTTTCTGTTCCTTACGTTGCGGTCTGTGGAAAGCCGACGATGGAAATGACCAATGACTTCTGACTCAAAATCCCCTCCTCCAATCCAAAGCTTTTCGCCCGCGCGCCGATGGAAGATCGGCTTTGACGTATTCCTAAGGACCCTGGTCGTCCTGGCAGTGATCGTCATGATCAATTACATCGGCGGTTTGTTTTCTAAGCAATTTTTCCTGAGCTCCCGGACACGCATTAAATTATCACCGCACACGGTGAGCATTTTAGAATCACTCACCAATCACGTGGACGTCACGGTTTACTACGACAAAGATGACCGGATGTATTCCACTGTCATGGCGCTGCTCGACGAGTATCATCGGATAGATTCGCGGATCAATATTAAGGTGGTGGATTATGCCCGCGATCCTGCTGAGGCGGCCGTCATCATGCAGAAGTATCATTTGCCAGCCCAGGCATCCAAACCCAATGAACCGACGGCTAAAAACCTGATTATATTTGATTGTGATGGACGCACCAGGCCCGTTCCTGGCGACTCGCTGATGGAGCTCGGGCCGAAAGCGCTGACCAAAGACAAACAAATTGAATATGGCCCGGTGGCATTTAGAGGCGAGATGGCGTTCACTGCCACGTTGATGGCCATTACGAGCCCGAAGCCATTTATAGCGTATTTTCTTCAAGGCCGGGGCGAACCCTCGCCAGCTGATACCGGCGACTATGGTTATGTGAAATTCGGCGCAATTTTGGGCGAGAACTACATTCGGCTGGCCCCCTTGACGTTATTGGGGGACAGCGATGTGCCGACCGATTGCAATCTGCTCATCATCGCAGGGCCGCGCGAGCGTTTTTCCGATTCTGAGCTCACAAAAATTGATCATTACATCGCGCACGGCGGACGCGTGCTGGCGATGCTGGACTATTTTTCCGTGAACCAGCCTACGGGCCTCGAAGGGGTTCTTTCGGATTATGGCGTCGTCGTTGGCGGGGATATAGTGCAGGACAGGACCGATACCGTAACGGGAAAAGACGTTCTTGCCGCCATTTTCAACCCCACCCAACCGGTCGTCAGTCCTTTGATAGGCTCCGCAGTTCAACTCATTTTGCCCCGCCCGGTAGTCGCGAAAAACGACCCAAATGCGCCGCCCAGCGCACCCACGGTGACCCCGCTGGCGGAGTCCAGTAAAGACTCGATCCTCTCCCAGGAGCGCGGAGGCGTCGCCCGCAGTTTTCCGCTCATGGTCGCAGTAGAAGGAAATTCGGCGAATAAAGGCGCGGCAAACGCGGCGGGCAACATGCGAATGGTCGTCATTGGCGATTCCATGTTTTTGGACAACAAATTTATTGAACAAGCGGCGAACCGTGACTTTGCCGGCTATGCAGTGAATTGGTTGCTGGACCGGCCAGCGTTGCTCGAAGGGATTGGGCCCCGTCCGGTGGTCGAATATCGGCTGATGATGAACAAAACCCAGTTGCGGAATGTCCGCTGGCTTTTGATCGGGGCACTGCCTGCCACGGCGCTCACCCTGGGAGGCCTTGTCTGGCTGAGGCGCAGGAAGTAGCGATGAACTCGAAACATACTTTCACCTGGTTTTTTCTGGCCGTCGTATTGTTCGGCTTCATTGCCGGCTACCACTTTTTCGAAAAATCCAAACCCGTTGAGCCAGTGGAGTTATTGCCGGACCTGCACCCACTGGCCGTCATAGGCGTCCAGGTCAGCCCGAGAAATGCTGCTGAAATTTCCGCAGTCAATACCAATGGCGCCTGGTCCCTGACACAGCCGGTTGCTTATCCTGCGCAGGCTTCGGCCATCGACTCGTTTTTAACCGCCCTGCAAAAGCTTAAGCCGGCGATGCGCCTTAGCCCGGCCGAAGCCAGCCAAAACCATTCCCAACTCGGGTTTGAATCGCCCTGGGCGTCATTGGTCGTTCAATCGGCAGCCGGACGCTATGAAATCCTGGTCGGCAACAAAACCGCACCGGGCGACCAGGTGTATGTACAGGTGGTCGGACGGGACGGAGTTTTTGTCACCGACGCCGATTGGCTTAAGTTCATCCCTCAGTCCGCCAACGAGTGGCGTGATACGGCTTTGGCGGGTGATACATCCGCCGGCAACTTTATTCTTCTTACGAACGGCACAAGGATCATTGAATTGCAGCGCAACGCGACGAACCACCTTTGGCAAATGATCCGCCCCATGCTTGCCCGGGCCAATGGCGATTACATCGCGAGCGCTTTACAAAAACTGCAGACGGCCCAGGTTTCTCGATTTATCACCGATAACCCGAACGCGGACTTGTCTGCTTTCGGTTTACAGCCTGCAAACCTGGATTTGTGGATTGAAAACGGACCGACTGTCCTTACAGCCATTCATGTGGGCAAAGCCTCGACGAATGATTCGACGGAAGTCTTTGCGCGGCGTGACCAATGGAACAGTGTGGTGACCACCGCGGCCCAACCACTCTCCCCCTGGATGGGCTCCGTTAACGATTTTCGAGACCCATATTTGTTTGAATTAACGGCGCCAGTCGCAGAAATCGAAATGATCGGCCCCGGCACAAATCATTTTGTTTTGCAACGCCAGGGCGCAAACACATGGACGATTCCCGGAGAGAATTTTCCAGTGGACGCCGGGAGCGTTCAATCGTTCATCCAAACGCTTGCCAGCTTGCGCGTTTCTGAATTTGTGAAGGACGTCGCGACGCCCGCGGACCTGCCCGCCTATGGCCTGAAGACGCCATCGCGGCAAATTAATTTGCGCGCGGCGGCCGGCAACACTAACGGACTGATCGCCCAATTGCTCTTCGGCGCAGTTCGCACAAATGAGGTCTTTGTCCAGCGCAGCGATGAGAATTCAGTTTACGCAATCAGCCCGGAGGATTTCGGAAACCTGCCCATGGGACCGGGTTGGCAATTCCGTGACCGCCGCATTTGGAAGTTCTCTGAGAGTGACGTCAGCAAAATCACGGTCCGACAGAACGGCAAAACTATGGAATTGCTGCATAATGGCCCAAGCAAATGGTCCCTGGCGGCAGGTTCGCAGGGCATCATCACTCCGACCGGCATTGAATACGCCGCCCAAAACCTCAGCGACCTGGAAGTCGGGTCGGCCCAGGAATGGCTGGCGCGCAATGTGACAGATCCGGCACTCGCGGGCAATTGGAGCCTGTTGTTTGGGCCGGGGCACTCGCTGACCGGCACGCCTGCCAGTTTCGGATTTAAACCAGGAAGTCTGTCCGTCGCTGCCACCCTCAAAGATGGCCAGACATTCACGGTAGATATTGGCGCTCAACTTGGCGGCGGCAACACGGCCCTGGCAACGGTAATACTGGACGGCGAACAGTGGGTCTTTATCCTTCCGCCCGACCTTTACTACCTGATAAAGACCTATTTGGCGATATCTCAGCATGTTCCTTGATTGAACTTCAGCCCCGTTTCAGCGAACGTTTTGCCACATGGGCGATAAAACCCGTTTTTGGACCAAATGGCGCACACGCTTCCGAATATGTCGAATCTGCGTGTGGCTGTGCCTTTTGGCCCTGGTGTGCGCGGTTTTATACCTGAATCAAGTAGGCCTGCCCGATTATGTAAAACGTGCGCTGGTTGATGCATTGCGCCAGCATGGCGTCACCCTGGAATTCGTCCGGCTGCGCCTGGATTTCCGTCGCGGACTGGTGGCCGACAATGTCAGGATCGGCGGCGAATCGCCAGACAGTCCGTCACTGGACGTCCAGCAAGTTCAATTGCAAATCAATTACGCCGCACTGTTGCATCGAAAATTGCAATTAGACGGCGTCGTATTGCGACGCGGCAAATTCATCCTGCCAATCTCAGCCTCGAACGATCCTCCCGTTGACCTGACATTGGACCATGTTCAAACCGAATTGCGGTTCCAAACCAATGACGTCTGGACGCTCGATAATTTTCAAGCCAGTTTCGCCGGCGCCAACTTCACTCTTTCGGGAGAGGTGGCCAATGCCAGCGCCGTGTCCGACTGGGGAATGTTTCATGGCAAACAAGGACTTCGCGGCGCTTCGCCGTCACAACTTAAAAAGATCGGCACGACTCTGAGCCGGATCCATTTCAACAAAAACTCGCAGCTGAGCCTGAATGTTCATGGGGACGCGCGCCATTTGAATTCATTTTTCGTATTTTTAGCCGTCAATGCTCCCGGAGTGCAAACGCCCTGGGGAACCGCGGACAATATGGAACTGGTTGCCCGCTCGACGTTGCCGCTCCAGAACAGCGGCGCAACGTCTGCGCCGCCGCTGGAAATTAATTGGAAGGCGCAGTTGGGACGGCCAAAAACGGACCTGGCGGGAGCGGATTATGTATTCTGCGGAGGCTCCTGGCGCGCCAGCGGGGAAATTGATTGGCGGACAGAGATCGCACGGTTGCAAACTGAAAAATGGGAAGCTGATTTCATATCATGCGCCGGTTTCTGGCACGCGCCGGAAGTGGAAATTACGAACCTATACGCGCGGCTGGGCAAAGGGCAGCTTCACGCCGCAGCGCGGTTGAACACGACCACTCGCGAGTTTTATTTTACAAATTCCTCATGTTTTAATCTGCAGGCTCTGGCCGGGCTGTTGCCCGAAAAAGCCCGCGAGCAGTTGAACCAAATCCAGTTGCCGCAGTCGCCTGAACTGCGAGCTGACGGCTCTTTGATTTTGCCGCAATGGACCAATGACCTGCCCGCTTTTTGGCGCACAGCACAGCCCACTGTTCAGCTTTATGGCGAACTCGCTGTGACCAACGCGGCGACCGGCAACTTTTCGTTAAGCGAATTTCACACACGTTTCGCATACTCGGATGAAATCCTCACTGGCAAACTCGCCGTCACCAGCCCAACGTTCCGCGGCTTTTCGCTGAATCAAGTCAACGCGCGTTTCGCATATTCAAATAAAATATGGACGGTCCCGGAGGCGGTCATCACGCGCACGGCAACCCGATTGCAAATCCAGGGCTATGAGAATGATGCAACCAGGGACTATCAATGCCACGTTCAGGGCGCTCTTTCCCCCGATGTTATCGGGCCGTTCCTCAACGCAAAAGCCCAACGCGAATTTCAGCACTATTCGTTCGCCCGGCCACTCGAATTAGAGGCCCGTGTGCATGGCCGTTTATTTGAGTATGACAGTATCGTTGCCGACGGCCACGCCGCACTCACTAATTTTGTATTGCGTGGCGAACCCGTTGACGACGTGGAAACTGAATTCCATTACGCCCACCAGGTGGTCCAGCTGCGGCATCCCCATTTGACGGCCGGGGTTCAAACGATGCACGCGGACGAGGTCCGGGTAGACTGGCCGGCAGACCGCATCTACTTTGTCAACGGCCATGGCATCGCCTACCCCCAGGCCGTTGGCAACGCCATCGGGCCGCTCCAGGCACAGGTAATGAAGCCGTATCATTTCCTCGTGCCGGCGGACGCCACGGTGAACGGCTACGCGCCATTGCGCGACCCAACCAACGTGGACCTGGATTTCAAAACGGTCGAGCCGGCGCAAGTGGAAATCCTGAATGTCCGGTCACATGCGCTTACGGGAGAACTACATTGGATTGGGCAGACGCTGATTTTAACCAATCTATCTGCTTCGCTTTACGGAGGCAATGGCACAGGCAATGCCAGCTTTGATTTCAGGCCACAGATTGGAGCGAACTTTACGTTCGTCAGCGATTTCCACGACGTGGATTTGCATGGGCTGGCTCTTGATTTGAGCACACCCTCGAATCATCTCGAACATCTCGAAGGACAGGTGAGCGGCCATTTCGTCGAAACCAGCGGTTATTCGGAGGATTGGCGCAAATGCAACGGTTACGGGCAGGTTAAATTACATGACGGCTTGCTTTGGGACGTTCCCGTTTTCGGCGCTTTGTCCCCGGTCTTCAACACCATCTCTCCGGGGTTGGGCAACAGCCGCGCCACGGATGCATTTGCCCAATTTTTCATGACCAATGGCGTGATCTCCACGGACAATTTGCAAATTCACACCATGCTGATGCTTTTAAAGTGCAACGGCACATTGGATCTTAAAGGCGGCCTGAACGCGCACTTCACCGCGCAGCTGTTGCATGATGTGCCGGGTTTCGGACCTTTATTTTCTCTTGTTACCTGGCCGGTCGGCAAAATCTGTGAGTGCAAAGTAGGCGGAACATGGAACGACCCGAAACCGAGGCTGCTCTATCTCAACGTCCCTCAAAAATTCATCATGGGCGTGCTGCATCCGATTCACATGTTGGAAAATCTCCAGATGAACAGGAACAAGAACACTACGCAGCAACAGCCGCCGCCCGCGGGGCATTGATTACGTTATGCCCAAAAGAATTCCCGTAGCGCTGACGATTGCCGGTTCCGATAGCGGCGGCGGCGCGGGCATCCAAGCCGACTTGAAGACCTTTGCCGCGCTCGGCGTGCACGGCGCCACCGTCATTGCCAGCCTGACAGCTCAAAATCCCCGGCGGGTTTTAGCCGTGGAACCATGCCGGGTCCAAATGCTGCAGCAACAACTCGAAGCAGTTTTTTCAGAAATCCCGCCTTCTGCGATCAAAACGGGAATGCTCTTTTCTTCCCAAAATATCCGTGCCGTCGCCGCCTTTTTACAGGACCGAAAGTTGCCCCTGGTGGTTGATCCGGTCATGGTTTCGACTTCAGGCGCCAGGCTGTTGCAGCCGGAGGCGTTAAAAGCGTTAACGGAAGAATTGCTGCCTCACGCCACACTGGTGACTCCGAATTTGCCGGAAGCAGAAATCCTTAGCGGACGAAGAATTTCTTCGATCTCGGAGATGGACAGCGCGGCCCGTGAAATCCATTCGCGATTTGGTTGCGGCGTGTTGCTCAAAGGCGGCCACCTGCGCAATACGGCGCGGGCGATTGATATATTTTTTGATGGAAAAACCCAACTCGCGTTGAGCGCGCCCTTTATCCCGGGTGTTCGCACCCATGGAACCGGCTGCATTTACTCCGCGGCGATCTGCGCCTGGCTGGCGCTGGGGCAGAGTTTGCCCGAAGCCGCGCGGACTGGAAAAAAATTCGTAACACGCGCAATTCAAAACAGTTATCGCATCGGAAAACATTTTGCCCTGGGCACCAATTGTTGAATAACGTGCAAATTCCATGGAACACAATTCCGAGACTGACGAACTTCAATCATTTACGCTCAAATCTTGAGGCACGAAACAAGACGACAGGATTGCCAATTGCGATTGACTGATTGCGGATTGCCAAAACTCCAATTCGCCAACTCGAATGCTCATGGCACGGTTGAATTTTTTTGATTAGCAATTGCAATCCCAAATCACAAAAGTTGACTTGGCATTTCGTTTGCTTTAAAATACAGTATGAAGCAACGCAAATACTTCAATAAAGCAGGCAAAGTGTCTCTAATGGGCTTTCTAGCGGGAATTGGGCTCGCAGTTTCAGCCCTGCCAGCGATTGCGAGTCAAAGCGTGGAACTGAGTTGGGCACCGAGCGTGAGCCCGGACATCGTCGGGTATAACATCTACTACGGATCGGCTACCGGGGACTATACGAATGAACTCTCGGTGGGAAATACAACGAATGTAGTTGTTTCAGGCCTGCTCAACAGCACGACTTATTTTTTCGCCGCCAAGGCCATCAATGGCGCTGGGATTGAAAGCTCTTACTCGCTCCAGTTGGCGTATGCGGTCCCGAATCCCGGGGCAATTATTGGGAAACCGGTTTTTTCCGGCAACAAGTTGACCATTACAGTAAAGGGATTGCCGGGAGCTCTTTATGTAATTCAGGCATCGACCGATTTGGTGAATTGGATTTCGTTGGAAACCAATCTCACGCCGCTGATGTTCACCGACACGAATACGGGCCGGAACCGGAGATTTTATCGGGCGTATTATTTGTTTTAAGTTTTAAGCAAAAATGCCCCGCGTTAAAGCGGGGCATTTTCTGAAAGATGAATATTCAGATCTTGCGCCGAAGGAGTGGCAGCAAACCTAACCCGGCCAAAACCAAAGTCAGGGTGGTGGGCTCGGGTACCGTCTCCAACACAAATGAATAATTATTGGCTCCGGAAAAACTCAAGTCAATTTCAGCCGCTGTGGGAGAATAGGCGCCCGTTGGCGCTGTATCAATGAGCGTCCCAAAGCCGACAAACGAACCGGACGCGGGTTCTTCCAGGGTTTGCAAATTGAATTCGAACCGGTTGTTGGGCGTTGTGCCTGGGCTTTGACTGAACGGAGGGGGCAGAACAGGGCCGGGAGTACCGATTAACAAAAAGTTTGAAATGGAAACCGTTAGTGGAGTCGCAGAAAGACCGGAGATCGTTGACGAATAAGCCGTTACTTCGGTCCCATCCGGCACTGTGCCAATGAATGTTCCCGTAGCGCTTGCAGGCTGGGTAAAATTTGAAGAATCCAGCGTCAGGGAGGATGCAGTAAATGAGCCGCTGAGCGAAGAGTCTTCCAAAACGCCTACTGCCCCGTTCATATTGCCCTGGGCGCCAGCGGTGCTGGCCAGGGACAGAATAACCGGCACGAGTAGATAATGCTTTTTCAGGTTCATACGTTGCCTTTTTAAGTCCGTATTTTACTTCCGATTCCGTAAATTATGGTATTTGCGTCCGTTTCCACTTAATTAACTCTAATTGTCAAATAAAGTCAACAATAAGTTTTTACATAATTGGGACATTAGACCGTCAGGCATTTGCCTCCCCACTGCAACGTTATGCCCGAAAACAATCTCGAGGATGAATATTCAAGCGCGATTAGCAAATGACAAATGACAGGCCACTTCGTAAAAACGTTAGCGGCGGCCAAATTGGCCGCCGCTGCGGGCGGAACGCCCGTTCCACCCAAGTCGTACGAATAAGCTATTTACACTTTGTACACTTTGCGACGAAAGACCTCAATACCCGCCAAGGCCACACCGAGAAGGGCCAATGTCAGGCCACCATCGGGCACGTCGCCCGCTCCACCACCGCTACTTGCTCCTGTGGTGGCGGAAAAGATAAAATCCACCGTGCCGCTTACGTTTTCAGCGGACAAATTCCATGTAAAATCTGTGGTGTCGTATAGGGAATTGTCGGAGCTAATGGTTCCAAATCCGGCAATATTCAGGAAATTGCCCGATTGGCTCACAGTATCGCCGAGAAAATTGAACGTAAAGCCGCCGACAGTCCAAAGGTTTGCGAGCGGCGCACCCGGGGCGGGACTAAAGACCCACGGCGAGGATGACATGGTGACGGTTGAAAAAGCCGCTATTGAACTGAAAGCACTACTGTCCCCCAGGACATACACGTATGGCCAGCTGGTGACCGAATTTTCACTGTTGTTTAATACGGCTTCCCCGCCCATGTAGATATTGCCGCTGATTGGTACCGCCTGAACTGACGTTACCGAGAGCAATGCTGCCACGATTCCAGATATACCTGCCAATTTCATTTTCATATACTTCTCACTTTTGCCGCTCGGGACCGAAATAGTCTTTGTATTCCTGTCCCTATGTCCTGTTGCACTGTAATGGTTTTAGCAACGGCAATGCCAAGCCATAAAAAAAATCGAATCGAATTTATAACATGCTAGTTTCAAACGACTTAAACGTAAGTATTTGCAAGGCGTTACGCCAACGCGATTCGATAAATCGTAAAGGAATCCGACAATATGAATCGAACCAGCAACGGACTTTTATCATAAGATGTTGATTTCGAACGATAAACGCACACGGCAGCCAATTTCGTAAACAGTGCTGACGGTTACAGTTCCGGTTCAAGGGTTTTTTACGCATCGGAAGCCGACGGAAGTGCCGCTTGAGGTGGGAGGACTCGGAGTACGGTAGGCGGTTCGCACAAATGAGGCGTTAACAGCCCAGGAACCACCGCGCACAACGCGAGCGACCCCAGATGGGGCGCCAGTCGGATTGTTCGTCGTGGGCAGGCCGTACGCCCCGTCCCAATCCCAACACCATTGAAAGAGATTTCCGGCCATGTCATTAAGTCCATATCCGTTGGATGGAAAGGAGCCGACCGGACTAGTGTAGGGTTGCGACCCTGAGTCAAAATTGGCGTTATAGCCATCTGGACCCAAATCGTATGGCACCTGTTCAGTATTCCCATCATAGTTGGCCTGGCTCTCGGATATCGTATTACCCCAGGGAAAGCGTTGTTCGCTCAATCCTCCGCGGGCTGCCTTTTCCCACTGGGCCTCTGTTGGCAACTGGTAACCATTTGCTCCCCAATTGGGATAGACGGCATCGGTGTCTCCATTTGTATAAACCTGCGTAAACGCAAGATCCTTGTAGTAAACAGGCGTTAATCCAATTCGCTGGGAACGGGCATTGCACCATTTCACGGCGTCGTACCAATTAAGTGTCTGTACAGGCTGGTTCGTGATACTGTCTTTGGCGCTGCCGGCATCATCGAAGCTATAGCCGTTGGCGAGAGCGTAGGCATAAGTTATCTGCCATTGGCTCCAAGTGATCAGGTTGGTATCCATGTAAAAGGAGGAAACATCAATATTTGTGAGCTGGACATTCGGTATGACATCGCCCGCGCTATATCCCATGGCAAACGAACCGGCGGGAATCAATGCCATGCCGTCATCCGGGTTGACACCCAGGACACGATAAAACATTGTCCCGGAGTTGTTGACTGGCACAGTGACCTGGATGGAGCCATTGGTAGAAACAGTGATCGCATTGAGGCCCGCCAGATTGGTGGACCATGGGCCATTCAGCGACGAGGCCCACGCCACTGCGGCGATCGTGCCGGGACTTAAATTAGTGCAGACCAATAGTCCATTTGGACTGAACGTAGATATGACGGGCGCCGAAGGCACGGCTCCCCGGGTTCCGCCGGCCAGCGCCAGCGCCAGCGCAAGAAACAAGATTGTGAAACGGATTTTCATATGATTGCTGATTTTCATTTTTAAGAGTGAAACTTCAAAGAATACGAGTTCGGACCGGGACTTGACGCGCCAGGTCAATACCAGGTGAACCTTTCGGGAACGTAAACGATATCGAAGGGTTCCAAATAGAAAGGCTGATCGTTCGAGCCTGCCATGGCTTTTTTCAGGTCGCGTTTGTATCGAACGGTGCGGTTCTTTTCCTGCCGAACGATCACGACCGATCTCAAGTTTGCCTTGGTATAATCGAATCCGCCGGCTTCCATCACGGCATCCAGGACAGTAAGGGGATGGTTCACGGTGACGGGACCCGGGCGAAGCACGGCGCCTATGACATAAACTGGTATGTTTGGAGATTGCACGGTCACGATGACTTGTTTGGCGGAGGAAACCTGCGGCCGATATAAATCGAGCAATTCATTTTGGAGGGTCTCCGGGGTTTTGCCGGAGGCGGTCACTTCGCCAATCAACGGCAAATTAATCTTGCCGTCGGTCCTGATCTGTTGGGTGGTATCAAGCGTTGGCGAACCGGGAATCGATATCGCCAGGGTGTCGCCTTCACGCAAGACCATTGACTGCGCAGATTGGGTTGAAGAATTGAGGGATCCCGCATTTGGGTGCGGCGGAAGTATCGGCGTATTTTCAAGTTCCTCTGATTGACACCCACTGATTGCAATGAGGACCGCGAACAACAACAGAAGGCGTTGGACGGTTGCGAATGGAGCCGGCCATGGAGTGTGTGATATAGGATTTTTCATGGGATGGGTTTTCTTTTGTGAATCAGTCTCTGGCGATTTCCAGTTTATCCATCAATTCGTAGAGGGTCGGACGGCTGACGCCTAAATCAGTTGCCGCGGCGGTGATTTTACCGGCGTGTTTTCGCAAGGCGCGCTGGATGAATTCTCGTTCGAGAGCTTCACGAGCGCTCTTGAGGGTGGCGACATTTCCAGTCACAGCCGAGGTCAGCCCCATGTCTTTGGCCGTCAAATGTTTGCCCTCGGCCATAATAACGGCCCGGCGAACTGAATTTTCAAGTTCGCGCACGTTGCCCGGCCACTGGTGCGCATTGATTGAGCGGATTGCATCTCTGTCAAAGGCCAGGCCTTTTTTGGGGATTTGGGACGCGAACCGGTTAAGGAACGCCTGCGCAAGCAGGGTAATGTCATTTTCGCGCTCACGCAATGGCGGCATGCAAATTTGCACCACGGAAAGGCGATAAAACAAATCTTCCCGGAACGTTCCGGCCCCCATGTTTTTTTTCAAATCTGCATTTGTGGCGGTGACGACCCGCGTATCCACGTGGAATTCGTCCCGGCCGCCGATCCGGGCGATGCGTTGTTCCTGGAGAAACCGGAGGAGTTTGACCTGTAATTGAGTGGGGATCTCTCCGATTTCGTCAAGGAAGAGCGTTCCCCCGGCGGCGCTTTCAATCCGGCCTTTTCGCTGGATATGGGCGCCGGTGAAAGCGCCTTTTTCATGTCCAAACAATTCGCTTTCCAGAAGAGTTTCGGGGATGGCACTGCAATTGATAGGCACAAACGGGCCATTCTTTCGATTGCTCCGCTGGTGAACGGCCCGGGCGACCATTTCCTTGCCCGTGCCGCTCTCGCCAAGTATCAACACAGGAACATCCGTGGTCGCCACTTTTCGGATGGCATCGAACACAGCCTGCATTGGACGACTGTTGCCGAGCATGCCTTCGAACGAATCGCCCTGCAACAATTCCCGCATGGCGCGATATTCGCGTTCGAGTCCGGCAACGTGGAAACAACGCTTAAGGACCAGCTTGAGTTCATCCATTTCAATGGGCTTGCACAAGAAATCATAGGCGCCGACGCCGACGGCCTGAAGGGCGATTTCCTTTTCGCTCTGGCCAGTCACGATAATCACTTTGGCGAGGCGATCCAGAGCGAGGATTTCCGACAAGGCGGCCAGCCCTTCTTCCGGACTGCCCGCCCGGGGCGGCAGGCCCAGGTCCAACAACACGACCGCGGGGCGGCTGGAGCGAAAAGCTTCGACGGCGGAAGCGCGATTTTCGACGAGCTGGAGTTCGTAATCTTTGCCGAGCGCCCACTTCATTTGCGTACGAATTTCTTCGTCGTCTTCAACTATGAGTAGCCTGGAGTTCATAACTTTGTTTCGGGATGGGTAAAATAATTCGAAAGGTTGTGCCTTTGCCGAGCTGACTTTCCACCTGGATTCTGCCCCGATGGGCTTCCACAATCATTTTGCTCTGAAAGAGTCCGATACCCAAGCCATTTTTCTTGGTTGTTTGAAAAGGGCGAAACAGGGATTGATTGAGGAATTCCGGATTCATGCCACAGCCGTTGTCTGATACAGAAAGGACGGCCCAACCGTTGTTTTGGGAAGTTTCTACGCGGACCTCGCCGGCGGAGGCGACGGCTTCCCTGGCATTGAATATAAGATTCGTTACAACCTTTTGCATTTGCTCCTCATCCAGGAGCACTTTTGGCAACGGCTGCATGGTTTTGACGACATTCAGTTGCGGGCTGGTTTCGACGCCGGAAAGTACTGAGAGGACAAGTTCGTTGAGGTCGGAAGCAACGGGTTTGATTTGCAAACGACCCCGGAGCTGGCCGAGGCGCTGGATGAGATGATTGACATGGGTTATGGTTTTTGAAATACCCCGCAGAGCATCTTCGCGGAACTCAGGATTGTCGAAATTCGCGGGCAGGTTTTTGAGCATCAAATTCAATGTAGAGATCGTATTTTTCAGATCGTGGACGAAAAAGGCCGACATGGTTTGGAAGGCCTCCATTTGACCGGCCTGAAGAAGCTTTTGGGACAGCTGAATGTTCACGAGTCCGGCAACGGCGGAATCCGCAACGGATTTTAGGAGGTCCAAATCCTGCCAGGAAAACGGCTCTCCTTTGACGCGGTCCCCCAAAATAATCATTCCGACCAGGTAACCGCCGTACATGAGCGGCGCGCATATGCGATTTCCACCGGAACGAAACTGGTCGGGATGGCATTGCTTCAACGCGGTCGCCCACTCCTCATGGGATGCGTCGATGTCAACCGGGACCGGGCGTTTTTCCAAAGCCTGTATCACGGCGATGGCCTGGGCGTTCGTGAGATTTAAGGTCTTTGCCCTGGCCTCGGATAGAAAAGTGGAGGCGGCAACTGTGAAATTTTCGTGTTTATCGTCCACGAGCCAAATGCTAACGGAGAGAGACTGCAGGACATCAGCGAGAAATTTCGCGGTCGCCTGGCATAACTCTGCGGGCTGAACGGCGGATGCCGTTTCTCCGGCAAATCGGCGCCACATGGAACGATAATCATAAACCGGCCGTTGGAAATGCCGGTTCATAAAGAGACGGGTCTGCTGACGGAGGCGGTCGGACAAGGCCAGGACAGTGACCAATACCAAGCCCACCAGAAGAATAAAGGCCTTGAGCGTAAAATCGGTGTCGCCGCCAAAAAACTCGACGATTTTAGCAAAGATTCCGACAACAAAGAAATAAACACCGGCCAGCACAAGAACGAGAGACGTTCGGAGCACAAATCTGGGCGGATAGACATTGGTTTCAAAGTGGCCCGGACGAAACAACGAGCGCAAAGTCAATGCGGCGCCGAACAGTGTTCCCATGGCGGCGACGCTCTGCAAAGAGAAGGCCAAAGTATTGTGGAACAGCAGCGCCTGGCCATTGACATAGGCCCTCACAATAAACGATACACCAATTCCCAGGATCATGAATTTAATGCGCCATAACATTGTCCCCACGGCGGCGCGAAAAGTGGATTCCAGATTCATGAGCACGAGTACAGCCGAGAGCAATAGGAACAGATTTGAAACAGCGCCGGAAAGACCTAATTGAAACATCCACTGGCCGGCGGAGATTTGATCAGCCGAAATGATCAAATTATTTCCAAATAAGACTGCGATCCCGATGGGAATCGTAAAGACCGCGACAAGGACCACGCGCCATGACCTCAAAAATTCCAAGTGGTTCCACCGGGCATAAGTGAGACTGAAAAAGAGCCATACCGGGGAAACACATAACGACGCGATCAATCGCCATTTTTGCCAGAATATGGCATCTGCTGGCACCGCCGCGGCCACCGTCAACGCAAAGAACACGTTTTCCGCAGCCAGGCCAGCCATGCCGATGATAAATGCCCAATGGACAGCGGAGCGCTGTTTATGCAAGGCGACGATGATCGCCAAACCACAGCAAAGAAGCGCGCCTGCGAAGCCAAGGATTTCTGTATTGCTCATCGTTTCGTTTTCGCGTCAAGCAGGGCCAGTCCCTTCCGGGCCGGGGCAAAATCCGGATAAATCTTCAGTACCTGCGCGTAGGTTTGGCGCGCGGTCGTTTTATCAGAATTTCGCAGGGCCAACGCGGCTTTGACCATGAGCGCCGGCACATAGTCCGGCGATGCGCTCAGGATCTGCTCCACCTGGGTGGTGGATGCCTGGGCGGCGTTATCGAACATGGCGACCATCGCGAGGAAACGCCTGGCGTCGTCTGATCGCGTAAAATCACGATCCAATTGGAGCGCCCTTTGCGCGAATGTTTGCGCCTCTGAAATCTTTCCCACGCTATAGAGAGCCTGGCCCAGGTCAAATAGAACGTCGGGGTTTTGCGGCTGGGCCTGGGCGGCCAATTGCAACAACGTCACGGCCCAGGCATAGTCCCCCGTCTTGAACACCAGACGTCCGTAGAGATGAGCGATTTCAGGATCACGCGGAGACGCATTATAGGCGGATTTAGCGAAGGCGCAGGCCTTTTGTGGGTCGGTAGACGCGTATAATTGCGCCAGATTTACCAACGCAAATATGCTTTGAGGGTTGTCATTAAGGATGGCCTGATCGGCGGCACGGGCCTGATCGGCCATTCCTTTCGACTGGTAAATTGCGGCGAGCCGCGCAAGCGCGACTGGATCGTTCGGATGACTGGCCGTCCATTTTTCAAGCCAGGCAATGGTTTCGGCGCCGGCCTGGTTTGAGTCAATGTTCAAGATCGCCAGACGCTGCCGGCAATCGCCCTTTTCAGCAAAGTCGCCTTCCGCCCGGAGCGCCCGGTGAAACGCTTTTGTCGCTTCGGATTCGCGGCCCGCCATATAACAGGCCATAGCGAAGTGATACTGAACGTCGGGGTTTGAATCGAATTTGGAGGCGCTTTCCCGGAGGCAGACGAGCGCTGGCGTGTATTCGCCTTTTCGGAAGAGAATCCACCCCAGGGTATCGGCGATGGATGGATCAGCAGGCGCGATTTCGCTGGCACGACGGGCGAGCGGGTAGGCTTTATCCAACTGGTTCAGGTGGTCCGCATAAATACAGGCCAGATTGTTGAGCGCAACCCCGTTATCAGGAGAAACGGCGAGAACAGTTTCGTAGGCGTCCCGGGCGTCTTCATAATCGCCGCGTGAATTGTGAATAATGCCTTCGAGCATGACGGCTGCCAGGTTGTTTGCGTCTTTATCGAGCGCAATTTGCAATTCAGCCAGGGCCTTCTCATATTGATTCGCTTCGGCGTAGAGTTGAGCCAGCAGCAAATATGCAGCCTGGGAATCGGGCTGGAGTTCGATGGCTTTCATCAAAGCTGATTCGGCCTGATTTGTCTCTCCGCCGGCCGCGAGAGTGGTGCCCAGGAGCAATTGCGAAACGGCCTGGTTTGGATCACGAACAACCAATTGTTGCACGCGTTGCAGGGCGGCGGTGTATTGTCTTTCCAACAAATCCAATTCCACAAGTTGTTCCACCGCGGGCACATAATCCGGTTGGATGCGAAGCGCTTTTTGAAATTCGGCGCGCGCGGCGTTCCGTTGATTTTGCTGTAAAAGCAAATCGCCCAGCCACACCGGAACTTGAGCGTTAGCCGGATAGGACTTTTCCAGTTCACGATAAATCTCGACTGCATTGTCCGGAGCGCCCTGGGCACGATAGGCCTCAGCCAGCAGCAGCCACGCCCGCGCCAGGTGAGGCTGGCGACGGACAAACTGATTCAAAGTCACGATGGCACGCGCGGGATTGCCATGGGTGAGGTCGATTTGGGCGCGCAACAGGATCGCGTCACCGAAATCGGGCTTTATATCCAGAGCCCGGGTCAACGTGCTATCGGCCAGATTGGTCTGGTTGTTGGCTGTGTAGGCCTGGGCAAGAACATACAAAATGGACGGCTCATCGGGATAAACCGCAGACAACCTTTGATAGGTTGCGACAGCCTCGCCAGGGTGGCCTTGCGACAAATCCAGGCGGCCCTTGAGAAGCAGGCCGTCATAGTTGCGGGGGTCACGATCCAACACGCTGGCCAGCAGCGTCACGGCATTCGAAGAATTGTTTTGGGCGGCGGAGAGCCGCGCCAATTCAGTCCATGCCGGCACGTAAAATGGGGTTCGTGCAATGATGTCACGAAGCAACACTGCCGCCCCGGCTGCATCTCCGGATCGAGTTTTAAATTCGGCATACCGGACGCCGTTGCCGGACCAGACTGGCGCCAGGTTGGCGGCTGTTTGGAACGCGTGATCCGCTTCCTTCAAATCCTTTTGCGCATAGAAGACGCCGCCCAACCCGGTGTACGCTTCGCTAAAGTTTGAATTAATCGCAACCGCGCGTTGAAAGTGGTCCGCCGCTGTTTTCAGGTCTGATTGACGAAGCGCGAGAATCCCCAAGGCGGTCTCCAAAGAAGCCGTATCACCTTTTCTTTGCAGTTCCTGAACCTGATGACGAGTGGCGCTAAATTCGTTGGTGGCTGCGGTGTTCGCCAATAGAAGCGGCGCCAAATCATTGCGCGGATCTTGAGAAAGGACGAAGGCAGCTTCGCTGGCTGCTTCTTTGGATTGCCCGGATGCCAGATACATCGCCGCGAGCTTCAGGCGCACGGCCAGGTTGCGGGGATCCATTTGCCGGGCCCTGAGCAGGATAGGCATCGTTTCCGGGCCGCGGCCCTCATCGAAATAAATGTCGCCGAGCCTGTCCCATGCCTCTGCGTTTTGCGGGTCGTTGTGAAGGACGTTTTCATATTCAATTTCCGCCGACTCATATTGGCCGGAATCAAAAAACTGATCGGCGCGCTTCAAATGATGAGACGCTTTGGCCTTCGCCGTGCAGCCGGCGACCGCGGAGGCCACCAGGGCGACAAAGACAAGTGATGAAATCCAATGAATTAGTTTGCGCATGGCTGGCTTCGAACATTTGCCAATCGGCCGGGACCCGTTTTCTCTGACTTACGAAGCAGTAAAAGCGTTAAGAAAAATGGAACAAGCGAGAGACCAAAAAAGAGCGGCCCGCCTTTATGATGCACAGGCGAGTCAATCATTTGCGGTCCCCAATGAACGCACATCTGCCCGATAACAAAGACGCGAAACCCGTTGCGGAGCAGGCCCAGTGGAACCACAAATAGCGCCAGGACAGCCTGTTTCCATGGCGTTCGCAAAAAGATATGGCCACAGAGAAGAGCCGTGATAAACAAAACGATGGTGGAATGAATGCCGCTGCACTCAGGAGCAATCGAGAGCCTGATGTCAGAAAGTTGGAAGGTTAAGCCGTGTTGAAGAAATGGGGTTCCGGCAAATGAATAAAATCCGGCGGCCGCCACGGCTGAACCCGCCTGCAAAAATGAATCCATTCCCTGAATGACGGCGAGAGGCAAAGGCGTCATCAGGATGAGAAACCCCAATGGGAACGCCGCCGCGCATAAAGTTTCCAAACCCCAACAAAACGAGGCGACTCCATAGAAAAACAGGAGAAAACAAATTGTCATGAATGACAAATAATTTTCGTTGACTGCAAGCAACCCTGGGCGAAGGCACAACCAATAGGCGGCCAGAAGCGCTCCGCCAGCCATGAAAAAGGCCGCGCCCAGCGGCCACGCCGAACGAGCCGAAGCAGGCAGATCGGCCCGCTTTAGCCACAATAGATACACACTGATCAACGGTATCAGGAGGATATACGAAAAGAGATCACTGCCTACCGCAAATCGGAATAGCTTCCACAGCGGGATTGCGAAACCACACGCAAGGATTGCCGCCGCCAGCGCAAAGCGCCGGAGGCCCGGCGCAGGGCTTATTGAATGATTTTCCAAAACAACGAACCTGATTTTCGCTTTACCCCGTTCAGGCATTTCAACCGTATCGTAAAAGCAAATGACCGCAAGTCAATAGGAGTAGGAGATGTCGAAGCCAACCTGATTGGAAGCATAACTGAAGGCGCCGGAGCCGGCGGCAAATCCGCTTTGCGTCGAAGTAGTTTCGCTATATTGATAAAAAACTGAAACCGTTCCCCGCTTTGGAAAGGGACAGGACAAGCGGGCGTTAAACGTATAAACATCGTCGCTTCTGGAAGCCAGGGCGATCGCGGAGGTGGCAATAAAATGGTCTGACGAAAAGCCACCGCTTAAGTCCAGAAGCACGCCTCCAAACAAGCGCTGGTTGATATCGCCCGTGATAAGCGTGGCTTCGATATTTTGATTTTCAAAGGCCGACGTGCTGACCGTGCGATTCGCGGTCAGGCTGATCCGCGTTTGCTCAAAGGGTTGGTATTGAGCCGTGGCGCCGAAAATTGGGGCGAGCGTACTACTTTCGCCCCCGCTCAAATACTCCTGATCCTGGAGGCCACCGCTGATCTGAAAACTGATTTTGTCGGTGACGCGCCAACTGATTTGGGCCTGGTATTCCTGATAAGTGGAATCAGGGCTGTCCTGCTGCTGGTTATAGCCCAGGCCAAGCCCAATGCCGGCGCTGACTCGGGGCCAAAACTGGTCGTTCAACCAATTCATCGTCGACCACGTGCGGGAATTCACGATACCCAGGTCCAGGTTCGTGGAGGAACTTCGCCCGTAGTCGTTAAAGGCCTGATTGAGGCCCAAATTCAAAGAGAGTTTTTGGTTGATCTGGTAATTTGCACCGAGCGCTGTCGAGTAATTCTGTTGTTCCGTTTGTCCGCCGGTTTCGATTTCCGGATCGTCAGTACGGGCATAACTTTGAGACGCATTGACAAACCAGTCGCGCCACGCGGTTCCCCATTGGAGTTGAACAGAGTGGTTGATCGTGTTTCGAAAATTGTCACTGGAATAGAAAGTGAAGGTGGGCGTGTAATTCAAGGTCCAGTGTCGTCCGGCCTCAAGCACCACTCCTGGCGATAACTGTTGAATAATCGTATCTTGCTGTGCACCAGGGGATGATTGGATTCCCGTGCCGTAGTTGAACTGGTAAAAAATGTTTGGCCGAATGGTGATCTGGCCGACCTTAAAAGGTTGATTTTCCCCAGGCGCAGTGGTCGCCCCGGGAACAAAAACCTGCATTTGGACTGGTTGATTGGTTTGATACTCTTCAACCGAAGCGGGCACCACGGTCGACGCCGCCGGCGGAGGCGCGAGAACACTCTGCGCCATCACTCCCGGCGCAAATGCCGCGACACATAATAACGTCGTTTTCCAGGGACAGGACGAGGGCCGAAGAATGCGATTGCCCGGGACAAGGTATCCCTCAGCCGTCATGTTTGGCGCACGAACAGTTTTTCAAAAAGGGCCATCGGATCAAGATCACTGAAAGCGCTCACAGGATTGGGGTTGGCCGCAACGTATGCCGAAAGGGTCGCCCCATCCCGCCATTTTCGCAAGGAACTTCTCAAGGCATCTTCAGTGGCTCGCATTTTCACCTTGGTCGCGAGCAATTTAGCCGTGTCAAGAATGCAACTCGAACATGAAGTCGCTGAGGGAACCTCAGAGGATCCCATCCCATCATGGTCTAAAAGTTCGATTTCGGGAACTGGCTTGAGGATTTGCCGCGTTAGTTCAACCACGCGTTCAATCGTAACGGCGCCAGTATTGACGACGTTGTAAATTCCAAAAGCGGCGCCATTTTCCCACAATTCCAGGCAGGCACGCACAAAGTCATTAAGTTGAGAAACCGTAATAATGCCATCATAGACGCTCCTGCAGCGCTGTAATTTCGAAAGGAGATTTCGGCCATCGTCCCGTTCGTCGAATATTGCCGCGGGGCGCCAGATATAACATCGGCCCATTCCATGAATCGCTTCCTCGGCCAGAGCTTTGCTTCCACAATAAAAATTGCAAGGAGCGCGCCGGAAGGAAAGGTTGGGCTCGTCCCATTCCGTGAACCCGTGAAATCTTTCGGGGTGAGTGGCGAAAAATTGGCGAATTTCCGGCCGATTGAGGTCTCGTTCAATTTGCATTTGGCCGTTGGTCATTTCCACTTTGGCCCCGGTATAAATATTCCCTGATGAAATGTGCGCCCATGGCGTATTGGTCATCAGGCAGGCACGCGCAATGGTTTGAGGAAGCAAAGCATTGGCGCACAGCACTTCCCAATGCGCTGATTCGCGCGCTTCTAAATTCGGATTTGGAGCGTAGCCCGCGGCATTGATCACGAACTCAGGCTTCATTTTACGGACGTAACTAAACAGAACATCAAAGTTCGAGTAATCCACGGCCTTCCGCGTCAACGGAATAAAAGATATCCCCCGCTGGCGCAGCTCCAAAGAAAATGCCTGACCGACGTAGCCTGTGGCTCCTAATAGCAGGATCATATTTGAATTGAGCAAACCCCGGTTTTCGGGTCAACAGGGCGTTTACTTTGCATTTTTCATGCTAAACCTGCGGGGCATCAGTCGCCATTCCGAGTAAATATCTGATTATAAACAACTTACTGAATAATAAATTTTTGATTCCGCGGAGAGTTCTTTTTTAAACCGTAAAATTCCCTGACGCCGCAGTCGTGGCCTAAGATTGCAAGTTATTCATTTTAAACAACTTATATAATCACGCTCTCAACGTCGGAAATCTTATCACTTGCTGTGAGCGGATTAGGCATGTTTTGGCCAGAAGAAGAATTTTGCATAAATGTAAGCAATAGCCTCGCCGATGACATCCCGGACACCGTCACTGTAATGCCACCAGCGATTTTCATCATAGTCAGGATCTGGAACGGAAATGATCCCGACCCGAACGTTCCTGTCAAACGCTTCCTGAAACAGCAACCAGGTGCGCCGGGCATGAGATTCTTCAGTTAAAACATTCATGCTGCTGGCTTGAATCTTGTGGCGGATGAACCAGTCTCTCAGCGCGACGGCTGAATAATAGGTGCGATTCCGATTCCACACTCGCGATGGAACCATTTGAAGCGCATCGTTAGGAATACCGGCCGTCCTTAACAAGTCCGCTCCGACACTGGCTTCGGTGTTGTAATCGTTGATATAGCCTCCGCTTCCGTCGACCGGCCCGCCCGTGACGAAGACGTGGTCGTAGTGGCCTGTTCGAAATTCCTTAACTGCGGCATTAATGGCGTAAGGGTGAACCCAACCCTCGACCACAAGTATTTTCGTATTTTCACGGTGTGTCACTGCCAGAAAGGGGTGAACGAACCACACCATCAGGCAGCCAACGAATAGAATGAATGCGAGCACGGTCAATCTGCCGCGCCAGGACAATCCCCAGCGTTCCTTCCGAACCAATATGCCATAAAATTTTTGCTTCACTTTGCCGCAGCCATCGTCAGAGGTTAAATCCCGCAAACCATTTTTCGGACGTAAAAGGCCTCGGCATATTTTGAACAACATTCCATCCCGCGCAAGCGCATCAGGGACAGAAATGTCTCCTGGTCGAACCAATGTTTATTGTTTTGAGTTGAGAAAAAGCGGCACAGGTTATCAGCTTTTTCCTGCGCCAACTGTTTATCAACAGGCGCGAACAAATTCGGCGTGCCGAGGTCGCCATCATATTTTGGAATTTCATATTCCAAAATGAGATGATTGCGAAAAGTGTTCCAGGTCAGGTCCGATACGAGGCGGTGGTCCTGGTGACGATCATTCCGGAAGTGCGTAAATACGAGATCCGGGTTGATACGCGATTTCAAGAATTCAAAGAATTCCTTGATCCCGGCCGCTTCGAAAGGAAAGTAGCCGTTCCGAAACTGTTTGACGATAACTTGAGCCTTGCCCGCATTTTGAAGGAAGGTTCGAGCGCTTTTTTTTGCCTCGGCTTGCCGCAGCCCGTCCGCGGTGAATACCACCCACCAAACAGCAATTTCGGGATTCTTCCGGGTAAGACTCAAAATCGTGGCGCCGCAACCAATTTCAATATCATCGGAATGCGCCCCAAGACAAAGGACGGTCTTCAATTTTTCAAAACAAAACGGTAACATAGGTGATTCTACTTAACAGGAACGGCCTTTCGCGCATGCATTTAAATGATTTGTATCCACAAATGCAATGTTCCCGTCGGAGATGTCACCAGCCGGCAACTTGACGTTTTTGCCTCCGCGAAAAGAACAAAGCCATTCGTCATGCACTCGTTATATTCAAGAAAGTACTTTTTGATGACATCAGGGAACAACATGTACGTTGGGTATAGGCACTACAAATTGGCCGCCCCAACTGCGGATACGAGCCATTTGCTTAATGATCTCGTCCTTGAAATTCCAGGGGAGAATCAGGACGTAATCTGGCTTCGTTTCGTCGATTTTCTCGACGGGAAAAATCGGGATATGTGTTCCCGGGAGGAATTTCCCATGCTTATACGGATTGCGGTCTACCGTAAAATCGAGAAAATCCGACCGGATACCGCAATAGTTCAACAGCGTATTGCCTTTGCCTGGCGCCCCGTAGCCGGCGATTTTCTTTCCCGACCGCCGCGCCTGAATCAAAAATTCCAGAAGATTTCGTTTCGTCGCCTTGACTTGCTCTTCGAAAGCCGAATAGGCGCTCATATGTTTAAGGCCCAGGGCAATCTCGCGTTCCCGCAGGCTCGCCAGGCGCGCACTGACGGGCGTGGAATTGTCTCCCGCATGGCAGGCATAGATCCGGATGGAACCGCCGTGGGTGGGAATTTCCTCGACATCAAATAGAGCCAACCCGTGCGCGGCAAATATTTTTTCAACCGAAATGAGGGAAAAATAGGAGAAATGTTCGTGATAAATTGTGTCGAATTGATTTTGTTCCATCAGCCGGACTAAATGCGGAAATTCGAGAGTAGCAACGCCTTGAGGTTTCAATACTACCTGAATGCCGGCGACAAAATCATTCACATCAGGGACCTGCGCCAACACGTTGTTTCCGATGACGAGATCTGCCTGTTTTCCTTCGGCTACCATCTTCTCAGCCGTTTTACGGCCGAAAAAGGACACCTGCGTCGGCACGCCTTTTTCAACAGCAACTTTTGCCACATTGGCTGCCGGCTCAATGCCGAGGCATGGGATCTCCTTGCGCACGAAATGTTGAAGGAGGTATCCGTCGTTGCTTGCAAGCTCAACAACAAAGTGCGGTTTGTCGAGTCGGAGGCGGGCGACGATCATGTCGGTGTAGTCCTTCGCATGCTGGACCCAGCTGTCAGAATAAGAAGAGAAATAGGCGTACTCGGTAAAGATATGCTCAGGACTGACGTATTCCTCGAGTTGGACCAGGAAACATTGGCTGCAGACACGCGCATGGAGCGGATAAAATGCCTCCATCTGATTCAATTGCTCGCGGCTGACGTAGCTTTCGCAAAGCGGTGACATTCCCAGGTCAATGAACGTTTGCGTGAGCGGGCTCGCGCAGAAGAAGCACTCCGGACGCCGATCAGTCGTCATTTTCTGATTGGAGATATTCATCTAAACGGTTTTTCAATTTTATGACTCGGGCTTCCAGAGTTCCCATGGAGCCCTGCCGCTATTGCACAGGTCGGTCAGTTCCTGCTGTTCTTTGAAAGTGTCCATCGCCCAAAAGCGGTCGTATTTGTAGCCCATGATGAGGTCCTTTTCAATAAGGCGGTTAAAAGGCGGGCCCACCAAGTCCTCGCCCTTCCGCATGTAATTAAAAATTTCGCGTTTAAATGCAAAGAATCCGGCGTTGATGAGCAGGCCCGAGTCGCGGACGGGCTCAATTTTGATGACCCGAGGGCTTCCATTTTTCAACGCGACCGTATGAAATGTCTGGGAAGGCGGAGAACAAACGAAAGCGGCGACTTTGCCGCTACGCTCGAACTGCCGCAACATCTTAGGCAGCGGCATGTCGGTGAGGCCATCGCTGTAATTGGCCAGAAAGGTTTCTTCGTTCTCCAACAGGTGCTGCACTTTTTTGAGGCGTTGCCCGATGGAGGCGTCCACGCCGGAGTCCACAAAGTTGATGGTCCAATCCTGAATATCGCTGGTGGTGAGCGTCAAATTCTTACCCCCGGCGGACAGAACGAAGTCGTTTGAAATACATTCGTCGTAACGCAAAAAGTAGTCTTTAATTTTATCAGCCATGTAACCGAGGCACAAAATGAAATCCTTGTGCCCGAAGTGGGCGTAATACTTCATCACGTGCCACAAGACAGGCCGGTATCCAATGGGGACAAGCGGCTTGGGGATATTGTTGCCATAATCCCGCAAGCGAGTTCCCTTTCCACCGCAAAATAGAACAACTTTCATGGTATCCTTGACTAACTAGTGCTTAATTGCATAAATTAACGATAGTATTTCGCAACTGGGATCCCCTCACCTCCCGCTTGCGCCACTTGAAGTGGTTTGGCCTTCGGGTTATAGGTCGCAATAAACGCCTCAATGGCTTGGCGTAACTCCGTCACA
>DATAST010000234.1:0-38746 GCA_036269115.1 Verrucomicrobiia bacterium | reverse complement strand
GATAGAACGCAACAAAGGTTCTCTGTTCGATTGGCTCTTGGGTGGAGGAGGACTGCTCCTGGTAACGGCAGTAGCTCGCCACTCCATGCGGTTCATCCTCGGCTTTTGGAAAAAAGGCCATTTTTTAACGGGCTGCTAGGGCGAAACCACCCGATAAAACCGCGCGCGATAGCTTGAAGCCGCGCGATCCGTAAATGTCATCGCGATATTCGTTGCGGTAAAATTCGTAACGTTCACCCAGGGCACCGGATTTGCCGCCAGGTTGGTCGTCGCCTGGATGTGATAACTGAAGTTAGTCGTAAAGGTTAGGTTGAAAACGAACCCATTCGGCACCCAGCGAAACGGCGCTCCGAATTGTGCGGACGGCGCGGGTACGTTCGTGGCCAGCACGTCGGCGGCAAACTCACTGCTGTCCCCCGTAGCCGCCGTCGCCGTGGCGCTGATGTATTGGCCCGAATAATTTGCGGAGGTGTTTGTGTAGGCAAAAAGAGCATTTCCGGACGCGCTCGTTATCACGATCTCAGTTCCCATGTAAACCTGCCCTTCACCGTAGCCATCAAGCCCCTGGACGGTATTGGCGTAAAAATCAATGTAGTAACTGCCGTTGGGCAAACTATTGAAATTTCCTCCAACGATCGTGCTGCCTGCGTAACCGAAAGCGTTGGTGATGACTGGATAATTTTGCCAATCGTCCGGGCCGGCTTCGAATCCTGCGTGATTGCCTGGAAATCCATCCAGGTCTATCCCCATCCATCCGCTGTCAAAAATCGAATTACCTCGAATGGCATTGTTCGTCGTATTGGAATCATACACCGCCACGCCGATATAATTGTAACCGATAGTATTACCGGCCCCAACCGCCGTTCCCCCAATGAGATTTCCCACCGAACCGCTTTCAACAACCACGCCGGCGAAGGCATTCGGAACCGGCGCCTTACCCGAGATGTCCGTCCCAATGAAATTTCCTTCCACGATATTGCTATTTGCGGTTCCAATGGCAATCCCGTACCCGGCGGCTATGCTGCCGGAAATCACATTGCGCGCTTCGGCTGTCGTGCCGCCAATGATGTTGTTGTTTGCATAATTCCAGATACCGATGCCCCAGCCGCCGTTGGGAAGCGCATTTGTCCCAGTCGCATCAGTACCAATGAGATTACCCTCAATAACATTATTGCTCGCGTCAGGACCAAACATATAGACACCGTACGAAGTATTTCCAGACAGGACGTTGCCGCCACCAATAATATTCCCGCTCGCGCCGGTGAGGAGACCAATGCCATACATCTGAACACCCGGTGAATTTATGCCCACGGCATCCGGCCCGATTTCATTTCCAGAAATGATATTGTCTGTTGTATTGGTCGCGAAAATGCCATAGTTGTTGTTGCCGGAAATCACGTTGCCGCTGACAGTATTGTCACTTGATGAGCCGCCCATAAAAATCCCACTTGCCAGATTGGGAACCGGGTTGTTTCCCGTCACATCTGTCCCGATATAGTTGCCCTCGATCGCGTTGCTGGTCGTATTCGGTTCGGATATCCAAATACCGTATTGTTCGTTTCCGGAAAAAATATTTCGCGCGCCCGAGTTTATTCCGCCGATCGTATTGCCGGCAGCGCCCGCGCCGAGAAAAATACCGCTATACGCATTGAACAATGAATTGCTCCCGCTGGCGTCCGTTCCCACATAATTGCCCTCAACAACGTTCCCGCTCGTATTCGTGCCGCCGATGTAAACGCCATACTGCCAATTGCCGGAAATCACGTTTCGCGCCGCCGCCGTTGTGCCGCCAATCGTATTGCCCGTGGTCGCGTCGCCGATAAAAATGCCGCTATCTCCATTTGCCAAAAGGTTGCTTCCACTTGGATCAGTGCCGATGTAATTGCCTTCAACCACGTTCCCTCCAGTATTCGTTCCACCGATATAAATGCCGTACTGCAAATTACCGGAAATCGTGTTGCTCGCGAAGGTATTATGGCCTGAGCTGCTGGTGACCAGGATTCCCTGGTAGGCATTCGGCGCGGGATTTGTGCCGGTGCTGTCAACGCCAATCCAACAACCTGAAACAACGTTATTCGACGCGTCGGCATACGTGAAAGTAAGACCATTCCAATTAAAACCGGAAAACGAAATATCCTTCACCTGGTTGCTCGACGAATAAACCAGCAGCCCCGTGTCCGATGTATATGTTTCAGGAAGAATCTGTGAACCATCCAACATGATGAGCGGCTTTCCCGTAAATCCCGGCTGCGTCGAGCCGTCAATCACCATTCCGTTTGCAGCCAGCGGCGGCAGCATGCCCGTCAGGTGAATATTGAAAACACCGTTGCTGTATCCGGGATCGCTGGTGGGAATATTGAATTTCACCACTGAACCCGGATGATCGGTAATATAATACAACGCCGCCCGCAAACTGCCGACGCCCACGTCAGAAGTCGTCGTCACGACATTCGTCAATGGAACCGCCGGCGGACCATACAAGTACGCGAGCGCCGCGCGGTCGCCGGGGCTAAGACAATAATTGCCCATGCGATATTGATATCGCGGGAAATTTGGAGCTCTAGGCACTTGCGTCGCCAGCACGCCTGGGTTCGTCGAATCAAAATCCCAGCCCAGGTGCATCACCGATTCGTAATCATACTTCCCATTCGTCACGCTCGTCGGATCGATCGTGAACCAATAAATATTGGCCGGCTCATTCGAAATGTTATTGGTCAGGACCTGGATATAATTCACCGCGTCCGGCCGGATATTCTCGTGCGTGAATCCAAACGAATGCCCCATCTCATGGCACACCTGCGCCCGGCTCAGGCTGGATATGGTAACAATTTGCGGACTAGAGCTCCCGCCGGACACGTAATCCTGGAAATTGGTGTTGTAACAGAAAAGGATCCAGTTCGCCTGCGTCGTGTGCGGGACAAATTTAACGTTCGCGGCCAGTTCCCATTCCCGCAAGCCGTTGAGATAGGTCTGTTCCTGCGCTGACGTAAGCGTATTGGTAAATTCATACGGCACAATGCCGCCCGGCCAGGGAACGGTGGCCGGCGATATCCCGGCATAAAAATTTCCAGCATGCGCGGAGTGGAGTGGGACCAGGAAAAAAAGAAAAACCAGCGGCAATAAAAAATGCGGCGTCCATCCCATTCCCCGGGTTGATAATCGAGTCACGTGCACCGAATGTGATTCCTGCGCGGAACCGCGCCGATAATGCACTACTTAATTCCATTTGTCAATCTTACAGGAGCGGATAGCAGACGGGAGATGGAAGATGGTGAACCGCGAAATACAGGACTACGGGAAAATACTGATTAACCGCAGAGATCGCAAAGATCGCAGATGTCTATTTCTTATCAGCTGAGGCACAAGGCCTGGACTGAGAACCCCTGGGCCGAATTTGACGACCCGACCTTCGCTCAAATTTAGGGGTAATTAAATTTCGCACGAGTCAACAATCCGTGCAGACATGGCAGCGGTAATAGTATGGTGTCACAGTGGCATTTCCCCAGGTGACAGCCGAGGCGAAGGCGGGTGAGGAAGGGAACGACCACCCCGAGTACATTTTTTTATATTGGGGATGAAATAAGAAACGAACGCCAAAATTCGTGGATTTCCCTTAAAAACAGATGATTTTAAGGAAATTAAGGCTTTCCCATTTTCGGGGCGGGGACTGGTGCCCATCCCCGGAACCCAAACCAGCCCAGCACAAAATAAAAATTCCACCACATGGGGCGCGGCGCAAGCCGCTCGTAGCGGGCAGAGCCTTTGCAGGAGGATGCCGTCGCCGTAATTTCTCCGTGCAATTTTAGTTTCGTTTCTGCAACATTTAACCCGCAATGCCAAACCCGACAAGCAGTTCAGGCATAAGGGATAATCACAGTCGCGGCCCGGTAGCAGATTTTCTCAAAACGAAAATTCACGCTGGCTCACAACTTTCGATTGTTTCCGCATATTTCACAATTTACGCGTACGATGCGCTCAAAACGCAGCTTGATCAAATTGGCCATCTTAATTTCCTATTTGGCGAACCACGCTTCATTGCTTCTCTGGACCCTGATAAGACGGAAAAAAAAGCATTCATTCTCGACGGAAACGGGCTTCATCTCACCAACACGCTCCAACAGAAGCGAGTAGCCCGTGAATGTGCAGAGTGGATTCGGCAAAACGTCGATATTCGATCCGTCCGGCATTCACAACTTCTCCACGGGAAAATGTATCACATTGCTAATAACGGGGTTGAAGAAGCCATTCTTGGCAGTTCAAATTTTACGGTGCGAGGTCTCGGTCTAGGCGCGGGCAATAACAACATAGAATTGAACCTCGTGGTTGACAGCAATCGAGACCGTCAGGATCTGAAAGCATGGTTTGATGAGCTTTGGAAAAGTGACGGCACCAATGGCACCGAGAAACTGGTGGAAGATGTAAAACCGGATGTGCTGAAATACCTCGACCAGCTTTACCAAAATCACGCGCCGGAATTCATTTACTTCAAAACCCTGTTTCACGTTTTTGAAAGTTTTCTGGCAGACCAAGATAAGGGTGGGTTGCTCGACCAAAACATTAAGATTGTGGACACGGAGATTTGGAAAGCGTGTTTTGAGTTTCAGCGAGACGGCATCAAAGGCACGATCAATAAAATCCTCAAACACAACGGCTGCATCCTTGCGGACAGCGTGGGCCTCGGCAAAACTTTCGAGGCGTTGGCCGTAATCAAATACTTTGAACTGAAGAACGAGCGCGTGCTTGTCCTCTGCCCGAAAAAACTGCGAGAGAACTGGACAGTTTATCAGGCGCAAAACAACAGCCTTCTCAATCCCTTCACCAAGGACCGGTTTGGCTACACCGTCCTGTCTCACACCGATTTGAGCCGTGAAGACGGATTTTCAGGCGACATCAACCTGGAAACCTTCAATTGGGGCAACTTTGATCTTGTCGTGATTGATGAGTCACACAACTTCCGTAACAACACACCTGGCAAACGCGATGAAGAGGGCAAAATCATTCGCCGGAGCCGTTACCAGCGGCTCATGGAAGACATCATCTCAAGCGGGGTAAGAACAAAGGTCTTGCTGCTTTCGGCCACGCCGGTAAACAACGATCTGCGCGACTTGCGAAATCAGCTTTATTTTCTCACGGAAGGCCACGACGACACTTTTAAGGACACCCTCGACATCAGTAGTCTGAAAGATACGCTCACGGCGGCGCAAAAGACTTTCACGCTCTGGGCAAAAAGACATACTGGCGAGCGTAAAACCAAAGACCTCCTGGAAAAACTCAGTTCCGCATTTTTCAAACTTTTGGACGAACTGACCATCGCGCGCTCGCGCAAACACATTCTGCGCTACTACAAAAACAGCATTGCCGCGCTGGGCGGATTCCCCACGCGCAACAAGCCCATTTCGATTTATGCGGAAATTGACCTGCAACGCCGTTTTTTAAGTTATGATAAGCTCAACGACGAAATCGGCGGTTACAAATTGTCGTTGTTCGCGCCGTCCCGGTACCTCAAGGATGAGTTTAGGCAATTGTATCAAACCCATGCCGGGGACCCGTTCAGCCAGGCTGACCGCGAAAAATTCCTTATCGGCATGATGAAGGTTAATTTCCTCAAGCGCCTCGAAAGTTCCGTGAAATCATTTGAAATCACCATGGGCCGCACAATCGACAAAATTGAGCACTTGGAGCAGAAAATTCGCAATTATCAAGCCGACCCCAACCAAAACCCGGAATCTGAAGAATTGGAATTAAATATCGAGATTCCCGAGGCGGACGATGACGCAGATGACCCAATGGAGGTTGGCGGAAAATTTAAATACCGCTTGGAGCATCTGCATCTTGACCGTTGGCTCGAAGATCTGCAACGAGACAAGCAGCAGCTCAGTTTGCTTCATTCGTCCGCCGAAGCAGTTATTTGCGATACCAATGGTGAGAGAAACATCACGAAGTTTTATTCCGGAATAAATCTCCTCCCGCGAAAAAATAAATGGGAATAGAATCGCCTTCTCGTTCATCACATCATCCTACACTGCAGAAGGACACCGGCCTTTTCTCGCTATCAGTTCAGGCAACTGTATCTGTCTGATCGGCTGCAGGCCCGGATTTGAGAATCGCGGGTTTCGTTGGGATCGTACGAACTGTCCATGGCACCATGCGAAATAACAGCCCGTCGCGAATGACCAGTGTGTGAAACAACACCGCCGTGAGATGCGCCAGAAATGTGAAAAACAAAAGATATGCAAGGATGGTATGCGCTTTGCGCAGGACCGCGTAAAGCGTCGGGCTCGCCGGTAGAATCGACGGCAGATGCACCGGCCCAAACATGACGATAGGATAATTGCCTGCCGACAACATACCCCAGCCCACGAGCGGCAAGGCAAACATCAAGGCATAGAGCAACCTTTCGCTGGCGCTGGCAATCCGTCGTTCCAATGGCGACATTGTCGGCGGGAACGGCGGGAGCGTCGTGAACATGCGGTTGACCACACGAATAATTGCCAGGATCAATATGGCGATGCCTAATGGACGATGCAGCGCCACCAGTTTATGGTAATCACCAATCGAAGCGACCATGGCCACGCCGATAAACAGCATGGTCAGCAGCATCGCGGCCATCAGCCAGTGCAGGATTCGAGAAAGCCAGGCAAATTGGGTTGGGTTATTACTCATCTTATTTTTCCGTTTCGGCGGGCGAAACCGCGCTTGGGTTTTTGGGCTCTCCCTCGCGCCGGGTGAAAGACCGCATATAAACGGCCGAACGCGCGCTCAACAACGGGTCGGTCGAGGCGGCGATTCCGTCTGGCAACACCAATGGATCAAAATTGATGTTGCGCGCGGAGCTGGTGTCGTCGCTCTCGATTTGATTGATCGTGAGGGTTCCCACGTCAACCTGCCGCCGATCCGTCGGCCAGGGAAGCGTTGCGTTATCAGTTGGGTCACCCGGCTGCGCGACAGTGACGATCAGATGCCATTGCAACGGGTGCTGATGAATGCTCGCAATCAACGCGTCGAATAAATAATTCGTCCCCTTCTCTTTCGGAAGTGCCGCGCCCGCCGTTCCGGATGGCTGGACCGGCACAAATGACCATCGTACCCATGCGGTTTCGCCTTTGGCATTGATAAACCGGAACGCATTTAAACTGTTGAACGTGCTGTTTTCAAATCCGGCAGGTTTCGTTCCGCTTTGGATGATTTTCAATGCTTTGGCGGACTCCGGATATTTGGTAAAAAATGCCTGTGCAGCCGCGGGATCAGGTTTTCCAGTGGCCGGGTTCGGGGCCAGCGCCACCATTTGGTCGTAGAAAGACTGCGGCGTGGCAAAAGGAAACACTGGAAGATTAATCATCGCTGTGCGCCATTCTTCGCCTTTCGATGGCGTGAAACGAATCCCCAGCCCACGCACGGGCGTCGTCGCATCAGCTGCGTACGGCATTCCTCCCGGAATTGAAAAACGTCCAATCACCGGCACACGCCCCTGCTCAAAAATCGCCGCCTTCGAGAGCGCAGCTCCATCGCCGTTGCTGTCAAACCAACCGCTCACGCAAACACCCTTGGCGTGATTACGGCGGAAACCGGGCTGCTTCCCGCTCGATTGCTCGAATCGGTCGACAAAACTCGCCGGCGTGAGCGCTTGTGGAGTCAGCCAGCCGCCCCCGTATACGAACAACACGGCGACTACTCCCACAATGGCTATAACCGCCGCAAATCCGGGAATAGGAAATGGTTTCTTCATTTTCCTCCAAGTGAATCACCGAACCATACCAGATATTTCTGCAAATGCGAAAAATAAGTTGGAATAAAATCGCCCTCTGGTTGCTCGTATCTATATTAAGAGTATAGGCACCAACGCTCAACGTGAACGAAATGGACTATGAACAGGCGGTAAACTCCCTCTACGAGGGCCTGTACCGCTTTGCCTGCAGCCTCGCGGGCAATGGCGATGACGCCGCGGAACTGACGCAGGAAACGTTCGCGCGCCTGCTGGTCAAAGGCGGGCAGTTGCGCGACCAATCGAAGGTCAAAGGCTGGCTGTTCACGACGCTCTATCGGATTTACCTGGGTTGGAAACGCCGTGAATCGTCGCTGCCACATTATGAGATCGCGAGCGTCGAGGCTGAATTGCCGCCGGTCACACCAGAAATGGTCGATAAGCTCGAGAACGAAGCCGTGAGCGATTCGTTACTCGAAGTGGAGGAACGTTACCGCGTGCCGCTGGCGCTCTACTATTTTGAAAATCATTCCTATGCCGAGATTGCCGAAATGCTCGACATTCCCATCGGCACGTTGATGTCGCGCCTGTCACGGGGAAAAGAACTGATGCGCAAATCCCTCGCCGCAAAATCCATCGGCATCGAACGCAAAATCATTTCCATCAAACAGTCCCGGCAAAAAGAATGACCGTGTTATGAACAACCAGGAAGCCAAATTGATTCTGCAAGGCTACCGCCCAAATGGGCAGGATGCGGCAGATCCGTTCTTTGCCGAGGCGCTGGAACAGGTCCGGCGCGACCCGGAATTGCAAAAGTGGTTCAACGAAGAAAGCGTTCTTAACAGCCGCATTCAAACCCGATTGCAAGGGGCGATTCCTGTCCCGCCCAACTTAAAGTCAGAGTTGCTCGCCCTCCAGAAAACAGTGCTCCCGACTCCCTGGTGGCTTCAACCGATGAAACTCGCCGCGGTAGCGTTGGTCCTGACGTCATTGGGAGCCATACTCCTCATGATCCCCCAGAAAACGACGCAACTGGCTTCGTTTCGCGAAACGATGGTTCGCAGTTCGCTGCAAACCCAGGAACACGTTTCTTTTCAGTCCCACGACATCGCCGGCATCCAGCAATGGCTCCGGAGCAAAAACATGGACGCTCATTTTGATTTGCCCGCCGCTCTCCAGGCCGGCGCCGGAACCGCCCAGGGTTGCCGCGTCGTGGATTGGAATGGGCATCAGGCGACAATGATCTGCTTCATCGTCAATGGTGAACACATGGATCTTTTCGTCATGGACGGCGCGGGCCTGCCGAATCTCGGCGGCACACCGCAATTTGCCAGCGCCGACGGCATAATGACCGCCACATGGACCGGCAATGGAAAGGTCTATCTCCTGGCCGGCAAAAACCAAACGGTTTTGGAAAAAATCCTTCAACGCACATGAAGTCATACCCGCACGGAACATTCGATGTGGACCGTGGTACCGCGCACGTTCCGCCCGCTCTGTGCGGGCGGGGACGGCGCAGCGCGCCGTCCCTACCATTAAATTATGAACGACCCGAATAAAATTTCGCCCGACGAAATAACGCCACCAGCGGTGTATTTCAATCGCCGCAACTTCATCCGCACCGGCATCCTGGCCGCCAGCGCCGTGGCCACAGGCGTCGTTTACCACCAGCTCAATCACATTTCCACCAAAGTTGTTAAAACAGTGGACCTGCAGGGAGTTAAGAAAGCAACGACCGCGCCCGCAAATTCCGGGTTCACGGTAGATGAACCGCAGACGTCGTTTGAGAACATTACGCATTACAATAATTTCTACGAGTTCACGACGGACAAGCAGGGTGTGGCTGACTCCGCCGCGAAATTCAAAACCGACGGCTGGGAGGTCTCCGTCGAAGGACTAGTAAACAATCCCCAGGTTTTCACTGTGGACGAAATCCTGAAAATTGCGCCACCCGAAGAGCGCATCTATCGCATGCGTTGTGTGGAAGGATGGTCCATGGTGATTCCGTGGGCGGGTTATTCGTTGTCCAAATTGCTTGATGTGGTCCAGCCGACAAGCGATGCGAAGTATGTGGCGTTTGAGACATTGCTTGATTCCTCGCGCATGCCCGGCCAGCAAACCGACGTGCTGAATTGGCCTTACGTCGAGGGATTGCGATTGGACGAAGCCATGCATCCACTGACCCTCCTCACAAGCGGGCTTTACGGCAAAGCATTGCCACCGCAGGACGGCGCCCCGCTCCGCCTCGTCGTACCGTGGAAATACGGGTTCAAAGGCATCAAATCCATCGTCAAAATTAAACTCACAGCCGAACAACCAAAAACAACATGGAGCGAGTACGCCCCGGACGAATATGGTTTCTACGCCAATGTAAATCCACACAAAGACCATCCACGCTGGAGCCAGGCCACGGAGAAACGCATCGGCGAATCCGGCCGGCGTCCGACACTGATGTTTAACGGCTACGAAGAACAGGTCGGGCATTTATACGCCGACATGGACTTGCAGAAAAAATTTTGAACTATGGACGCTTCCGAGACCCGTTTCGCCAAGCTGCTGGTACTGGTAAACGCCGGCGTACCGGCGGCATTGCTGGGCTGGGACGCCCTGCATCATCAACTGGGAGCCAATCCGGTGAACTTCGCCATTCTGACCACCGGGATGCTCGCGCTGGTGTTCCTCGTGTTGACGCTACTGGTCACGCCGTTGCGAAAAATCACCGGATGGAATTGGTTGATTTTTGTCCGGCGCACACTCGGCCTTTACGCATTCGCATACGCCAGCCTGCACTTCCTGATTTTTTTCACGCTCGATCGCTCGTTCAGCATTGAGAGCACATTGAACGAAATGGTCCGGCGCAAATACCTCATCATCGGGAGCATCGGCCTGCTCGGCATGGTGCCGCTCGCTGTCACCTCGACAAATGCGATGATTCGCCGCCTCGGCGCAAAACGTTGGAACGGGTTGCATCGATTGGTCTATGTCGTCGCCATTGCCGGAGTCATCCATTATTACATGCAGGTCAAAGCGGACGTGCGCAAGCCACTGGCATTCGCAGGCGTGTTAACCGTTTTGCTCGGCTATCGCGTCGTAACATCCAAGCGCAACACCGCCCCCGCCAGGGCGGTGCCAAGTGCGAGTGGTGTTACCACCGCTGCCACCAAACCAAAGTTATGGTCCGGCGAACTGCGCGTGACAAGAATCACTCAAGAGACTCCAGATGTCCGCACGTTCCGATTCATTGCGCCGGATGGCGGACGCCTGCCGTTTGAGCATCAAGCCGGACAATACCTCGTTCTTTCACTTTTGATTGACGGTAAAAAAGTCAATCGCACCTATACAATCTCATCTCCTCCAACCCGGAGCGACTATTGCGAGATCACCGTTAAGCGCGAGGAAAATGGGTATGTCTCGCGTCACCTCCACGAAATGGTTCGAGAAGGCGACACGATACGCGCGTCGGCCCCGGCCGGCCGCTTTATCTTTGAAAGAACGCAGGCCGACAGCATTGTCCTCATTGCTGGTGGTGTAGGCATTACGCCATTGATGTCGATTCTCCGCGAACTCACCGACCGGAAGTGGAAAGGCGACATCTACTTTATCTACAGCGCAAAGACCGCAAGTGACATCATCTTCCGAAAAGAACTCGAAGACTTGCGGGTGCGTTTTTCAAATGTGCGCGTTTATATCACTTTGAGCCGATGCGAAGACTCGGATTGGACCGGCCATAAGGGGCGAGTAAACGGCCGATATCTGGGAATGTGCGTTCCCGACATTGCAAAACATCCGGTTTACGTTTGTGGCCCGCAGGCAATGATGGCGCCGGTCATCCAATTGTTGCGCGACGCAGGCGTGTCATCCGACAAGATCAAGTCAGAGGAATTTATCACCGCGCAACGTGCGGAAACCAGTCCGGCGCTCGGTGTCCAGCCTTTAGGCTGTCCGGAAAACGCCGTGTGTGAAACCAGCCCAGACAGCCTAAAGGCTGGACATCAAGCGCAAGCGAGCCCAATTCCAGAAGACGGAGAACCGCTCTTGACCCTCGCGCGTTCAGGCAAATCGGTTGCGCTGGATCCGAACAAAGTGCTGCTCGAAATCGCGGAAGACGCCGGTGTCAATCTTGACTACGAATGCCGCTCCGGCGTTTGCGGAAGATGCAAAACACGATTGCTCTCGGGCCAGGTCACGATGGAAACCCAGGACGCGCTCACCAACGAAGAAAAAGCGAAGAATATCATTTTGATGTGCCAGGCCCGGGCCGGCAGGCGCGTCACTGTAGACGCCTAAGTGCGGCTTCGATTCGTAAGAAACATTTTTCCGAGCTTCGTCCGCCACTCTTCCACCTGAACCCAAACTGGTTTCGCGCGAAGACCGCTAAGTGCGCGAAGGATTTTGAGGCTGCCATTACGGACCGGATTTTTTTGCGATGGGTCACGATCTTTGATGTTTTAGTTATATTCCGTTTATCCTGCCTGTCCGCCATATGGCTGCCCCGTTCACGTTCGAAAATTCGTCCTGCATTTACCCCATCCGGCTACGCAATTGGAGCGGTGCATGCATGACTATTGCGGTTCAAAATCCGCACAAACATGCGGTGGACGATTTCAGAAATAGCCGATACGTTGCGAGCATAAATCATTGTCGCCTCGCCATGGAGCATTTGCCATAGCTCCTGCGCAGGCCGCAGTTAGAAAGAACATTACATGAAACCCATAGCTATCTTGTTCGCAGTAATCGGATCGATCACCGTCGCGGCCAACTCGCAGGCGCAATACTGCTGCGCTGGCGTTTTCAATAACTGGAATGCCAGTGCGAACCCTATGACCGCCGGGCCCAATGCCGGCGAATTCTCTTTCACAATCACCGGCGGGACGCCAGGCGCTTACGACCAGTGCAAAGTGACGGATGGCACGTGGAACAATTCGTGGCCGGGCAGTGGTAATTTGGAGTTTTTGTATGACAGCACCGGTTCGGCGACGATCCATTTTTGGCCCGGAAGCTTCACTGACGGTTGGTTGCCAACGTCCAACCGCGTGGGCTACGATGACCCTGATAATGATCCCGGTTGGGGATTACCCGGAGACTTCAACAGCTATAATGGCACGGCGAACGTGCTTTCTCCCATTGGCAATGGGGTTTATTCCAACAGCTTCGTCGTCGCCACGGCGGGCTCTTTCGGGTTCAAGTTTCAATCGCCCCCCGGTAACTGGAGCGACATTAATTTCGCCAACCCTGACTTTGGCAATAACGACGGCAACGGCTCCTATCTAACCACACAAACTAATCAGACCCTGCCGGCGGTCCTGGATTTGCCTGGCGGCCGGTTTTATGTTGGCGCTCTGGCGCTGCCGCCAACCAACTACGTCACGTTTCAACTGGATTTGAGCGAAGAGGTCGCCCTTGGAAATTTCGTCAACGGCGCATCCGGCAATTCCGTCGCCGTAGGCGGCTTTAACGCTGACTGGGGCACAGATAATCAATTAACCAATTATACGGTATTGAACCCAGGCGACTTAAATCCTGGCCTTAAAACCAACCTTTACATTGGAACTTTCGCCACGGAGGGATATGACCCCATTTCCTTCCAATGGAAATTCCGGGTCAACAATTTGGACGGCGGCTATGAGCAGCCGGTCTCGACCGCGGGCGGAAACCGTTCCACGACCCTCACGCAACAAAATACGGTACTTCCGGTGACGTCTTATGACGACCTCGGTCTGGGCGACTTGACCATCAACAGCATCACCATCAATTTCTCTGTCCTTGTGACAAACGGAACGCCCGACGATACCGGCTATCAGTTTGTAAAAGGCAGCGACCAGGTTTTCATCAACGGCGCCTGGCTGGGCTGGCCGGCCTGGGGAGTGGACGCTTTGCCGCCAAACCAGCAAATGATGGAAGTGGGCAACTCTGACGTTTACACCAATTCCTTCGTTATCCCAAGAGGAACATCAATTTACATGACTTACAAATATAGCTTTAACGGAGTCGACGACGAGAACGGCGGTGGCACAAACCACATCCGCGAAGTCCGCTCTTACGGCCCCTCCTATACCTTCCCTCAAGATGTCTGGTCGTGGGACATTCTGCAGCCGGCCGCTGGAAACCCGTACCCTCTTGCCGGTGTGGCAGTCACCAACATCGTGGAACCGGACTTTGGAAATCTTCACATCGGCGGCCCATCCGCCGGAGCCTATCCTCTCACCTGGCTCGGGCGGCCGGCTGTTCTCCTGCAAAATGCGCCCGGCGTGAACGGGCCATGGAATACGCTTACCGGCACCGACGGCACGGAGTCCACCAATTGGACTTCCGCAGGCGCGATGCAATTCTTCCGTTTGATGAAGGAATAGCGCGCAAGGCAATGCGATGAAAAACCAGATCCCCGTGAAAAGGCTTACGCGAAACGCATCGCCGATCAATGGCTTCACGTTGATCGAATTGCTGATCGTCATTGCCATCATCGCCATCCTTGCGGCCATTCTGTTGCCCGTCCTGAATGCGGCCAAGATGCGGGCGCAGACCGCCTACTGCATGAACAATTACCGGCAAATGGGGATCGCCTGGTTGATGTATATCAGCGACAACAACGACCGGCTGCCCAGCAATTGCGACAAAGATTCGGCTGTTTCGGGCAATCAAAAATGCGTCAACTGGATCTGTCCGGGCCTGGCAAACCAAAATGTCCCCGTCCTGGATTGGAACGCCAGTGGAAACGATTTCAACACCACGCTCCTGACCTACGACCAGCAGACGATGGGAGCGCATTCAGTCGCGCTGCTGGCGCCGTACATCTCCGCACAAATCAAAATCTTCGTTTGCCCGGCGGACAATTTCCTGTCGAGCGCGCAACGCTCATCCACGGGCGGCCAGTTCATGTCGAAATATGGAATCGGGACCCGCATTCGCAGTTGCGCCATGGACGGCGCAATGGGCGATGGTTCCAAGTATTTTGCCAAAGGCGGCGGCGGAAACTGGCCCGCATACTATAACGTGGCAAAGATGTCGAACCTCCACTGGCCCTCGCCCGCGGATTCATGGGTCGTCACCGACGAACATCCAGACGCGAATGACGATTGCTGTCTCTATGTCAACCCGGCCGATGCGAACCAAAACAATAGCGGGTATGATGGCACTTTCACCGAACTGCCCGGCAGCCTGCACGGCAAATCCGCCGGCATGGTTTTTGCCGATGGTCATTCAGAAATGCATAAGTGGCATGGCGGCGTCGATACGATACCCGTCGAATTCGTCACTTACAGTGACGCCCAGGGTGTTAAAGTCGGCAACGACCCCGGCGCTCTCCGCGATCTTACCTGGTGGGCATCGCATACACCGGCTAACTAAAATAAAAAGCACCAAATTCCAAGCGCCAAGCACCAAGCACCAAGGAAAAGATCTAAATCGCCGCATTCGGATCGCGCGGCTCTTTCTTCGCTTATTTCCGCCGGCGGAAAGCGAACAAAGTGCCCAGGCCCGACAAACCCGCCAGCGCTAGCGTAGACGGTTCAGGGACCGCTTCGGCCGATATATTGAGGGCATTGAAGTAACCATTACCGGTCGTGTTTGAGTCGGTATATTGAAATTGAGAGGTATTATACGTTGAACTGTTAAAGGCTCCGCTTTGGGTAAATAAAGTAGAATTGCCGCTGAAAGAAGCGATTGTAAACGTATAGGCTTCAGTCGGACTATTCACGGCTCCGCTCACTGCCAGTGAGATATCCAGCCCGGCAGTCAGTTGGCTAAATCCCACTCCCGTTGCCTCTGACGTCCCTCCGTCGACACTAAATAACAGGCTGTCACCGCTGCCAGTTCCGTCGTACTCCAGAAGAAAAGCGTTTCCCACTCCAACGGAAAGAAGACCCTGGCCCGGGCCAACGCCGGCGCTGCCCAATTCAAAGCTAAACGCCTGATTAAACAATGATGACGAACCGCTCACGGAACCCGCGGTGAATGGACGCGTAAAAATAATCGCGCCGTTGCCGGAACCTTGATTGGCGTACGTACCCCATGCGGCGCCTGATCCATCAACAATCGGGGTGTCACCGGACCCGGCAAGGTAAGTGCCAACATAAGGCGGAGAATTATTGTTTTCCACGTTTACGTTCCACGCACCGAATCCACTGCCATTATTCGGTGGCGAGGCGCTCCAGGTGCCGGAGTAATTGCCGGCGGTGTCGGAAGCGGTGGCGGCGGCAAAGACAGTGGCGCCGGAAAATCCCAGCGCCAGCAAGGCGGCGGACGCGGTAATTCCGGGGTTTTTAGGTGTCATTTTCATAGAGGCGGTTTCAACCGAGCGTAACAGGAAACGGGCCAACAGCCTACCGCATGTTCATGCGGTTTTGGAAATAAGGCATTATCCCCAACAACCAAAATTGGTTCACTGCGACGATATGACCTCAATTTCGTAAAACTTCTGCGGAACTTTGCTGCTAATGGTATAGTCGTTATAGAACGTGGACAATCCCTGGCTGGGTATGACCCCGCTAATGGGTTCAAAGGGGATTTCCAGGTTGGTCGTGGCCAGCACCTGGTAATCCAGGCCTGGCGCGCTGGCCCACACAATGAACTGATTACCCGGACTCATCGTGGTGATTTGGAGGGGCTGGGTAATGATAACGCTCGAAAAGGCGCTCACGACCGTTGCCGGAGTATTACTGTACATCACCTCGATCCAGTTGGTGCCAATCACAGGATTGAGCCAGTTATAACTCAACATACGCATCCCGGTCCCACAGCCGCCCGTGCCGATCGTATAAAGATTTGTACTCGAAGCGCGGGGTTGAAACACGCCATTGACGTAAATGTAGAAGTTGGTGACCTGGCTCGGAATGTTGGTCGTAAAACAGGCTTGAATATTAAAGGGCGCGCCAGTGGACAGTGTGACGATCTGCCCCGATTGTAATGGATTGGCGATGTTGATGTATTTGACCGGAGCGGCGGCGGTGAATGAGCTCGTTAGCGTCGTGAAACGATTCGTATAGATCGTGGAGGTCAATTCCTTCAGGCGTACCGTGATTGTGACTACGCCATTCGTGGGAACATACGGAAAATTCAAATGAAATTCCTGCGGATAATTTGTATACACGGCGCTCAGCATTGCATTCGGCGTAACCGATTGAGCGGATACAAAAATAGGGTTTCCACTGGAGTCATTGCCAATGCCGTTGGCCTGGCCGGTATAAATGTCGTAGCTGTTGGTCTGGCCGTCCTGGATATTGACGTCAGCCTCGGTCACACAACTGTCGCCGCGAATGATAATCGTGGATGCCTGGTTGGATACCATCGCGCCAAAGGATGGCGACGCGATGACGCCGCCCGGCAGGCGGCCGTCGTAGTAAAAGGTCTGGATAAAAGTGTTATAGACGCTGGCCTGTCCGGGGCGTGAGAGAAACGTTCGCGCCCGGATGATATGAAAACCCGGCTGCAGCCCGGTATAGGTGTTGGCCGGGTTCAAATCGTCGTGATACCACACAACCGCTGTTGTGGGATCGAAGTTGGTAATTGCGGCCTGAGTCAGGCCGAAGAGCTTGGAGCCGGCGGAGTCGGCGTTGGTCATGGGACCAATATTGGGCCAATCCGTGGTGTCGCCCACAGCCAGGCCATAACTACCGCCACTAAAGAGGGCGATTTTGTACCGCACCTGCGTGCCGTTGGCCTGCGCGGGAATCGTGCCCTTCCACCAGTCAATATTGGCAGTGACGCTGTCGTGGTTCGCAAAAAAAGCCGGGGCAACCTGAGTACTGCCTTTTCCGACGCCAAAGGCACCCTGCGGTTCCGTGCCATCCGTCGTGTAATAAATAAAAGCAGTATTGATTAGGAGCTGATAGCCGACCTTCACCCAGATATCCACCGGCTGACTGGAGTTGGGACTCAATGGATTGCGTTGGGACGCAACCGTGTTGCCTGCGGCAGTAACAGTATTTGTGGGGTCGTGCCAGACCCAGGCGGCTGTGTCATTGCTTACGCTTGCACCGTAACCATCACCCGCGATGTCGTTGCTCAAGCCGGCAACGGTATAGGAGTAAATTTCGGCGCCGGGCGAAATAATTGTGTTGTTGGCCACGTTGCGCGCCGCAAATTTCTCCGGGCCATTGCGGAACTGCAACGCGGTTTGTTCGTACCCCAAAAAGACGTCATCGGAATAGCCGGGCGGATTGTCCCGCAGATCGAGGAAATTAGTCGGTGCAAGTCCTGTCTGCGATGTTGGACCGAGGCCCATTTGGCTATTCAAGTCGATGCCACCATCCAGTTTGATGAGCGTATTGGAGGTGGAACCATCGCTGTTCACCAGGATATTGAAAGGCGCATTCGTGATAACGGGAATTTCAATGGCATAAGTGCGGTTGGACACGTTGCCTTCGCCCGGACCAACGACAACGTTACCGTATGGATCAACGCTGCCGCGCATTTTGAATGGAAAGAGAGGGTCATAATTTGTGTCACCGTTGGGGCCGTCATGGCGATAGACGAGCATGTTCATGACTTGGGCTCCGCCCTGCGTGAAGGTGATAGCATTAGTATACGGATTGTTCTGGCTGGCTTGCGGCCATTGGATGCCGTAAATGGCCCATCCGCCGCCGGGAATGACCAGTTCAATCGCACCACCGCCCGACGTAATGGACTCACCACCCACGTAGATCAGGCGATTGATGGGATTCGTGTCGTTGGCTGAGGATTGGGCAGCGCTCAGGTTGCTCGTGGCCCCGTGAACCAACAAATGATAATACGCGCGGTGACCGCCTGCCACATCTCCCGAACTGGATAATTGCGTTAGCACTGTGCCGGGCGGAAAGCCCACTACGATGCCGGCTCCACGGGAGTTGGAAACATACGTATCCGCACTGTACAGACCCGGGTTTGAGGAGTTGGTGCTTACCAGATAATAGCCGTCGCTGGCTCGGGTCACCCCGTCATCGAAGGTGATATCGCCGGGGTAACCGAAGTCATCGTTCATCGCAAACAATGCCCCAGCCTGGGTGGAGGGGAAGGCATTTGTTCCTTCGCGATAATCGTAACGTTCAAAAACGACCGTATTCTGATCGCTCCAGCGCGGCCATGTGCCGCCACGGGAAAGTTGATTGTGAACATACATTGTGTCCGGTCCCGTGTTATCGCCAAATTCGCCCAGATAATTGTAATAGGAAACAATCGGCGTGCCGCTGCCGGGGTTGTGGTTGAAGCCATCGGAATAAACCATCGGCAAACCTTCGTGCATGAAAAAGTAAGCGTCCTCGAGGCTCTGGTCGGACGGGCAGCAAGTCCCGCTGTCCTGCGTTTGGGGCATGTTAACGGCCTGCGCCGGGCTGAAGTTGCCATTGCCATCGCAATTCTCCTGCTCGCTCGTCGACGGCGCGTAATCGCGTCCATCCATGCCATACATGCCGGGGCTTCCACCGTAGTTACCAAGTATCGAGTTAAATTCGTTATAGAGCGGAAAATTGAGCAGCCGCATGCCTGAGTTCAGATAATCGTAATAATCTTCTCCCAGCGGCAGGGCGGACGGGTCGCATTCACCGAAAATCATGGCGTCATTGCGCGGGGCTTCGGTGTTGAAACAACTGTTGCGGTTGCCGTCCGTCTCGACGTAACCGTTGGTGTCGTCATTATTTCCGTACCCATGCACATAATCGTACATGGCTTGAATCGCGCCGGTGTAACCGCCAAAAGCCGGATCGTCTGCCTGCCCGGTTTCATTTCCGAAAAAATTCACCGGAACGTGTTTGACGGCATCCAGGCGAAAACCGTCGCAACCAGTCATATAAACGGTCCAGGCAACGGCACGGCAGAGGTAAGTGGAAACGTCTTCGGGCACCGGTTGTCCCTGTCCGTCAAAAGGCCGCCAGCCGTTGAACGGGCCGTAACCATTGGCCGGGGAAGGCCAGCCCGTGCCGACGCCCGCGCCAAGCAAGGCGCCGTTCGTATCCATGTATAAATCGGTCCGTCCAGGAAAACGAATGAATACAGGCTTGGTAGTCGTGGCGCCCAGACTTTGACCAAAATTTTTATTGGTCGTCCCGGGTTCCTGGGCGAGGTCGCAAAGCCCTTCCAAGAGCTGGTTTTCAACCTGCCACGAATCGCACCAGTCACTGATGTTGTCCCAACTTTTGTAACCGCCGGCGATTTTCTCCAAATGAAAATCCTGCGGGATCAGCCCCGGATAATACGTTGTGGGAATGCCCGAAGCCGGATAGCCCGGCACCGTTGAGGCGCGATGGTTCATCACGTTGTCGAAGTAAACACGAATGCCAAAACGGTGGGCCGTTTTCACCATCTGAATGAGCTGCGCCTGCGTCCCGTACATCGTGGCGACGGTTCCCTGTTGATTGGTGCTCCCCAGATCAAACGGATCAAAAACATCGTATCCCACCGAATAGCCGCCAGAGTTGCCCTTGCTCGGATTCGGCACATAAATGCTGTCGTAGCCCGCCTCGGCAATCTCAGGCATTCTGGCGGTAATCTCAGGCCACGTTTGCTGGAACAATTCCAGGAGGGCTTCACCGCTGCTTCGGCGCACAGGCGCCAGGACCATCGCAACAAGCACAGCGACGGCGGCGAAACGGCGAAAGCTCAATCTCAAGTGCATCACTGAAAACCTTAGTTCTTATATAAACGATAGAACATGCAGCCCGATGGAGTAATCATCACAGAGTTGGTTGTTCCTGAGGTTTGATATAATGAGGGGGGAACCACCGTCCATTGGCCAGGGTTTGCGCTCAAATTAGTGCTGCTTTCCAAACTCCATCCCGCATAGGCGGACGGCCAGGAGACCTCCACATTTCCATTGGTCAAAGTGACGGTAAATTCCGGCGGAGCATCGGGCGTTTGTGAAAAGATCAAAACGCTATATGGGCCGATTGAAATATTCGCCCCGGCCGGATTCCCCGCGGCCGCCACCATCGTGCTTCCGATGTTTGAATAATCGGGTCCATAATTCGTTGAATCGCTGTTCAGATGCGCATACCACGTGCCGGCCGATGGGAACGTGGCCGCGTAATTCAGGTTCGTAGCATTTGCAAAATTTGCGATGACCACCGCATCTTCGCCGGTGACGGCGGAGTTCCAGCGATGAAACGAAACGATCTTCCGCACATTATCCATTTGCAGGATGGAGCATTTGTCTCCTTCGAGGCCCGGGGTGTAACCTTTCAAATTGCGGCGCGCGCCGATTAAGTCGCGGTAAAACCGGACGATATAACTGTAGGTGTTGGTTTTGCTCCACGAAACATTCGTGCTCGAATCAAATGATTCGCTTTCAAGCATCTCCTGCCCCTGGAAGATCATCGGTACGCCGGGGGCCGTCGCGGTGACGGCAGCGCCCAGCGTGGAACGTTTTCGGGCCCAATAACTGTTGGGCGTGGTGGGATCAATCGCGGTCACCAGCCTGGACCCGCCGTTCAAATCGCCGACCACATCGTGCGACTCGAGGAAAATCACGCGGTGCGTTCCCGCCGGTCCGCCGTAACGAACGTTGTTCGCTATGGCATTGGTAATGACCGTCATGTCTCTGTCTGAATCGGCCGTCGCTGTGAGTACCGGCGTAACGGCATAGGGATACGATGTGTCCCACGCGCTGTCGAAGCCAAACGCATTATATACGTCTTCCGCAATGCTGATTCTGCCGGTGTAATTGGTATGAACCATATCATTGATGCTTTGGATGAGCGCTCCCGCGGCGGGAATATAATTGTTGAAGTTATCGTGGAACATCGTATTGGGAGTGTCCCAACGAAAACCGTCGAGGTGATATTCATTCAGCCACATCGTGAAATTGTCCTGAATAAAACTGCAAACCTGGTTGCTGCTGAAATTGGGCCGGGTATAGCCCCATGGCGTCATTTGCAGGTTCGTGTTGCTTTCATAGAAATAAATACCGCCGCCTCCAATCGCATTATTGCCGGCCCAGCCGTCGAAATTCCACATATCGAGCAGGTTCGGCCCATAATGGTTATGGACCACATCCAACAACACGGCGATCCCCGACGCATGGCATGCCTTCACGAAGGTTTTGAATGCGTCCGGCCCGCCATACTGGGCGTTATCCACTGCAAATATCTGGGCCGGATCATATCCCCAACTGTTGCCTCCATTGCCGAACTCCATAATGGGCATGAGTTCAACGGCATTCACCCCAAGGCTTTTCAGGTACTTGAGCTGGTTCGTCGCCGCGACGAAGCGGCTTGGATTTGAGCCCGCGGGAAATGTTCCCATGTGAAGTTCGTAGATAAACAGATCGTTTATTGCGGACGGGGTAAAATGATCACCGCTCCAATTGAAGTTGGTTGTGTTGTAAATGATATCGTTGCCGCCTCCCCCCGCCATCGTGACATAACGCGAACGCGGGTCGTGCTTCCAGTTTCCGCTGCCATTATAGATGATGTAGTATTTGTATTGTTGGTTGGTTACGGCCGTGCTGATGTCCCCCGACCATATTCCGTCAGGAATACCGTTGGACTTCTCCTGGCCGAGCAGATTGGCCGTGGTAGACCAGCCGTTAAACTGGCCGGGCACATAGACCGCGGATGCATCTGGCGCCCATACCCGAAAAGTCACTCCCGTTCCGCCCGCCCCATACGGAGTTGCACCCCAGCCGGGCCGGCTGGATTGAGAATTTGCCGCGACCATTCCCAGGAACAGAAAGGATATTATGGTCCCGACGCAGTGTTTTGAGGAAAAGCTCACACTAATCTTTGGCTAATGTACACATTGTCAGGTTCCTTATCGAGATTTTGCCACCGCATATTTGTGCGGTGGCAATTGTTGACTTCTCTTGTGCCTGCCACCAAACAACTGCATATTCCCCGCATGTCCCGGTCCATTGCCGCCCTTATGCTCATCGGGTGGCTGGCGATGCTGTGCGCCCCTGCCCCGGCCGTAATCTTGTGGAGCGAACCTGACGCGCGGCTCGTCCATAGCACCGGTCTGGGAGTGGACATCCTCAACGGCAAGGTCCGCAGGACCGACACAAACACCGACGCCCTCTATTTTAAATTTCACGTCGACCCGCTGTCAGACGCCGGCTCCGAGCAGTATTTGGCCGGATTCGAATTGTTCGAGACCAACCAGGAACGATTGGGCGTAGGCAACGCCCAGGAGGCGTGGGCGTATTCAGCGTTCAACGCCTCCGAGCTTGGCCCCTCCAACCAGATGTCCGCGAGGTTGACGGACAATTGCGAGTACAATTTGCCATCTTCACACCCCGAGCCGGGCGCCATCCCGGGAACCGTCCGCCCTTACGAACTTGTGCGTCATGACGTGGAACGAACCATTATCTTCAAAGTCCAGTACGTGCCGGGCACTGACGACCTAATAACCGTATGGTTCAATCCCAACCTTTCCCGCGGCTGGTCGGAAAAGAACCAGCCGGCCGACCTGACCACCAAATTCAAAGCCAACGCATGCTTTGACCAAATTCGCCTGCGGCACGACGGCGGCGGCAATGGGTGGATCTTCAGCGAAATGGCCATTGCAACGTCGTTTGACGACTTTGTCGTGGAACGTTACTGGCAGACCTGGTGGTTTATCACGCTCGCGACCGCGACTCTACTCACCTCGGTTGGCGCAACCGTACGGGTAGTGGAAAGAAGGAAGTATCAATTGCAGTTGCAGCGCGCCGAACAGGAGCGCGTCCTCGAACGCGAGCGGGCCCGTATTGCGCAGGACCTGCACGATGACCTGGGTTCCTCTCTCACGCGGTTGACGCTGCTCAGCGGGCTGGTGAAGGCAGACAAGCATAACCCGGCACAGGTTGAGGTCCATGCGAACAAACTTTCACACGCCGCGGACCAGACCGTTCGCGCGCTCGAGGAAATCGTTTGGGCCGTGCGCCCGGGCAGCGACACTCTCCAAAGCCTGATTGATTACGTGGCGCATTTTGCAACTGAACTGTTCGAAAATAACAGCGCGCGTTGCCGGATGGATTTGCCCAGTCATTTGCCCGCGCTGCATCTGCCCCCGGAAATGCGCCATAATATCTTCCTCATTGCGAAAGAGGCGCTCACCAACGCCCTGAAACACTCGGGCGCAAGCGAAGTCCGCATACAGGCCCGGCTGGATGGATCCACGCTCCAAATCGTTGTCGCCGACGACGGCAAGGGCTTCGACCCGGCGGCTTTGGTGGAAGGCCGGCGCAATGGGATGGGCAACATGCGCCGCCGCGCCGCTGCCATGAATGCCGCGCTGGACTCGCAGAGCACGCCCGGAAAAGGCACTACGGTGACGCTATCCGTCGTTTTGGGAAAAACGGGCAATCGCTGAAAACTTGAGGCCAGGCCCATTTTGCCGCACGTTTATGCGGTTGAGAATTAACCGGGGATAGGGCAATTATGGGGAACCATGGTCGCCAGTATTGCGCAAGACATGCAAATCAAAGTCGTAATTGTCGATGACGACGAGGAAATCCGCGCCAGCCTCGCCGCGCTCATCCGCCGGTCCACGAGTTTCAAACTTCTTGGCGACTATGCAAACGCGGAAATCGCCCTCAAGGAAATTCCCCGTCATCCCCCGGACGTCGTCCTCATGGACATCAACCTTCCAGGCATGAAAGGCTTCGATTGCGTCCGCGAGTTGAAGGCCATGCGGCCCGAGGTCCAGTTCCTCATGCTCACCGTCTATGAGGACAGCGACTCTCTTTTCAATTCCCTCAAAGCCGGCGCAAGCGGTTACCTGCTCAAGCGGACCGCCGGCGCGAAATTACTTGAGGCCATTCGCGACGTTTACGGCGGCGGCGCTCCCATGACTCCGCAATTGGCCCGGCGCGTCGTGCAGTTTTTTTCCAAACCCGCGGACAGCGCTCCAGCGCTTTCCGACCTGACCCCGGGCGAACGGGAATTTCTCGGCCAGCTCGCCAACGGCTACGCCTATAAGGAAATCGCCGACCGCATGAAAATCAGCATCGACACCGTCCGCAGCTACGTACGCACGGTGTATGAGAAATTGCACGTCCACTCGCGCACGGAAGCGGTCGTAAAATATTTGCGCGGATGAACAGGTTCGTTTTTTGATAATTGAAGCGCTCGGAAGAAATTAATCAGGCTGTTATGACCCGTTCCTCGTTCCTATGCGGATTACTCGTCGCTGCCACCATGGCGGGACCGTGTTCCGCCGTGGAGGCTCCCGACGGCCCGGGAATGCCGTCTATTTGGGCGCCGGGCTCCAAAGATTTGGTCGGAACATCTGCCAGTGACGCTTCCAAGGTTTATTTCACCGGCGCGCATGGAATGTTGACGGAAGTGTTCTATCCTTCACCCGACCGCGTGCAGAACATTGACATGGAATTTCTGGTCGAGGATGCGAAAAAAACGCTCGGCTACCGCGACGGCGAGGAAAAACTTCAGCGCAACCAGACCGTGCAACTCGTGGATAAGCGCGCAATGCTTTGGGAAGCAACCACGACGGCAAACAACGGCGCCTGGAAAATCACCAGAAAGATTTTCACCGACCCATCGCGCCCGACGCTTGTGGAACGGGTGGTTTTTCAGGTCCTGCAGCCGGGCAAAACCGTGCGCGATTTTAATCTCTTCGTCTTGAATCATCCGGGCATTGACGACGCCGGCGACCATGATAATTCCCGGACACTGACCGACCACGGCCGGGTCATGCTGGTGGCGTTCAAGCCCGGCAAGGCGGCCTCCGCGCTGGCGGTGTCGTTGCCATGGAAATCAGATGGCGCGCGCGCGCGCGTATCCAACGGGTTTGTAGCCGTGAATGACGGATGGACGGATTTATTCGGAGACGCCAATGATCGGACGATGAATTGGAATTACGATGCCGCCTTTGACGGAAACGTGGCGCAAATAGGATGGCTGGATTTTGGGAACAACGACCGCACCAGCGTGGCCTTTGACCTGGTGCTCGGATTTGGCCCCAACGAAAAAGCGGCGATGCGCAACGCGAACGCCACGTTGTCGTCAAACATGGACACGCTCGAAAAAACCTACGTCGCGCAATGGCGGGAATATTGCCGCGCGCTCGACGACCAGGATGGAACCGCGGACAATCAGTATTATCTCGCCTGCATGACCTTGAAAACCATGCAGGACAAATCAAACGGCGCGATGGTGGCCGGGCTGGGAACTCCCTGGGGAACGAGCAGCGGTGATTCGAACAGCGGCGGCTATCACCTGGTCTGGGCCCGGGACCTGTTCAAGTTCGCCAGCGCGTTGATTGCCGCCGGGGACAAGGCGTCCGCGAACAAGGCCCTGGACTTTCTATTCAACGTGCAAATGCAAACAGTGGACAAGAACAGTCCGTATTCCCGCCGCGGCCGTTTTCCACAAAATACATTTGATGACGGCATCGCCTATTGGCGCGGAACACAAATGGACGAGTGTTCAATGCCCACTATTCTTGCATGGAAATTGCATCGCCAGGATCTTTGGCCGAAAATTAGGATGGCGGCCGACTTCGTCTCTGCCAATGGTCCCGGCACCGACGAGGAACGGTGGGAAGAAATGGGCGGTTATTCGCCATCCACCATCGCCGCCGAAATCGCCGGGTTGGTCTGCGCGGCGGATTTTGCCAGCCGGGCGGGTGACACCAACGACGCGGCCCGGTATCTCCGCATCGCCGATGGCTGGAGAAATAACGTGGCGAACTGGACGTTTACAACGAATGGCTTTTTCGGCGACGGCAAATACTACATCCGCATTGACGTCAACCGTGACCCGAACCGTCGCGCTGAGCTGAAATTTGGAAATGGAGCCGGACCGCGCGACGTTCGCTCCATTGTCGATGGCGGATTTTTGGAACTCGCCCGCCTGGGCGTAATGAGCCCGAACGACTGGACGATTTTGGAAACGTTGCCGAAGTATGACAGTGTCCTCAAGCAAAGCATCCCCGGCAAAGGCGATGCGTGGTTCCGATACAATTGCGACGGCTACGGCGAGCATAACGACGGAACGCCCTACAAAAATGACGGACGCGGCCGGCTCTGGCCCATTTTCACCGCCGAACGCGGCATCTACGAAATCTCCCGGGCCGGCGACGGCGCAGTCGGGCGCCCCTATCTTGCCGCCTTGAAACAGTTTTCATCCCCTGCTGGCTTTATTCCGGAACAAATTTGGAACATGAGCGCAAGCATCGCCGGATGGCAAACGGAAACGCCGACCACTGACACACCCGGCACGGCCACCGGTTCGATCCGGCCTTTGAACTGGGCCATGGGCGAATACATCAATCTCGTCGCCGGCATGAAAAATGGCCGGAACGATGCGCCGTCAGTAGTTGTAAAACGCTACGAATCCGACGAGCCGCAAACCACCGTCAATTTCAACGTCCACATCCCCATCGACCCTGGCCAACGCGTTTTTCTCGTGGGCGATCATCCGCAATTGGGCGCCTGGGTGCCGCAATCGGCCGTCGAAATGACCGCGCAACCCGATGCTGTCTGGACCACCACATTATCACTGCCCGCAGGGACAGCGTATCAATATAAATACGTGAAGATTGATCAGGCTGGAAATGTGGTCTGGGAAAATTCCGCCAACCGCACACTCATCACCCCCTCGCGAGGCACCCTTGCGGCCAATGATGGGCCGGCGGGGTTTTGATGCCCCAAATTTCAAGAGTCAAGCACCGGGGGAAAACTCCAAACTCTGGAAGGGCGAACGATTATACTTCCCCATCCAGTTCAATGCCCGACATAACCTTGGCACCTAACTGCACATTTTCTGTGTCTATGTGAGTAAAAATGTAAACGAGACCGAAATTATGTTATAAACTGTTTTGTCTATTGAGGTTATGAACGTTTTGGCCACTGTAAATGAGACGGCTCCTTTTTCACGGCGTGAAACGGGACGATTGGATCTAATGCGGCACCCTGCCCGACTGAACCCAATTGAGTTCGCGCGAAATCCGGGAAGTGCGCGGCGAAAATTGCAGCCACAAATACTGGAACCGCAAAGAGCAAAGAACACAATGATTTTGTCCGCGAATTACGCGAATGAACGCGAATTATTTTAAAGCGGCGAAAGAATAAATCTTCATCCAGCCGAGGCACGAGGCTCTAACCGAGTGCCCTGAAGGGGGCACAGGACATTAGCCCGGGGTCGAGCGCGACCACCCCGGGAAGACGGCCAAAGATTCAGCCGCTGACTGCAAATCTGCGCGATAGCGCGATATAAATATAAATATGCGGCATCCCACTTTAAATGCATTGGTCTCGCTTCCCGATGCACATTTTATTATAGGGAATGCAACGGGGAAACGAACAGGAACTGGACCAAAAAGTACGGTTTTATTGGGAGATTTGGATGTTCCGGCGGGGGTCTTTGGAAACGAATCGGCCACTGGCGAGAAGTTTGCCCCTTGAGAGTTCAAGGAGTAAGGTGTCTGATGAGAACGACCAGGGGAAGTGGGGTTGGAACCGGCTTGCTGGTTACAGCCATGGTGACTGCCGCCCTGATAGGCATCCTATACTTCGGCTGGACGGTGATTGGCTTGCCGTTTGCCCCGTTTGATGTTTTCGACTATTCGACGCGCGTCCTGCCGGGGCGTGTGATCGCCTTCGGCATACATACGATGGTGGCAGTCATTCATGGCTTGCATCTCGGGCCAACGGCGACTACGGCCAAAACGGCGGAGCAGGCAATGGGGATAATCGGTCTATTCTTCACGGGGCTTGTGGCAGGAATGATCCTGTATGAAGTCATCCGTGCATCGCGAGGGCGCTACGCCGTCGGCCTCGGACTCGCCTTCGGATTGGTACTCGCTGTGCCGGTCGCGCTCATCAGCCACCACGCAGGTCGGACGGCCACCACACCGCCAACCGCCAATGCGTTGTGGCTCATGACGGTTTTCCTGCTCTGGGGCCTGGTAATCGGGCGAGTGTCGCGGCGACTCATCCCCGCCGCTGCCCCCGTTCAGGAACGAGGCGAATTCGCTCCCTCTTTGGAACGGATTGATCGGCGTCGCTTTCTCATTCGCCTGGCAGGCAGCACCGCGGCAATCACGGTGGTTGGAGCGGTGGTCGGGGATTTAGCCGAGGCGAACCACCGGAAAACGATGCTGGCCGCCCTCCCCCGCGAGCTTTGGTCCGCAACCCATCCCTTGCCCAATGCCGATGCGTCGGTCAAGCCCGTGCCTGGAACACGTCCGGAATTTACGCCCCTGGAACGTCACTACCGAATTGACATCAACACGATTCCGCCGACCATCAATGAACAGCAGTGGCGATTGAACGTCACCGGGCTGGTCGAAAAGCCGTTGGCCCTAACGCTGGATGATCTGCGGAGCTACGACCCGCTCCACCAGTTTATCACGCTCGCCTGCATCTCAAATCCGGTGGGAGGCGACTTGATCGGCACCACGCGCTGGACTGGCGTGAGCCTCCAACGCCTGCTGCCGGCCTTGCGGCTGAAACCGGGCGCCTCTCGCCTCAAGCTTCACGCCGCGGACGGATTCTTCGAGGTTGTCCCCATCGAGACAATCAAAGCCGATGAGCGCGTGATGTTGACGTACGCCTGGGACGGTGTGCCGCTGCTCCCCGGGCACGGGTTTCCCTTGCGAATCTACATCCCGAACGTATACGGGATGAAACAGCCCAAATGGATCAATGCCATCGAGGTGACTGATCACTGGGAGCCGGGCTTTTGGGTGGCGCGCGGTTGGAATAAGGTCGCGGAAATGAAAGCCACTTCGGTCATCGATGTGGTGGGGATGGATATGGATATCGTCCAGGCTGGCCAGAGCAAAATGATTGTCCCCATCGGTGGGATCGCCCATGCCGGAGCCCGCGGCATTTCGAAAGTGGAACTGCAGGTGGATGAGGGCCGCTGGCGACCGGCACTGTTGCGCTCGCCCTTATCGGGTTTAACCTGGGTGCTCTGGCGTTATGACTGGCCCTTCCAGCATGGGAAACACACCTTTACCGTGCGCTGCTACGATGGCCAGGGCAACCCGCAAATCGTTACGCCAACTCCCCCAGAGCCGGATGGGGCTACCGGGCTCTTCAGCAAGACGGAAATGCTATAACCCTTCAAATACTCCATCTTAAGGCAGCTTCGCCGACAACACGTCAATCTTGACAATTTGCGGCGGTTTGGCGAGAAGATCCGCTGCCCTGGACATCAGAGCGGCGGCCACGGCTCCGGCAAGATGGCTTTGACGACCCTCTTCGTTCGCGAACGCATCGAAAATACCGAACGTCGTCGGCCCCATTCGCAACGCGAACCACGTCACGGTGGCAGGTTCCTGCTCGACAAGAGGGAGCGCGCTGATAAGAAAATCTGCCACTTCCTGTTCTTTTCCAGGCTTGGCTTCCAGTTGGACCCATAATGCTACTTTGACCATAATTATCCTTTCAGTTGAGTTGTTAATTTCCTTGTTATAGTTGGAACACAGCTTGCAAATTAAACTTCCTCGGTTTTCTGCGCTTCGCAAGAAGATTTATTAACATGAAATCGGCTTACATGCCGGGCTTCGTCAAATCATCCTTTTTCATGCCCGCATTGAGCGCTTTTAGCACCGTGTCCGAACCGACACGGTCCCCGTGTTTTTTGCTGACGTGTGCGAAAGTGATCTTGCCGTCCTTGCCAACGATGAATGTGGACGGGTAGGCGGTTTCCTTCGGCGCATCCCAACGCAGACCGTAGGCTTTCGTAAAAGAATAGTCCGGATCGAGGACGAACAGAAAATCCTTCGGCCAGTTTTTGTCCTGAAGAAACTCAGTTGCGTGCGCCTTGAGGTCGTCCGCCGGACCGGGATAAACCATGACGACTTGAACTCCGGCGGCTTTAAGTTTGCCGGCGTTGCCGACATAATCATGTGCCTGCTTGGTGCAAAAAGGGCATTGATAACCAGGCCAGCCGCGCAGCACGACGACCACGACGCCGCTCGTGGCCGTTAGGTCGGTGAGCCGCACGGATTGGTCGTCAAGCGTCTTGAGCGTGAAATCGGGCGCCATGTCTCCCACTTGCGGCGGAGTAGCGGCGTTCATCATATCAGACCGCATGTTGTCCATTTGAGAAGGGTTCATCGCGGGGGTCATGTTTCCCATTTGTGGGTTGGTGGAGTTCATGGTGCCAGGCGCCATGCCGCCCATTTGCGGGGAATTGGTAGTGTTCATGGTGTCGTGCGTCATGTCTGCCGTTTGTGCCGTCACGGCCAGAGGGAGCGCGCAGGCCAGCAGCGCGAACGCCGATTTGCAAAAGTTGTTGATTTTCATTTTTCTGTTTTGGTTTTTATTATTGTGTTTGTTGTGTTTGGATTGGTGACTTAAAGACCGATTCATTTCTCCGGCTTCGGCAGCCAGCCGCCGGTGGCCTGCAACGGTTCGAGATGCCCGTTGCGGGTCACCCAGACCGCCAGCGCGAGACGCCCGGTGATTCCTTTCGGATCGCCATCAATGATGAACCTGCCTTGAAGCTCGTTGGTCTGGCTGGCCAGCGGGCGTGTGACGAGCGAAACCGCGGCAAAATCATGGTTCAAATGGCGGCCCGCATTTTCTCCACCGTTGACGTCGGAACTTATTTCACTGACGAGCAGTGCGGCGGTCACTTCGTAGTCAGCAGTTCCATTTTCTGCGGGAAAAAAATTTGCCTGCCAGTGCTCGCCATCATCGGACCTGACTTGCAGCACGCCCGCCCTGGTCGCGGATGCGGATGGCGGGCCTCTGAACCCAAACCAGTTCCGCCATTCCTTACCGTTCAGGACAAATTCGGGGGTATAGATGGTTTCGGCCGACCAAACCTGCGCGTAATTCTGTTGCCGCGTGGAGAATAGTTCGCTGGACAGCTTGTCGTGCCAGCCGGGATTGTTCCAGTAAGCCACGTGAAAAGCGACCGGCACAAATCCGTTCCACAGACCGGGCGCGGTTTTCAACTTGCTCAACCACGACTCGGCGGGCGGACAACTGCTGCAACCTTCGGAAGTGTACAGTTCCAGCAGCGACGTCTGGCGTTCGGAACTCTGAAAGGCGATGGGCCCGGCATTTGCCGCCATGCTGGCAATCAGTCCCAAAAAACAAATCAATTTCATCATGCTATAGGTGAGAGGAATCTCGCCGGGGTTTTATTCCCGAAAATAAATTTTTGTTCGCCCCCGGCAAAAAAGCCGGAATAAAACCGCACGCCTGGTGCTCGTATCCGCGAATGAAAAACGTGCGGTGAAGGTGCGCTTTAGGTGCTTGTTGCTTCGGTGAGCAAGACGCTTATATTGGAGGGTGATCGTTCGCGCCACATTCTCGAATGAGCACGCTTGCGGAGGACAAAATGAGTATTGATTCGTCAACAGCGCTGATTACGGGAGGAACAAGCGGCATTGGCCGGGCGGCAGCCACTAAACTGGCTCAACTCGGCATCCATGTCATCGTCGTAGGCCGCGACGCGGCACGAGGGGAGAAGACGGTTGCAGAAATCCGCGGGGCCGGAGGCAAAGCGGACTTTATTTCGTCTGACCTTCGAGACGCCTCAAGTGCGCGCGAGGTTGCAAGAAGAGCGGTCGAGCTCGGAAACGGCCACGTGGATATTCTGGTCAATAATGCGGGGATGTACCCTTTCGGACCGACACACGAGACGACCGAAGAAGTTTTTGAGAAAGTGTATTCACTGAATGTGAAGGTGCCCTATTTTCTGGCCGCCGAGCTGGCTCCGCTCATGGCCAAGCGAGGCAAAGGGGCCATCGTCAACCTCTCAACGATGGTGGCGGATTATGGGGCGGCAGGCATGGCTCTTTACGGCTCAAGCAAAGCGGCCATCAAGCTGCTGACGAAGGCCTGGGCGGCTGAATATGGCCCGAGCGGCGTCCGCGTGAATGCCGTCAGCCCTGGGCCAACGCGTACCGAAGGCACGGGTGCCATGGGTGAGGGACTGGAGCAACTCGCCGCCCAAGCTCCAGCGGGCCGCCCGGCGACAGCAGACGAGATTGCTGAGGCGATTGTGTTTTTGGCGACAGACCGCGCCAGTTTTATTCATGGCGCGATTCTCCCGGTGGATGGAGGGCGCAGTGCCATTTGATCGGGCGTCTCGAAAATGGAACTGGATAACGGCCGGTGAGCAACTGCACGCCATCCCCGTCCTACGCGATGCACATTTTTTGGGTATAGGAAATACAACAAGGAAACGAACAGAAAAAGTGCAATTTTATTGGGAAATTGAGGATTTGGGCGTTGCCGCCAGGAAATGGACCCGCAACTTTTTTATCCGCAGATTTAAAAAATGAGGAATGCAGGAATTGGGGGAAAGTCTTGTTGCGGCGGAAATGTCATGATTCCAGGACCCGTTCTCCCGCCAAATTCTATCGCCTCTCCTTGCCGTAAAATATTCTTGTTCAGTCAGCAATTAGCCCATCGGCGGGCGAGAGCCCGCCGATGGTTGATACTTTCTCTTTCTACGCCTTAGTTGTGAATGGCTAAACCTGCTGCACTGGTCGCAATGCCACCGAGCGAATCCAGATAGACGAGCGCGCCGTCGCACGATATTTGGAACACGTTCAGAGTGCCATTGCCGTTCGCCAGCGAGAACAGGAAGCGGCCGTTCTGGCTTACCGCCATGTCCACAGGATGGCTGCCGGCGGCAATGTTCCCGGTGATCCCATTGAAGTCCAGCAGGCTCAGATCCCCATTTGGCGATACATTGAATGCAGACAGGGTGCCGCTACCGGCGTTGGCCGTGTAGGCGAATTGTTCGTCTGGAGTCAGCACCAGCCAGCACGCAGCCTGCTGCATCGTTGAATTGGTCAGGCTGATGCCAGTGAGATCTCCCGTGTCCGAAACATCGTACGAGGACGCTGAGCTTGCGCCCGGAACGCCAGCGGCTTCGGAGACAAAGATGCGGTCTCTCCGGCCAGCCGCGAACCCAAAGGGCGTTTTCCCCGCCGATTCAAACATTTGATGAGAGGTGGCCAGGCCATTTGCGCCGATCGCATACGTGTCGATGATGCTTGTGTCCCTTTCAGTTACGACGAGGACTTTGCCATCCTGAATAAATGCGACGTCCGTCGGTGTGGTAAAGGCCCCGCTCACCGGGCGAGTGGATTGGGGCAGCGCAGAGAGACGACCATTGACAAAGGTAAACGCAGTGATGTTGTCCGTACCGCCAACGGTCCCGCCTGAATTTACCACATACAAAAGATGGTCGCGCAGTGCCAGGCTCACGGGCATTTGGCCGCCCGAGCTGACCTTGTCGGAAAGCTCAAGCCTGTTTTGCCTGATTTGAAACACGGAGATTTCATCACTCCCGGCATTGCACACAAAAAGCCATTGGCCGTCCGGGCTTATTTGGATCGATCCCTGGCTTGCCAACCCGCCTCCTCCGGAGCCTGCCCCTCCCGTTTCGATGCTGCCGGTCTGGGCGAGCGCGCCGTTCTTCTGTTGTTGGAAAATCAGGACGTGATTTCCGTTGATCGCGTTGTCCATCGTGTAAATAGTGACACCCTCCGCGGCTTTTGAACTTGTTCCCAGCAGGGCACAGCCGAGTGCCAGCCCGCTGCATAAGGTCGTGAATAATGAATGTTTCATAATGGATCGTACTACTTGTTTTTGTTCTATGTTTTTTTCGAAGTATTTTCCCGCGCCCAGGCGCAAGATATTTCGGTCTTCAGTGACAGCAACCGAACCCCTGGTAATTGAGGCCAGGCAACCGCACACTGCGAAGTCGGACAAGGCGGGAAATCCTTACAAGAGATTTATTTCTTGAAACGCTCCAGCTCTTCCTGCAGCCGCGTCCGGATTTGTTCCTTTTCTTCGCAGGAAAGTTTGTGCAGCGGCGCCGCAAATGTTTCCGGCGGGAGCTCCCTGGTTGCCCGGCGAAGAAATTGGAGCTGGACGGTATAGCGACGGCACCAGACACAATAGAGCAAGTGAACCCGCATCATCAGATGCCGGTGGACTGGAAGTTTGACATCCATTGACTGCGATATGAGACGCGTTACTTGGCGGCAATTCAACATAGTCGTCGCTTCTTGTTTCTCGTCCAGTGGCACTTATGGCTGGCGCGGGATTTCATTTATCCTTCCGTTTTATTCCGAACCAACGGGTCTCCAGGCACCGGCGCAACCCCATCCGCGCCCGATGCAACATTACCCACAAGTTGTTCGGGGACACATCCAAAACCTTACAAATTTCTTCCGAAAGAACCTCATCAACTTCTCGTAAAACGAACGCCTGGGCGACATTTTCAGGCAATCGCGACAGACAACGTTTCAGCAGAATTTGAAATTCCTTGTTGATGAGGGTTTGGTCTGGTGTTTCCCAGGCTTTCGGTGCGAATCTCGGCACCCAGCCGTCCTTGCCGAGCCCGCTGGCGCCAAACGCGGCGCTTTCCTCGGGCAACGAGGGTTCCATATCGGCAAGGCTGACTTCCCGGCTTTGCAGCCGGTAGTAGTCAGCCAGTTTGTTCCGCAGGATGCCGAACAGCCACGAGCGTTCGCCGGCACGCCCGGCAAAGCCTTTGCTGGCTCTGATTGCCGCCAGAAACGTCTCCTGGACCAGGTCCTGCGCGATCACGCGGTCCCGTACGCGTGCTGCCACGAATCCGAACAGCAGATCGCCATGCTCTTCCACCCAGCGCTCCGGATCCAATCGCTGCGGCGGGCCAAGGATGTCTTTCATTCCAGGATATGAGCGCCCGGCGTGTGGTTTTATTCCGGTTTATTTGGCCTGGCAGCCTGTTGAAAGACTATGGATATTGCTGTTTCGCCAAGAATGGCCCGCCGACGAGGCGCGACGAAGGAGCATGTCCGCCATGGACCTGTGACTGAGGAGCAACGAAGTCGCCGGGCCATTCTTGGCGAAACCCTCCGGGCTGAGGCCTTTTTGACCTGTGGCTTTGTCGCTCGTCGCGTCCAGGTCCATGAAGGACATGGCCACTCCTCGCTCCGCCACAGGCCAAAAATCCTCTCAGCAGCAATGTCCATAGTTTTTCAACAGGCTGCTTGGAACAAAATTTATTTTCGAGAATAAAACCGTGGCGTGATTCCTCTCACCTTCACGTCCCCCTCCCCTACAATTCCCGACGTAAACTTGGCACCTAACTGCACATTTTCTGTGTCTATGTGAGTGAAAATGTAAACGAGACCGAAATTATGTTATAAACTGTTTTGCCTATTGATGTTATGAACGTTTTGGCCACGGTAAATGAGACGGCTCATTTTTCACCCTGCAAAACGGGGAGGAACCCAAAATTGGGTTCGCGCGAAGTGCGCGAAGATTTTTAACCGCGAAATCGCCAAATACGCGAAATGGATTTAGCCGCAAACACAAAGACCGCAAAAGAACAAATCTGCGGATGAAAATTTCACCCATTCGTTGGATTAAAGTTGGAAAGATTAGTCGTCCATTGCCAAAGAAACGCCTGAACGTGTCCGTCCGAAAAGCATGCATTTCCAGTGGTCTTGCTATGCCTTAATGCAACTTCTTTTCCGCTGCTATTTGCTTTCGGCAACCATCTGCCGTCTTCCAAATCGGTGCGCGTCGTTGGATTGCCCGGAGGGCGTTCAGCATTGCAATCGGGTTCTTCCGTCAGCATGATTTTGTCGGCCGTGCCTTTGATTTGGCTGAGCTTGAAATGCGTTGCCGTGGCAGAGGGACCCGGACCGCTAAAAACTAAGCCCATGCCCGCACCCGCCGCAGTGCCATTTAATGTGTAACTGTAACCAAACGGGCCGATGGGCCCGTAAGTCGCCGCCGCCATATCTCTCAATTGATCACTTTTATCGCCGGGACACCGAAAAATGTTGGTGTTGGCACTTCCGCCCAGGGCCTGAACAATCGGGCTCTGGCTGATATCGGGATTGGGAATACCATCCGATGTGTCCGTGCCGGGCACACGCCAATAAATCCAATCCTCAGGATGCCAGCCCTGCGGCTCGCCCGCTACTGAAGGAAGATTATCGGCGTTATCGTTGGCATAAATGAGAAACCCCAGAGCAAGTTGTTTGAGATTATTCAGACAATAGACGGATTGAGAACGCCTTAGCGCCGCGCTTAAAACGGGCAACAACATCGCCGCCAGAATGGCAATGATGGCAATGACAACCAACAATTCGATCAGGGTAAACCCTTTCCGCGTACTTTTGACCTCCATCATGGAATTTACCGTTGATCACTCTGAAACGCAATTTATCAACTCGGTTCCGTATCAGAATCGAAATTGGGTTCGCGCGAAGTACGGGAAGATCGCCAAATACGCGAAATGGATTTAGCCGCAAGAGAACTCAAAGAACGCAAAGAACACAAAGATTTGTCCGCGAATTCCGAATGAACGCGAATTATTTTTAAAGCGACGAAAGAATAAATCTTCATCCAGGCGAGTGCCCTGAAAGGGGCATAGGACACTAGCCCGGCGGTCGCGCTTCCCGATGCACATTTTTTGGGCCTACGGAATGCAACGAGGAAACGAACAGAAAAAGTGCGCTTTCATTGGGAAATCAACGATTTTGGCGCTGACGACGGGAAACGAACCCGGATTTTTTATCCGCAGATTTCGCTGATGGACGCAGATTAAAAAATGAGGAATGCAGGAACTTCCGGCGCAGCCGCCAATTGAAAGCCCTGGAAGGGCGGACGATAGTAGCCCGGGGTCGAGCGCGACTCCCAGAGCGCGACCACCCCGGGTTAATCGCCCGAAACATAGCCGCTGACTGCGGAACCACGCGAGATCGCAAGCGGCGCTGCCACCACGAATCTGATCTGCGGCACTACTCCTCCCGCGCAATGCCAGACATAACCTTGGCCTACGCCATTGCAAATTGGATTGGAGCTTGGAAATTCTCTGGTGCCTGGAGGTTGGGGTTTGGTGCTTTTCTCCGGATTTTTTAACGGGCTGTAACCTTCCTGGGAGTCTTTTGCCTGGCGGCGGGCTTTGCGGAAAAAATTTCTTCAGTGTCAAATCTCACTTTTGCAACTTTGGGAGACTTAACAATCCATTTTTCTTCATCGGGCAAATAGATCGATTCGTTGAATGGGTTCGTCGCGATTAGGTAATAAACCAGGTCAGCACTACTGTCATTGATTATCTGATGAGGCTCAAATGGTTTAAAAAGAAAAGCGTCTCCTTTCTCGATTCTGGTCACACCTTTAGCGTGCCGCGCCTTGCCTCTGCCTTCAAGGACATGATAGAACTCCCACTGGGCCCCGTGAGCGTGGAAAAGCGTATTCTTTCGTCCGGGTGGAATCCTTACGATTTCGACATCAAAAGGATGCCGCTCCAGGACGTCGTTGGATTCCGGTTTCCTGCCCAGGGCGACGGATACATCTTTGCCCAAAGTTCCATATTCGGAACCTCGCAGAGAACTCTCCTCTTTCATTTTATCGACATTTATTTTTCGCATAATGCCCTCAAGCTCACGCACGATTCATGAGAAGTCAAAACGGGTTGGTGTCCGAAGCGTGGCCGTAACCGTCGAATTTTGAACCGGGAGGAGATGAGTGTCCGCAGATTTCGCTGATGGACGCAGATTAAAAGAATGAGGAATGCAGGAACTCAGGAAAGGTTTTGTTACGGCGGAAATGTCAGAATTCTAGCTAGTGGTGTGTAACAGATACTTTTACAACGGCAGTCGCTTCAAAGTAAGCGTCACGCCAAGCACCTCTAGCAAAAGTTCTCATAGATATTGTATTTATGAGAACTATGACATCTACGAGTAGTGATGATCCGACTTCTTTGGTCCCTTCGGCATCGGTTCAAAATGTGCCAGTGGCGCTGGACAGCAAAGGCCGGGTGCGTGCGTCCAAGGAGCAGCGGCGGATGATTCTGGCCGAGTATGAACGCAGCGGCGTATCGGCGGCCCAGTTCGCTCGACAGACGGGTTTGAAGTATTCGACCCTGGCTGGCTGGTTGATCCGTTACCGCCGGAGCAAGCCGCAGGGCGCTCGTGCGGCAGTACGGTTGTTAGAGGCGGTGGTTGAAGAAAATAGCAACGATAAAAAGCCGCTGGTGTTGGAGTTGCCTGGCGGAGCCCGGATGGAGATTAAGGACGCGCAACAGGCGGCGCTGGCTGGAGCATTACTGCGAACACTGGCCAAGCCATGCTAAGCTTTACAGGGAGTTTAAAGGTGTTTGTCGCCCTGGAGGCGTGCGACATGCGCAAAGGGTTCAATGGCCTGTACGC
>DATAST010000233.1:0-22127 GCA_036269115.1 Verrucomicrobiia bacterium | reverse complement strand
TGCGAGTGGGGACGAGCCGTCCCCACCACTTCTATCGGCGCCGGGTGAGGGCGCCCGGCCTACAAATGGATTCCTCGTGGGCGTTTTATCTTGACTACGGATAAAGTAGCCGTCATACTCGAAGCAATTCGGCCTGAGGTGACTATTTCTCAATTCACTCTTGCGCTTCCTGACCCCGTTATGAAAAACGATGTACTTCGACTGACGATTCTTTGCCTTTGTCTTTTGGGCTTTCGGGCCGTTGCCACGACGTATTACGTGGATATCAATAGCACAAATGCGACACCGCCCTACACAAACTGGTCAACCGCCGCGACGGATATCCAAAGCGCGGTCAATCAGACCACAAATGGCGATTTGGTTTTGGTGAATCCAGGGGTTTATCAGTCCGGTGGTTATATCGCTCCGGACGGAACACGGACAGCCGTCGTCACGATTAATGCAGTCACAATCCAAGGGGTTGATGGGCAGGCACAAACCTCTATAAACGGCAGCAACACAGTGCGTTGTCTGTATCTGGCCAACGGCGCAATGGTGACCGGCTTTACATTGACCTCCGGGGCGGCCGGAAACGGCGCTGGCGTATATTGCGCGTCAACCGTCGGCACCGTAGTATCCAACTGCGTCATCACAGCGAATAACGGCGAGAACCAGGGTGGTGGCGCTTATCAGGGGACTTTATTGAACTGCACTGTTTCACAAAATATTGGGCCTGAATACGGAGCCGGCGCGTATAATGCCGTTCTGATTGATTGCATGGTTATCAGCAACACCCTGTTTGGCAATAACGCTTTCGGGGGCGGTGTTTACAATTCCGACGCCACTAATTGTGTTATCGCCGATAACTCTGAGTTATTTCCAAATTTGCAAACGTCCGAAGGCGGTGGCGCCTACGGGGGGAATCTGGATCACTGCAATATCGTCGGCAATTCAGCAGGTGACGGTGGAGGCACAGAGAACGCCAACCTGGTCAATTGTATCAACTATTGCAATACCGCGACCCAGCCGTATGACTCGAACTCGAATTTTGACGGTGGTACCATTAACTACAGCTGCACCGCCCCACTCCCGGGCGCCAAAGATATCACCAGCGACCCCCAATTGGCCAGTCTCTCACATGTCAGCCTCGACTCCCCCTGTCGCGGCACAGGCTCGATCGCCGCCTCAAGTGGCGTGGACATAGACGGTAATCCCTGGGCAAATCCGCCATCCATCGGCTGCTTCGAGGCCTATCCAGACAGCGTTTTAGGAAGTTTTGCCGTTGCAATTTCAACGGCATACACAAATTGGCCGCCAGGTTGGGCATTGAATCTCCAAGCAAGCATTTCCGGTCCGGTTTATTCCAACGTTTGGAATTTTGGAGATGGAGGGTCCGTTACCAATGAGGCCTACGTTTCGCACACGTGGGCCGCTTCCGGTACCTATCTGGTCACTCTCACGGCCTATAATGATAGCTACCCCGCCGGTATCGTCGCGACCCAGATGATGTTCGTTAGCCAACCCAAGGTGTACTATGTCAATCTCAACAATCTCAACCCCGCTCCCCCGTATATCACGTGGGCCACGGCCGCAATAGATATTCAGGACGCCGTCAGCATTGCCGCCCCCGGCTCAACCGTCCTCGTAACCAATGGCGCGACCAATCCATATTACGACGGTGATGGTCTCACGAATACCGCCGCATTTTATATGGTCGGCGGGACCAACGCTCCCGACGGGAATTTTTACCGTGTAGTGATCACTAACGACATCACAGTCGAAAGCGTAAACGGACCCGCTACAACGTATATTTGGGGAATAACTCCAACCGGGCCGGGCAATTGCGTTTACCTGACGAACGGTGCGGCCTTGAGTGGTTTCACGGTGACCAACTATCCCCAAGTGAATTCATACGGACGGATAACGGCGACTTCGACGAACGCCGTTATTACAAATTGTCTTCTAACGCAATCTGTAACGGTAAGTTCCGGGACGCTGGACGACTGTTTACTTGTTGGTCACAGCAGTTCCGCTAACAGCACTTTAAATAGTTGCATAATAAGCAATAACTCTCAAGTGGTTGGAGGCGTCTTAAATAATTGCCTCCTCGTGGACAATACAAATTCGGGACACGCCGGACCGGCAATGGCTGAACAGGGTTATCCCCTCGTACTCAACAATTGCCTCATCAGCAATAACGTCAGCCAATATGCCGGTGCCGTTTACAACGAATCCGCAGGTACGCCTACGTATTACACAAATTGCGTTCTGAATAATTGCACACTGACCAGGAACTTCGGGCAATACGAGGGTGGCGGCGCCTGGGGTGCGGAATTGAACAATTGCCTGATCAGCAGTAATACGGCCGGCGCGTCTGGATCGAGCCTCGTGGAAGGCGGGTTGCTCGTCAATTGCACCCTCATTGGCAATTCAAACGGCGTCGTTGACGGCTCGAATATATCTCCACGCGGGGCCATTTTGACAAATTGCACGCTAATTGGGAATTCTGGGCGAATCGTTGCGGACGATTGCCTTTTGGATCAGTGCAGTATATCGCAGAATGCCGGAATAGCGGCGGTTTTCTGCACATTGAATCAATGTATGCTTTTGCAAAATGGAGGCGGTGCAAGCGCCTCTGCGCTAAATAATTGCCTGCTCGTTAGTAACGTCCCGCCATATTTCCCGACCGGAACATTTCCGGATGGCGGCGGGGCAACTGGATCCACGTTAACGAATTGCATCCTGGCTTATAACGTGGCGACCAATGGCGGCGGCGCCTATAAATCCACATTAGTCAACTGCACGATAATCGCCAATACCGCAGTTACCGGCGGCGGCGTCAACCAATGCGCCGCTGATAATTGCATCCTCTACCAGAATGCAAATGGGGACTTTTATCCAGCTTCAACTCAATACCCGTTAAATTATTGTTGCGTTTCGACCCTTGGTGCATTTGGTATCCGCAATATCACCAATCGCCCCATCTTTGTAGCCCCCGGGAACTTCCACCTGCAATCCTCAAGCCCTTGCATCAACTCCGGCAATAACGCGTACATCACGGCCTCCACGGATTTGGACGGCAATCCGCGAATAGCGGGCGGCACGGTGGACATTGGCGCATACGAATATCAAACCCCAACCTCTGTCATTTCATACGCGTATCTCCAGCAGTATGGCCTGCCGACGGACGGCTCCGTGGATTTTGCGGACGTGAACGGCACGGCGTTTGATGTTTATCAGGATTGGATTGCGGGACTGAATCCGACAAATTCAGCCTCTGTTTTGGCCATGCTGACGCCCGTGACAACAAATACGGCAACAGGCGTCACGGTGACGTGGCAGAGTGTGAGCGGGATTCCGTATTTGCTCCAGCGTTCGACGAATTTGGCTTCACTGCCACCATTTGTGACGATTCAGAATAATATTATTGGGCAAGCCAACACGACCAGTTACACCGATACTTCGGCAACGAATGGCGTGCCGTACTTTTATCGGGTGGGAGTGGTTGCGCCGTAGAACTGTGAAAACAACGAACATCGAAGGACTGGCGCATGCGAAAATTCACAAGGCGGCTCTCCATGAATCCGGGTCGAAAATCTGCATCCTGAAGGCTCTCCCTCACCCCTGCCCTCTCCCGCTGGGAGAGGGAGAATAACCCTCAAGTGGTCGGTGAGTTTGAGTAACCATACAGGCCGAACAAGACTGTTACGCGAGAAAAGTACGGGACTAATAGACGATTTTGTTGAGCGGGTACTCGATGATGCCTTCGGCGCCGGCGGCTTTGAGTTGGGGGATCAATTCGCGGACAATGTGCTCGTCAATAATCGTCTCAACTGCGACCCAGCCTTCCAGACTCAGGCTGGAAATGGTTGGATTCCGCAGGGCCGGCAGTTCTTTTAGAAGCGCCGAAAGGTTTTTTTTGGCGATGTTCATTTTCAAGCCCACTTTGGCCTCGGCGTCGAGGGCGCCTTTGAGGAGCATCGCGAGTGTTTCAATTTTTTTGCGTTTCCAGGCGTTCTTCCAGGAATTGTGGTTGGCAATCAGGCGCGGGGTGGAAACGAGGAGTTCGTCCACAATGCGCAGATTGTTGGCGCGCAGGGATGAGCCGGTTTCGGTGACTTCCACGATGGCGTCCACGAGTTCGTGCGCTTTGACTTCGGTGGCGCCCCAGGAAAATTCCACTTCGGCTTTCACGCCGTGTTTGCGGAGATATTTTTTCGTCAGATTGACGACCTCGGTGGCAATGCGTTTGCCCTCCAAATCTTTGACGGATTTGACCGGGGACTTTTCGGGCACGCACAGGACCCAACGAGCCGGACGGCGCGTGGCTTTGCTGAAAAGAAATTCGCCGACTTCGTGAACGTCCGAGCCGTTTTCGACGACCCAATCGTGGCCGGTAATGCCGCAATCCAGGTAGCCATGCTCCACGTAGCGGCTGATTTCCTGGGCGCGGATGAGCCGGATTTCCATTTCGTCATCGTCCACGGTGGGAATGTAGGAGCGGCTGCTGATAGAAACGTTGAAGCCCGCCTTGGCCATCTTTTCGATGGTGGCGTCCTGCAAACTGCCTTTGGGCAGTCCAAATTTTAATTTTTTGTCCATAGTTTGACCGGGCGGGCGCGGTAGGGATGGCGCGCTGCGCCGTCACCGCCCGTAAAGCGGGCGGAAAGAATTGCAAATGACTGTCCGACCACGCCGATTGCGCCGCTGAACGCGGCGCGGACACCGCAGCGCGGCGTCCCTACCAAAACACGGTCATTGTGCCAGTCCGGCGTGGGGAATGCGATTCATTTCTTCCACATGACACGTCTGCCGGCGACAGAAATATCGCCACGCGCAATGGCGGCGACACATTCAGGATACAGCTTATGTTCGGCGGCATGAATGCGCTGGTGCAAAGTTTCCGGCGTATCGTTGTCCAATACCGGGACCGATTGCTGGCCGATAATCGGCCCGGCGTCCACTCCGGCGTCCACGAAATGCACGGTGCAGCCGGTCACTTTCACGCCGTGATCGAGCGCCTGTTTCCAGGCTTCCAATCCGGGGAACGATGGCAGGAGCGATGGATGGATGTTTACAATGCGTCCTTCAAACGCTCGCAGGAAGTCGCCTTTGAGCACGCGCATGAATCCGGCCAGCACGACGAGGTTCACGCCTGCGGCGTTGAGCGCATCGACAAAGGCGCGCTCGGCTTCTTCGTCCAGCTTCGTTCGGAATTTTCCGGGCGGAATGAAGCGGGCCGGAATTTTTCGCTCACGCGCGCCGGCCAGGATTCCGGCTGTTTCCACGTCGCTCAACACGATGGCAATTTCCGCCGGGACATTGCCGGCAGCGACGGCATCGGCAATGGCGATAAAATTCGAGCCTTTGCCGGAACCGAGAATACCGAGCCGAAACCTGTTGTTCATGGCCATTGGATAACAGAATTGGGGCGCGGGAAAAAGTTGAAAGAGCGGTTGGCGGTTTGCATGGCCGAATGGCAGGATGGCGCAGTGTAGTCGGATGTCGCATAGCACCTATTCCGCCCGCTCTACGGGCGGTGACGGCGGTGGCAGCGCCACTTGCGAAGAGCGCCGTCCCTACCACTTCCACCGTTTCAATGATGGCGGCTCAAAGGAACGTATTGCGGCATTGCCGTCAGATCGAGATTCGGTCCGGACATGAATTCAGCCCGGTGTGGCTTCTTGATAGTCCACGCCGCGAGTTTCGATCCACCTGCCCCATTTGTCAGGACTAAAACAAAATCGTTTGTGTTTCCCGTTTCGTAGCGTTGCGCAATTTGGTATCCGGACAATTCGCGGGTCATCCTCTGGATGGCAAGATAAGCCGGTTTGGGCGTCAGATCATAGCCGACCGTGCCAAAATTGTGTTCGGCATTGGCCGGATCAAGACCATCGTTTTTCCAATCGTACCAGATGGACAGCGGCACACCGTTTAGCAGATTCGATAATTGCTGTCGCACGATATAATTCGCCTGGCGTTCCGGCGAAATGTTTTTCCATGAAGTTGAATAGCCCCATTCACCGCTGACAATGGGAATGGTTTTTCCGGCCGGGGCGTAATGGGTAATCAATGAGCGCAATTGCGCAAAATCAGCCGCAGCCGTTTCCGGAGGTTTTTGGCGATATGGATGGACACTCACGCCGTCCAGATACTCAAGCAGGCCCGATTTAAAAACTGCCTCAAGAAATTTCCAGTCGAAGCCTGAGGTCGTCGGACCGACGATGCACGCCTGGGGATCGGCGCCGCGAACCGTCCGTGCAGTGGCCAGTGCCAGCGCCGTGTATTCCGTGACGTCCGGCTTCGGTTTCCAAAACGATATGTTCGGCTCATTCCAAATTTCCCAAATGACGCCACGCCCGCGAAAATGGTGAGCCGCTGCTGCCGCCCAGCGGGCAAATGCGTCGATGCTTTGGGGATGCCTGGGGGAAGCAGCGTTTTCTTCGTAAAGTGGATTGGAATAATCGAGAATATAATACGGACGCAACCCGTGCCGTTCCAATTCCGTGGTAAAGGCATCGTATTCCGACCAGTCATACTGCCCTTTCCGCGGTTCTGTCGTCTGCCAGAAAAAGTCCATGCGGACAAATTTGAAACCGGCGGCAACAATCTTGTTCAAGTCCTGCTCGTGGCCGGTCGTAAAATGAATATTCACGCCTACACCGGCGGGAATCGTCTTTTCCGGCAGCTTGTGCGCCAAAGCGGCAAATGTTTGAGCTGATATCAGAACCAACAGCCAAAAGCGAAACCTTACGTTCATCGCAAACTGGATACCAAAATCGGCACGCAGGAAAAAGTTGAAACAAGGGCGTTATTGCGAGGTCGGATCGTTTACGATGCCCATGAATAAGATGGCGCCGGTCGACGTGTCCGAAATGACAAAGAAGAAGGGGCGATCCACGATCATCTCGAATGGATTCAGCGGGCGCATTACCGCGGTCGCGCGGACGGTAACAATGGTCACGGCGGCGGCTTCGGTCCCCTGCTCGTTTACGTCGACGAAGCTCTTTTGCAGCACTTCGCTCACCACCAACGGGTCGCTGGACATGTTCAGAAAATTGGCCGTGCCGGGAATAAATGCGTCCTGCATTCCAAGAGCTTTCAGGGGTTGGTTCAAAAGCAATTGGGAGTTCATTCTAAATCTTGGGAACACCAGATTTCCTTCCCGGCTCGAAAAGCCGGGCAAAATCTTCTCGTTCCAAGTTTTACCGTTGAAGGTGGCCAGCAATTTGGCGGGGCTGGAATTGGTCACGGGCAGGAACAAAATCATCTGCAGCGAATCGCCCGCGTATGGCAATTTCACCGCCTGGAAGCCGTCGCCTTCTTCGTATTCGAATTTGCCGCGCCGTGACATCATCGGGGTTTGTTTGATCATGGATCCGCCTATGTAGAAATAATGAGGCTGCGTCAGGCGAGGATCGAACTTTTCCGCCCATTCGCCTTTAAAATAAATCGCGTTCGCCAAAATGACTTCGGTGTTTGCAGGGAATGGAAAGGAAACGACGCCGTTGATTTTTCCGCGGGTGCTGTCGGATGCCCATCGATTGATGGTGTCCGCCGATTCCGGGGTCTCAAAATTCACCGAAGACAACATGGCTCCGAAAAACGCTTCGTTGGTGGACACGAAAGCAGGCTTCAATTGAAATCCTTTATTCAGCCAGATTGAGTTTGCCAGGTCCAGCGCGACGTTTGTTTGCGACGTGAGCGAAGTGTTCAAGTCCTTGTAAAAACCATTGATTTCGTCTTGCGGCAAATTCTTTGTATTCAAGGCCCCTTGAATCTCGGCCCTGGTTTTTCCCGCCGCTCCATTCCCGAGCATTTGCAAAGCGACGGAAACGCTGTAGGGCGACATGAAAATATTTTGGACGGCCTGGCCTGAAGACGCCTGGCGGAACAGGTTAAAGGCAAAGCCGTTGCCGGCCTGGGCCAAACCGGACACGTCGCCAGCCGATGCGACCGCTGCGGCCAGACAAATCGCGATGCCTCCCAAAAGCTTTTTCATATTTTTTAACGGACCACTAGAAAGGTGGAACCAATTTGAGCGACAGTCAAATCAACAGGCCAATGGATTTATGGATTTATGGGATATTTATGGGATAAATGGATATTGGGTTGGTGAAAGTCATTGATCGAATGATCGGATAGCCTGCCATCGGTAGCTGGCTGCAGGCCCGCGAAGGATGGTGGGCGCTGCAGGATTCGAACCTGCGACCTACTCGGTGTAAACGAGACGCGCTAGCCGCTGCGCCAAGCGCCCATCAAAGTGCATGTAGATACAATAAAAACCGTCCCCGCACAAGGGAATTGGAAAGGCACTCGCTCGCAAACGGGGGGGTGGCATTTCCAAAAGGAATCTTGCAAGGCGAGAAAAAATGGTTAATCTCGTTTGAGCGGCGGGGTAGCCAAGTGGTAAGGCAGGGCTCTGCAAAAGCCTCATTCGTCGGTTCGATTCCGACCCTCGCCTCCAGCCTTATTACACGATTTTAAGGGCTTTCTGAAGGCCAAGAGGACAAATTGCCAGTGAAATTGCCAGTAAAGCGGCGGCTAAAAAAAGAAGTGCTCCGTTTCTAGTGCAATACCAGATGCTAACCAAGTGTCTGCTCATTAACGGCGGAAGCCCGGACTGATTCACATTACCTGTAAAAAAGAGAAAGGTAATGTATGAAACAACGGTTCATTCTGTATCGGCGCAACAACGGAAAATACTACGCCGAGGATACGGTCACTCGAAAGCAGACCAGTCTGAAAACCAGAGACGAAGCCGAGGCGCTCACCCTGCTTCACTCCAAGAACGAAGCCTTCCGTCAGCCGGTCTTAAATCTCCAAATCGCCCGGACGTATTTAAGTGCCACCGATGGCAATGCCGCCAAACGAACCTGGCAAACGCCAATGGACGAAATGACGGCAACCAAGACTGGCGTAACCAAGGAGCGTTACGAACGGGCCATGCGCGATGATGCCTTTGATTCCATTCGCAAGCTGCCCATCCTCGAAACCCATGCGGAACATTTTCTAAAAGTGCTTCGCAACGGAACGGTTTGCACGAACCTCTATTTGCGTCGCATTCACAATTTCGCCCTGGACATGGACTGGTTGCCCAAACCGATACTGCCCAAAAAGCAATGGCCGAAAATCAACTTCAAAGAGAAACGCGGCATTACTTGGGAAGAACAGCAAACAATTCTTGCCCGTGAACGCAACATTGAACGCCGCCTTTTTTATGCTTTGGCTTGGCACTTGGGCGCGGCTCAGACCGACCTCGCTCAATTGAAAGCCGAAGATGTAAACCTCCAAGAGCGTGTCATCAGCTATTTCAGAAAGAAAGGCAGAGGCAGAAGCATTGCCAAATTGCATTTTGGCGATCAGGTGGAAAAGATTTTGCAAGACCTTCCATCATCGGGGCCACTGTTCCCCTATCTGTCTCGTGTCCGCGCAGGCGACCGCGCCACCGAGTTCAAGCAACGCTGTGTCGGCTTGGGGATTATCGGCATTACACTTCACAGCTATCGTTACGCCTGGGCGGAACGTGCAATGGCTGCGGGTTATCCCGAACGATTCGCAATGGAAAATTTAGGACATAACAGCAAAGCGGTTCATCGAGCTTACGCAAGAAAAGCTCAGGTGCAGCTCCCTTCATTAGAGGAATACGAAAAGAAAATCATTCCGCTGCGGCCTCGAAAGTTTGACCAAGGCGAACACCAGCAAAAGGGAATTGGCGTTTGAAATTATTGCCAGTTCGTTTGTGGATTTCACTGCCGGAGCGTCGCTGCGTGAAGCGGCGGCGGATGAAAGCCCATAAGGGAAGCCATAAACAGGCAAGCGAGTCTATTGGAATTATAAGGCTTAGTCTGCAAGGGGAGCTGTAAACCGACAATCTCGCGCAAAGGGGGAATCTGTTTCAGTAGTCGCCTATGCTGGCGGAACAGTGACTGAATTCTGTTGGGCTTTATGGTCCGTCGTGTTACAGTATGGTTTCCTAATCTTTTATCAGGCCGTCGTTTGCACCCGACCGTTATGGATGTCACGCTCGAACTCAATGGCAAAAAGAGGCAGGCGACGATTTCGTTCGCCCAGCCGGGCGATTTTGTATTTGCAAAAAACTGGAAAGAGGCGGTTGGGGCGGATCAAAATCCATTCCGCACTGACACAGTGGATTACGCTGAACTGGCTGTGAAGCGTTATGAGGCGACTTTCGGCATGGGGATTTACGCCAATAGTCTGACGGACTTCACTGATCACATTGCGAGCAACCCAAAAGTGGAGGTTGGTGGCTTTGCCGTATTGCGCTGCGATTGGTTTCCCGGTTCCAACGTGATCGGCTTTACCCATTTTCGCCGGTCATGGTCCAATAGAATCATACTTGATTACCTTGGGACGCATCCGTTCATCGTTCGGCCCAAAGAAGATTCAAGTATCAAGGTTCGCGGGGTCGGCGTCGCGCTCGTTTACTTCGTGTCGCAGGTATTAAAAAAAGAGAATTGCCCCACACTGTGGGGTGAAGCCACAAGTTCCTCCGCGACTTTTTACAATAAAATCTTTAAGCTGGGCGGGGTGGAGGATTTGATTTTTGCGCCGCGCAACAACGTCCTTGCATTCGTTGACGAATGTGAACGAGAATGGACTAAGCAAGGTGAGGAAATCGCTCAGCCTGACCAGCCGCTAAATGAAATATATACGCTTGAAACCGAGAATCCGCCATTTGTAGGAACGAAGACTGCCGTGTTTAACCATTCAAAAAGATTGTCTTTTCGCTACTTAAAGCTGACGTACCATAAGCAGGTGGAGATTGCAAAAGCTCTCCAGTTTGTTAAAGATGATGCTGCCGCTATCTCGCGGGATGAATTGGCGCAAATCGTCTTCAAGGGGGCGCGGGAACAAGGGTTACTTGCTTCGCTCTGGAGTATGGTTGAAAAAGAGTATGGCGACAGCCCATCCGAGGAAAATCCGTTCGAGACAGCCAAACAATAGAAAAAATCATTATGCACAGTCATTTTTCTGAGTGGTTTCTTGCTGCCGGTATTGAGATGCAAGACGATCCGCTGCAAAAGCGGTGGGTCGGCATCGAGACTTTCACCGCCGAGCGCGGCGAAGTCATTTCCTTGGTGGAAATATTTTTCGGATTTTTTGAGGGCAAGGAGAATTTTGTCACCTCTTTCCGCGCTCCGTTTAAGCAGGCCGACGGGGCCTTTCGGATGCAGGACAACAATCAGGAATTGTCCATTCTCGCCGGTGCTAAACTTGTTTCCGTCATGGAGGGCGAAGATTTAGGTCTTGGCGATCTAGCCGCTATCTCTCTGGTTTCCTGCGCGGGACAAAACCTCCGGGCCGCTCCGGTTGTCGGCGACATCTGCGAACGGGCGGCGAAGCACCTGAACGCCCGGACCCTAAGGCGGACCCTTCCTGACCCCAACGCGGATGCCATTGACGATGCAACGGCAGAAACGCTGGAGCAAGTGAAACGCGATCTCGCTGCTGTGACCGAAGAGAGCAACGTCCTGTGGTGGGTTTTCGGTGAAACCAGCCGGGACACGCAAAAGCCTTGGTCTGAGTATTCCGTGGCTCAAGCGGCCCTGATGGCGGGGAAAGAACTTGCTGATTTGACGCGCATTCTGCCGGGGCCTGCTGCCAGCGGTGCCATTTTGGATAGGGTAGTGAAATTCGCAAAAGGAAAGCCACCTGCGCAATTGGTGCTTAAAGAATCCATCGCGGAATGCGCCCAAGACTGGCGGCAAAATTTAATCAAACCTTTCCCGGTCGTTTTACTGAGCCTGTGCCCGGTTACGCATGGCGTTAAGCTTTCATTGGAATTGGCGAATGGTGATGCTTGGCACGGTGCATTGGCGAGCGCCGCCAAGATTCATCGCGGCGGAAAGATTGCTCCTCGTTTGCTGGCCTACCAGGTCTTCGTCGAGTGTTTGCTTGTATCCGCTTGGCAGAAAACGAACTGACGTATGGCAAGCATCGGCCCCGAAAATAAATCACCGGGTCAAACCGCCATTGCGGCGGCAGCCACGCCTGTGACACTAGAGAAATTACCGACCGTGGTGCCCGGCTTCTACCAGCTTCCCCTTGGCACGGCTCTTAATGAATCTCAAGCGCAATCTATGGCTGCGGATCGCGCTGTTCGTTTGATTGTCACTGCCGGTGCGGTGGATTGCGGCAAGACCACGCTCCTGACAACTGTGTACGAGCTTTTCCAAAGCGGTCCCGTAAGGAATGCGCAATTTGCCGGATGCGAAACTTTGCCAGCGTTCGAGCAGCGTTGCCACCTTTCGCGAGCCGATTCTGAGAACGACAAAGCCGATACTGGCCGTACCGTCTATGACGGGCCGCGCCCAGAATATCTCCACCTAAAACTGCACAACACCGCAGAGGAAGATTCACACACGGATTTTCTTTTTACTGATGTTTCCGGGGAGATGTTTGAGTACGCTCGAAACTCGCCGGACGAATGCAAACGTTTAACTTTCTTGCTTCGCGCGTCCCACTTGGTGGTTTTCCTTGATTGCGAAAAGGCGGTTCAACCCGATAGACGCTGGGGAATGGTCCAGGACGCCAAGTCGCTGCTGCAATCCTGTCTGGATAGTAACATGATTCCGAAGGAATGTTATGTGACGGTCGTTTGGGCGAAGACCGATTATTTCAAGGCGGACAAAAATACTCAGGCGGTGGAGCAGTTCGTGGCTGGGGTTGAAAGGGACTTCACAGCGCGGTTCGGCAGTCGCTTAAAACACTTTAAATTTCACAGTGCCGCAGCCAGGCCGACTCGCTTTCCCAATCTCAAAATGGGATTTGGTGTTAAGGAATTGCTTGCAGATTGGGTTGCTCACTGGCCCCAAGATCGGTCGTTGCAGCTTGAACCTCCCGCCGAAAACAACGGCGAGCGCGAAAGCGAGAAATTTGCCCAACGCCACAATGCACTATCTGGAAACGCATGACCGCTACTCCTGCTCACAACTTCCTGTTGATCGGTTTGCCAAGCACCGGCAAGACAAGTTTTTTGGCGGCGTTGTGGTATGCAATCCAACAAAGTGAGTCTCCCACTGGACTGGTGTTGAAGCGCCTTGAAGGCGACAATGCTTATCCCAACAAAATCCGTGACGCCTGGCTGGCGTTCAAGCCAGTGGGTCGCAACCCCACAGACAGTGAATCTTTTGTGTCCATGCGCCTGAAGCGCAGCAGTGGCGACGAAGAGGCTCATTTGACATTCCCGGACGTGTCGGGTGAATCATTCAAGCAGCAATGGACGAGTAGGCAGCTTCCCGCGAGTTATGAAAAGTGCCTTCGGGAAGCGAATGGCGGAATTTTATTCATTCATCCAGATTCCATTAAGCACCCTTTGCGGATCGAGGAAGTTGATGACCTCGCCGCGCTAATTGATGATGGCGTTGCGGATGAGTTGGCCACCCCGGCGGGTCCGCCTCCGGTGGCTTCCCACGTTCCTTGGGATATTGAGAAGGCATCTACGCAAGTGCAACTTGTGGAACTGTTGCAGTTCATGATGGCCCGCCCGGCATTTCGACGTCCTTTTCGTCTAGCAATTGCCGTCTCCGCGTGGGATTTGGTTGCACCTTCTAAAATTCGTCCCGAAGATTGGGTGGCCCGCGAATTGCCGCTGCTAAGGCAGTTTTTGTCGGCGCACCGAAAGACTTTTGAAGTGGCTTTTTATGGCGTGAGCGCCCAGGGTGGTAAGTACGAAGGCGAAGATAAAAAAGTAATGGAAACCAAGTTGCCGGCAACGCGCATTGAAGTTGTCGGTGAAGGGGTCACGAACAAGCACGACATTACGGAGCCGCTTCTTTGGTTAATGCGGTAAATTTGGAATGGCTGTGAAATCATGAATCGCCTTGTCATTCATCAGAGTTTGCACGGATATTCAGAGGGCCATCGCCTTTTGCAGGGTTCCATCAAACTGAACGACGAGAGTGGCCGTTTGATTCTGCGAATGAGTGACTTGTCTGGCAGCAATGTAGTGCCTGGATTTGAGGAATACTTGACGGGCTATCCTGTTGAAGCCATGAGCCTCTATGCGTTGGCGAAGACATGGTATGCTTCGGAGATGCCACGCCCCGGCTCTGTCTGGACGCATACGCTTTTCCTTTCAGAAAGTGCGCTGTCCGAAATCTCTGATCTGCAAATTTTGACATCCTTGTTCAAGCGCCCGTCGGCAAACAACACCAAGGCTCTTGACCTTTACTCGGTCCCCATTGAAATCGAGGATGCTGTATCGGTTCTTTCCACGGGCGAGGACGGTCCTTCCATTCAGATAGCGGATTTAATCGAGACGATGTACCGCGAGGGAAAAGAAAATATTTTGATCAGCTCTCCGAGTTCTCGTTTATATGAAAGTGCAATTTTTCGAGTGTGGTCGCAACAATGGCCGCATCTGCGTGAAAAATTCACCTTTTGCACCGGCGTATTATCCTCCAGAGGATTAGGCGGAAAACCGTTCGATGTTCAATGCGCTCCCACGCCACTGATGCGGGAAATCATTTCTGCAACGGCAGCAAAGCACTCTCACGAGATGAACTTGCTGAGTAAAACCAATCAAGAGCTACCCCCGTGGTTTGCCAGGGCTGTCAAAGATGCAAATTCTCCCACGGGAGAGACTTTCCGTCAGTTGCTGTGGCAATTTGCGGACGTGCCGGATAAAAACCAGTTCGTTCCGCTGGCACAACTGATTGAAGCATTCCTTGGTTCCGCCGAAAGGGACGCGAGTGATTTAATCCGCTTGATAGCCGAACGCTTCCCGTCAAAGGATTCCGCGAAGGCCTTGAAGTCAGCTTTCTTCGGCAAGGGCGGTAGCGTTGGCGGATTTAAGCCGCTTGACGAAGGGGATATTTTGGTCGGGCTTGCTTGCACTTCATTCCACGAAGCCTTTGATGCCACAGCTTTGGGTTTGAGAGCCCGTGCTCGCGATCTATGCGAAACAAATGCTGTATCCGCAGCATTGACGTTTGGTAGAATACTTCGTGCGCCCTTGGGTGCTCTTGGTGAAGAGATTCTTGCCGGGATGATAGAAGCCATTACCCCGACGCTGGCGCGTGAAGTGACCACCGAGCAACCTCAATTCCTTTCTTCATTGTTTCGGGCCAAGCCCGAATTGGGAGTTTCATCCGAACTTTGGTTAGCAGCGGGTGACAGGAAACGAGAATTACTCGAAGCACTCATTTCACAGCAGGATCTCAACGACAGCTTGAAAGCGGGTGTGGCTGCGGCACTTCTGGAAAGTGACTCGGATTATTTGGTTGGACGTGTGCTTGATAGCTGGCGGGAACCTGCTGTGTTTGGCGTTTTTACTTGGCTGGCACATACACACGGGCAACTTTCTGAAAGGGTACGTGTTGCATTGTCCTATCATGTGGCAAGTATCGCTCAATGGGCCTGTTCCACGAAGGATGCGCCTGAACATGCCATTCTCATAGCGGCACATATAATCGCGCCCTTTACATACCAGTTCCGCCAATTTGACACTGGTGTTTGGCTAAAAACATACCGCAGCTTGTCTCAGCGAGGAGATAAGCGTGAAGCTGATTATTTCGCGACAATGCTTCTCACCCTTGGCTTTCAGAACTCACAACCCAATGGGCTTGCCTTAGTCGAGGAGTGTTTTGAGAGAGTGCACAAAATTGCGTGGGACGATGTCATGCCAGACGATACTTGGATTATTATTGATCCCATTGTGCCCCGTCTTTGGTGGCACCGAGAATGGGACAGGTGCGAGCGTTTGAGGCGTGGAATTATCGAGGCTTTTGTAAAATTCCGTTGGCCCATAGTCAAATTAGCGGATTGTGTGAAGAGTGATGCTTTTCTGCAAAGAGTGGTTGAGTCCGCCAGACACGTGGATGGAGGAAGGGAATTCGTATCGCAGAAGTTCTAGTAATCAAGGGTTGGCCGAAAAATGAGAAAAGAGTGGGTTTTGCATCCTGGCCAAAAGGCTATTCAGCGTTTTCAGTGGCTATTACGACTATTCTTAACAACTTGAAACTGCATGGCCGCCCAAAGCTGAGGGGCATTTGAAAAGAAACATGATAAATAAATATGATTCGATGTGACAAAACGACAAGGCTTCTCATTCCGCTGTCGCCTCAGAGGTTTGCCCAAGGCGAACACCAGCAAAAGGGAATCGGCGTTTAAGACCGTCGTTGCCGCCTCCGCGCGGCGCGTGGTGCTTGCGACCGCCACGCGCCGCATTCTTTTTTTCATTTCTGTCTCTCCAATACTCGACAATGCAATCAGAGGCTTTGGCCAGCCATCTTTCGTCCCGCCTCAATTCTTCCAAGCTGGCAACCGAAAAGAATTTGACGCCCGTAAGCGGAGGATGTCCCAATGGCTTCATCATGCCGTGCGCCATCAAGATTGGAATTTCGTGGACAGAAAATCCGAGCAACAATGCCGCCTCCTCAACACGCACCCTTGCGGGAAAGGTTTTGAGATTCAAGAATTGTTCATCTTGTGAGTTCATACGCTCTGCCCCATTCCTTGCCGCTGCATCATTCGCCGCGCCATTCTTTGCTCCAAAATTTGCTCCTGAATTTCGTTATGTGCCTCACCCACAGCTCTGGCACATCTATCGGAAATTGCCCGAATAACCCGCGCCGGATTTTGATTGGCATACCGTTGCCAAACGATTGTTTGTGCCCTGGCGACCATGTTGCTGGCCATAAAGCGTAAAGTGTGTTCGGCGTTGACCGCGCAATCCTGGACAACCTCCAACGGATCATCGCCGACAAGAAGCACTCTGGCATTTCCATTGACGTGTGCGAAAGGCGATTCTTTGTCATAACGTTCAACAACGCCGTATTGTTTGCCTTCCGCCGTCATCCGCTCGCAAAGCAAAATTTCGCTATGGGTTAATTTCAGGAGGCAGGAACGAATATCCCATTTCAAATTCAAATCGCCTCTTTCACTGTGCTGGGTTTGCACAGACTGATTTGTGTATCGGTCATCGGGAATTGCGAACACACTTGGATTGGTAGTCAATTCTTTCAAATTGTCTTTCACCTGCACCAGCGCGTTGAATTCGTCCTTAATGACCCCAAAGGCTTCGTTGTAGGAGTCAAATTCCGACGAGGTGAGTTTGCCAACGAAATCAGGCACGGTGTATTTGCATAATTGTCCATCTCGCTTCAACATAATGTCTCCTTTTCATTGTTGCGGTGACGCCGCATTTCTTTTCAGAAGTCTGTCCATTTCGTTTTGGGGGATTGTCAATTCACCCAGCCGTTCCCGTTGGGGGTGCAACAGGTCAGATTGAATCAGCATATAGACGCTGAAGGAATCCAGACCAAGCTGGTTTGCGGCCTCTGGAATGGCCAACGCACTATTATCGGTTTCAGCATTCATCGTGCGAAACCTAACGCAAGTTGTAAGAAGATTTGTTCAGAAAACTGAACAAAATGCAGGCTCAGTCAATTTTATCGGGACCGGATTCGTCTCCGAAGTAAGGATGCGGCTTTGTCGGCGCAATTGGAGGCGGGAGGCTAGAATCATCACCACATTTTTCCCACCCCTCCAAGACTTCAAGCCTGTCCCTGGCCAATGGGGAATAATCAGGGCGTTTTTCCCAAAACGGAGGATTTGACGTTACGTTGTTGACCAACGAAATATGTCCCCTGTTTCTCGAATTGTCGCTACGCCGCAACCATTTTACGATGGCTATTGCAGCGAATATCAAACCAAATAGACAAATAATTTTCGCACTCATATTCTCGCTCTCGCTTCAATCATTTTTGCGAATTTTGATTTTTCGCCTTTTGCACAATTTCAGAAACCTTTTTATCTCCGGTTAAATCATCGCTCGCGAAGGAGGATTTTGCAACTGGCTTCATAGATGCGAGCGAACCAATCAAAGAACCGCCGCCCATGCCGCTAGATGTTGTTACCAGTGACTCCAAGCCTGCACCCGCACCAATCACCGCTCCAGCAGCTATTCCGGCCCAGCCACCGCCCCCGGCTGCGATAGACGTTCCCACCGTTACTGCACTTGCCGCTGCCGAACGTCCTGTCTTTGCAGCCCCACTCATCAGGTAAGAACCCGCAAGTGATCCGTAGGAAATTGATTTCGCGATGATAACCGGCGCGGCGATTGTGCTGAAAATAATCCAAATTCCCAATAATGCGGCACCAAGTAGATTTTGCAGGGTATAGGCGTCGCTGCCGGAAATATCCCCTCCCATCACCGTCACAGTCTCTTGGTGCAAAAAGCTTTGATCTGTCATAAAACCAATCAGCCCTTGCGTTACCAACCCGGCAACGCCCCAACCCAGAGGCCAAAGCATCACTCCAACCAAATTCAAAATATACCGTTTGGCAATGTCGTACAGGCTGCCAATGGCGAAAAAGCCGACAAAAATCGGCGCAAGCGCATATCCAATGTAAAGAATGACTTTTTGAATGATGTAGGCGTAAAAGACGATTGCGCTGGCAATCAAGCCGACGAGCCATAGGAACGCGGAAATGAGCGCCTCGAAAATTGTTGAACTGAATGAAAACGCCTTCTGCCACCAACTTTCATTAGTGTCCGGAGTCTTTTGCATTTGAAGGGCACTTTGGTATTGGTTGTAAATTTGTGTTGGATCAACCTTTAAAACATTCTTTACGGTTGAATCAACAACCGAGCAAACTGTGTTTCCCCAAGACACCAGAAAAGTCAAAACAACGACCAAAACAAGGGTTTTGGCAAACGCCCGGATGTAAGCATCGCCGCTTCGCTGGCCGTTAATGACTGCGAAAATCAGGCCGCAAACAAGAAAAAGGTAGGCTATCGGCGTCAGCAATTGTTGTAATTGGAGACACTCATTGGTGAAGTTCGGGAAAATCGAATTAAAATCAGTCATGCCGAACACTACACCCGGCGGTGCTTGGATTTGTTCAGAAAACCGGACAAAAAACGAGTGCCGTTCAAAAGCTTTTCCGTATCTTTGGCGAGAAGGTCATCGGGCGCGACGAGCTTTTTATGATGGCCACCCGTCCATTTATACAAAATTGCGAAAACGGATTGTGAGGCGGTAATACGCGGAAGCAAATCTTCCATTTTCATGCCCAAAGTCTTTGCAAAGACAAAATGCTCAAAATCGCTCACGCAGGCCGCGCCGCCTTCGATTCGGGCAAGCCGCGACCGGCTAATGTTCCAGCCATTGTCGTGCAGGCGAGATACCAAATCGTTTTGCGTTAATTTTCTTTGCCATCGCTCCCTACGGACCTGTGCGCCAATTAAATTATGTATAACCGTCGCCTTCACATCTCTACCTCGCCACATATTGCTCTAATTAAAACCGCAGCCGGTGTGAAATGATTCGCTTGGGGCGAATTTGCGTTTCCTTAAGTTCAATTGCCAATTGCCGGCTACCGGAATGGGCAATGCTTTCGCGTAATTGTTGTTTATCCGTCGTAAAAATATGGATGCCTTTGCGCCCGCGTGAGATGGTGACATACCATTGGTTTTGATTCGTCGCCGTACGAATCGCTGAATCCAGGAAAATGGTGTAATCGGCGTTTTTGCCTTGAGCAGCGTAAGAGGTGACAGCGTAGCCACGCACAAATTGCCGGTAGTTTTGAGGAAGGGTTCGACCGTCTGTTAATACAATTTGACCCTCATCCTCAACTTGTTTAACTGTAACAATCTCCCCATTAGCAAGTTGTATGCCGTTAGACGTTTTGGCATTGGCCTTTAATTGAAGACGATCACCAGAGGCCAAAACCATCTCGCGAGGCTCACAAACCGTAAGCCGTTCTATATGTTTAAAGGGTACGGTTCGCACTTTTCCATTGGCATTTATGAATAATTCGTTTTCTCCAATGTTAAGCAACCTTCCGCATGTCCCGCGTTTGATACCGGCAACGTCCTGGTTAAAGACCAAGACACTTTTTGCGGAATAAAATCGTCTGTCCTGTTTTTGGGCACTGGTCAAATCCACTTTTACCAATGCCGTAACAGCCACTTCACTTGCCCTTAGCAGGCCCCGCGATTTTAATCCATTCCGAATTTGTTCATTGACCTTGTGAAGTTCAGCCCAGGTTTGGGAAATCGCGACAATTGAATAGCCCGACTGAGACAGTTCCAGATACTTGTCGGCCATGAGCTGATGTTGATCGGCGAAACCGCATTGGGTAATCGCGCCATTCCTATTGAGACGGTCAAAGGAAACCGCGAGCAAACCATTACGGGCCTCGATGACGGCCTGCCGGTATTCTTCAATGGCCCTTCGTTCGGCCTTTGATTTCGCCAAATCGGGATTTTGTCGGCGGATGTTTTTAAGTTCGACGGCGTCCAATCCAGCAAACTTTTCGATGGCTCGTAAAGCGTCCGAGACTTCGACCGCTCCATGTTGGCGAGTATCACCGGAAAGAATCAATCGGCCATTGTGTGCCCGGACAAGTTCAAACAGTTGCAGCATTTGATTCGCGCCGATTTGACCAGCCTCATCAATAATGACAATTCCACTTTCGCTCATCTGGCCCCGTTCCAAAAATTCACTTACCGTCGCACCGTGACATTTCAATTCTTTCTGTAAATTAAGCACCTGTTGTCGCTGCGGAGCTATGACATGAACGGCATGGGCACTTTTGAGTAAGCCATTCCGAATTTCCTTGAGCGTAAAAGTTTTTCCGGTACCCGCACCGCCTCGAAACAAGATGACAAAATGACGTGACGAAAGAATTTGAGTAACGGCGCTCCGTTGTTCCGGGTCCAGAGCGGCATTTTCAATTCGATAACGGTCATTGAGTGGCGCAAATTGATCGCGGCCATTTTGAGCAGCGGCAACGATTTTTTGTTCACGCTCGAAGACTTCAGGTGTAGTGACCTTCCCATGCTGCGTTTCGCTGCGAATATATGGATTGCGACTTGTGAACGAATGAAGATTTTTGAGCGAGAACCCTTCGCCCCGGCCTTGCTCAAGCGCGTAGCGCCATAATTCAAATTCATTCACAACTGAACGTCTATCAAACAGATGCTGTTCAGCCCATGTGACTGACCTTTCAAGCGCTGTGGGATTTTGAGCACGACTTGTACGGTTCTGCGTTAAGGCAGCCAACGTTGCCCGTTCTTCATTCGTGACCTGCTTATCCCAAAGTTCCACCAATCGCTTGCGGCCAATATCCTTGATTTTTCTGGCACGTTCATTGTGGGCGATATGTTCTCTAATCTCTTTGATATTTCGGGAACGCTTTTCCGGCTCTTTCTCCATCAGTTCACGGGTCTTCTCGTCAATTTCCTTGTGACGCTTTGAAAAGCGGTCAATCAATTCTTGTGCCACTCCTTTAATCTCAAAATCGCCGCGCCGGTTGTTTTCAATCCCGTAGCCAAGCCGCGTCAATTGCTGTGCCAGTTCATGATAGTAAACATTCTCGGCATATTTCGCCGCTTGCAGCATTTCGTATGTTTCAAGAGCCTTCCATTTTTCCTCCGCACCGTCATACGTGGCGTTGAACACAACGCAATGACAATGCAAGTGTGGGTCCAGGGCGCGGGAGGTGTCATGCCGGAAGACCGCGCTCACAATATTGCCACTGTTCCGATAGGAGGAAGCCCAATTTTTCCGAACACGGGCAGCAGCAAATTTCTCAAGCTCACGCAGCGCGGAGATTGTTGCGCGTTCATGCGCCTGTTCAACGCGTTTGTTGCCAGCCACGAGCGCAACGATGGAAACTGATTTGGGCGGCGACAATGTGAAGTCATAAAATACTCGCCTGTTAATTCTTTGGCGTTGAGTCAGGAGCTTATCAGTCTGCGGGTTAATGTTCCGGCACATCTTCACGAAATCATCCAAACTGACGTCGCCGTGCAGTTTCAGTTTCTCCGCGCCACGCCCAAACCATTGGCCGGTGATTTGCTTGCCCTGGGAATAATAATCGCCTTCGGCATGGTGATCGCCGACCGAGAGATGCTCCTTAAAATACTTCTCCGCATTGGTGAGATTGTATTGGGCTTTCGCGGTCAGCATGACCGAATTTAGCTCACAATCAACGCAATTTTGTCCAGAAAACTGAACAAAATAGCGAAGGGAAAGGATTATGCTAAGGGTATGGTCGTATTAAAAATCCAACCGGACGCCCTACTCCTACGGGGCGTGAGGAATTTTCAGCAGAACGACGGCAAGTGTTGCGGCAAAATCACGACTATTTTGCAACCAATTTGCGACCAG
>DATAST010000232.1:0-60284 GCA_036269115.1 Verrucomicrobiia bacterium | reverse complement strand
TTGTTTCGGTTCAGTGCGGCTGGAAGCCATTCGCTCCAACTCTTCCCGATCTTCCAGAGGGCAATTGATCTGCGGCGCGGTTCTTGCCATGCCACAGCGTCGCAAATATTATATCGCTTGTCAATGCAATTAAGCACTAGCATCATAATTCCCAACAGCGCCACCAAAATCGGAAGCGGCGCTTTTGAAGGGTCCGGTTTGACGAGCATCATGATTCCGGGCGGCGTCACCAGCATAGGAAGCAGTGCGTTTCAAGACTGCGAAAATTTGACCAGTGTTACCATCGCAAATGGGCTTCGTGACATTGGGCCGGAGCCATCAATCTTCTTTGGCTGCGCCAGCCTGACTAATGTCACAATCCCCAATACCGTCACAAACATCGTGGGATCTGCGTTTCAAAACTGCACCAGTCTGGCCAAAATCGTCATCCCCGACAGCGTCAGCAGCATCGGTACGTGGGCATTCGACCAATGCACGAACCTGACGTCCGCTTATTTCCAAGGTAACGCGCCGCCAGACAATGGAAACGCTTTCTCCTCTGACCCTGCTACGATCGTTTATTACCTGCCCGGAACCATCGGCTGGGGCGCGACGTTCGGCGGCGCTCCTACCGAATTATGGAATCCGCAGGCGACGACTTTTACCACGGCAGGGAATCAATTTGGTTTTAGCATTACCGGGCCAGCCAATGCCACGATTGTAGTGGAAGCATGCACGAACCTGGCGAATCCGATCTGGGTGCCGATTTCCACGAGCACATTGTCGGGCAGCGGCGTGGGGTCTTTCGGCGATCCGCAGGGAGCGAATTATCCGAGGCGGTTCTACCGGTTTAGCGCACCGTAGGCGGAATGTGGAATCACCCCTTGTCCTTCAGGACAGATGGGCCTTTTGCAGGCTACCAGACACTCCGTGTCTGACTACTTTCCCAACCTTCGCTAAGAAGCTACGGTAGGCGGGCCGGTTGGGCCTCGAGCACGAAGCCGGGCATTTATTTCCCAACGAAAACGCCAAAACCTTCAATTTTTCCCAACAAAATCGCACTTTTTGCCATCCAACCTCCCCCCGTTTCTGGTTTCACCGCCTATACTTAAAAAATGTGCACGAGGGCGCCAAACGTCACGTAGCGCAGCCGTCTGGGCTGCGGGGTTCTGGCAGCGGGACGCTGCCAGAACCCGCAGGCCAGAGGCCCGCGCTACTTTCGTTTCCTCTCAGCAGCGCAAAAAACCTCAAAACCCCAACAAAATCGCACTTTTCATCTTTGTTTCCTCGTTGCATTCCGTAGGCCCAAAAAATGTGTCGTACCCGGCCTGGGAACGTAAAACTTCACGCTTGCCGTTCATTCCCGACGTATGCAGCATCCGCGCAACGAGCGAAGGCCGCGGGCGCGGGTCGGCATTTACGATCGAGTTTCCGGTGGTGAAATTGTAAAACGTGCGCTGGTGGGCGACGGCGTGCCTGTCGTGATGGCGCGGGTGAGTGTAGCAGCGCCTACAAAAATCCGGCCGGCATTGCGGGCCGTGCACCCTGGTGTTCGAAACCCATCATCGCCATTTTTGCGGGATTGATTCGCCAGTTCGCCGGATTGTTTGGATGACGCCTTCCAGGTCCTCAGCTTTTATGTGCGCATCATATAGGGCCTTTTTGGCTTGCTCCATCCGTTCCTTTAAAATGGCCGCCTCGTCTGTGAGCGCGAGCATGGGCGGTTGCACACCGGAAAAAATGGCCGCCTGAACGGCGCGATGCGGTGAATCCACGATCCGGCTGCGCAGAATTGTAACGATCTGGATGCCCTTTTCAAAGTTTTGCCAGGCATAACACGCGCGCGCGTCTTTGCAATCGATCAAACCAAATACCTCAACGTCGCCAAACCAAACAGTCTCGTTGTCGGCCGTCTTCTCATGCACAAAGACAGTCTCGCTATGAATTGCCCTGCAACGGCATCTATCCCGAATCGCATTCTCGAGGTCCGTTAAATAATCGTTTCTCAATGCCATGGTTAAACTCCCGCGCTGCTTAAGCAAAAATAGGGCCGAATGGACGACCGCGATTCCCTCCATCCTCTTGCGCTTACGGTCACGGCGCCATTGCAAATTGCACAAAATTCCATTGCATTTTGTAATTTTTGAGTGGGCTCAAAAACAATGCAAGGGGTTACATTGACTTTTCAAAACTAACGTGGCAACCTCCTTGCGCTTAATGGATAAAAGCAGGCGTTTCTATGGTTTTTGGGACAGTTTCAAAGATGGTCAGCAGTTTGCCGGTGGAGGCAATCATTAGAGCATTGGATCTCCAGTGCCGGATGCTAAAGGATGATTTGGATCACAGCCGCCTGGTGCTGGACGAAGATGTGTCTTCAATTCTCCAATTCAATCAATTCATCGGAACAGTCAAAAACGGACAGGCCAGCTTCCGAGCCAAACTTTTGCCGCTCGATCACTTGGAATTCTACAGGGAAACGCTCATCAAATTAATTCAGGCAAAGGAGCTTCCGGCAGCGACGATGGAACAATTTACGAAGGCGTTCCCGGTGTCCTGACAAAAGGGTTTGGGGCTTTATTCCGAATCGATAAACTGGACGGCAAAGTGGCTGCCATTGCGGCTATCCAGCAGCAGATATTGGAAAGGATAAGCGGGATTGAAGGCCGGCTGAGCTAGATTTACCACCCACAGAGGCACTTGCATTTCGCCGTTCGATGTTGGCGCTGTCCATGAATCAGAAAGACTCTCCCTCGCCCCGGCCCTCTCCCACAAGGAGAGGGAGAATTGTCGTCCGATGATTTGATACGGCTAAAGGTGAGGGCGGTTCATAGTCCAACTGCTTTCCGCGAGGACGATATTCCCCAAATTAAAAATCATATTTAAAATTCGGGCTGATTCAGGCACTATGGGCGTCCGATGAATAAAAAACGTTCACCTAACCCGATGCGTCCGTATTCGAGCGTTTTGCTCGATGGCGATGAGCGCGCCGCCGCACGGGCCATGCTTTATCCAGTGGGTTTCCGAGAAGAAGATTTCAAAAAGCCGATCGTGGGCGTCGCTTCCACCTGGAGCAATGTCACGCCCTGCAACATGCACATTGATAAACTCGCGCTGGAAGCTGAGCGCGGGACGAATGAGGCGGGCGGCAAGGCGATCGTTTTTAATACCATCACGATTTCCGACGGTATTTCCATGGGCAGCGAAGGCATGAAGTATTCGCTGGTGTCACGTGAAGTCATCGCTGATTCAATTGAAACGGTGGTGGGTTGCGCGGGGATGGACGGTTTCGTGGCGATTGGCGGATGCGACAAAAACATGCCCGGCGCGTTAATGGCCATCGCGCGAATGAATCGCGCGGCGGTTTTTGTCTATGGCGGTACGATTCTGCCGGGTTGCCTGACTGCCAATGGCGAGCGCAAACTGGACGTCGTCTCGGTGTTTGAAGCCATCGGCGCGCATGCCAACAAAAAGATTTCAGATGAGGAATTTCGCGCGGTGGAACGCTGCGCGATTCCAGGTCCCGGCTCTTGCGGCGGGATGTACACGGCCAACACGATGGCCAGCGCCATCGAAGCGCTCGGGATGAGCCTGCCCAACAGCTCGGCTCAAAACGCGGTGTCCGAAGCCAAGCGCGACGATTCGCGCCGCGCGGGCGCATGCGTCGTGGACATGCTCGAGCGCGGACTGCGGCCGCTGGATATCATGACGAAAAAGGCGTTTGAAAACGCCATTACCGTGGTGATCGCCCTGGGTGGTTCAACCAACGCGGTGCTTCATTTGCTGGCCATTGCGCACGCGGCGAAGGTCAAATTGACCATCGACGATTTCACGCGCATCGGCAAACGGGTGCCGGTGCTGGCCGATTTGAAACCGAGCGGACGGCATTTGATGAGCGAACTGGTGGCCATTGGTGGGATCCGACCCTTGATGAGGATGTTGCTGGATGAGGGGCTGTTGCACGGCGACGCACTGACCGTGACCGGCGAAACCATGGCAGAGACGCTTGCGGATGTGCAACCGTATCCGGCCGGCCAAACGATCATTCAACCATTCGACAAGCCGATCAAACCGGACAGTCACCTGGTCATTCTGCGTGGCAATCTCGCGCCTGAAGGCGCCGTGGCAAAAATCACCGGCAAGGAAGGTCTGCAATTCACTGGACGTGCCCGGGTGTTTGATTCAGAGGAATCTGCCCTGGAAAAAATCCTTACCGGTTCCATTGTGAAAGGCGACGTGGTGGTCATCCGCCATGAAGGGCCGCGCGGCGGTCCGGGAATGCGGGAAATGCTCTCGCCCACGTCGGCAATCATGGGCAAAGGCCTCGGCAAAGACGTGGCACTAATCACCGACGGACGATTCAGCGGCGGCAGCCACGGTTTCGTGGTGGGCCATATCACGCCCGAAGCTTATACGGGTGGTCCGCTGGCAGTCGTTAAAAACGGCGATCGCATCACGATTGACGCCGCGAAACGGCAGATCAATTTGGAAATTCCGGCGGCTGAATTGAAGAAACGGCTCAAGGCATGGCGCGCGCCCAAGCCGCGTTACACGCGCGGCGTGCTGGCAAAGTATGCGGCGCACGTGTCCACGGCGTCTGAGGGGGCAGTGACGGATAAGGAGTTGGCGCTGTAAGCGCGTGGTGCGTGGTACGCGGCGCGTCAAGTATTTGGGTACAATGTTCGGTGATACTTGACGCAACATGCAATACGCAACACGTCCAGCAAATCGGGAATGAGCGCTAGTATGACGCTTGCCAGTATTTTCAAAATCCGCTACAAATTAGAGATATGAAACATCAGCTCGATTTCGAGAAACCGATCATCGAACTGCAAAAGAAACTGGACGAACTGCGTGAGCATCCCGAGAAGCATTCCCTGGGCATTAGTTTTGAAGAGGAAATCCAGCTGATCGAAAAAAAGATCGAGGAAACGCGCCGTCATATATTTTCCAACCTGTCACCGTGGCAACGCGTCCAATTGGCGCGGCATCCGCAACGGCCTTATACGCTGGATCACGTCAAACTCGCTTTCAGCGGATTTCAGGAACTGCACGGCGACCGCGCTTTTGCCGAAGACCGCGCAATGGTGGGCGGCTTTGCCAAACTCGGCGAACATCACGTCATGGTTATCGGCATCCAAAAAGGGCGCGATACCAAGGAAAATATCATGCGGAATTTCGGCATGGCCCACCCTGAAGGCTACCGGAAAGCCCTGCGCCTGATGCGGCTGGCGAATAAATTTAGCCTGCCCATCGTGACGCTGATTGATACGTCCGGTGCGTTCCCCGGCGTGGCGGCCGAGGAACGGAATGTGGCCGAGGCCATTGCCGTGAACTTGCGGGAAATGATGCTGTTTGAAGTGCCCATCGTGGCGACAGTCATCGGCGAAGGCGGCAGCGGCGGCGCCCTGGGCATCGGCGTGGCCGACCGCGTTTTGATTATGGAAAACGCGTATTATTCCGTGATTTCGCCGGAAGGCTGCGCAGCAATCCTGTGGAAGGACCGCGCGGCCACTTCAAAAGCGGCGGCGGCCCTTAAACTTACGGCGCGCGAACTGTTTGAGCTGAAGTTTGTGGATGAGATTATTCCCGAGCCCGCCGGCGGAGCGCATACCGATTCCGCGGCTGCCGCGGAAAATTTAAAGACGCATTGCCTGCGACATTTGGAAGAGATTATGGCGCTGTCTGTGGCGGAGCGGCTCAAGAAGCGGTACGAAAAATTTCGGTCCATGGGCCATTTCAATGAAAAGGCGAGAGTGGAGGCGGATGAGGTGCCACGGGCGGCGGCGTGAGTTCAGTGCAGAGATGGAAGCCAAATCTCCGGTATTGCGGTTTTCAAATATGCCAGTCTTTTGCGGTCGTGCGGCCAGCCGATTTGGAAATCGGCGATACAGCAGGTTTGGAAACCTGCGCTACCGTGCGGCGGCTGATGGAAGATCCTGGTTACTAGTGGCGAATTCGGAGTGAAAGATTTTAAGTGAACGAAGCAAAGCCAGGCCGGAGGGAAATGTTGTTGGTTAATGGGCGGGAAATTCCAGTGACAGTTGTTCGGAGCCGGAGAGCGCGTCGTTATGTGCTGCGGTTGCGGGCAGACGGATTGGCGCGACTGACGATTCCGCGGAGCGGCTCGGCGAGGGAAGCATGGGAATTCGCGGAACGCCAGGGAGAATGGCTGGAACGCCAGTTGCAGGATCTTGCCTTACGTCCGGTGAGGCCAAAAGAGTGGCGCATCGGGACAGAAATTCTTTTTCGAGGGGAATTGGTTAAGATTGAAGCAGCTTCTGATCTGACCGATCCGACGGATCCGTCAGATCAAAAATCTACAATTCAGTTGGGCGATCAAATAATTCCCATCGCCAGTACCACGGGCGATTTGCGGCCAGCGATTGAGCGGTATCTTCGGGCGCTGGCTTCGAGGGAATTGCCGGCGCGAACGTTAGAGTTTGCGGCATTACACCAATTGTCCGTCAAGCGTGTCACCGTGCGCGCACAACGGTCGCGGTGGGGGTCGTGCTCATTCAAAAGCGTTATTTCATTAAATTGGCGGCTGATTCAAACGCCGCCGTTCGTGCGCGACTACATCATTTTGCACGAGCTGATGCATTTGCGGCAGATGAATCATTCGGCTCGATTTTGGCGGGAAGTTGAGGGAGCCTGCCCGGATTACCGGACAGCCAAATTATGGTTGAAAGAAAATCCGGGATTGTTGGACAGGTAGGGCCCGAGGCCAGGAAATCAAATAATGACGACGTGATCCAATCTGGCAGGTGATGAACTCCTATGAGAAAATGCAATTGTTCCGGTAATTGCTATCCCCAAAGCGACGGTGTTTCCCGACGCCAATTTTTGGGACTGGTTGGGACGGGCGTCGCGATGTCACTCGTCGGACCTTCCGCGTGGGGCGCTTTTGAACTCCCATCTGACGAATTAGACCGCTGGAAACGTTCGCTCACCGCGGCTGAAGCCCCGCGAATTTATACTTCCGATGTCCACAAGGACGCTCGCATGCACCTGGGCGGCATCGGGACGGGTAATTTTGAAATTGGCGCGGACGGCCAATTCACCACGTGGCAGTTGTTCAACACTCTGCGCGATGGGTACGTGCCGTTCTATTTCGCCATCAAAGCCGGCCAGGCCACAAAACTTCTTCAAACGACCGGCGGGCCAGACTGGCCGCGCGTTAAAAATATCGAAATGACGGGGGACTATCCGGTGGCCACGTTGCGTTTTCACGACGATGATTTGCCGGTCCAGGCTGAGCTTGTAGCGTTCAGCCCGATGGAACCGCTGAACCCGGATTTGTCGTCCATGCCGCTGGCGATTTTCCGGTTTCGACTGACCAATCCCACGTCCGAGCCGCAATCCGTGTCGCTGGCTGCGATGATGACAAATTCCGTTGGATACGAGGCGAAAGGTGATATCAAAGGCGTCGAGCATCCGAATTTCGGCGGGAACGTGAATGAAGCTTTTCGGCACAGTAAAACAGCGGGCTTGTTTATGCGCGCAGAGGCGGGCACGCAATCCGTCAAAGCACCCGGATTCGGCACCCTGGCCCTGGCAACGACCGGTTCGGACGTAACGGCCATGACCCAATTCGAAGATTGGTCGGAAGCCTGGCAGGAATTTTCGGCAAAGGGAAAGTTCTCCCCGATTGGCAAAGGATCTCTGCCGAGCCAGCCGACTCCAAAAGGCCGGACGATCAATGGCGCAATCGCCTCGACTATTTCCATTTCTCCCGGCGGCGCAGTCGAAGTGCCGTTCTATTTTGCGTGGCACTATCCGAACAGTTATTACAAAGAAACTGGCGGATGGATTGGCTGTCATTATGCAACTCGATGGACTAATGCACGTGCTGTGGTCGCTGATGCAGCAACCCGCCAGGAAAAGCTAATTGAACGGACCGAACTATATCGAAAGACCTTTTACAAGAGCACGCTGCCCGATTGGCTGCTGGATTGTGTTACCGCTAATTCCGGAATCATCCGTCATATCGGCGTCGTCTTCCGGATTGAAAATGGAGACATTTATGGGTGGGAAGGTTCGAATGGCTGTTGCCCTCCCACCTGCACACATGTGTGGGGATATGAACAGTCACTGGCCTGCCTTTTTCCATCGCTCGAACGCGACATGCGGCGAATTGATTTCAAGCACCAACAAAAACCGGACGGTGGCATCAATAACCGAACCGCCGTCCCATCTCCGGCTCAGCCCAGCGGAGAGCATCCGTTTGCGGACGGCCATGCCAGCTGCGTTTTAAAAGCGTATCGGGAAGCGCTGAACTGTTCCGATGATTCATTCTTCAAAGAATATTGGCCGAATGTGAAGCTGGCTGTGGAGTATTTGATTATTCGGGACGCCGCAACAAACAACGGCACGCCTTGCGGCCTCTTGCAGGATGACCAATGGAATACGTACGACGAGGCGCTGCATGGCGTTACGACATTTATCAGCGGTTATTATCTGGCTGCGCTCCGCGCCGGCGAAGAATGGGCGCGGCGTATGGGAGACAGCTCGACAGCTGATCGATTCCACGAAATTTTTGAAAGCGGCCAGGCGAAGCTGGTCGAGTTGTGCTGGAACGGCGAATATTTCCAACAACGCTTGACGGATTACCTTGATCGGAAAGGCGAAGTCGGACCGGGCTGCATGGCCGACCAGTTACTGGGGCAATGGTGGGCGCATCAGCTTGGCTTGGGCTATATTTTGCCAAAGGACAAAGTACAATCCGCTCTGCGCTCGATTTTTAAATACAATTGGAAATCAGACCTCACCAACTGGAAATTCGCACCTCGCTCGTTTGCCGGGGCAAACGACAAAGGTCTGATTATCTGCACGTGGCCGCGCGGCGGCCGGCCCGCGAAAGTAATATTGTATTCTGATGAGGTTTGGACCGGGATAGAATATCAGGTCGCAGCGCACATGATTTACGAGGGATTTACTGACGAAGGTTTTTCCATCGCTAAAGGCGCCCGGGACCGGTACGACGGGGTTCCACGCCATCCAATCCCGCGAAATCCCTGGTGTGAGATCGAATGCGGAGGGCATTATGCGCGTGCCATGTCTTCGTGGTCGCTGTTGCTTGCATTGTCCGGCTGGAAATACGATGGCCCGCGCGGTGAATTGCAATTTGCACCCTGTTATCGCCCCGAGAACTTTAAATCATTTTTCACGGGGCCGGAAAGCTGGGGAAGCATCGCGCAAACACTGGACGAGGCTAAACAGAAAATTGAAATCGCCGTCCAATCCGGTGTGCTGCATTTGGGAACGTTGGAAATTGCGGCGGTCCAGTCGGGCAATTATCAGCCGTCCGTGAGGTTGGGCGGAAAAAAGGTGCCAGTTACCTTTACTGTGGATGGCGCCCGTTATCGCCTAAGTTTTGGAAAGAAGGTCACAATTAAAGCGGATCACACGTTGGAGGTTCTGCTTGGATAAAACACTCGCCGCGTCAGGGCAAGCGGTTTACAAAATTAAATGAACAAAAATCTTTTCACGACTCTATTCATTGCGGTGGTTGTGAGCTTTACCGCAACGGCCCAAGTTGCTCCCGGTTCCTTTCAAAATCCAATCAATCCCGGCCCGGATCCATGGATGGTTTATTTTGACGGGAATTATTATTTGACCACGACCCAGGGCGATGGCATTCGGATTTGGAAGGCTCCGAGCCTGGCCGGGTTAAAAGATGCGAGGCCGGTCACAGTCTGGACCGATACAAACGCCGCTCGTTGCATGGGAAATTGGGCGCCGGAAGCCCATTTTCTGAATCATCACTGGTACATGTATTACACGGCTACTTCGCGCGAAAACGCCGACGAGAATCATCGGCTCTACGTGCTCGAAGGCACTGGCGCGAGTCCCCTGGGCCCATACAAATACAAGGCCAGATTGTTCAATCCTGCGAATGATCATTACGCCATTGACCCAACGGTGTTTCAAACTGACGACGGTTCGCTCTATTTGGTTTGGGCCGCTCGTCCGGGCCACGTTTTGTATATCGCCCGCATGGCCAATCCGTACACGCTTGAAGGCAACGGCGTATATCTGCCAGCGAACGGATTTGGCTGCGCGCATGTGCGGGAAGGGCCGGAAATTCTACAGCGAAATGGACGGATCTTTTTGATTTATTCGATCTGCGATACCGGGACGCCCGATTACAAACTCGGGAGGTTGATGGCGGACGCGCAATCCAATCTCCTGGACACTAATTCATGGAAACAGTATCCGCGCCCGGTATTTGAGCGAGACGATACGAATGAGGTGTTTGGTCCGGGCCACTGCGGCTTTTTCAAGTCACCGGATGGCACGGAGGATTGGATCGTTTATCACGCCAAGACCACTTCTGCCTACACGTACGCTGGAAGGACAACACGGGCGCAAAAGTTTGGCTGGAATGCGGATGGGACGCCGGATTTTGGCGCGCCGTTGCCGTTGAGCGCTGTGATTAAGGAACCATCAAGGTAGATTCGACAGTCGGCAGTCAAAAGCAGCCTAAAGGCTGGACACCGAGCTATCATTCGGCTCGAATTTGGCGAGAAGTTGCGCGAATGTGTGCGAATTATGATAGAAAGAAAATCCGGGGCTGCTGGCCAGGGTATGAAATCGTTGACGGAATATCTCGCGTTTGAAGTGCCTGGGAGGCGCGGGTTTGTGAACATCACCGGCACGGTCGCGGCGCTGGTAACCAAAAGCGGCGTGCAAGAGGGTTTGTGCCTGGTCAACGCAATGCACATCACGGCATCGGTATTCATAAACGACGCCGAAGACGGCCTGTTGAATGATTACGAAGAATGGCTGGAAAAACTCGCGCCGCATGAACCGACTTCCCAATATCGCCATAACCAGACCGGCGAAGATAATGCCGATGCGCACATGAAGCGTCAGATCATGGGCCGCGAAGTCGTCGTGGCCATTACCAAAGGCAAATTGGATTTTGGGCCGTGGGAACAGATTTTCTACGGTGAGTTTGACGGCAACCGGCGCAAACGGGTTTTGGTCAAAATTATCGGAGAATGAAGTTACGATAGCGTACGTCGCAACTCAGAAGCTACACGAAATTGGGAATCGACGCAGCGTTTGGCTCGTCAACGCCTCGCTGCCAGTTCCGGAATTGAGATTAGGATTGAAGACCATTCGTTAAATAAGACGCTACTTGCGGCCTGAACCAAGTGAAGCGATATTCCAGTAAAATGGGCAACCCTCTATTAGCTGCCTGGAAATCGACCCATTGCAGGCTCCTGCTTGTGCTTATTCCTGGCATATTGTTCGCCAATACCCGTTACGGGTGCGGCGCGGATGTAGTGATTGAGCCGGCCCAAACGTTCCAAACCATCGCAGGTTGGGGTCACGGCGGTGGTGTGCTTGGTGGCACGGCCGGGGCCGAGTCCATGCTGCCGCAGTCGCTGTCCGATCCGGTCAATTATCAGTATCTGGATTTTCTGACGGATGATCTGGGCCTGACGGGAACGCGCACATGGGAGGTCGGACCGCGCGTTGACGGCACGGGCACCGACGATGGCGATTGCGATGTGGTGGACTGGAATCTGTTTGAGGGCGGCACCCTGGACGCTCAGGGTGCTGCATACCTGATCCATTACCAGAACCGGATACTGGGAGAAGGTTATCAGCCTTCGTTCTACTCCAGCCCCGGCTATCCGACACATGCGTCGGACCAAAAGCCATGGGTAATGAACGATCCCGGCGAACGCGCCCAGCAAATCTGGGCGAGTTCGCTTTATTTGAAGAAAACATATGGACTGAATATTAATTATTGTGTCATCTACAACGAACCGGGTTTTACCTACTCCATCCTCGCAGACGACGTTAAAACGCTTGGCCCGCGAATGGCGGCGCAAGGATTGGCCACCAGCGTGCAATATGCCGAAGCCGTGGCGCCGCAAACCGATTGGGGATACATCATGCCTGTGATGAGCGACCCCGACCTCTGGCGTTATGTGGGCCGAATCTCGTATCACAATTATGGGACGGCAGACCCATATCGTACTTATCTGGGCGAATATGCCGCGGCAAAATCTCTCACTACGGCGCAAACGGAAATGGGCAATCCCACATTCGATGATTTGTATAGCGATTTGACGCTCGCGCAGGTGACGTATTGGGAAGTGGCCTACAGCGCAAACGCCACGCTGGCACCCAATCCGGGGCTGACCGGTTTCAAACCTTCGGGCACGTATTTTCGCCTCCGACAGTTGATGCATTACATCCGGCCCGGCGCATTGCGGATTGGAGCACTCTCGAGTGACCCGTCGGCGCGCGTCCTCGCCTTTTTGCAGAACAGCAACGTGACAACGGTCATCGAGAATACCTCCACTTCGGCGCAAAACGTTAACCTGAGTGCGTTGCCGCCGGGCACTTACGGCCTGTCGCAATCGCCGTCCGGCGCAACTTCATTCCAGGAACTTGGAATCCGTGCAGTAGGTGCGAATGGTCTTTTGACGATCACGAATATGCCTGGCAACTCAACGGTGGATACGCTCTATCCCTATCCCGGCACGAACATGCCGCCAACAATTGAGGTCTGGGGCGCGAACCCGGGATTTCTCGTCGCGCCAACGAACGCGGTGACGCTTTCGGCTATGGCCAGTGATCCGCAACTCTACCCGCTGACGTATCGCTGGTCTGTGACCAATCAACCTGCCGGCGCAAACGCGGTCTTTGCGAATTCGAACGCGGCAACAACAGTTGTCAGCGGTTTGACCGTGGCGGGAACTTATGTCTTCAACGTGAACGCGGGCGACGGAGTAAATACTTCGTCCCAACAAGTGTATTTGGCCGTCTACGATTCCACCCCGCCACCAGTCCTGGGCTCGACGGGATTCAGGATTGCCGCGCCCTACGGCCTGGTTTTTGGCCCGCCCACAAACACCACGCATGCCATCATCGAACTGCCGACGTCGTCGGTGACCTTGCAGGCGGGAATTTCCGATCTTGAGAACAGCGACTTCACGGGGCGCGGCACATGGAGCCTGGTGAGCGAACCTCCCGGGGCGAATGCCGGCGTAACCAGCACGACGTATATCTTTGTCAGCCTCCGCGCCAACGCCACCAACATGACGGTGACCGGCGATTATGTTTTTCAAATTGATGTGACTAACCCGGGGAGCACCGACCTCACCGCGCAAGTTGTATGTACCGTAAACCCCGCGACTTCACCGCCAGTCATCAGTTCCGTCACGGCAACGCCGCCGAGCGTATCGTTACCGACGAATGCGATTCAACTTTCGGCGGTCACGAGCGGTTCGACGAACCAGCCGTTGCGTCATTGGTGGGCGATACAAAACGCTCCCGCCGGCGCCGAACCGCAATTCGACCACCAGGGCCTGCCTGATACCACCGTCAGCAACCTGATGCTGCCCGGCAATTATACTTTTTCGCTTCGCGTTTTCGATGACTTGCACGAAGCAACACAAAACCTAACTATTGCGGTCAAGCCTATGACGGACGCGCCGGTTATTACGAGCGCAGCGGCGGCCTCAATCATCGTTGGAATGCCGTTCGCCTACAACATCACGGCCAGCGGCTCTCCGACTGGATTCAATGCCGGCAACCTGCCGATGGCAATGGTGTTCAGCAATGGTGTCATCACCGGCACGCCGCAAATCGTCGGGACTTACAACATCCTGCTTGCGGCCGCCAACGCAATCGGCACGGGATATGGCAATCTTGCGCTGACGGTGAAATTGCCCCCACCGGCATTCACGAGTTCGGCCCATGCTGACGGTTTGGTGAACACCACGTTCAACTACACTGTGCAGGCCGCCAATGTGCCAACCAGTTTCAGCGCCACGGGTTTGCCTCCAGGCCTTGTGTTGAACTCCGTGACCGGCGCCATCACGGGCACAAATACAACAGGAGGCACGTTCAACGTCACGATCATCGCGGCAAATTCCACCGGCCAGGCCACGAATACGCTGACCCTTGTCATTTATGACGGGCCGGGGCCCGCACCTAGCATCACGAGCGCGCTGATAGCCACAGGAAACGTGGCGGGGAGTTTCAATTATCTGATCACGGCCTCGAATAATCCCACAAGCTTCTTTGTGATTGGCCTTCCACCGGGACTTATGTTTGACCCGGCCACCGGACGTATTTTTGGAATCCCGTCCGTGACGGGAAATTTTACCGTGACGCTTCGCGCCAGAAATGAGAACGGAACAGGCAGCGCCACCCTCACAATGACCATCAATCCCGCGCCACCGCCCATCATTAATTCAGCCTGGTTACAAAACGGAATTGGGTTGTCATTTTTATCGCTGACCGACCGGTTTTATGAAGTCGAGTGGAACACAAATTTATTGAACCCCAACTGGTCTGTGTTGGAAACCGGAATCTCTGGCAACGGGACAACCCAGTCAGTGAGCGATGCGGTAACAAATGCTGCAACGCGTTTTTATCGTCTAAGGGTCAGCACCCCATAAACTGCCGCTCAGGGAGAATTTGAGGGGCGTAAGCGCAAGCGGGTTTTGGTCAAAATTATTGGGCTCTGATTCCGGGGGCGGCGGCTACCGCTTTTTCAAAGGCTTTAATCCGCAGGACGGTGAACGAATTTGGCGCAAATGCGCAGGTAAAACGGTTGCCGGCGTTTCGGATGGACGATTCCACCGGGCTGATTTGTTTTGGCTGGTCCATTGTGTTTTCGGCGGTTGGAGGGCCGGAGAGGACGAATTCGGTAGCGTCGGATAAAACATCCTTTGCGTCGGCGAGGACAATGCGGACTTTTTGTTCTTCATCGCGCGGATTCACGACCTTGAGGATAATTTCGCCCGCCTGGTCGTCGCGCGTGGCGCTCCCATATAAGTTTTGAATGCCGGAATCGGATGTTTCGATCCCGGCCAATTGCGCGGGCAGGACTTCGTCGCCACGGTTGCAGCTAAACAATTGCTGGACGTAATAATTCGGCGTTTCACAAACATTGAGGCTGTTTACCCAAATTAAATCGGGCGTCCATTGCCAGGCCTCGGTGTTGGCGAACAAAGGCGCGTAGGAGGCCATGCGCACGACGTCGGCGTTTCGTTCCATGCCGGTCATGTAGGCGGCCTCGGCGAGGGCGCATTCGAGGTTGTTGCGATTTTTGACGCTGACGACCTTATCGCTTTGCGCGGCGTATTCGCCCATAAAAACTTTCGGGCCGCTGCGGTCATAGTCATCGTAGCGGTGGGTATTTGAGAAAAACCATTCGGGGCGGGCATAACAATGTTCGTCAATGATGTCGGCATGAAGCACGCGAAATTTTGACCACGCAAAATCGAATCGCTCGTCCGCCGGACTGGGACCGGCCGCGGCGACGAGCTGGATGTCGGGATATTGGGCCTTCAATGCTTTGGCGAATTTTGTGTATCGATCGATGTATTGTTGTCCCCATTGTTCATTGCCGACGCCGAGCATTTTCAGGTGAAAAGGTTCGGGATGGCCGAGGGCGGCGCGTTTTGCGCCCCAGGTGGAGTCGGCCGGGCCGTTGGCGAACTCAATCAAATCGAGGGCGTCCTGGATATAGGGTTGAAGCTGGTCCATAGGGCAGAGTTCACCGGAATTGAATTGGCAGGCCATGCCGCAATTCAGAATTGGCAGGGGCTCAGCGCCAATATCCTCGCACAGTTGGAAATATTCGTAAAAGCCGAGGCCGAACGATTGAAAATAGTCCGGGGTGGGGCGGTGCTGAAATTCGTAGTTCCAGCGGTTGATCAACAGGTGGCGGTCCTCGACCGGGCCGATGGTATTTTTCCATTGATAACGCCGGGCCAGTACGCTGCCTTCCACGATGCAGCCGCCGGGAAAACGCAGGAAGCCGGGATGCAAATCGGCCAGGGCCTGCACCATGTCCGCGCGCAATCCGCCGGGACGATTCTTCCACGTATGCTCCGGAAACAGGGAGATCATGTCGATATCCAAGGTGCCCCTGCCGTCCAGGACCACGGCGAGGCGCGCTTTGGGGTCGGTATCACTGGGATGCAATGTGGCCGTATATTTTTGCCAGCCGGTTGAAAACTTTTCCAATTTAACAGCATCCAACAAGGTGCCGTCGCCACCATACAGCTGCACCAATAACGGAGGCGATCCGGCGACTCCGCGAATTTGGGCGGAAAAATCGTAAGACTCACCTTTGCGAACGCCCATGCCGCGAAAGCCTTCATTGGAAATTCCAAACGGCGCGGTGCCTTCCGACGCGATGCGCGCGTAGTGAGGATTGTTCGAGTCAAAAGGACCGTCGTCCCGAATCGTTAATTCTCCATGCGCCAGGCTGGGACTGATTTTGATCCAGCCCATCAGGGGATCAGGAAATTCAAATGAACGGTTTTTGACCAACTCCGCGTAAAGGCCGCCGTCGGCGCCGAAATTGATATCTTCGAAAAAGATTCCCCACATGGCGGGATTAATTTTTGCGCCGGGTTGTTCGGCCTGAACGGTCAGAGTGACCAGGCCTGCGTGCGCGGAAGGTGACGCAATAATCAGGAGACAGGCTGCGAACAGCAAAGAAGATAGGAGATGGGAGATGGGAGATAGAATTCCGCGCGCTTTACGCGCGGTGACGGCGCAGCGCGCCGTCCCTACCATCGAAAGCGGGGGAGCGAATTTCATGGCTCGATTAATAAAGGAGAAATGGAAGGCGGAAATTTCTCCGCCTTCCAATTCCCAGTTCCCCATCGCCGGTGCATTAATTCGAAAGGCGGAAGAATAGTCCTCCGCCCGAAGAGGGCAATGTAACCGAGTAATTCGGACCGGATACCACCATCGCTCCTTTGGGCATAGCTACGGGTGTCCAGACGGCATTTGGCCCCAGGACCGGGCTGGACAACAATGTAACGGCCGCAGAGCTTGTCGGCCACGAACAGACTACGTTGCTTCCGGATTCGACTACTGACAGTTTAACATTCGTGTTGCTTCCCCGGGCCTGATTGGGTCCGAGGGCGAGATCGGCGGCGATTTGCGAGGGGGAAAGGGCGCCATTATAGATGCGAAACTCGTCAATGTTGGCCAGCAAACCGGGGTCGGCGGTATAAAGCGACTGACCAATGAAGTTGGTCGAGTCCAAACCGAGCGTGTAATTCAGGATGCTTCCATCATTAAACGTCGGACCGGCATAACCGACCGGATCGATCATATCGTTAAACATTGAGACGCTGACGCAGAGTACGCCGTTTGTATAGAAGGCTTCGGTGCCGGCATAGGGATGATACACAATGGTGATGAGAAGATTGGTCAGGCCGTCGTAAACTCCGCCCTGAACCGCATCTCTCTCGCCAGCGCTGCCCGGCAGGCCCTGGCCGAAGTTGGCTTGAGCCGTGGAGCCACCTGTGTGCGGTGAAAAGGTAATATAATTTCCGCCGGAGCCTATATAGGTATCCAGCGGGGTGGTGTCCGAATAACCAAACGCGCAGAGATTGGCAAAGGCATTGATCGTTGAAGGGAAGCTAACCCAGGCCTCAACGGTTATTTCGTCCAGGCCGCTCAGGATTCCCGAGGGCAAAATGACCGAGGAATTCACGTTGCCACTGAGCACCAATTGGCCACTGGAGACACTGGCGTCACCGTTCAATATGCCATTTGCGGTGCCGACAGAATCACTCGCATCACTGGCGAAGCTGTATCGGTGTATCAACGTTGCCGTGCCTGTATTTACCGTAATTGTCAGGCTATTCGTCGTGGAAAGGGCACCCACTTTGGCGGTCAGGGTGGCGCTTCCGGGGCTGACGGCTGTCACCATGCCGTTTGTGTCGATTGTTGCCACGTTCGGATTGCTTGAGGAATAGACTGGATGCGAAAAGCTCGCCGGGTCCAGGCCAGGTTCAGATGAGCTTAACAGCACTCCGCTGACGGATGGGTAATCGCCCACGAGAATAAGCTGCTGGAAATCGGCCATCTGGACACTGGAATGAAGCATCGGCGTGAAGTAGACACGTTGCAGCGCTCCACCGAGAGGAACGGCGGTGACGACGGCATTTGTAACGCTGTTTGTGCCAACGACGGTGACCACGTTGTCGTTAATGACGAGATCGTTGGTATCGTATCCTTTGCCGTAGGCGCGGAGAACGCCACGGCCAATCAAGTCGTAGACATCGTTGCCCGCAAAGGCATTGGTCGTGTAACCGGCCGGTAATATCAGCGTACCGCCGCCCAGATTTAAAGAAGCAGTGCCGTCAGAGCAGCAAACTTCGGAGGCATTGCCCGTGCCATTAGCGAGCGGGTTGCCGGTAAAGACATTGACGCTGACATTTGCCACGGCAGTGTCATAGATATTCAAATGGCCACCGAGACCGATGTTGGGAACATTCATTTGGGCGTTTCCATACATATTCAGCGTCACATAGGGCGCGGCCTGATACCACCACCAGGCATCGCCGATGCCGAGGCCAGCGCCCTGAGTTTGAAGCACGGAACCGCTATACATGTTAATGAGGGTCCTGACTGCCGGGTTGGGATCGTTTTGGACGGGAGCCATCATCCACCCGTACTCAAGAGTGCCTTTGATATTGATGGCCATCCCGAATTCTCCTCCGAAAACCGTGTTATAGTACGCGGTGGGATTCTCGTAATCGAGGTCCACGGTGTACCCTGAAGAAATGGTTACCTGCGACCATCCATTTGCCTGGTCAATCTGCACGGCTCCTCCTGCGACGTCTGATTCGGGCAGAGATGCGGTGAGATTATCGAGATTTGTCCAGTTGGCAGGGTTGTTCCACATTCCATCGTTGCCCAGGCCGGTCCACGCAAAATCAGGCCATGCAGAAGCGTTTTTAGGCAGGCACAGCGCCAGGCCCGCACAGATTGCGACAGCTAACAGTTTCGGTTTCATAGTTTGTTTTTTCGGGGGTTTTTTAACGGGCGGCTAACAAAATTCCTGGATGGCGTTCTAAAAAATAAAAATGGGATTCTGGCCAAAGTATTCCGTGGGATTGCCATTATTCCACATTTGGAGCCATGTCCTCCATGAAGCATGGCCGTCTTCAAAAAGAATATTTCCTCCGGCGGGCATACTACCGCTCAAGTGACTTGTCCGCTGGACAATCGGGGGTTTCGCCGTCACGAATTCGCCCACCGACAGCTGGGAAAAGCTCTTGGTAATTTGATCGCGAACGACTTCGTCAACGACCGCTTCCTGTTCCACCGGGGAGATGTGTCCAGGATTGGACACCATGTTGGTCTTCCAATAGGGGATTTCGGACTTGCCCGCTGCCGAGGCGGCCTGACCGGCGCCGGGAATCAAGTAGGCGTAACCGAGAATCCGGAACGGGCCGTTACCGTAATTCCAAAAATTCCAGGTCCGGTCGCAATTAAATTCCGGATAGGAGGGGCAATAAAAAACGTTGCGATTGCAGCCATCGGCGGTCATCGCATCAGTAAAATTGGTGGAAATGTCCCATGGCCAGACCCCTACGGCCGTGCCGGCCGTCATGGTAAAGGGCGCGTATCTTAAATCCGGATATTTGTTGTTGTTATCATTGCCGTAGATGGTGAACGCCATTCCCTGCTGGTGCAGGTTGCTGACACAAGAAGCGCGGAGACCCTTCTCCTTGGCTTTTGAGAGAACCGGCAGAAGAATCGCCCCGATAATGGCAATAATGGCGATGACGACCAGAAGTTCGATCAGAGTAAATGCTTTATGCTCCAGTTGTGGCAACTCCTTCGCATCCAAAGGCTTGGCATGATAGCTAGCAGGCATGGCCGAATCTTTATAGTGGCTTATACTATTACATGCGCCATTCGCGATCGAAACCCGACAAAGGAGTTGAAGAAATTATTCGATCGCGGCAGGCGGACTGGGAAGTCCGCCCTACCAGAGCGGCCCTACCGGGTGGCCGATGCGGGCCTGGCGGAAAGCTGTTCGGCTTCGGTTAAAACAATACGTCCAAAGACCCAATCGAACCAAAAGCCTTGCCCGCCATCGCCGGGTTCGAGTCCGTTTTCGAATTGGTTATCGATGATATGACGGCCCCGGGCGAGTTCAGAGGCAGCGGCGCTTTTATTGCCCAACTGAAAATCACTCATGGCCAGGATGACATTCGCCGTGGCAGTCCTGGGCCGGTTGTCCGGGGAATAGGCAATGCATCGCCTGCACCAATTCGTGGCCCCGGCAAAGTTGCCGCGGCGATATTCGATCAACGCGAGCGATATCGAACCCCAGGCGGCGTGGAATACGGAGTCTGCATTACTCGAATCCGCTCTGGCAAACGCATGTGAGGCGGTTTCTTCAAAAGGTTTCAGGCTAACCAGGATTTTCGAATCCGAAGGCGTCAAGAGACTGATTTTAATCGTGCGCTCGGCCACGACGGGATTCGTAGTGCCGGCAAAGTGACTGATGGTTTGCTCGCAAAACTTCCGGTACGCAGCGGCGTTGGCGGTTTCTATGAGGGTGGTTCCCAGGCGCAAGTAATCCAGGGTGCTGACATCCCATCCGTCCGATTGGTTGACCTGCACAAGAGTCTGGAAACGTGTTGCGGCCTGGTCCCACTGATTTTGCAGCGCGTGCCATTCGCCCAGGGAACGAAAAACGGCGGCACTTTCAATGGTCTGCTGGACCGGGAGCGGGTTGCCGTCCACCAGGTCATCGGCTTCGGCGAATCGGTCCTGGCTGACGAGAAAGGCGGCCTGCGTGATATTTTCCCGCGCTTCAGCCTGCCGTCTCAGGGTCTTTTCATTTGCCTGGGCGAGTTCGGCTTTTTCCTCGGCGGCGACAGCCTGGCGGCGGGCGTCGCGTTCCCGAAAGAACATCAGAGTGGACGTCCCCAATCCGATAAACAGCGCAATTGCCACCGCGCCGGCAGCGACAAAGACAATTTTGTTTCGATGCACCAACTTTTGAAAACGATAGAGCCGGCTTGGCGGCCGGGCCACGACAGGTTCGTTGCCCAGATAGCGTTGAATGTCCATCGCCAGGCCGTTGGCGGTTTCGTAACGGCGTTTGCGATCTTTCTCGAGGGACTTCATGACGATCCAATCCAGGTCACCACGCAACTGCGAAATCAGCTTGGGCGGCTCGGCCTGGCGATGCTCGGCGGTCATGGTCAGTTCTGTCCCTTGAAGGGTCGTGACCATTGTTGAAGGCCGTTGCGGCTCCTGTTCGCGCAGGGTCTTGCGCATGGCCTCGACTCCATTTTGAAGCAATTTTTTGGCATCAAACGGCGTTCGTCCGGTCAGCAATTCGTAAAGCAGCACGCCCAGGCTGTAAATGTCGCTCCGCGTGTCAATGTCCAGGCCGCTGAATTCCGCCTGCTCCGGGCTCATGTAGGCGGGCGTTCCGATGATTTGCTCGTAAGCCGTGAAAAGTGTTTTGTCGGTCAACGGGGTTTCAATGGCTTTGGCGATCCCAAAATCGATCACCTTCGGCACCGGAACACCATCGTGAAGCGTAATGAGAATGTTCGACGGCTTGATATCACGGTGAATGATACCTTTTTGGTGGGCGTGCTGGATGGCATTGCAAACCTGCGTGAACAAATCCAACCGACGGCTCGTGTCCAAATTATTTTTATCGCAGTACTCGGTGATTTTGGTGCCGCGGACCAGTTCCATGACGAAATATGGCCGTCCAGTTTCCGTGGCGGCCGCGTCCAGGACGCGCGCGATGTTGGTATGATCCATCATGGCCAGCGCCTGGCGTTCGGCTTCAAACCGGGCGATAACATTCCGCGTGTCCATTCCCAGTTTAATGACTTTGAGGGCGACCCGGCGGCGAACCGGTTCCTCCTGCTCAGCCATAAAAACGACGCCACAGCCGCCCTCACCGATTTTTTGAAGCAATTTGTAACGGCCAATCCGACGGCTTAAGCCCTCAGCAAGTGAAAAGTCGGGATTTGCATTGTCGCCGCCATCCGCCGGTTTCTTATTCGACGATTCAGCCAGTTTTTCAAAAGCAGCACCGCAAAATTTGAGGGCATCGTCGAAAAACTGGTCAGCCTCCGATTCCATTTCGAGCAACGATTCCAAACGCTTGCGAAGTTCCGAATTGCCTGCGCAGGCCTGGTCCAAAAAGGCCGCGCGGGCCTGACCGGAGAGATTGCGAGCCGCCTCGAACAGCGCCTCTTCCTGTTGCCGGATCGTAGTCATGGCTCTCCAACTTTACGCCTGTTCCCGAATCTTGCGAAGCAGCCATGCTTTGGCGTAGGCCCATTGCCGCTCAACTGTGCGCTCCGTTACCCGAAGATTCTCGGCCACTTCCTTGTTCTTTAATCCGCCGAAAAATTTGAGGACGACAATACGCGCCTTTTCGGGGTCCTCCGCCTGCAATTGCTGAAGCGCATCATCCATGAGCAGGATTTTTTCATCCGGCGGCGTGGCGGCCAAATCCATTTCATCGATGTCCAGCCTCAATTGGCCGCCACCGCGCTTGAGCCTCGACTTCCGACGCGCGTTTTCTACGAGGATGCGCCGCATCGCCTCGGCCGCCGCGGCAAAAAAGTGAGCACGGTTTTGCCACGTTCGGTCACCATCGCCGATCATGCGCAGCCAGGCCTCATGCACAAGCGCGGTGGCCTGCAAAGTCTGCCCGGCGGCTTCCTGCGACATTCGCAAGGCAGCCAGCCGCCGCAGTTCATTATAAACCAGCGGCAACAATTCCTCGGTAGCCCGGCCGTCACCTTGCGCAAGCGCTTGCAATACCTGCGTCACTTCGTGTGGCGTCTCAAAGGGCATGGAATCAAATTTAGGCGAGGCGCGGCTATCTGACCAGACGGATAAATCCGGCGCCATTGGTCGCCGGCAAGGCCAATTGCCAAAGGTTATTGCCGAGCACGGGTGGCGTGGGTATCGGAGACCATGAGGCATTTGCCCCTAAAGAAGCGGAAGATTTCACCATATAACCGATGCCATACGCCGGCCAAGTGAGGTCGAAATTTGAGCCCGCGCCGGCAATACCCAGGCTTACCGGCACCGTGGCAATGCCTGGGCCCAATTGATAATTTGCCAAAATTTGCGCGGGTGAAAGGCGCCCGTCATAAATGCGAAATTCATCCAGGGCGGCGTTGAGCCATGCGTCTGTGCCAAAGAGTGATTGGCCGATGAATGACCAGGCTGGACTCACGCCGGTCAAGGGCGGAACAGCTCCAGTCGCTGAAGTCAGCAGAGCGCCATTTGTGTAAATCGCTTCATAACGGTTGGATGGATCAATGATGCAATCCACCTGCAAGGCAAGGTTGTTGAGGCTTTGGGAAACACCCGCGCTGAATGTGCCGCTGGTGGTTTCCAATGATAATTGCGCGCCACCGGCGGCGTTCTGCGGGGTAAAGGACAGGTAATTTTGTCCAACCAGATTTGTCGTATCGCCGAAATCAAAAAGTTGCGCGCCGTTTCCATTTGATCCAAACGCCGCCCAAAATTCGAGAGTCACGGCGGAGGAGCCGGAAAATAATCCGCCGGGCAAGTTGACGAACTTGCCATAAGCGCCGTTGAGTTGCAGGGCGTTATTGGTGACGACGGCCCCGCCCTGGAGCGCTCCGTGCGCCATTCCCGCTGAATCCCAAACCATGTTGGAGGAACTTGAGTCGAAACTGTAGCGATGAGCCAGGGAGGGCGGCGCGTACGCGAGGTTTTGAACCTCCGTCGCGGTCAAAGCACGGCCGAAAATCCGGAATGAACTGATCTCGCCATTGAAAAGTGGATCTGCGCCAAATTGGCTGTGCCCGATATAATTGGTGGCAGGAAGCGTTTGCCACGGGCGGATGGTCAGATTGTTGTTGGTCGCGATGGGATTTCCGTCCAAGTAAAGCACCCCTCGCGAGCCATCCAATGTCACGGCTACGTGGCACCAGGAATTTGTGGGCAAGGGATATGGAGCGTCGATTCTTTGTTCAGCGCCGTTGCCGCTGGTGGTAATGGCAAAGCGCATGTTGCCCGAATCGGCCATGGGCGTCAGGAACAGATAAGCACCGGTGCCGCTACCGAAATCGAAAACGCGCTGCCATTGAGCTCCGCCGTTCCATTTGACCCATGTCATAAAGGTGCTGGCGTTCGCAACGGGCGCCGCCAGCACGGCATATTGGGAAACGCCGTTGAGCCCAAGCACGCGTCCGAAGCTGGAATCATCGGTTATCGCGGCGGCGCCTTGCAATGTTCCATTGTAAAGGCCGCCGGCATCGCGAGCGTCGGTGTTGAAGGGATAAAACGCGCTCCAGTCGTTTGTGAAAACCGGCCATCCATCGGCTGTCCAATTCAATTGGCCAATGCCCAGCGTGGCATCGCCATTATTGTTCCCATCGTAATAGTGATAGCTCAGCCAATTTTTGCCGTTCAAATTTAGAATCGCCGCCTGGCCTGGACCGATGAAGCGGCCCGAGCTTTCCAAAAATACAGTGCCGCCGCCGCCGATCACGCTCTTGCCGCTGCGGTCCAGGTACGGTCCGGTCACACTCGTGCTGCGGCTCACCCGGATATTGTACGTACTGTCCACTCCCTGGCAGCAGCCGCCCCAGTTTACAAACAGATAATAATACCCGCCTCTTTGGTAGAGATACGATGCTTCGGTAGTATTGCTGAAAAAACTCGTGCTGCTGTCTTCAACTTTTGTGATGGGAGCATTCGCGAGCCGTTTTCCGGTGGCCGGATCGAGTTGCGTCACGAAAATACCATCGGAATAGGAACCAAACGACATCCACATGGTGCCGTTGTTCGTATCCAGCAGGATGCTGGGATCGATGCAATTATACGGTATACCATTGGTATATCCAATGATCTCGCCCTGGTCGGTCCATACCGGTGACACGAGCGATGGGCTCGTAGCCAGTCCTATGCCCGAATCAACCGTCCCCCATTCGGAACACACATAGTACAGGTAATACTGGTGGTTTAAATAGACGATGTCCGGCGCCCAAAAATATCCAGTGAATGAAGGCACCACGTTGGTAGTCCATGACGGTGGATTTCCTGGAAATACCGGCGCGGTGTAAGTCCAGTTTCGCAGGTCCGTGGAATAAATCTCACTGATGCCCTGGCCATCGGAGAAATCGTAGTAGCGGCTGCCGTCAAAAATAATCGTGCTGGGATCGTGCGCAAACGGAAAGCCAAAGGCAGGCTGTTCTTCCGGCAGGCGCGGAATTGCGTTCGTGACGGGCGGCACAGTCACGGTTACGGAGTTCGTGCTGATGAAGGCACCGAGCGTAGCCGTGATGGCCGCACTGCCTGGCGCCACGGCAACGGTCACGCTGTTGCTGGTCACCATAACCACATTGGTATCGCTCGATTGGAAGGCGATCGGTCCCGGCAGCGTCGCCGGGTTCAATGACGTCATGACAACGTTCTGGACTCCCGGGTAATCACCCAGGACATCCAGGAATTCCGATTTACCGACGTTGATATTCGTGGATGAAAGCGCCAGGTGAATGTCCTGCAATGTACCGCCCAGCGGGGGCGCGGTGACGATGGTCCTGCCCGGGATGGTGGTGGTGTTAACCACGATTTCGGAGCTGTCCTGACTTTTTCCATAGACGAGGAAGATGCCGCGTCCGATCCAATTTTTTACGGTGGAGGTGAAAGCGTTGGGAAGAATTAATTCACCGCCGGCCAGGTTTATAGTGCGTGTGGCATCGGACACAGAACCTATCGTGTCGAGTGTCAGGCCATTTGTGATGCTGAAAATCCCACCGTAAAGATTGAGTTGCCCGCCCCAATACATATAGCCAATGGATACCGTGGCGTTGCTGTAAACGTTCATCGTCACGTACGGACCATCCCGATACCACCAGGTATCGCCAAGGCCGAGACCCTGGCCGGACATTGAACTGCCGCCATAGGCATTAATCACGGAAGGATAGGCAGGGTCATTCTGAACCGGGGCCAAATAATAGTCCCAGTTGAAAGTCCCATAGACATTCAGCGTGGCACCCCATTCCGGACCGTAGATCATATTGTATTCCTCCACGGAATTTCCCACGCCGGGACTTTCGACCTGTCCCGGCGGAATGGTCATGGTCAACCAGCCATTTGCGGCGTCCAGGGTGACATTGCCAATCAAAGGAGTGGAAGGATTACCGGGGGCAGGCACGCCAACCGGCGACCAATTATTTGCATCTGACCATAAACCATCGCCACCGAGACCGGTCCAAGAGGAATTTTGAGCTGAAAGACAATTCAGAAGACCGCCGGCAAGGAGCACGAGCACAGCTGCGGTGGCCGGGCGGAACGAGTTCATCAAAACGGTGTCCTATTTGGACACCTGCACACTAAGTTCGGTGAGCCTGCCTCACAACGCCATTTTGCGTAAAAAAATCGCCAAAATTGATTAAGGACCCCACCTGCGGTGGCAATTCTGGAGTCCAGAGTCATGGTTGGTGGGCATCGGGATTGAACCTGGCGGATCCGACGGATCTTTAGATGATTGCAAGAGATTGGTGAGGAGAATTGTCCTCCCACCCGTAGGTAAATTTTTTTGAAGTGCGATTGCACGAATCTCGCGTAAAGCATTGTTTTTACACTGCTTGTAATAAATTGTAACTGTCCCTTTGATTTTGGGCGGGGACAGTTCGAAATGACAGGAGATTGGGCGGGAAAAATTATAGAATTGGGTTCGTGTTGCGTGTTTCGTATTGCGTCAAGTATCGTCCCATAACTCAGGCTGGACCGAACGTCCCCACTCGTTTTGGCAGTTTTTTTCATTCTCAATCCCATCTCCTCACACGAACCCACTATGTTCAAGTGATATATTTGCCACCTCTTGACACTTTTTAGAACTTTTTTGAACTACCTGTTGAATGAGGAATGAGGCGAATCATTTTTCCGCCTTTTCCAAAATAAGCCTTCATATTACAAACCCCGTAGAAAAAAACGGCCCTCCAACGTAAAACACTAAAAGTCGGCCTACGAATGTATTCACACTCTCGCAGAAACCTTCGGAAAATCGCATGCAACGAGGCCTGCGCTCATGCCTGCCCGCATGGGGTCAACTGCGGCAAAAACGTATAACCCGGAAAAAAGCAATTGTTCCGCCAACCAGAAGATGATACATGAAAGGGCGCGCCTGGCCATGCTAGGGTTCCTGTGGTGCGGTTGCTTCCCAATTTCGCGATCCTTTTACGTTCGCGACACCGCTAAATGAAACGTCCATAAGACCAGAAGGAGCGCTGTTGATACTAAATAGCAAACGCAATTTGCTGTACACCTGGCCGCTCCTACTTTCGACGAAAAATGATTTGTCAATCAGACCGGGGCCATTGTTGTTTTCGAAGTTGCCGTTAGATTGGTAACCATTGTCTGGAGCCGCAAACGTTACCGCAGATTCTTTACCCGACGTCTCAATAAAGCCGCCAGTTGGAATTTGAAGATTGATGCTCCATTTTTGCGGATCTTGTTCAGAAATTTGACCATTGGGCCGGTTCACGGTGATCGTCACGTCGCCGCCGCCTGGAACGACTTTGCCAGCAAGCAAATCGAAAGAAATTGGCCCATTTGTAAAGGGAATCTTGAAATGTTGACTGATATTTACAAGGGCCTCTGCGCCTTGCAATTTCCACATTTTTATAACGGTAGGATTATTTGAGTCTGGAATATACCGCTGTGATGCCGCCCAAAGCAAAGAATAGACAAATCTCGTGTTCGCCATCGCCATCACGTAGCCGGGCTTGGTAACCCTAAGCGCCAGCGCCTTCCCCTTATATCCGCTGACTTTAAATGAGCCACCGGCGTCCGTAGTCAACGAAATTTCATCGGTCCCCACTCGCGTTCCATCATTCACTTGAATAGAAGCGGCCACAGTAGCTCCCGGAACAGGCGAAGCGAACTGGTCAACTACCTTACCGTTAAACACGATGTCCTCGTTGTTTAACTCCGAAAGCTGCTGTCGCATCTGCTGATCTTTTGGAGGCATGGTCGGCGACACAGAAATGCCGTTAGGTGTGGACGGAGCGTTAGAATGGGTCGCAGGTGGTGCCACTACATGAACCACCGTCGCACCCGATTGTGGAATACCGTTCGTCGGAAACTTCGCAATAGGGGTTGCTTCAGGCTTTTTGTTGTGAAGCCAAAGAAGCAGCGCAATTAGGACCGCGACAAAGCTTACAAATAAAATGATGGAAGGGCGAATATTCATCAATTGCCGATATTAAAGCCAAATTGAGGAGAGAAGAGCAGAGAATTCCAATAGCCCCATTGCTGCCAACAGTCACCTCGAAATTCAGCGCTGTGCCAAAGATGGTCGCTGTAATTGTGGCCGGATGTATCGGGTAGCCAGATGTCATTGGCTGGGTCAGTCATATCAACACTTGTAAAGGTTGATATAGGAGCTGTTCCCAAGGGAGTTGAATACGGGTCGGCGGCGTAGGCTAATACTTCATAGAAATCGTCTACGCTGCCAACGATGTCTAAACTGTGATCGAACTGGCTTCCTACATATATTCTAAAGAAATTGTTCCATGGCGCAGGATCATTGGTGCTTCCGTTATAGCCCCAATCCCATATATTCCCATCTCCTAATGCAACATTTTGGTCCGGCTTGAGTGCCTGGTCCAAACACCATGAATCTGGTGATAGTGCAAAGTCATTTATATTATATCGACTGATTCTTCGCCCCACCGCGAATACGTTGTTGGTAAGCCTGTTGGGATAAATGTTCGGCGTCTTTATTCGACCAGGCGCAGGTATGCCGTGCGCTGAATGCGAATAGTCGATCAAATAAGGCGATGTCACGGAAGCGTCATATACATGAGCGGGGATCGCTGCCTGGCTTGCGACGTACGTATTTACGATCTGGCCCTCGCCATAGGCCGCTGCCAAACTCAGTGCCTCGCCAGTCACGACATTTCCCATGCTATGAGCGAGCACATAAACGTGGCCGGGATATTCTCCGTTGAGACCCACCAAGAGGCTCATTAATCCCTCCGCTGAATGCCATGATTTGAATTCGCTGGTATCATAATTGTGCGGTTGCAAGATAGCATCAATAAGCGACGCCTCGAAATCAAAATCCGTCGGCCAACGAAATTGGCCGAAGCGCCCGTGGTAGCCTTGCCAATAAAGCCGCTTAAATGCGGTTTCCGCAAAACGGTCCTTTTCCCATGCCTCCATATTCCACCCATGAACGTAAAGGATGTACGTCGTGTTTGTATCCTTGGGAGGCGGATATTCAAAACCTTCCTCGCCGGGTGCCAATCCTTCAGTCGAGAGACCAACATTCGTCATCGGCGGCAGCTTTGGTTGGTCTCCTACCGTGAACCGTTCGTACATTTGTTTTATGTCAACAATTTGAATATAAGCCGTTGTTTGTGCCAAAACGGTCCCGTTGCTATTTGCTATGGTTAAATTAAGCCCGCCTGACCCATTGCTTACCCCGCACCAGATAAAATGGTTGCCCGCCCAACTATTTGCAAAACTTGACGCGTTCAGCACGAGATTGCTTCCAGGGCCAATTCGACCGACGTACGGAGAAATCACGAAGTCCGATTGGTCCTGCGCCGTTGTACCGTTAGTAAGGTAACCGATACCCCCATCAGAATCGGCAGCCTGAAACAAATCAATTGTTGGATTCTCGGGATGAGGATATCCTGCGTCGCCCCAGTTCAAGGAAATGGTGCAACCCGCAGGCAAATTGGCCAATAAATTGGTTGTCATTCCCGCGATCCAAAGGCGCGCAAAATCTTGCAGATCCCGAGCACATGGGATCGCCCGACCGCCGGCTCCATTGCGGAAATTGCAGTCCGGCACGGCAGCATCTCGTGTAAAATAATCGCTCCCTGATTGAACATCATCGTCGTAAAATACGCCATCGTCCTTGTCCTTGGTATTGCGATCGTAGTTGTTGTTTTCCCAAAAAACATAAGGGGTATTTGCCGTCGTGTTATCAGGACCGGTTGCGCTCAAGTCTATGACTCCATCATGATTAACGTCGAGCACAAGCTTGACTACCTGAACGATGCCGGTTCCTTGCACGTTTTCTCCATAGTTCGGCATCGTCACCAAAGCTATCGGCCCCGGTTCCGTTGCAAGAAATTCTCCATACGGCGAAACCGTTCCACCGCTATTTGTTGTTCCAACTTCGTATGCTTCCGGCTCAAAATATTGTCCGAGATACGCGTATGGCGCAACGGGATTGGTCGGGACATTTACCAACATCTGTTCGGCGTATCCGGCAAACATACTCATTTGGCCGAACCCAGCGATTAAACCTGTTGAAGTGACATTCGTGACAGCAAAAACCGGATCACCCGGCAACGGCTCACCGTTTGGCTGGGCAAAATAATAGCCTACCGTTCTCAGTTCAGGGGGCGTCGTCTGCCAATAAAGACCGCCGTCGTTAACATTTTCGATATGAGTCTTAATATTCTTCGACTCAAAAACAAGCGGCAATTGAGCGAACAACCTTCAAACAAGTACGAATATTTCACTATAGTGAAATACACTGTCAACAGTTTTCTTGTGTAAATATGGCGGGTGAATCGAAATGCCCAAACCCTATGCACCAAAGTCATTGCCGTGCTTCAAAAAGAGCGCCAGCGGCGCAAGTTGTCCAAATACTACGTCGCCCAGACATCCGGCCTATCGCCGCAAATGATTGGATACATCGAGCGCGGGATGAGAAATCCCACACTCGAAACGGTTTTACGAATCGCCGAAGCGATGGGCGTTAAATTTGAGGATGTCATCAAACGCGCCCGAAAGGACCTTCCTCGGTCCGCAAAGTAGTCTCGCGCGCAGGCGTGGCCGGGCGGAACGAGTTCATCAAAACAGTGTTCTATTTGGACACTTGCACACTAAGTTCGGCGAGCCTGCCTCACAACGCCATTTTGCGTAAAAAAATCGCCAAAATTGAAATAAGTCCCCCTTAGAAGCGATTGACGGCGGCTGACTGGCGACTGGAAAGCCGCCTGAACCCGCAGGCTGGAAAGCCCGCGCTACGGTCATTACACATTTTTTGGCTATAGGCTGGGAAACGTGGAAACGAAGGGTTTTTCGGATCAAAAACGAGCGATTTGTTGGGGATTTTGAAGATTTTGGGGTGGGAAACGAAACAGCCTATTACTATATTGTATTCTTTATTGATTGGAAAGAATACTTAGTCGAAAACCGCAATTGCGCAACTGACTCGCGCGAATCTTCGATGCGTGCTGTCACGACGGCGGCAGCGCCACTTGCGAGAACGTCGTGACGAGCGAATATCCCCATCCGAAAGACTCTCCCTCCGCATGAACTGGGGCTCGAATATCTGCGTCCGAAAGACTCTCCCTCCCCATGAACCGGGGCCGAATATCCGCGTTCGAAAGATCCTCCCTCACCCCTGCCCTCTCCCCAAGGAGAGGGAGCATTGCCGTCAGATGGTTGGATATGTCCAAAGATAACAGCGGTTCAGGGTTCAATGCGCGAAACGGCCTTCGGGGAAATCTCACCTCAGCCCTCTCCCGCTGGGAGAGGGAGAATAATCTTCCGATATTTGATACGTCTGAATACGTCGGCGGTTCAGGGGTTGAATGCGGGAAGCAGCCTTTGCGAAATCTCAACCTTGGCGGTTGAGGATGACGATGACGATGAGAATGATCCCGCTAGCCCGTTACTCTTTTACGTTTAGGGCGTAGCCGTGGGTGTCGTAGATCACACAGGACTGATCGGATTCACGGAATTGAATGATGGTCCATACTTCTGACACGGTACCGTCTTTGCAGCGGATCCAGCTGGGAACGAGCGCGAGCGGGCCGAGTTTTGAGGTGCCGGTTCGTTCGATATCGCCGATTTTCAATAGCTGTACGATGCCATCCAGGTCAAAGCTCTTGCGTAGAAATTCATCAGATGATTCAGCAACCCGGGGCGTAAGCCGGCGGAAAGTTGCAAAGTCATATTTAAGGGTGGCGTCCCAATATTGCTGAAGAATCGTTTGACAGGCCTGGTCGGGGGTTAAACCCTCCGTAGAAATCCCGGAGTTTGTATCACTCAACGCGGGCAGGCTTGCGTCCGAGATCCTTAATGGCATGTTCGTAAAGGTAGCACCCGCAGGAGGTTGGAAGTCGAAGGTATTATCCGATAGATCGTCAAAATAGAGTATTTTCTCAAAATCCAGATACGGCGTTCCTTCCTGCCGGGGATTCTGCCAGGTTTTCATATTCACGAGCAACTTGGTGGTCACATCAAATTCCAAACGAAGCGATTGCTCCCTGCCGGGAGAAGTGCAGGTGACAACGACCCGTTTCTGTCCTGTGGACGGATCGTAGCCTTCAATCACTTTATAATTCTTTTCAGCGAGGAGAAGCGCCAGCATTTTGGGGCCGGGCCAGGGATTCAAATCCAGTGTCATGCCCGGCTCGACGTACACGGTCTTGTCGTCCTGGTCGTAGCTGTAGGATTGGTTGTCTTTTGTCCAAAACATTCCCTGGCCGCCCACGTTTGCCAGGGCGGCTTCGATAAAACCGCCAGTCGCGTCAGACTTCATCCAGAGGTCGACCGGATAGGTTTTGCCGTCGGTGGTGACGGTACCGGAAAGTTCAAGGCCTTTGTATTTTTTGAGGGTTTCGATTGCCTGATCCATGGCCCAGGATGGAGCCGGATGAATTAAAGTCAGTGCTGCCAGGATTGCGAGCACAACTGTGGTGGCAAGCGTGTAACCGGCGGCCGGTTTTTTGAAGAAGAGGGCAAAGATTTGTCCGAGGGTGATTTCCTTGAAAGCGGTCGCTGCGCCCGGCGAGGTCACAGCATTTTCAATTTCACGGTGAATGCGTTCGTCGAGCTTCTCACTGGCCCGCACGCGCATTTGCCGGACGATTTGCAGAATATCCTTTTTATTTTTCATAGGCTTAGTTCTCCGTTTAATAAAGTTTTCAGTTTGTCCAGGCCATAGCGATAACGGCCCTGGACGGTGTTGATTGAGACGCCTTGCATTCGGGCAATCGCGTGAAATCGCATCCCGCTGCACAACCGCAATACGATCGCTTCGCGCTGTTCGTACGGTAATTTCGACAACGCCCCACCCATAGACTTCATCTCTTCTCCGAACATTATCGCGAGGTCGGGTCGTTCGTGGTCGGGCGCGGGAGATTCGGCGACAGCGGTTTCATCGGGGGCCTGCTTGCGTTTCGATTTGTTCTGGTTGCGGGCCCGGTTTGCCACACACGTGGCCAAAAATCCTTTCAGACTGCCGGTTAGCCGGAACTTTCCACCTGACCGGATGAAGCCGACAAAGACGTCATGCACGACATCCTCGGCCTCGGCTTTATCAACCAGGAGCGCCGCGGCCAGGGTGACGAGGTCGTGCTTGTGCAGTTCATAAATCTCGTGCAGCGCATCCGTCTGCCCACGATTGAACCGCCAAACCAGATGGATTTCTTTGAGCATGTGCCGTTGAGTCGCTTCTCAATTATCTGCTTTCACCTATTACAACAATTTGGGGTGTGGTTTTAGTATAAAGTTCGTGGCGCGTATGGCGAGCGCGGGGGGATGTTGTTAAGGAAAATCAGTTGCCGGGGGAATAAGGATCCGGCTCGGTGAAGACAAACATCGAAGTGGCCGCGTACCTGGATTTCGGCGCTTGAAGCCCTCCGTGAACCGAACGACTCTCCCTCACCCCGGCCCTCTCCCGCTGGGAGAGGGGGAATAGCCGTCAGGTTATTTGACAGGATGAACGATTGCGGTGGTTCAGGAGTTCATTACGTGAAATTTTGACTGGCGCGCAGCTTATACTGCGTGCCTGGCGGAAGGGCACTTCCGCCCTACCTGCGGGCGCATGTCTGCGGCTACACTAAAAAGGTTTCAAGTAATTAAACACTAATCCCTAATGAGGCGGGGTCTAAGACCAGTTTGTCGGCAACCGTTTTTTGGAGCTTTGTCAGTTCGTGGAATAGCTCGGAAATTTTGGGCGTGTTGGCGGTATCGCTGGCAAGGTTCTTTATCTCCCATGGATCATTGACGATGTCAAAGAGTTGAACCTGTTTCACCTCGGGATAGAGAATCAGTTTGTGGGTGTCGGTTCGGATGGAACGTTGGAATCGTTCGTAGGCGCAGTACATGGAATCGAACAGACGCGTCTGTTTTCCATTCAGGAGCGGCATTAGGCTGGGAAACTGGACGGTTGACGGCGCCGGGATTTTTGCGAGTTCGCAAATGGTCGGGAACAGGCAATGTTGATACATCATGGCGTCGATCTGGCGTCCGGGTGTAATACCCGGGCCAACCATGATAAACGGCATACGCACGGAACAATCGTACAGGTTCTGTTTGCCCATGAGCCCATGCTCGCCCACGGCAAGGCCGTGGTCTCCCGTCACGATGATGTAGGTGTTATCGGCCTGACCTGATTTGTCGAGGGCATCAAGGATCCGCCCCATTTGGCGGTCCATCCAGGTGATCAATGCATAATATTCCCGGCGATGGACCTGCACAATTTCCGGCGTTCGCACATCCGGCGCGAGCCATTCATCGCGGCCATTGGCGCCGATGTCAAAGGGATGTTGTGACAGAAAATTCGGAGGCACCTGAATTTTCTCTGACGGGTACATATCCACCAATTCTTTGGGAGCCTGCCGGGGATCGTGGGGTGAATTCCAGGCCACGTAGAGAAAAAATGGAGTTTCCGGATGGGCAGCCAGTTTGCCAATCATCTCAGTAGCGCTGTCCGCGTATAGCTCACAGGAATGCTGTTGCCGATTGTAACGGGGAGTTGCCCGGCGGTCTCCGTCGTCGTCGCGCTGAATGTCCCACAAACCATTGGGCGTCCAATGCCCGCGATATTTCGGGTCCCAGGGCGTCCACGGATCGCCGGGGCGCGGACGGTGATAAGCGAATCCATTTGTGGGCGTCGAAGCATAAAAACCGGGGCCGATCGTTTTGCCAGTCACAAAACTTCTCAGGGCCGTCGCATCGCCGTTGTGCCACTTGCCGACAGCGCAGGTGTGGTAACCATTCTTTTGCAACGTTTCACCGAACAGGGGATAATTACCGCATCTATCGCCGCCGCAATCCCACAAAAAACGTCCGGTGTGCATCATGGCGCGACTCGCCACACAAACTGCGCCGGTCCATGAACCCTGATGAAAGCAATGGGTGAATGTCGTGCCTCGCTTGAGCAGACGATCAAAATTTGGCGTGAGAACCTCGGTATTATTCAGGGCGTTAATGGTCCGAAAGCATTGGTCATCGGCGACGAGGACGAGGAAATTCGGTTTTCGGGCCGCTGGAGTCCCGCCTGCGATTAATTCTCCGGGGGCCAGCAGCGCCGAGGCTGATAAACCACCGACGGTTTTTAAGAAAGTGCGGCGGTCAATTGTCAAATCGGGCATAGTATTGTTGACGCAAGGCAGCGTAGTTGGTTTCGTTTAATTCTTTTGCAAGGTACGCAGGTCAACGTTTGCCGGCCGACTATATGCCATGGTACGCGCGACCAGGGAACCAAACCCAAGTGCGTACGCAATGGATCCGGGAGATTTGCCGGCACATTCAAATCGCAAAACGTGCGAGCCGGCATCGAGATGTACCCTGCCCAGTTTTTCAATGGCAGGCGTTGGTTCTGAAGCATAGAAGTCGATTTGCCCCAGTTCTGTGCCATCGATAAAAACGCGGTAGATACCGCAATTCCACGAATGAACCATTTTCAAAACCAAATCCGAATCCAGCGCCTGGTCGGTTTGAAAGGGGACTTCCATCCAGCCGTTCGCGTCCTGGGGCCGCAGCCACACTTGCCAAAACCGGTTGATGTTGCCGAAGTGTTCCACTGAAAGCGTGGCGTCGGAGTGTTTTGCGGACTTTGCTTCGGCACTGGTAACCAAAACGCGATCATGCAAAGGCAATCGGTCCGAGCCGGGAGGCAAGTCCGGATAAGGCGCGTGCGGCCCAACCTGATACCAGAACGCCGCACTGGAAAACAAATCGTCGCGTTCAGTGAAACCGGTTTTTGTACCGTCAGGAAATGTCTGCGCTCCTTTGTGTTGGATTTCGACGCGGAGCGATTTTTTGAAGGTCACCGGATCGGGAATGTGCCATCGGTAGAAGGTGCCGCCGTTGCCGACGGGATCACCGGCATCACCCTCCCAATAGGACGCGCCGAAGTACGGCTGGTTTCCCGGGCTGAATCCCCAACCTTCGCAGAAATAATCTTCGGTGCCAGTGCCGCGCAAGTCCGGCTCGTTTTCGCCATCAACGTAGAAGTAATCGTTGCCTTCGCCAAACCATCTGGGTGAAACCAGACAAACGCTCAACGCGGTGCCGACGTATTGGCCGCGGCCCCGGATGTCTGCGATGAGATAATCGCGGCCCATGACGCAGGGATATTCCTGTCGATACATGACGTGGAAATAGCCACTATTTTCGGGCAGGGACTGGAGTTTCTGCCAATCAATTTGGTAATAAAAGTTTTCGCAACGTTGTTTGCCATCGTTGCTGATGGTAACGCGGGCGGATTTCCTGAAGGGCATCGGCCAATAACAATTGCGTCCGCGTCCATTGGAACTGACGCTAACGGGAGCGGAGTCGAACGGCTGGTCGATGCCATTTCCAACCCCGAAGAAATCACCGAGGGGACATTGGACGCTCGGGTTCGTTTCTCCATCCCAATAGATTCGCAGCGACAAGAGACGGGAGTAATAGGGTTCTTTGTCAGAAACGGTGTTCCAAAAATGAACGATCCGGCCGGGGCCTTTGAGATCGGCCAACACGAGCGTTTGGCCCGGCTCAATCGAACGCGAGTCGTGATTACCGGTGCGCCAATTCGGGTCCGTGGAAGAAACCCGCATGGCCTGAAAATCCTTTAGTGTATCCAAACCGTCTAATGGGTTGCCTGAATTAGATTGCGCCAGGGTGACCGCCGCCGGCGTAAAAAGGAGGACAATAAGTGCAAGCCGAATTGATTTCATAAACATATCCTAATTAGCCTCACTCCGGAAAAATTGTTGAGCATTGGTGGCAGGGGCAATGTACGGAGTTGTCGCGCCGGGAACCAGCACATATGGCCCGGCCAGGTTTGTCGATGAAACAAGCGTCCCGACATAATTGACGACAATATGGCTCTGAGCAGGCGCCACTTGGATCGTTGGCGCAGTTGGTCCGCCCTGGATATCGATGATCACAGCGGTGGCAGGTTGCACAACCATATTAATCTGCCCCTGGTTGCCGAGGGTCAAACCCGACCATGCTCCAGTCCATGGTCCGCTATTGGGAATCGTTGCGCCGCCCAGATAAGCAGTCTGCACGTTGGTGGCATTGCCATCCTGACCATACGCGGTGCTGCTTAGAAGCAAATACTGAGCGTTCGTTGGAGAAAAGTTTGCCGGGGATGGAATCGTCACATAAGCGGCATGCGCGCCAACGGCGTCGAATGTTTTGTTGATGACCGTCACGTAAAGGTGGCTGCGATCGGCGCTGAGGACCCCGTAGGCGGTCATATTGATGTTGTTCGGATTGGAAAAAAACGCGGCGGTATTGGTGAACGGGAGGCCATGTCCGCCCAGATTGAAGGCTTTTAGCCCGTAAGAATAAGGCATGGCGGTCCAATTGCCGGTGGTGTAATCCAATTGCATGGGCGCGCTGTAGTCCACCGGACGATTAAACGGGTTCACCCCGGCGCAACCCCGTTGCGCCCACCAATGGCAAAAGTCCAATTCCCAAAGTGCGGTTGAGAAATTTTGACCATTCGTGTTTCCGTCAGGAGCGCCGGTGCCACCGGCGTTATTAAAGGCGGAAGCTTCCGTTATTCGATACCGCAGTTTATTACCGTACCAGTCATTCGGCCAAGTGGGCGCGCCATTCAACAGACTGGTGTAAACCTGATTCCAACTGGTCACGCGAGCAGGAGACAAGTTGGTCGTAGCCATGCCGATAGCATCGGGCGAAAGCGGTTGCGCGCTGGAGTCATAGTCGTGCTGGGTGGCCATCACGAAATATTGTTTGGAGGTTTCATCAATCGCAAACTGGGGCAGCCAATTTTGGGGCGTATTTGGGCCCGGGTTAACCGGGACGTCACCGCCATCATCCGGCCCCGAGAACGGCGCCCAGGGGAGTCCCGCGGCGGCGATTCCGTTTTCGGTCTGGGTAAAGACCATGTTCCAGAGATCTTCATATTGAGGCTCAGTCCATTTGGTGGTCGGGCACTCCTGAAAAATGTTAAAATTGGGTTCGTTATTTATGGCGAACGATTCCAGCAGGCGCGCGTCCAAGGGAGTTAAAAGGATATTCGTGGCGGCGGCGATGTTATCGCTGGAATCACTTTCGCAAAAACCATGCAATGAATAAATGACGTTGGTGACGCCCGACGCCGCGAGAGTGGCAAAAAACTGATTGTCCTGGGCGGGGGTGGGATCGGGATTATCGCCGGAATAGCCGCAAATGGTGCGCCAGTGATGGATGCCGATTTGGCCCAGCAGATTTGTGAACTGCTGCCAGGTTGTTTTGGAAGCGCCGGGGTGCCAAGTCGGGTTAAAGACCTGAGCGGACCCGCCGGCGCCGTTGATGAACGATCGGGACAGCGTCATTCCGATGAAGTTGTCCGGAATTGCGGGGCCGAGATTCGTGGCCGCGCAGTTGAAGGTCAGTGTGATGTTGTTTGTTGGATAAGCAAATGCGCCGCTGACGAAAATTAGACTCGACCAAAATATCAACCAGGACTTTGACATTTAAATTCAGTACTTCGCTTTAAGACCCGCCAGCGATCCCGGTTGTTTGACGTTTGATCCTACGTTGATCTCTTTCACGTTTGTTTGACGCTTCCAAACTATGCCATTCGCGGTGGGCAAACGCACGGCCAAAGCCGGAATTTCCTGGCCTGGCTGGAGGCGCAATTGAAAAATGTTCGTGCCGTCTGTTGTTTTAAACGAAAGGTCCGCGCGGACGATTCCAGTTGGCGTGCGGATTGGCCAGTTTTTCGCCTCATATCCGGACCAAGCAGGCGGGAGACGGGGAATGATTCGAACTTCCCCTGGAGAAGTATCATCCACGCCGGCAATGAGGCGCGCCGCCTTGAGCGGCTCGGCAACATTGACCAGATTGAGCGGACCGCAGCCGGAACTCAATTCCGCTTTGCCGACGGCGTCGGGAGAATAGAGACGTTCATAAAAGTAATAGGGAGAGAGGCGGCCATGAGGAAAGACGACATCCGGCGCCTGGAAGGTCGACTCCGCCAGAAAATCGAGAGCGTGCCCGGCCATCCCTAATTTATCCATAAGAAGCATGGTTTGAATGGCGTAACCCTGTCCGTAGGAGGGACTGGTGAGCATGCCATCATGAATCAGGTCGAATTGACTCCAAAACCCGTATTTATCGAACTGCTCCTTTCGCGACGGAACCTGATAGAGTTGGGTGAAAGTTTTCTCACTGTGAGCAACGATCTGGTGATTCCATGATTCCGGCTCAAATCCCAGCACGTCAGAATTCATGCACACGACGCCGTTTAGGCCGCCGAAGCCGACGTTGATGGGTTTTTCCAAAACATCCCGATCAGGCTTTAGCGTTTTTGAATCGATGCACCAAATCCAGGAACCATCGTCATTAACCAGGTATTTATCCATGTGCTGGTGGATGGTTTGGGCGTCTTGGCGCCAGAGTTTTGCGGTTTTGGCATCGTGCGACGTTTCTTCCATTTCTGCGGCGCTTAAAAGGGCAAGAGCACACAGGTTGTTCTGGACGACATTATCGTAAAGCCCCTTCGGCCCGCCGCCGCCGAACTCGCCCGAACCGGGAATCAGTGGCCGATGCTCGAGCACATGGTGGATATCACGCACAGGAGACGACGGTTGATGCAAAAAATCGTAAAGGCTTTTCCGAAACGAGTCATCGGCCGGCAACCGTTGCCAGAGTGAGACCATGGCAATAATGATTGCCGCATGACCATCCATTTCCGCTCCCGTCTCATGAGGACGCGCCGGGGTAAAATATCTCGGAAACGCGATGAAGCCCGCCTGGTTGGTTCCGGCAAAATCCATCAGACATCTGGCCGTCTGGCAGGCGTGCTCGAAATCACCCCAGAAGACCAATTCACGCAAGAACGCGCCGGCATCGCGAGTCCACATTGTTCCCGACCACGGCTGCTGCAACGGTGATGCATTCAGAAAGCCGGCGGGAAAACCGGCCTCTTGATGAGAAACGTAATTGAGAGCGAGAACTCCCTGGAATGAATTACTGATCTCCGCGGTGAAATAACCGGCGTCTTTGGGGCCAAAGAATTCAAGCATGCCCGGCTGGTCGGCCTGCAAGTTGAATGAACCCTCGGATGCCGGTGCCGGCGAAGCGCCACGTGAATGGGCCGTCCCAGTCAGTTGCAGCAACCCTGCCGTAATGACAACTAACCATTTTCGATAAAAGCGCATACGGTATTATAAATTAAAGAATTATAAAATTCACACGCGGATGAGTACGACTCCATGGCGCGAGCTGATTTACGATTATTCAGGGATATTCAGTAATCCAGACAGTTCAGAACTGCAATCCCAGGAAAACAACGAGCCATAGTTGGGGAAAAGCGGCGTATGGTCTGTCAAATCACCCCACATCAGTTGATTCGTGTTATTTCTATGATAAAATCCTGCCTCGACCTCCTCCTGGGCCCAGGTCTGCTGCCAGGACGTCATCATGGGCCACGCGACACCCAACCCGCGAAAGGCGATACTGTTATATCCCGCGTTATTGTTGGTGCTGCTGCCCCCGGAGTAATTGCCGCTGTCGTTGTAGTAGTCGGGAAGATTGCTGTACATTTCACCTGTGTGAGGGTCGGTCCAAACCCCGTTGTAAGTGTATACCGATCCTCCAAATTTTGTCGCAAGGTACTGCACAATATTTGTGCAGGTATTCGTATCCTGTTCAAGAGCGGCGGCCCAGATGGCAACTCCGTAATCATACGTGTAATCCGTAGGTCCGGAGACTCCGTCTCGCACCTTGCCGGTCGACGGAATGCAGAGATAATTTCCTTTATTGTTATTGTTGGTGGCCCAATCGTAAATGGTGTTGGCGCAGCTCACGTAATAGTTCGATTGGGAAGGAACGGCATCTGCCAGCCAAAAGCCCGCGATGACGGCGTTGAAGTTGACCGCGGAATCCGCATTTGTTGGGATCCTGATACCGTGGCTGTTCGTAACCATTATCTGGCCAAGCCCGTTTTCGGCGGCGTTGCCATTGATTTGCGCGCGATTCCATACTATGCCGAAAGCGTTGGTCGCCTGTTTCAGCCATGTTTGGTCGCCGGTTAATTCAAAAGCCCTGGTAAAGGCAACCGTTGTCCAGAGAAGATCGTCGTTTGGCGCGCTGTCACTGGGTGACGCATTTAACCACTGTTTGGGAAAATTGGTGCAAATCCCGGAGCAGATCGCGCTAATCTCACTGAGATACGGCTGGGGATGAAAAGTTTGGTAATTGGAACACCCATACCAAAAGGCATCCTCCACCTCCTGAAGCATATTCGCCTCCTGCCAAAGTCCGGGCACATGTCCAAACGTGCCAGACCCATTCGTAGAACTGGAAAACCATTCTGCGACGTTGCCGTTGTCGTATTGTGTCGAAAACAGAAAATTGGTATTCCAACCGACCCAGCAATTGTAAACATTCGTGACCGCCCAATTCGGCGACCCCTGGGCTGACGCACGCGGAGCGATGGCCGGAAGAAAGACCAGGATTGCGGCGAATGCCATCAACCAAATCCATTTGTCTTTGCGCATTAATCCCGAACCGTTTAGCTCGTTGGGATGATTACCGGGCGTCATTGCGACGTCCGCCGAAAATGGAATTGTGTTTTTCATGCTGAAGTTGACCGCAGACCGTTTGGACTCCTTAGACTTTATTTAGGGCAGGTTGCGTGGAGCGAGAGCCAGTTATAATCGGCCCGACTGTTTCCGATGATGGTCGGCGACGCTCCCCATTTGGACGGCACAACACTTTGCTGGGGCTGGCGCATGCCCATTTGAGGACCGGATGCGTTGCTTGGATTCGGCCACGAAGTTGCAACCATCCAGCGATGAATATCGGCGTGGCCATCGGCGAAGCCAAAGGTCGCCGAACCCAGGTGATAATCGGTGGCCCAATTTGCGATGATATTATTTCCTATTTGCGTTTCAAAATTGCCGTCATCGATGCTCTCACCGCGCTCCTCAACAAAAACAAACAGGTCTACCGGAGAGATTCCGGCGGTAATGCTGCTGAGCTTTTTAAACGTTTTCATGCTTGCACCGGTTCCAACATTGGTAGACGGGGAACTGATATAGCCGACCCAACTATTCATCGAAATTGAACGGCATAACGGTTGCCGGATGTTGCTCCCCGGCACGGGAGCCACGACGATGCTGGCCGGGCACAAATATAACTTCGGCATCTTCGTATAGTCCCCGAGCGTGGCGTAGGATGGATTAATAAACAGATCAGTATTTGTATTGTCCGTGGTCGCGCTGCCCGGATCGAGCCATCCGCTCAACCAGTTCTCGTGCTGAACATGGGCTTTTTCATCATGCCACTCATTGCCGGCGCAGTAATCATTATTATCGTTGGCATACATTTGCCAGGCTGTGGCCATTTGCTTTTGATTGTTGATGCAAGTTGCTTCCTGCGCCCGGATTTTGGCGCGCTGCAACACCGGCAACAATATGCCCGCCAAAATCGCAATGATGGCGATGACGACGAGCAACTCGATGAGCGTGAAAGCGCGAAGCCGCGCTTTCACGCCCGGAACAAATCCGCGTAAAGCCGGGCAGCGCCTCCTTGACAAACTATCATCCAGTGCGCCCGCTTTGATGGCGGATAAAAAGGTCCCTGTTTTAACGATGAATGTCCGCATAATATTATGGATAAACCAGGCGATAAAAGACACTGCCGTTGGTGAGGTTAATGGGAACAAAAACCTGATTGGTGCCGGCTGAGCCCGGCAGGTCAACCCAGTTTGTGCTGAGTCCCACGGAAACGCTGTTCGCCTGCACCTGCAACTGCCATCCGACATGGTCCGAAGGCCAGCTTAACGCGAGTTGATTGTTGGTGGTCGCAAATACGATGTTGGTGGGATTTAAATTGACCATGTTGGTAATCGACAGGGTGACGAAGGCATTAGTCGTTCCGTAAGGATTGTTGACGACCAACTCCAACTGGTTGCCGTTCCACGTGAGGGGGACATTATTGACACTCAGGGCGGCATTGAGGACCGCAGCGCTCGCGACCGTGCCGGACGCCAGCGTTGCGCCGGTCGTCAGATTGGTCCAGGCATACGATAACGGCGGGGTTCCACCGGCCATTGCCGGGATGTTCAAGGTGGTATTGGCGCCCGCGCCGGAATTCGTGGGCGGCGTTGTGGTGAAGAAAGGCGCGGCGGCGCTGACCGCCGCATATTCGGCGGCCACCTGGCCGGCCGTCAAAGCATGGTTGAAGACGGCGACATCATTGATATAGCCGATGAATTGATTGTTGTTTCCACTGGTTGCGCTGCTTGCCCTGGCGCCGATGGTCATGGGTGTTGACGAGGAATTTAAAACACCGCTGGCAGCGGGAATGGCTGCACTAGCGGCGAGTTGGCCGTTGGTGTACAGCAAAACCACTCCATTGGCTTCGTCGCATACTCCAACCAGGTGATACCACTGATTCAAATTACCCGAAGTGGATGTCGCAAGCGTGGAACCCGCATTGTAGACCGTGCCTGCGGCGTCACGGACTTCAAAACGGAATCCATTGCCGCTTGCGCCGCAATCGAGGGAGAATTCCTCCTGATTGAAATAGCCTTTGGCGGCGATCCCGACGGCCGTTCCGCCGTTTTCAGGAGCTGTAGGATTCACCCATGCTTCAACCGTGAATTCCGCATTTACACCGTTGGGCGCAGATACGTCGGGGGCCAGAATACTATTGGCATCGCAATTTTCAGTGTTGAAATAATAGAATTGTCCGGAGGTATCGGACGGATCTTCGACAGGATTGTATCCGGGATTGCTGAGCAGAATATTGGTATAGATGCCGTTATTGCCACCCGCATAATCATGGCAGACAACGCCCGGATTGCCGTCACCGGCCTGGTCGTCGGGTTCATTCAAGCGCCAATATCCGGAAGGATTGAGAGCCAATACGGTTTGTGGGAAGAAGGCCAGGCCTCCGCTTTGGTTGGTTGGGTCGGCAAGAACGGAAGCGATCCAGGTATTGGTTGCCGCACCCAGCAGACTGGTGATGACGCAGGAATTGGTAAGCATGCCACTTCCTACCGCGGCGAGCGTTACGTTCGTGCCTGCAGCCCCGCCAACTGGCACGCCATTTGTGAACCATTGATAAGAGAGAGCCCCGATGCCGAGCGCTGATACTGAGAAGGCCGGGTTTGCACCCGCATACAATGTCATAAAATTGATGTTAACAACATTGGTGTAGGTGACCGGAAGCCAGCCCGTGACGATTGGTGACGAATAGACGACAAGCGGCGCTACGCTGGAATTCGTGGACCCGTAAGGGTTCACTACATTCAAATAGTAATCGTCGCCGGATTGAACGTTCTGAAGCGCCAACGACGCGTTCGTTTGTCCGGAGACAGCGTGGCCCGTCATCGCTGTCAGATTGGTTTCGTACCATTGATAAGACAGCGGCAAGGTGCCCGCCGGCACAGCGGTGACGGTCACGTTGCTTCCCTGCCCGGCGTACGTCAGGGCCGGTTGCTGAATGAAGTACGGCGCTATGCCGGATTGGTTGTATTCGTTGGCGACCTGGGCTGCCGTCAACGCATAGTTGAATACGGCGACGTCATTGATGGTCCCTACACTTTGCAAATTGTTGCCGCTGCCCGAGCTGCTTGACCGGACGCCAATGGTCATGTTCATGGGAATGTCATTCACAATGCCGCTTTTGGGAGGAATATTCGTCTGTCCGGCCAGCGCGCCATTTACATAAAGCGATAAATTGCCGTTGGCTTCGTCGCACACGGCTGCCAGGTGATACCAACCGCCATTGGGGGCGATACTGCTGTTGGCTACGTACGTTGTGTTTTGGCCGTTGGGGCGCAAATAGAATCGAAAGGCATTCCTCGTTCCTCCGGTGTCGAGAGCGATTTCTTCGCCGCCATTACCAAAACCTTTTGCAACAATACCACCGCCATTCGCCGAGACGTTGGCCCAGCATTCGACGGAAAACTCGGCGTTTTTACCGGACGGAGCGGAAAAGTCGATGTTTGTTCCAATGAGACCGACATAACTGTTGGTCACATCGGGATTGACCCCAACTTCGAGCGACGTGTCGGAGGGATCGGACGTCGAATTATAACCCGGTTGGCCGAGGATGACGTTGGTATAAAGACCATCGTTGCCGCCAACGTAATCGAACGCAATGCTTCCATTATTTCCGGAACCATTATCGCTTTCATTGAGCCGCCAGTAGGCGATTGGATTCAGGCTAAGAACTGCCTGTGGATAAGGGGCAGGCCCGGCTCCGTTGACGGGATCTGAAACGACGCTAGCCGACCAGACTACGCTTGTGGCCGCCCCTAAAACGTTGCTCAAAATGCAATAATCCGAGAGCGAACCGACCGGGACGTTTGTCACGGTCAAGCTGGCGTTGGTGGCGGCGCCATCGGCGACCCCGTTGGTAAACCAAAGATAATAAATGGGTTGTTCTCCCGAACTGGAAATCGAGAACGTCGGGCTTGCCCCGGCGTAGAGCGTCATAAAATTGGTGTTGAGAATATTGGAATAAGTAATGGGAAACTGTCCGGACAGAATCGGAGCGCTCTGCACTGTGAGGTTGACCACCGCGCTGGTGGCCGAGCCGTAACTATTGCCCACAATGACATAGTAGCTGCCGGCGTTCACGGGCTGCACGGGGTTGATCGCCAGGCTGCTGGCCGTGGCGCCGCCGAAGGCGGTTCCGTTTGTATACCATTGATAAGATAACGGACCAACGCCGATAGCGGTGACGCTATTGGTAAAGGCGATCCCGGCGTTGACAGAGGCAGAAACCGGTTGTTGCGTAATCACCGGTTCCAGGTCGGACGCCGCGTAGAGCGATTGCACCTGGCCGGCAGTCAGAGTCGAAGCAAAGAACGCTACTTCACAGATGTTGCCCGCAAATTGACGTCCTTCACCCTGGGTCGGATTATTGGTGAAGGAAGGATCCGCGCCGATCAGCACATCTGCCGCGGAACCGGGAATATTGGCGGTGGTGCTATTAGTGGCAATGGGCGAGCCATCCAAATAAAGCACATTGACGCTTCCGTTATGGGTGGCGACCGCCTGGTGCCAGAAACCGTCATTATAGACGCCGGGCGAGACAAGGTCACCGGCGCCTCCGCCGGTCGCAACGGTAGCCGCGCTATTGGTTCCAGCGTTAAAGGCAATTTTGCCGCTCGAAAGCATTGCCAACTGCCATGAGTTTGTGCCGTGGCCAACAATGGTTTGATTGCGTGCATCAGCAGGGTTGCCTTGAAACCACGCGGTTATGCTGAAGCTGGCGCCCGTGCCGGTTGGATTATACGAAGTGGAATTGCCGACGTCGGCAAACCCGTCACAACCATTTCCGGGCATGGCATTGGTCGAGCCAAAACCGGCGCCGAAGGCTCCTGGCCCGCTCACACCGCCCGGAAGGACTTCAGGACGATAGGCGCCGTTAATTCCCGACGAACCATTGTTAACAAGGTCTGCACCAACGGGTTCCGTGGTGATTGTCGGCGAATTCATGAGGAAGTAAACGGCCGGGCTGGCACTGGAAATGGAATTGAAATAAGTGGTGGCCGTCCCGGTCTCACCCAGTTCGTAGTGGTTGGTAATAACGTCCGGAGTGAGCGCATTGGTATAGACGGCAAATTCGTCGATATAACCTTTCATCGAATCGCGGAACGGATTCCCGCCGCCGACACCGTTATCGATGGCGAGAGGAGTCCATGAGTCCGGGGCATAATTGCCGGCCTGAGCCGCCGTTCCGACGGGCGCTCCATTTATCCACAACGTTATGTTTGTGCCATCATCCGTAACAACCGTGTGATACCAGGTATTCGCCGAAATCCCTGTGTTATAGCTTATGAGCGTCAGAAGATCGCTGCCGCTGGCCCCGTTGTAAGAATAGACAACCCATCCGACATTTCCCCAGTGCAATCGAATACCGGCAAGGTTTGGGCCGTTATTCAATCCCGCGCCGCCCGCCTGGCTCCAGATGTCCGCCTGCTTATTGCCGCTGGCGTCGCCGTTCATCCAGCATTCCACCGAGAACGGCGGTTTCAAAGTAGTGAGGGGCGAAGTGTGGGGCACCACCAGGCCATTGGTAAAGCCGCCCGTAGAAGGCGAACCCGATGTCTGCGTGAAATGCACCGCCGTCTCCGAAGAATCGTTCACGATGCAACCCGGTTGCCCGTGAACGATCGGCGTGTTGTTAAGTGTCGCCCAATCGCCATAAAATCCCGTGGCCAAAGTTCCCACCGTGCCGTAGTTGGTCTCAATATCGCCGTGGGGGTTGGGCTCGATTTCGTGCATCGGCCAATAACCGACAGGCGAGAGAGCGGTCACGGCCTGGTAATAGGCCGATTGCGCATTTGCCAGAGTTGCTGGCACGAGAAGCCCCACTGTCACCACGAGCGCATTTAGGAATTTCAATTTCATATATTTACGGCTTTCTGGTTGGGTTTTGATTCGGACTGACAGGACTGTTTCGGACACGGTCCTGACATTTCACGCTGGCTCTGGTCTGACGGTTCATCGTCTTGTAATGGAAATGTGATGGTATGAATCTAATACATGGGGCGGGGGAATATCTATGGCCCATTTAGACCGTTTTTATGGTCCCGGTATCGGCGCCATGGCCCATTTGGGCCATCCCCTCTAACTGCCAGGAACTGAATCGAGATGGCCTATTTGGGCCAATGTTTGGGCCTTGATTGCTGTGTGGATGTGACTTAGGTTCGGGCTGTGACTCTCACCCCAAACCGCTCGTTTCGCGGAACGCTTTTGACGGGCTGGTTTTGGTTTTTTGCCGTTTTTCTTTTGCATGCTTCGAGCAATGAGAAATGGTTCACACGGGTTTGGCAGTCTGATGATGGGTTGCCCAATAATAACATCAGTGCGATTGCGCAGGGGCAGGATGGATACTTGTGGCTCGTCACGCCGGTGAGCCTGATGCGATTTGACGGCATCAACTTCAGCACGTTTCCGATCAAGGATTTTACCCGTTCGATCGAGCCGCATAATATTCGGAGCATCTATTTCAGCCATACGGGCGTGCTTTGGATTATTCCAAATTTTGGAGATATGGTTGGCCTGAATACGGATTTTTCGCTGATTCCGCTACCCAAAGATCGATTAGCCAAAGGCGCGCCGTGGGCGCTCGCGGAAACCAAGGACGGATCGTTATGGTCTGGTTATCCCGGCGCAATTGATCGCATTGAAAACGGAAAACTAACGCGGTTTGGCGTCCGGGAAGGTATGCCGTCGGATGGATTGCCTCAGCTTGCCAGCGACGGAGCCGACAACCTATGGCTGGCCAAAGGAAATCAGATTTCCATTTTCGAAACAAATCGGTTCCGGCAAATCGCCCAAATGCGCGAGGTACAATGTTTGACGGCAAGCCATACCAACGCCGTCTGGTTTGCAGCCCATGGGCATCTATTCCGATGCGACACCACTGGCGCGGTGCAGGATTGTGGAGCCATTCCGTGTTCGGTTCCAGCGACTGTTGGGGCGTTGCTTGAAGATCACACCGGCGCGGTGTGGATTGGCACCGATGGAAACGGCCTGTTCCGTTTCGAAGATTCGAGCTTCGCAAGAATGGACACGTCGCATTCCTCGATTCTCAGCCTGATGGAAGATCATGAAGGCAATCTCTGGGTCGGAACCGGAGGAGGCGGACTCGACCGCATTTCGATGACTGCCGTGCGGCTTGAGGCAGTGCAGCGAAACGGAGTTTTGTCGCAACTGCAATCTATCTGCCAGGACAGTAACGGAATGCTTTGGGGCGCAACGCTTGACCGAATGCTCGCCAACCGAATCAACGGCAAATGGACGCCGGTTTTTACCAACGCGCCGTTCGCCGGAACGGTCCGTTGCGTGGCAGCCGCTCCCAACGGTGGTATCTGGATCGGCACACAAAGTGGAAAGGTCCTGTCACTCGTCAACGGGCAGTATGCCACCTGCGATTCCGTCACCAACAATGGGATCGGCCCCGTCAGCGCGCTGGTCTCGGCGCCCTCGGGCGATCTCTGGATCCTCCATCGCAAAGTCCTCCAATGCCTGCATGACGGCCACCCGCGATTGGTTGTTCCGGTTTATGCCTTGCGATTTTCCGCCATTGCGGCGGATGCGGCGGGCAATATTTGGCTGGGCGCCAAAGGATTGTTGCTCAAATTTGACGGCACCAATTTCACGGATGAATCGTCGCGACTGCCCATTTCGAACCATACGATTTGCTGCCTCTATGCCGCCCCGGACGGAAGTCTTTGGGTTAATTGCGGAGGCCTCGGTTTATTGCGATTCAAAAACGGGCAGGTTGGCGAGGTCAGCGCGGACCAGGGATTATTCAGCAATTACACCGCGCAAATGGTTGCGGATGACAACGGCTGGCTTTGGTTCGGTTCGGACCTGGGCATCTTCAAAGTACGGCAAAAGGAATTGGAAGCGGCCATGGCAAATCGAAATGTTCAGTTGCATCCGATCGTTTTTGGCCGAAATGAAGGGCTATCGAGCCTGGAGGCCATCTTTAGCACGGCTTCGCCCTATGTCCTTCCGCTGGCTCTCCATTCCCGCGACGGCCGGGTATGGCTTCTGATGCACACTGGGGTTGCCGTAGCGGACCCGAATGTCGTGCCTGAAAATGCGCCGCCATCGTCGGTCCTGCTAACTGAAGTGGCGATGGATGGCCAAATCATCGGGTCGTACGGCGACGCAGCGCCCACTCAAACCGCGGCGAATTTGAAGACGCTGAATTCTTCGCTCCATCTGCCGCCCGGATATCGGCACCTGGAATTTCATTTCACGGCGTTTCATTTCAGCGACCCGGAAAATCTTCATTTTCGCTACCAACTGGCCGGATTCGACAACAGCTGGATCGACGCGGGAACTGCGAGGTACGCCACGTACTCGCGTTTGCCGGCGGGAGATTATCAATTTCGCGCCGAAGCGTGCATCGGCGACGGACCCTGGAACGATGCGCCGGCCCAATTGGCCTTTACCGTAAATCCGTTCTTTTGGCAGACGTGGTGGTTCCGCATTGGCGTTGCCGTCCTGTTAACTTCGATACTGGTTACGATTGTGCGTTACATTTCATTCCGGCAATTGCGCCTGAAATTGCGCGCCCTCGAACAGCAGGCGGCCATCGAACGGGAACGGGGACGCATCGCGCGAGACATCCACGATGACCTGGGAAATCGTCTCACGAAAATCGAATTATTGACCGGCCTCGCGCAATTGGACCGCCACGTGCCCGACAAATCCGTCGGCCACATTCAACAAATCTCATCGACCGCCCGGCAGGCGACTGACGCGCTGGATGAGATTGTCTGGGCAATTAACCCGCGCAACGACACGTTGCCGCACCTGGTCAGCTATCTTGGACAATTTGCCGTCGAGTTCCTGCGCACTGCCGGCATCAGTTATCGGGTTGATTTGCCGGATTTTCCGCCGGCAATTCCTGTCTCGGCGGAAGTCCGCCACAATCTTTTTCTCGTTGTCAAAGAATCGCTCAATAATATCGTATGTCATGCCCGCGCTTCAGATGCCTCCCTGGCCATCACCGTCACGGACAAATTTATCAACGTCGCGATTGAAGATAACGGCTGCGGATTCGGCGACGACGTCCTGAATAACGGCGGGAACGGTTTAAAAAATATGCAACAACGAATGAGTGAAATCGGCGGAGAATGTCAAATCAAGGCCGTTCCCAATGCCGGGACGCGCGTTTCGGTCAATTGCCAATGCCAAATCCAGAAATAGTCCGCCATGGAAACTGAAAATCCCGCCGCATCCATCACGATCGCCATTGTCGAGGACGACAGAGAAACCCGAAATTGCCTGGTTGAACTTTTAAAAAGAGAGCCGCGCATTCAATGCGTGGGCATATTTCCGACGGGAGAAGGGGCCGTGCGCGACATTCCACTGATCAAGCCGGAGGTGGCGCTGGTCGACATCAATTTACCGGGAATGAGCGGCATCGAGTGCGTGAGCCGGCTCAAAAAGCTGCTGCCAAATTTGCAGGTGCTGGTGCTCACTAAATATGAGGAGAGCGATCTCATCTTCAATTCTCTCCGCGCCGGCGCGAGCGGTTATTTACTCAAGAAAATGTTCACGGCGGAATTGGTTTCGGCAATCGAGCTGGTTCACGCGGGCGGCGCGCCCATGTCCATGCAGATTGCCCGCCAGGTAGTGGACCATTTCCGACTGATCAAACAGCCTGCGTCGGATTTGGATAAATTGACACCGCGCGAGCAGGAAGTCCTGGCGTTACTGGCGAAAGGATTTTTTTATAAAGAGATCAGCCACCGTCTCGGGATCAGTTTCCACACGTTCCGCAATCATCAGCGGGCGATCTACGAGAAACTTCACGTGCGGTCACGAACGGAAGCCACTTTGAAATACCTGAGCGAGGAGCAACACGGCGGCGGTAAAAGGGAATCGACTTGAAACGCCTATTGCTCCAGCACGACAGCAGCCGAACGCGCGGGAATGTTCAGTGTGCCGTCGGTGGATTGACCATCCGGCTGCTCAGGCGAACAGGCCATAAGTTTGCCAGCCTGCGGTAAATCTACGTCTGCGGTAATCGATTTTTCCGAATCTTCGTTCACCACGATGACAGCGCGTTTGCCGCTGGCCGCGACAAACACTGAATATCGAAAAGGACCGTCTGCGTTGACCCTGGCGCCCAAGGTGTCCCGGAAATCAGCGTTCCAAATATAATCCGCATATCGCCGCCGCAACGCATCGATTTTCCTGCCGTAGGCCAGCGTCAACGGAAAGTCGTTCAAATGGCCTTTGAAATAGCGGGGTTCATAGCTGATGATATAACGATCCAACAAGCACCGGTTCAACATCTCCCGATCATCAAAACCGGTAACGGCCACCATCAGGGGCGCCTGCGAATCAATATAACGCTCAATGGGTTCCGAATTGCCCCTGATACGGAAATAGGAAAGAGGATAATATTGCATCAGCCAATCCTGCGGCGCTTCACCGCAGAAAAGGAAATCGGGACTGGCCTGGTCAGCGGCGGCGCGCAGTCGGCGAGCCAGCGGAATGTCTCCGGAGTAAACATAACGCGGAGCGGCGTACCCGTGATTCGTGGCGAAGTTATACGCGGCTAGACCGTGGCTGAGGACGCCGTCCCATAAAAAGCCGGCTGAACCGAGCGAGAGCAACTTATTGAATTGGCCAAGAACAACGTCCTGATACGCCGGGCAAAGAATATCCATGGCGACCTTGTGATGGTTGTTAATCCTGGCCAATTGAGTTGGCGTGACGTAACTGAATCCATCCTGCTGGTAGGGAATGCCGTAAGGGTCCGTGGCGGCGTATTTGTACAGTTCGTTTTTGTACCAGTCCGACGTTTCGTCCGCCCAATTTGGTTTGCCGAACAAAATGATTTTCACGCCTTTGGCCTGGACCTGCGAAATGGCGTCGTGCAATTCCTGCCACGTTCCGAGTCCCGGGTCTGGCTCCAGCGACGGATCGCCTCCGTCCTGGCCACCCCGGTTCCAACCGACCACCTGGATGGCACCGACGCCGTTGCTCGCACATTCTTCGCCATAGGTCACGAGATTGGTAAATGGGACAAGATAGTCCTGTTCCGGCGAATTGACTCGAATCTGCTGCCAGGAATTCACATTTTTGATCCAGTCAGGCAAATGCGGTGCTTTGAACCAGGTGGCACGCCATTGCTTATACAAATCGGCTCCAGCGTGCCAATCGCCTTTGTAACAGCGGAGAACGATCGGCATCAAATTTATCGTCGAATGCGGATGGGCAAAGACGAAGTGAGTCATCCGGAACTCGAGATGGGACGGGACATCGCCAAGCTGGCCGTCCAACGGGACGTTATCATTAATCGAATCGACGAGGCCGGGATGTTGTTCGAAAGTACATTCCAGAAGATACGGGGCATCGGGGTTGTGCCGTTCGATGTAGAGGCCCTGGCGCTGCGATTGGATGAGATAAAAAGTCTTTGAATCGGTTGTTTTAGTCGGGAAATCAACGCCCCAATAGCCTTTGTCATTGGCGAAATGAGGATAAATTTCATCCGATGACATACCGCCATAGGCCTCGGAGGAGACTCGCATCGGCGCGTTCCGGCCCGGTGGATTCAGGTCTCCGAAATAAGGATAGTCAATGGTTTCCACCGAAAGCGGAGAATCGTTGATGAGTGTTCCATCGAAGGTCACTGCGCCGTTCGTTAATGTTACGGTGGCAACGAATGTGATTGGCAGAGCACCGCCATTTTCACTCACCAGATTTTTCCATACCAGGCGCACCTCATGGTCTGATAGTTTTTCCACGCTGGCAGCATGTTGTTTTTGCCCGAAGATGGGGTTATATCGTCGATCCGGCAAAGGGGCGAACATGCGCACTGAAACGCCCAATTCCGGACGGCGCTCGATGGTCCAGTGTGTAGCTTTATTTTCAAAGCGTGTCAGCGCGCCCGAATCGCTGTCAAATCCAACCAGAAGTGATTGATCTTCCAATGTCACTTCGCTGCTGAATGCGAAGGGCGCTGTTGAGACCATCGTCAATAATCCAATACACCACGCAATTCGGAAAAAAAACCGGAATTCATTCATAAATTTTTTGCTCTGCATACTCGTCACCAACAGTCTATCAAACCCACAGGAATCATTTCATGACCCAAATAGGCCATATTCCATAAACATGGCCCAAACAGGCGTAAGAGAAATAAGCGACTTATTTGGCTAACAGGCGGATTATGGTATGGTTGTACCGCCCACTATTCATGAAGAAAAATTTTCTGACGACGATTTTTGCATTGCTCTTTGTGGTGATAGCCTCGGCCCAACTCACAAACCTGACCTTGCGCGGGACGAGCGTCGTCCTCAGCGGCGCCTACAGTGGCACTAATCCCGATTACGTATTGATGACTTCGACGAATCTGGCTTTGTCATCAACGAACTGGTTCATTGCGACGACTAACTCATTTCCCGCCAATGGACGCTTCACCCTGACCAATCCAGTGAATTCGGGCACGCGTCAGCAATATTATTCCGTTCAACCGTTGCCCGCGGAAAGTGATACGTGGGTCCCTACCTGCGGCGCATGGCTGGGCATTGTGGTTACCAACGATTCCACTCAAAATGTTTCCGTGGTGGAAGCCCAAATTGGCCGGCGGGACGATGTCATTCGCATCTATCACACGCCCGGCAGTTGGACGGCATTGACGACGGCCGAAAAGAATTATCTCAAAGCCGGGCGCCGGTTGCTGGAGAGCGTCAAACCCAGTTCAAAATGGAGTAATGCCGTGGGCGTGGCCAACGGCGGAAGCGTAACCGTGGATTCGCAGATGACGTCGCTCGCGCAATCGGTCGCATCCATAAAACCGGCTAAAATCATGTTAATCGTCTGGCATGAACCGGAAAACGATGTCGGAACCGCAGGCACCACGAACGAATACGTTGAGATGTGGCACAACGTTCAAAACATTTTCCGGGCGAACGGCGCGACCAATGTCATTTGGTGTTGGGATATTCAAAACACGGCGCCCAGGGAATGCTCCTGCTCTGCTTCAGAGCGGGCCTTACTTCCGTTCATGTGGCCCGGAAACACGAATGTGGATTGGGTCATGTGGGATCCTTACTGCTCTTCCGAGTCCATCACCGACGACATCGCCAACGCCTATAATTGGATGCTCGCCAACTCCACCGCCGCGCACAATTGGGCAAGCAAGCCTTTTGGCGTGGCCGAGTGGGGTGTCGGTATAAATAGTTATTATCCGACAGTGGCCCAGCAGACAAATGGGATGAATCAAATGTCAGATGCGTTCAATAAATACGACATGTTTCCGCAGATCAAACTGGTGGAATACTACGATGACCTTGCCTCCGCCATCCTTCCCGGCGCCTGGAACACCTACAGCAATTTTGCGAACTCACCGTATGTGAGCCAGCATTGTCCGTAGCGAGAGGGGGACTTCGCCGAAACAGCGCCGGCGGCTTCGGGGCCGTCATTCCGCAACCGAGTTCCAGCGGAGGGTACGGGTAATCATTTTCGCCATTGCTTCCAATCGTTGATGGTGGCCCATTCCATTGCCTGGGCCGCATTGAACAACCATCGGGACGGACGTTTGCGCAAATCGGCGGCGATTTTTTGGGCGGCGTTAGGAGTGCCCACATGAATGTTCGCTGTTTCACGACCCGTGGCATGGAGCAGCTTCAACTCATCGCGTTTTAGAGGCAACTGATTCAATTCAATGCGACTGCAATCGGGCGCAAGCCGCCGCACCAGCCATTGTCGTTGTGCGGCAACCGTATGATCCGTGACTCGAACCGCTTGAGAGATGATTTTGGTATAGAAAATCTTTGCGCTCTGCCGCGCGTCATTCCAATACCACGCGGACGGGACCAGTTCCTTGGCTTCGCGCGCGATGTACCCGCCGCGCCATTCCGCGATGACGGTGAAACGCCGTCGCCCGAGGCTGCCCAGGCCAGCCTGGCGATGAACGATTTTTTGCGGGACGGCGCCTTTGGGCAGCGCGCGCACCAGCAGGGCTTTGACATCGGCCGGGACATTCTCCGCTTGTGGCCATTGGTTCAACTTATCCCAAAACCGGACCGGATCGCGCAATTCGTTCAGCGCGAGATCGCTCAACGCGTGGTGACACTCGGCCAGGACAAACGGCTGGCCGCCGCTTTGTATCCCTTCGGTGTATCCTTCCAATATCGCCGCGCAGGCATCGGCAGGTTTGAAGGCCGACGTTCCTTCGCTGGCGGCCAGAAGCGCGCTGGTCGCCAGCCGTACCAGGTCCACAGCGAAAGGCATTTTGCAGGCTTCGTCAAAGTCGTTGATGCCCCAAATCAACCGGCCTTCCACATCGCGCCAGGTTCCGAAATTTTCAACGTGCAGATCACCCACCGCCAGCGCGACGGGTGTGTTCGTCAATTCGGGACAATGTTCCGGCCACAGTTGCGCCCAGCGATAAAATGTCGCCCGCAGAAAGGGAAACACACCTTCGGTCATGCGCTGGTGTTTCAGCTTCAAATCCGCCGGGAGGAGCGGGATTTTCTTTCCGAGCCAGGCTTCGTAGGCGGTCGTAGCTTGTTTGACGTCCATAACGTTAGTGGCCCATGAGAAGGGCCCAGCCATACAGGGCCGCCAGGGCTGTAAGGGTTATCGGGATGCCTAAACGGGCAAACTCCCAAAACCCAATCTTGATGCCCATCTCGCGCGCCTGCTGGACAACGATGATATTGGAAACACTTCCGACGATGAAGGCGCTGCCGCCAAAGCTGTTCGCCACCGCAAGCACGTAGGCAACGATCGGCTGGGCAAGGTTGACGACTTTAAGCAGCAACATCACTGCAGCTGAATTGCCTATGACGTTGGACAGGACAGTAGTCGCCAACAGAACATTGCCCGGGGCGCTCAAATTGAAACCGCCCTGCGACAGCCAATGCACAGCCTGGTCTCCGCAACCGGTGGATTGAAATGCGCCAGTCACTACAAATAATCCCATAAACAGCACGAGAATTGGCCAATCCACCAACCCCAGCAAATCGTCCGTTTTAAATTTCGTGCTCGCCAGGTGGATGCCCGCCGCCGCCAGCGCGATGATTTCTTTCGGCATAGACGTAAAAAACAGAGCGACCGCCGCCACCAGGATGATGATCCCTTTGATCGTGTGGATTTTATTAAATGGATAACTCTGCTGCGCGACCGCCTCTGGCGCCGGCCCGACCGCCTTCCATTGTCGCGCTGATAACAGCCGGATAATCCCGCACGCCGCGCCCAGGGAAAACAACACGGGCACAATGCTCCACGCGAGATATTGCCCGAAACTTAAATGGGCGATTTGGCCAATCATCATATTTTGCGGATTGCCAATCAGTGTCGCGCCTGCGCCGATATTGCTGGCAATCGTCAGCGCCACCAAAAACGGAACGGGATTGATTTGTTTGCGCAACAGGGCGACGCCCACGACCGGTGTAAAGACAAAGCAAACGATATCGTGATTGAGAAACGCGGAAAGGCCGGCTGTAGCGGCCATCAGCACGGCCAAAAATATTCCAGGATGGGCGAGGCGATCCGCGATCGCTCCCGCTATCTTGTCATAAAATCCAGACAACCGAAGTTGCGCGGAGATCACGAAAAAACCGAACAATAGAAAAATGGTCGGCCAGTTAATATAGGAAACAGCCTGGGAGGTCGTCACTCCACCGAAAAGCATCATGGCGATCGCGCCCAGCAGGGCGATGCCCGGGCGATTCAATTTCAACCCCGGAATGCGCCCCATCGCAATGCCGAGATACGTCACCGCGAAAATGATCAGAATGACCGTGTTTTGTTGCATTTCTGATGTGGTCCCCCACAGTCCGCCATCGCCCGTCAATGCCGTCAATCCAAAACTTAGCGTCACTGTGGCTGGTGGCGATGCCACCGGCGCAACGAACGTAGTCGGACATTCAATCGCGAATTTGTTCCGCGCGGTTACGCGCGGTGACGCCGCAACGCGGCGTCCCTACCAGATCACTGCCAGGTCAAAAGTTCGACTTCGCGCAAACCTTCATTTCCCAATTGCCAGTGTCTGCCCTTGTGAGTGACCAGATTGCGGCAGGGATTGGCCCGTTCCTCCGGTTCGTTGACCGACAGCAATTGGAATTTGGCGCTGCTCTTGATTTCCGAAGCTGCGCGCGGCATGAGGGCGAATGCGACACCGTTGAAATTCAGCGCGACTTCGTAGCCGGCCACACCCTCGCGCTCCGCCACTGGGTTCTTTAGCACCAGCATGGGATAGCGCTTTAAATAAGGAAAATCAGTGGCGCGTACCAGGACCCGGCATAATTCGGTCTGGCCGCGAATAAAATTAAGCAGATCGAATTTCCCGGCGTTCTCCTGCAACAATATTTGGCGCGCGTCCAAGCCGTTAAGATTTTGGCCGTTCCATTCGCCGTGGTCGTTGCGCTGGCCCGGCGAGGCATGCCGCCACCATGTGGCAAAATTGTCGTTCGCCAGGAGGTTCAATTCGAAATGGACGTGTGCGCGCCATTTGCCGATCGCTTCGGCGTTCGAGGTCCGGCCCATCGTCGCGATGACGTCACCGGCCTTGACCTGCTGGCCCGGCTTGAGTCCAGCCCGGACGGCGCTCAGGTGCGCATAAAGCGAATAAATTTCAATGCCCTCTATTACGTGGCGAATGACGATATAATTGCCGTAGTTCGACACCGAAGGCCGGGTGCTGATGTAAATGACCGTGCCGTCGGCAGTCGCCATGACCGGGTCAGTGGGTTCGCCCCGCCGGTCGGTCTGCAAATGCCGGATGTCGAGGCCCTCATGCATCCGATGGCTATAATCGCGGACACAACCGAAACTGCCGCTGGTCCAGGGTTTGTCCGGTTCAGTGGGAGCGAAGAATTTCAATTCCGCGCCCGGGGTAAACAGGTAATGGTTTGCCGTTGGAAACTGAAACGGCGTCTGCGCCACAGCAGTTCCTACAAAGGCCAAAATGAATAACCGCAGAAACCGCGCTGACAACCGTTTTAAAATCCGCAACGTCCCCACATCCCGGCAGGGCCGTTCACCTCCTCGGAGAAGAATCATTCAGTTGGATTGGTTTGGAATGTTTTGGCTACGTTATTCAATCCCAGCACAAACTCGTTGGCTTCATCGCGCGACATGTCCGGGGTAAACGAAAGGATGCCCTCCTTCATCCGCCCGGTGATGAGCGGCGCCATGAGCCAGCGCGAATTTTTAAGGTCTTTGCCCCATTTCCCGAAAATCACGAAATGCCCACCCGGATTTGTGGCCGAGTATTGTTCAAGAACTACTGTACCCATCGCATCAAATCGAATCTCGATTGCCGGCGCATCGGGCGTGTCAATGACTTTGGCCGCTACGATGTTTTGCTCGGTCAAAATCGGTTGTTTATCAACCGTGACCTGGACCGGATCCGACCGCAATACCGAAACTGTTTCAGTACCGCCTGGTGATCCTGAAGTGCCCGGCGCAACCGATACGAAAACCCCGAGGGCGGAAGTGGGCTCGTCCTTGTGCCCCCAGGAAGCGCATCCGGCGAGCAGGGACAATAGCGCAGCCAGCAACAAAAAGAGATTGAATCGAGACGGATAAACTCTCATAGTGCTAACACGAAATCGCATTTCGCAATTAATGTAAAGAATTATGGGCCGACAATACAACAAAACATTGAAACGAAAACGCCGCACGAGCTACCTCAAGCGTAAGACCGTCGCAGCCAATCAAAAGAAGAGCAAGCGGACCGCCGCACCTGCCGTAGCGTAGTGGAACAGGCTTCCAGCCTGTTCGATTCAGCCGAAACACTGGACGTTTCGGACAGGTTAAATGCCTGTCTTACTATATCTGCCGGATGTAACGGGCGTTCTCCATTTGCTCCAACCAAAATGCTTGAACGCCTTTAGTTTGCCGCTTAAATTGGCCTTTATAGCCCGTTAAAAACGCGGTTCAGCGCCAATGAAACCAAAGGACATATTCGGTTTAGCGGTTCGGCTTTTGGGCCTTTTGTTCCTCTATTACGGCCTGAGAGCCGTGATGCCGTTGCTCGACCTCGAACTCATCGAAAACCCTGACAAAACTGACATCATTAACACGCTGATGCCGGTTGTGTTTAACCTGGCGGTTGCCTGGTGGCTTTTAGGCGGCGGATTGGCGCGTCGCGCCTACCCCGAACCCAAAACCAGCGACTCGGCGCACCCGGCCGAGCGACGTGAACCGGCGACAATTCCAACGCGGACCGCGCAAATGGCATCCCCGCAATTGACCGGTATGGAACGGGCGGAACAAAAATTGGCCGCTCTTGTGGACAAGCCCGGTGAGGGCCGGGCCACTTGAATTTTCATGGAAAACAACTCAACAGCACTCAAACAGGAAATTAAGCGTCTAATGGTGGAGAACCTCATGCTCCAGGTCAGCCCCGATGAAATTGGCGACGCCCAGCCGCTGTTTGGCACGGGCAGCGTCGGCCTGGATTCAGTAGACGCCCTGCAATTAGTCGTGGCCCTGGATAAAGCTTATGGCCTCAAAATAGGCGATTCAGAAGGCGCCAAACGGATTCTGCATAGTGTGGACACTATGGCCGCGGCAGTGGCCGCACACCAAAATTCCTCAAAACAATAACCGTCCCGTGATCCGGCGGATCTGACGGATCCGTCCGACCTATAAGAACAGAAAACGCTGGCATCTAGTGATTAATTGCATAAATTAACGATAGTATTTCGCAACTGGGATCCCTTCACCTCCCGCTTGCGCCACTTGAAGGGTTTGGCCTTCGGGTTATAGGTCGCAATAAACGCCTCAATGGCTTGGCGTAACTCCGTCACA
>DATAST010000231.1:0-33658 GCA_036269115.1 Verrucomicrobiia bacterium | reverse complement strand
ATTGAACGACTTTTTCGACGGCTCAAAGGTTATCGCCGGGTCTTTTGCCGATTCGACAAGCTCGACGCTCTGTTCACGGGATTTATCGTCTTGGCACTCATTGTCGAAGCTTTACGCCTTTAGTGTTAACAGGCCCTAGTCCGTCCATCGCCGCGCCCGTTATCGTTAATGTAACACTGCAAACAATTGATAATCAATGAGATATGAAATGTAACAGCGTGTAACAGATTGTGTAACACCATAAGTCATTGCGCCACAACCATGTAACAATGTAACACGATTTCCAACTTCAATACACATTCACATATCGAGGCAGGGGTTCTTTGCGGCACAATTTCTTTCGTGTGCCTCGTGTAATTTGTGGTTTAAAAATTCCCATTCGTCACTTAATTGTCTCCGTGCGGGCATATTGGCGTAACAAATTCTCCCCATCGTTCATATGAAAATAAAAACGTCCTGCCTGCAACTTTTTCCTCCGACTGAGGATGAGGAGGATGATGAACGATTATTCACAGACAATGAATGCGACACGAATTTTGCCGGAACTACAGGCCTCGCTCATGTGCGAGAGCGTCCACCAGGAAACCAACGGGAATCTCATACTGGTGGGCGTGGTTTATCTCATCCGCGTGCCGCAATTGCCGGTCGTCACCGGGCGTTTTTGCGTGTTCAATCGATGGGCGGCCGGCGTTGGCCGTTTCCACACCAGGACGCGCATCGTGGCGCCCGACGGCATTACAACGTTATCTGAGGGCGGATCGCAATTTGAATTGCCCGATCTCGCTCATCATGCCTCCAATGTACTTGTCTTCGCCAACGTGGAATTCAAGACCGCCGGGACTTATTATATTGAAGTGCTCGTGGACGATGTCATGAAATTGCGCTCACCCCTCTCGGTCGCTCTCGCCCAACCGCAATCCCGCCCCGCCGCCACTCCTGCGGCTGAACCTAAACAGGCGTAAATTTGCCCTTGTCACTGTTTTGTAACAAATGCGACACAAACCCGTCGCATGAAACGTCCAGCATCTGCGCCCTATGCGTTTGAAGAAGGCCAGGCGGTTCACAATCCAGGCGGCAAAAATTCTGTTCGTGGCAATTATGAGCGCAGCCACGCGCGGCTTGTGCCAGAACGCCTCAAACGCCCCTGCCGCTGCCAGTTCACCAGACCCCCTTTTGGATTTGTTGATCCAAAAAGGCATTCTCACCCAGCAGGAGGCCGAAAAGGTGCAGGTAGAGGCCCAGTCACGCCGGTCCAACATGGTGGCGCAACTGCCACCCATGCAGCCGTCTCCCTGGCGAATCGACAAGGCCTTCAAAAATATAGAACTCTTTGGCAGCGCCCGATTGCGCTATGAAGACCGTTCGGCGACAGATCCAGTCGGCAATTCAATCGACCTGCGGCGCTGGCGTTATGCGTTGCAATTGGGCTTGCGCGGCGATTTGTATGACCAGTTTTATTGGGGCGTCCGCTTGGACACCGGTACCAGTCCGCGTTCCCAATCGGTCACTTTTGGCACTTCCGCCAGCGGCGGACCTTTTCAGGGACCGTTCGGCCGGTCCAACGATGGCATTGACGTCGGCCAGATCTATATTGGCTGGCATCCCAACTCCTGGGTGGACTTGACCATCGGCCGAATGGCCAACCCACTGTATACCACGCCGATGGTCTGGAGCCCGGCCATCACGCCGGAAGGATTCGCCGAGCGATTCAAATACGATGTCGGCGCCGCGCAATTCTTCGCAAACTTCGGACAATTTCTTTACGCGAACAATTTCGAATCCGCCAGCGGCGGATTGGGCATTGGCTTCCTTCCAGGCTCCTCCGGCACTGGAGGGGCCGGTCAGAATACGGACAACATCTTCATGTTCGCCTGGCAGGGGGGATTTAAATATCAAATCACCACTAACATTTCCGTGAAGGTGGCGGCCACACTATATAATTATATTGGACTCCAGCCGAGTTCGGGCACTACCGCCGAATCTCCTTATTTTGGTGATCCCTATGTCGGGGAAGGAGCCTATTATCTTAATGCGGGGCAAAGCGGTTTCGCTCCAGGTTACAGTGGATTCGTTCCCGGGCAGGAATTTGGCTTCGGGACCGCTAATGGCGCCCCGGAAGGTTATGGGAGCTTGAGTTATCCATTCAACCAGGTTGGCCTGAACGATCTCCTGGTCTTGGAATTTCCCTTCGAACTCAATTACAAATTCCACGGGCTGAATGCGCGCCTGTTTGGCGACTTCGCCTACAACCTGCATGGCGCGCAGCGCGCTGAAGCCGCAGCCAACGCCTATAACACCATTATAAACACGCTCGCCAGTGTCCCAGGCAATACAACAGTGATCCACCATAGCATATCGGCGCAGACCCGCGACGTGAAAGCTTATCAAATTGGCATAGGCATTGGGAGCGACGATGTAGATTATGGTCCCTCGCAGGGCGTGGTTTATGCGTCCGGTGCACACCGGCATTCCTGGGAAGTCCGGACCTATTGGCAGCATACCGAACAATATGCCCTGGACCCCAATTTGCCGGACGTTGACTTTTTCGAAGGCGCCCAAAACATGCAGGGCATCTACGTGGCCGCGGCTTACGGCCTCACCGATAACCTCATTGCGACTTTTCGCTACGGTCACGCCAGCCGCATTAACAGCGTGATAGGCACTGGCGGCAGCGATACCGGCGATATTCCCCAAATCAACCCCATCAAAGATTACGATATCTACCAGATGGATTTGACGCTGAAGTTCTAAATCCTGTTTTGCCTTCAAAGCGCAGCCGATATTCGCGCAGTCCGGCGGTTACAGCAGAAAGAGAAATCCTGTCATCGGTTCGTAACATGCATGCCCTCTTCCAACCGATTATTATCCGGCGATGAGATACAAGCCCCGCCCAACCCGTCCGTCGCTGCTGCGGGGCGCATTAGTTCTGTCATTCCTTTCGCCCGGAGTTTTCATCGCCAAAGGACAAGACGCTCTTTTCAATTCGATTGGCGTTCAGAATGCCATCAACTCTCCCGCGTTCGTTCCTGCCCCCGACCAACCCCATCTGGGACCGGTGCTTTATAATTTAGGGGCCTATAGCAGCCTTACTTTCAACGACAACATCAATGGTTCTCAAACCAACGCCGAATCGGATGTCCTTTTGCAAACCGGAATAAATCTGGGTCTGGAATGGCCGGCCACCGAACATTCCGACCTTCGGCTGAACACTGGATTTGGCTACCTTCATTATTTTAGGTTCACTTCCAACAGCGGACTGACGGTGACACCGGGTTCGGCCTTGAGTTATGCGCTTTCATGGAATGACGCCAGCGTGACCTTCTACAACCAGGCCTCGTATACGCGCCAGGTGACCGCCGAGGCGGCCGTCGCCAACGTTGCTACGCAGCCTCAATTCGGAAATACCGCCGGTCTTTTGGGTGAATGGGACCCGGGACATTTCACTTTTCAAACCAGCTACAGCCACGCCATCAATCTTTCTGACAGCGCCCATGATTATTTGAACAACAGCCTGGAACAATTTTTTGGCCGCGCCGGCTGGCGTTTTGCGGCGAAAACCCAGGCTGGAGCGGAGGCCAGCGGCAGCCTGACTTCTTATCAAGTGGCTTCCCAAAGCAATAATTCAAGTTACAGCATTGGCGCCTACCTGGAGTGGCAGGTCACACCCTGGCTGCAAATCACCGCCCGTGGCGGCCCCACCTATTACGAATTTTATTCCCAAAGCCCGGGGGTGGCAAACTCATCGCTCAATTCTTACTACGTCAGTTTTTCCGTCAATAATCAACTCACTGATTTCCTGTCCCAAAACCTGTCGCTTGTTCGTTCCATCCAATTGGGCGCCAACCAGGGCAGCAGTTACGTTCAGCAGCTGACGGCCTCCTATTCCCTTAACTGGGCGCTCACCCGGCGCATCAACCTCAGCGCCTCCCTAAATTACGATGACGGCCAGCAGCCTTTCGTGCTGGGATATTTTGACTTCTTTGGCTTCGTCGTTCCGGATCAGGTAACGGAAAATTATCAACTTTACAGTGGCGATTTAAGCGCCTCCTGGCAATTCACCGACCACCTTGAGGCCACCCTCGGTTACAGCCACTCCCAGCGGAATTCCAATTTATCCGGCCGCGCCTACTCGGCCGATTCCGTCACGGCCCAACTGAATTATCGATTTTGATTCGATGAAACCTTTCCATGAACCGCGACAGTGTTGCGCAGACTTCCAAGTCTGCTGTATCGCAGGTTTCCAAACCTGCGAGTCGTCCGAACGCAGGTGCCTGCGGAGATTTTTCAGGTTCGTGGCATGCGTGGCAGAGCGCGGCCCGCTTGTCTCCCTTTTGTCACTTGCGAACAAAAGCGCGAACGGATTTAATGTTACCACGACAGGTATATTGATATGAACGCAGCCAGCTCAAAATTGAATCCCCGTTTCACGCGGGAACGCGCCTCACGCGTCCTTCGGCCATCTCTCGCGGTTTTGGCCTTGGCCGTCGCCATGCTGGCCTTCACTGGCTGTCGTACTCAACCGGGTCCGCAATTGACTGATTCTCAACCCGTCGTGGGACGTCCGGTTGCCCCGCCCGTGGCGATCATTGACTATCCGGGCGCGGCAAATTATTCCACCAATGACTTGCACGAAGGCGATATCGTGAGAATTGATTTTCAATATTCCACCAATTTTGACGCCGAACAAAAAGTAGCATTGGATGGCACGTTGAATTTGAACATGGTGGGTCGCGTGCCGGTCGCCGGTAAGACGGTGACCCAACTCCAAAAGGAGTTAACCAAAGATTACGAGCCGTTTGCCAAAGGTGACATCATCACGGTGAACCTGATCACTTCAGGCGCCATTGTCTATGTCAGCGGGGCCGTGCTTCGGCCCGGGCCCATGGAGTTGAACCATCCCCTGACTGTGCTCGAGGCGGTCATGGGCAGCGGCGGTTTTGATAACACCCGCGCCAAACTCTCGAACGTCACCGTGCTCCGGATTGTGGACGGCGCGCAGCAAGCCTACCATATCAACCTCAACCGCATACTCGCCGGCCGGGACCCTACACCGTTTTATTTGCAGCCATACGATATTATTTATGTGCCTGCAAAAGTCTTCAATTATTGACCCACGCGGAAAAGAAGCGCATGAGTATTCACAAAACCGGCGTGCACGCAGCCGCAGGCGGCCAATTGGATTATTCCCTGTCTGAACCGTTGTGGTTCTGCGTGCAGACTCAATCCAAGCGTGAGCACATCGCCGCGTCCAACTTGCGGCAGGATGCGCAGGTTGAAGTGCTGCTGCCTAGAATTCGTTACCGTCACTCTACTCGGCGCGGTCCGGCTTGGGTCACTGAAGCGCTCTTTCCTGGTTACGTCTTTGCCCGATTCCTCTTGCCATCGCTTTTGCGGCGCGTCCAATCGCTGCGAGGTGTCCGGGGCGTGGTCCATTTCGGCCATCGCTGGCCCTCCATTCCCGATTCGGTTATCGCCGAACTGCGCGCAATTGTGGGCGATGCCGAAATAAAAATCCTCACGCCCGAACTCAACGCCGGCGACTCTGTCGAGGTCGCCACGGGCGTATTCCAGGGCTTCCAGGCCCTCGTGGCCCGCGTCACTCCGCGGCGGCAGCGCGTCTCCGTTCTCTTGGATTTCCTCGGCCGGCAAACCGCTGTAGAACTCAGCACAAACCAAGTCGTTCAACCTGGCCAAACCATCCGCGCGAGCGTGGTCCAGTCAACCTCTTCACTAAAACGAGAAAGCTAAGTCTTTTCCGAGTAGTCACGAAAACTTTTCATTGCGTCACTTAGGCGTCACAACAACGTCACTTGTCCCGCTTCCTTGCGGGAGGATATAATGCCAAACGGTTGTTGCCAGCCAGTCTCCGGCAATTCGTCGGGATTTTTTGGCGCTGCCTTTTATTCAATGAATGCGTTTGCGAGAAAAACCGTCATCTTCGTCGTTGTCATGCTGGCGATCGGTTGCGCCGGGTTTTTGGGCCGGAGAATTTATCAAAAAACTACCGAGCATCGGCTGGTGGCCGACGCCGGCCAATATCTGCAAAAGCGGGACCTGCGCAATGCCAGCTTATGCCTCCAGCGCGCGCTCCAAATCAATCCCTTCGATGTTCAGGTCAACCGTTTGATGGCGGACATGCTCGAACAGGCGGGCTCGCCGATGGCGTTGAGCTGGCGCATTCGCGCTGCGGAAATCCAGACGAATAACATGCGGTTTCGTCTCGAATGGGCAAAAACTGCCCTCGAAATGAACGAACCCGCCAGCGCCCTCCAGGCCCTCCGTGGGGTAGACGCAAATACCCGTACTACCGCCGAATATCACAAATTGGCCGGCGGGTTGGCGTGGAATCTTCACGATCCGGCAGACGCCGAAAAGCAATACGCCGCCGCGCTCCAAATGGAGCCAACCAATCTCGCAGTGACATTGAACCTGGCAACCGTCCGGCTGGTTTCCACCAACAAAGCCGTGGCGTCCCAGGCTCGCGCCGCGCTCGAAGCAATCCCCGCCAATTCGCCATTGCGCCTCGTCGCGCTCCGCGCGCTGGCCACTGACGCTGCCGGCCACAAATCGTACCAAAGCGCAATCGAATATCAGCGGCAGGTCGCCAATGACCCAAAGGCCGCCTATTCTGACAAGCTCGCGTATCTTCAAATTCTCCGATTGGCTGGCAGCCCCCAAACAGCCAATTGGCAAAAAACTTTGGAAAGTGATGCGGTTAGTTCGCCCTCTCGCGCGTATGCTTTGGGACATTGGATGCAAATTGAAGAAGGCCCAACCGTAGCATTGCCCTGGCTGGACGCTCTTCCCGCAACCGTTCAAACGAATCTCCCGGTGCCGCTGGCCATCACCGATTGCCAGGTCGGATTGAAAGATTGGAATGGATTGCTCGCGACTATCCGAAACGCAGACTGGGGCGAGTTGGACTATTATCGTCTTTGCTTGAATTCCCTGGCCAATCGCTCGCTCGGCAACAACGACACCGCCGACGCCGTCTGGCAAAATGCATTGGCCGCCTCTTCACATCAGTTGGACAGGTTGTCCAGGCTCAATCAATTGACCGCTTCCTGGGGATGGGCGTCGCAAAGAAAACAAGTGCTTGACCAAATCGTCTCTCAATTCCCCGGTGAAACCTGGGCAGATGACCAACTAACCGCGCTCCTTTATGCCCAGGGTCAAACCAAAGAATTGGCTGATTTGCTCGGCCAGATGTATTCCGCAGATCCGACCAATGCCAGCATCAAGAACAATTTGGCCTCAATTTTATTGCTGCAAAAATCCGATCTCAACAAAGCCTACCGGCTTGCTCAGGAGGCGTATAACAGTGCCCCCGATAATCCTTTCTATGCTTGTACATACGCTTATTCCCTCCTGCTGCAATCCCGCAATCAGGACGCCGCAAAAATCATCGGCTCCCTCAAAGCCAATTATCTTCAAAACCCGGGCATTGCTGCTTACTACGGAATTGTCGAAGCGCAAACCGGCAATACCAAAGCCGCTGCCCAGGCTTTGAAACGCGCGCAAACCGCCAGGCTCCTGCCCGAAGAATTGCAGTTGGTCCAGCAGGCGCAGGCACGGCTTTAACGGGGCTGTTAGCCGGATCCCTTCCGGATCAGTCGTATCCCGATTATGATCACAAGCAGTGCCCCAATGGCGATGCCGCCGTATCGGATTCGGGTTTGTTGCGGTATGCGTTCAATCGCCGCAATTGCCTTTGGCGGCGCGGCGGCGTTCGTATCGTCTTGCGTATCCGTTGCCGCGGTGTCTGCTTCAGGCGGGTTTTGCAGTCGATCAATTTCTGACTGGCAATGCCCGATCGTCCGATATAGCGAATTGATTTGGAGCATATCCGCTTCCGTCAGCCGTTTCTTGGGGAGATCACGGTTCGTGTAAAATAATTTCGTCATGGCGTTGAATTCGAGGTCGCTGCCGCGAAACATCATGGTGGGCGTGACGTCTGAACTGACCCACTGAGATTTATAATTGAATTCCTGGCTTTTCCGGACGTCAACCCGGTTGAAATCCGGCGTCATTGCGCCGGGATGAAACCAACCCGGGCTGTAAATCGAAATTTGATAACTATCATCGCGTTTATAGGTTGGAACCGGCTGGTTGACGATCGCCTCCACCTGGTGCCAGGCATTCGTCAATTGCAATTGCAGAGCGGCAATTTGATCGTTTGTCGATTGCGCAGAAACGCGGGCGGCGCCGGCAAATGCAATGAGCAGCCAAATACAAATACGCGGAGAGAATCCGCGAAAAATAGAATTCATAAAGCAAGGCTGCTTCACCAGGCAAATAACGGCAAGTGTAAAGCACTAGACTGTCTGCCCATTAATCACCGCTTCTATCCGATACCCATCCGGATCGAAAACAAAGGCGGCATAATAATGATTGCCGTATTCCGCATGTATCCCTGAGCCGCCATTGTCCTTTCCACCGTGCAGCAGGGCCTCCTTGTAAAATGCTGCCACGGCCTCTCGACTCGGCGCGGCGAAAGCAACATGAAAGCCATCTCCCGGCGCAACCACGTTTCCAGATCGAAGCTTTATGGCGAACTTGTCGTCACCGTCAGGAAATCCATATCCGATCGCCGTCTCATCTGTCCACACGCGCACATAGCCCAGCGGAGCAAGAGCCGCGTCGTAGAATGCACTGGACCGTGACAGATCAACGACAGCGAATGAGACATGATGCAACATGTACGCCTGAATTTTGGGCAAGGCTGGCGGAGTGTAACAATTACCGCAAGCGTGAAAATTGGATGAGTTTCAACCAATCGTGAAGCTGCCGATCAAAACCCTGCAGGATTTCCAGAGATAGCGGTACTGCCATGGAACCCTCGAACCGATGCAAGGTTCAGGCGTATCAAACTATCGGACAACAAATCCATTAATCCAACAATCCATATCCCACTCACGCCACCGGCCCATCTCGTCTCTTAAAATAAAGCGACCATCCCCTGACAATAAAGAAGATCGCCAGCAGGCCGACTGCGTAAAATAAATACAATGAAATATGCAGCCAAACTCTCCCCGCGTCACTCGACGGCGCAGCCAGAGCCAGCTTGACACCGACCGCCCCAGGCATCCCTGCAACAAGCGCGGATACGACCACTTGCAGCAGCGCGGTGGGACCGAGGCGCACGAATCCGATCGCGCCAATCGCCAGTACCGCGCAGTATGCATACAACGGAGGCCAGCTCCGTGGGGGCAATTGCTTTGTCAAAAATGGGAGAAAAATAGTGACCCACACGGAACAAAGGAGAAACGTCAGCAACGCAGCCCGCACTGGTCGTCGAGGATATGGCGGATTCTTTTGCATGTTTTGGCTTTGGCAATAATCGTCCATCTCTTCATTGGACAGTCCACCCCAAAAAACGTCACGGCATCCCGAATCCTGAAAGGATTCAAATCACTCAGCCCAGGGGCGCGCCAGCGCCTACCTTGGGTACAACGAAACAAAAATCTGTGAATCCTGAAGGGATTCAATCAAAGACCGAAGAATTACAAAACCAGGCAACGTATACTTCATGAACGGGCCTGCTCGAACCTGAGCGACTCTTCGGGGCCTAGTGTCAGGCTTCCCGCAATCTGCTGTGCCTCTGCAATCTCATCTGTGGCCGGCTCTTGGTCACTAATGTGGGTCGCCATAATATGGTCACGGCCATTGCTAATAAACCAAATCTGGATTCTCGGGTGTGCAGGCGAACGAAACACAGCCCTCCCAAATAAGCCAAAGGTGCAATCACCGCTCGCTGACTCCACCAGATCGCCAAATCCCTGACTGTTTCCAAAATCTGTCGCCATCTCCAGTAGCGACGCAGCGGTTACGTCGAGAGACTGTTTGCCGCGGTACTCCGCCCAGGAAACTTGAAATGCACTGCTGCTGCCTTGGCGACAGAAAGTCGCGGGACCATCTGGGTTGTTCCGCTGTGCCCAGTTTCGCGGAAGTTGGATTTTAAGTCTCATTTAAGATTTCGGCATGTCGACGCGGATCGCTGAATCGTTAATAAATTCAAGGAACACCCACGTGGAAACATATGGCAACTATTCTGATAGTTTCGGCGGCGGAAGCGCGCCCAACTGGATCATCAGTCCGAGGGTGTCCATGATAATGCGAGTCTCTTTGATTTTACCGCCCTCCAGCCGATCGATCACCATGCCCCAAATCTTTACGGCCCGGCCGGAGGCGGGTATGCCAAGAAATTCAGCCCGGTGCGTGCCCGTCCATTCAAATCGGGTCACCACCTTGTCACCCTCGTTGATTTGTTCCTCGATACTCCAATTCATGTCAGGAAAGGCGGCGCGCATTCCGTGCAGGACGTTCTTCAATCCCGCCAGGCCCTGTCCCTGGCCGGGCAGAGGAACCTGCTCGACCATGTCTTCCCAAAAATATTTTCCGGTCGCATCAATGTTTCCTTTATTGAGAACTTCCTCGATAAACTCCCGCACAATGTTGCTATTTTTATGCATGGCAAAGTAATGAACTGAATATGAATTGGGGCGGGGACGGCTCGTCCCCATTCACCGAAGCATCCGCTGAACAGCATTGCGGCCATGACATCTTGTCGCTCGCCGTGACAAAAAATCGGACGACAATTCTCCCTCTCCCAGCGGGAGAGGGCTGGGGTGAGGGAGAGTCTTTGGGACGCAGATGTTCGACCCAGTTCACGGAAAGAGTCTGACGATTTCGTCACCCTTTTCAACTATGTTTTCGGTTGGTTGTCTCCGTCCATCAACTCGCCCCGCCGTACCGCAATTTGCTCATTTCGGCAAATTCGCATCCGTCTGTTCGGCCTTCTGCAAATGTTGCTCTAAAGTCGGCACCGTTTGCGCCGCCCAGGCCCTTATCTCAGGATCTTTGCCCTCGGCAGCTTCTTTCTTAAATTCGGCGAGGTCCTTTTTGTGGTCGCTGATCATGTTCTGCATGTAGGCGTGATCAAAATCCTGGCCACTGTGACCTTCCATGGCGCCGGTCGACCGGGTGCTCTTCTCCTTTCCTCCGGGCTCAGTGATGCCTTGCTCAGTGAGAACTCGTTGCAATTGAACATTAAGTCCTGCATGGTCGCGGGCCATCTGCGCGCCAAATTCCCGGACCGCCGGGCTTGCCGCTTTCTGTTGGGCCATTTGTCCAAGCTGGACTTCAGTCTTTCCTCCTGCGACGGCGTCCTGGACAAATTTGTCATCCGGGGCCGGCAATTGTCCCGTTCTCGTGCCTTGTCCCGCCCAGACAGGGCTGGCCATTAATAAGGTTAGAGAAATTCCGCCAATCAATTTGAATGTATTTTTCATAAGCATCTTGTGTTTAATCTGTAGTGATTACTTTTAAGCTTTTTAAGCTCACCTCGTGCCATCGGGAAAATTTTGGATGTAATGGCGGGAACTAATTTTAGGAGATCCGGTTCGATGCAATAAGTTCATGATCCCATTGCATATTGCGCGGCGAAGCAGGTGGGAACGGCCCGCAGGCGCGCTGCAAATTTTCGCGGGGACAAGTTGTTCCCGCCTCTGGCCAAACGCTCCGACGTTCATTTTATTCAGCGGTGGGCGTTCGATGTTCGGTGCTTCCATTTTTTGGGCGCTAGGCCGCTTTCCTCTGTTGCTCGTCTCCTCCTTCTTCTTCGCCTTCTTCTCCTTCCTCCATATTCACGGTTTCTTCGGCGATTTCGTTCAGTTTTTGGTCAGCCTTCTTTTCTTCGTTCAACGTTTCCTGAAGAATTTTCATGGCTTCTTCTTCGCCCAAATGTTTTGCCCACGATACCAGCGCGCCGTACTCCGCGATCTCGTAATGTTCAACCTTTTGCAGGGCCAGAATCAGGGCGGCTTCGCCTTCCTCATCCTTCATGACCTCCTCGCCTTCGGCGATAAGGCCGGCCATCCCTTTGCATTTCTTTGCTTTGGGCGTTTCGTCCAGTTGTTCAAAGACCTGCTCCAACCGTTCCGCGTGTTGCTCGGTTTCTTCCAGATGATCCTGCAGGGCGTCTCGCAATTCGTCACTCTCCGTATGTTCAATGACTTTCGGAAAGGCTTTTAGGATTTGCTGTTCCGCGTCGTAGGTATCCTTCAACGTTTCGATAAATGCTTCGTGTAATGTGCTCATAAAGTTAGAATTAAGAATTGATGTTGATGTTAAACTAATGTGCGGTTCGCTCTAGCGCGTACGATGCCAAAAAGCATTTCAAGAAATTTCGAGAAACCGTGGCAAACCGGGTGAGCAATCTGCACGGCGAGCGCCTCAAAGTGCAATTTGGGTTTTTCGGCCGTTCGTTCCCGAATGAGCTTTTAACAGAATGAACAGAATTTATGGAATGAAACTTCCGGCAAATTTCCGCGGGTTTCATCTTCGAGCTTGGTCCAGCGAATCTGATTGGTGGCTAAACAAGTGCGGTGAGGGCACGCGGCCTACAGGGAGGTGCGAATTTTTACAAACGGAAATGAAATTGCCTGAGGTACTGTTTGCTGATGTCAGTCGGTGGAGTGGAACCGGCGACGAGCCGTCTGGGTATGTGTGAATGGGTATTGAAGCTGAAAATCGTGTTACATTGTTACATCGTTGAGCCTTAACGGGTTACGGCGTTACACACTTTGTTACACGCTGTTACATTTCGCAGTGCTTTGATTATCAATGGCTTGCAGTGTTACATTAACGATAACGTCGGAAGACCAGAGTGACAGGTGAGTTTTTGGATGTGTGCGCGACTCTATTATATGCATGGATTTTTTGATCAAACGAAAACGGTTAAAATTATTTACGACGTTGGCGGCGATCGCGCCACTGGCTCGGAGTCGAATTTAATCTCTGCCGGAAGACGCGTGAGAAATAAAGCACATCTTCAAAGCCGGTCCGTATGGCGATTTCCTTGATAGGCAATTCGGTTTCGGCAAGCAGTTTGCGGGCGCGGACAAATCGGAGTTCAAGCAAATACTGGTGCGGACTCAAGCCGGTATGCACCGTGAACCTATGACGGAATCTACTATAACTCACCCCTAATTCCTGCGCCAAGAGTTTCATGTCCAGGTCGCGTTCGACTTCATTCTGGATGCGAGTAATGGCGCGTTCGATGACGGTGGCATTTTGCACGTCAATTACGGGCTGCGCTTGCTGCGAGGAGTAAAGCAGGCCAATCAGACCGCTCGTGGCGCCGCCAAGGATTTGCTGGAGCGCCGGGCGATTCTCGCGGATCGCCTGCATAATGCGGCTGAAGATAGCGAGCAAGGCGTTTTCGGTGCTGATGCTGACAACCGGACTTTTTTTGGAGATAAATCTATGTCGAAGCCAGCTGCGCACAATTTCACCGTCAAAAGCGATCCAATGTTCGTGCCATCCGACTTCCTGGTCAGGTGTGTAGCGATGCCAAACGCCGGGAAAGAGGAGGAAAGCATGACCGGCTTCAATGGGTGTGGAAAAATTTGAGTTCGTCTCAAATTTCCCGCTGCCGCTGGAAATATAAATAAGCGCATATTCATCTAAAATCCGCCCGCGCTGCCAATCGAATGCATAATCTTTCGGATGGCCCTGTGGTGGATAGATTGTATATGGCGCGATAATCGATTCCCCGGCAGTCGTCACATACAGGCCCCAATTCTTATCACGGCGGCTGATGGGGAAATAACGATAAAATGTCGTGGTTTCGGATTTCATGCAACGCGGAAAGTTTGATTGCCCTCGTTGCCAAGTCAAGTGTCAGCTTCGCAGAAGGCATTTTATCCATAAGAAAGACCATTTTCTCCATTCTCGATTCGTGTAAAGCATGCGAAAATTTTTATATCAGCCAAAACTAAGAATGAGTTCGTTGACTTTTCATTTGAAGCATCAGTTAAAGTCGGTGGAAGACATCAAAAATGCCTGGCCGATCATAATTAATATAGAGATGAACGCAATGAGTGAGACTGGCACCAAAGCGCCGAAAATGAATCGTATGAAGTTAAGGCCATTAGGCCAAAAGTATTAACCTCTTTCTACCCTTGAAATAACCTGAACAGAAAAAAAGTCGATGAAAACTCAAAAAAATCCAAACCTGACTGTCATTCGGATGTCGTTGCTGATGGCCGTTGGCATCATTGCCATCGCCTGTGCACCGGTCTGCCGGGCGGGATTGATGGGACCCTACACGAACGATTTTTACACGCTTCACCTTTGGCATATGGACGATGTCAACGGCACGCCTTTGAACGCGCCGACCAACGCGCTGAACATTGATGTCACCACGAATCCGCAAACCAGAGCCATAACCGAGAGCAACACGCCGGGTGAAGTGAATGAATCCCAGTTTTCCGGTTATCCTCCAACGGAGTTTGCCTTGCAGGGACAGCAGTGTTACACCAATTTGGGCCTTCCGAATGATTTTGGCTCTTGCGTGGAGACATTCCAGTATTCGTACCTTTATCCGCCCTTTGTTCAACTCAATCCGAGCGCCAACGGCGTCCAGTACACCGGCACAACAAACCTGAGTGATTTTATCAGCACTAATACCGGCGCATACACGATCGAGTGTCTTATCAATCCCCAATTCAATCCGACAGCCAACGCAAGTTATCGGGAAATTATCTGTGGCGACAGCGGCAATGCGACTCCGGAACGCGGCTGGCTGTTTCGCTTCAACAACGCTAATGGAATAGAGTTCAATTGCGGTCCCGCCTGGGCCGGCAGCGTTAATCATGACGTGAGTGTAAAACTTCCCACCACGGGTCCGGACGCTGCGGTTGAAGGAAGTTGGTATCATTTGGCGGTCACTTATACGGGATTTGCGCCGACGAATGGCGATACCGCAGGGCAATTTAGAATTTACTGGACCTTGATGGATCCCACGCGGACACATGACGATCTGCTGTTTATTACGAACAATTTTGCGCCCATGACAAATACCGAGGAACCGGTCCTGGTCATTGGTGGCAGTGGGCGTGATAACCCCATTAACGGAGTTGGCAGTGGAACGGATCAGGGACTCCCTGCCTATATTGATGAGGTTCGCATCAGTGATTATTGCCGTGGATCGAACGATTTGATGTTCAATACCAATGGTTACGTCGCGCCACCTGGAATTGGCATCCCACAAACCAACTATGTGGTGGGCTATGGCCAAACACTGACGATATCTTCCTCGGAAACGGGAACTACGCCCATAACGAATCAATGGTATCAGAATGGTGTCGCGTTGCCGGGCCAGACGAACGCAGTTCTGACCATCAGCAATCTCACCTTCGCCGCGGTCGGGAGTTATCAATTATTTGCAACCAACGCCGCCAGTTCCGCAAGCGGCCCCGTCTGCCTGGTGAGGGTGGGCGCGGCTTTTAACGGACTTTTTAATTCGGGTGTGGACGCTAACGGCAACGCATTGTGGTCCACGTCGCCTGGTTCCATAGATTTGCACTACCAACTCGTTCAAAGCTCGGACTCCTACAGTGTCGGTTCCAACGCTTATGTTAATGGCCAGGAAGGCGGAGGAGTCGCGACGTCTGATTCGGCTTCCGGATGGATTGATCCGGAGCCCCTCGGCAGCGGCAACGGCAATAATGGAACGTACTCCTATCAAACGGAGTTCCAAATTGACAACGGTGATCCTGCCAGCGCCACAGTGTTGGGCAATTTGTGGGCGACTGGGCCGGCGGGTGGAAACACGTTCCAGATATTTGTCAATGGCCACGAAACCGACGTTATCTTTTCGGGAAATCCTCTCTCGGTTCCAACACCTTTTGTCCTCACGAGCACCAACGGCCTGCAAGCCGGGTCCAATACGCTGGTCTTCACCATGAACGCCAATGGCGCCACGCCTCCGGGTTATTTCAGGGTGGCCATGACGGCCGTATGCACCAATGCATTGCCGGCCAGCCTGCCCCTCATTACCAACGAACCCCCCGCAAGCCAGACCGTTTTATATGGCGCAACGGCGGCGATACCCTCCGTCGCTCTGGGGCGGCCTCCGCTGTCTTATCAATGGTATAGCAACGGCGTTGCCATTTTTGGCGCCACATCGCAGGATCTGAGTTTTGTGGCGACAAACCTCAGCGCGTCGCAAGTCGTCGGCGGACAAATCACCGCCGATTATAATGTGGTGGTCAGCAACGATTCTGGTTCCGTGACCAGTTCGGTAGATGCGCTGACCATTCAGATCCCGCCGCTGACCGTTGCTTCGGCCGGCGCGGCGATTTGGAGTTCGAATACTATTGTGGTTTATTTTTCCAGTGCGGTTGACCCGGTCACGAGCACGAGTGCCGGTAATTACCTCCTCGACAATGGCGCCAGTGTTCTATCGGCCGCCGCTGGCACCGCGCCTGGAGAAGTCATCCTGACAACTACAGTCTTGAACCCGGGTACCAGTTATAATCTAACCGTGCAAAATGTGAATTCCGTGTTTGGTTTCGTAATGAACCCTTCGCCTTCGACGATTGCAGTGGGAACCTATCCAACGGTGGCTTTGTGGGTCAAATCCAACAGCGGGGTAATCGCCGACGGCAATGGGAACGTAAGCCAATGGAATGACCTGTCTGCGAATGGAAATAATCTGTTCACCGGCGGCAGCGATCCGCTATTGGTGCCTAATGCCATTGACGGGCAGCCGATGGTCGAATTCGCCGCAACCAACGGCACTTATCTATACGCCAATGATGCGACATCACTTAAGCTCACCGGGGATATGTCCATATTTGCGGTGGTGAACTTTGCGACGCTGGCGGGCGGAACAAACGGCGATATTGTTTCAAAAGTCAACAATAACAATCAGCCTGCGCCATATGACTATTACGCTCAATCCGGAAACGTGCATTTCCTGCGTGGAAACGGCAGCGGAAACGTTTCAGTCAATTCAACAACTGGTCCTTCCACTGGTGTTCCGCACATTCTTGACGTTGTGATGCGGGGAACAAGTGTGACGCATCGTTTGGACGGCAATTCCAATGGCAGCGGCACGCTGTCCACGGCCATCGTCGATCAGGGACAGCCGTTGTCTGTCGGTGCCCGACAGGATTTCCGTGACTTCCTAAGCGGTGGCATCGCTGAATTAATTGTCGTGGGCCAGGCTCTCTCTTCCAGCGATGTGGCTTCCATGGAAAGCTATTTGGGCGCTGAATATAACCTGCCGTTAGGCATCAGCCTGATTCGCACGAACATCGTGACTTCAGTGGCAAACAATCAGTTGACTCTGTCATGGCCGAAGGACCATCAGGGCTGGCAGCTGCAGGCACAAACAAACGATGCCTCAGTGGGACTCAGCACTAACTGGGTCAATGTTGCCGGCACAACCGGCACGAACCAGGTTGTTATTCCGATTAACTTGACCAACGGGACTGTGTTCTATCGGCTGACGTATCCGTAACCGATTATGCGAATTATCCGAAAGGAAATCATGCTCACGTCCGTTCGGGGAAACGCGGATGCGGATCGTCGGGGGGAAGGGAAAGGCCCCTCTTTGGACGGACGGACGGCGGGCTCGATGGCGTCTCCCGCCTTCACACTAATCGAATTGCTGGTGGTCATCGCGATCATCGCCATTCTGGCGGCGATCATGCTGCCCGTGTTAAGCAGAGCCAAAGCGCGGGCGTTGACGGCCAATTGCCTCAGTAATATGAAACAGTTGCAGGCGTGCTACATCTTGTACGTCGGGGATAATAACGATTACCTGCCTTGGAACCGGACCACGGGCGGAACGGGAACGTCGATCGCGAACCAATCCTGGATTGCGGGTGACGCGCAGACTGATGCGAACACAACAAACATCCAGCAGGGCAAACTTTACGAGTACAATAAGCAGGTTAAAATTTATGCCTGCCCGGCGAATACAAGAACAATCACCATGTCAGTGGGTTTTGGAAAAACCGCCTCGGTCCCGCAAACACGCACCTGCTCGATCGATTATTCCATGGGTGGCTTCACCTCGAATCCGGGTGACGCGCTTTCCCGCAACGTCTCGTTTGGTTCCTATGCCAAAGGCAACAAAGTCAGGCATCCGGCGGAGAAAATCGTGTTTGTGGACGAAAACGAATATTCAGTCGGGGACGGCTGCTTCGGCCTGTATCCAGCGGGATCGAATATTAATATCTGGTGGAACATGGCGACCAGCCGGCACGACAAAGGCTGCACATTCTCCTTCTATGACGGCCATGTCGAGTATTACAAATGGCATGGAATTGCTGTGACCACCTATCCCAAATCGTCGTCACCGGTGACAGCTGACTGGCCGGGTGATTCGCCGTGGGGCGCTTCAGATGATTTGCCGCGAATCGAAGCCGGAGGGAGCCAATTGTATCCATATACGGGACCTTGAAATTCGCGCATTCTTATCTTTAAGGCTTGAATCCATTCTCGTTTTTGATTTTTGGTTTGCGATTTATTGCGCCAATAATGAACGGGACCGTGTCTTTTGGGAATTCGGGCAATTCAAAACTTGTTCAATACGATCGTCGATCAATCCAATAAATAGTCCGTCATCGAAAACGTGAAATATTTTTTGTTCATTCCTCTTATCGCGAGTTTATCAATTGCACCCATGCGTGCGGATTCGACCATGCCGTTGGATCAACAATTCCAGGATCCACCGCGCGTGGCGCGGCCGTGGGTTTATTGGGTTTGGACGGCCGATACCACCCCGGCGGCGTTGGCCCGTGATCTCGAACAAATGAACGCCAAGGGTATCACGGGCTGCATTATCTACGATGTCCAAACCGGACGCGGCGTCAACTGGTGGACCCGAAATGTCGTTCGTAGGGGCCAGGATTATACCACGGTGCCAACGGATGATTATCGGGATGCCCATTACACGCCCTTCCCTACAGGCCCGCTGCAGAGTTGGACGCCCCGCTGGAGGCAATTGATTTGCTTTGCTGCCAGCGAGGCCGGGCGGTTGGGAATTGATCTGGTCGTCGCCAATGGATTGGCCAATACCTCTGGACCTATCTCCGAGAAATACGGCGAGCAGAAGCTGGCCTGGTCAGGGATTTCTCTCCACGGACCTCAAACATTCAATGGTTCATTACCTGAACCGGATGGAATCAAAGCGCAGGAATGGCGCCATCATCAAGACGTGGCGGTGCTGGCGGTCCCGGATCGGGACGGCTTCTCAGTCAATGACGTGATCGTACTGACTTCAAAGACGGATTCCGCGGGCCGTCTGCAATGGGATGTGCCGCCTGGAAACTGGAAAGTTCTTCGCTTTGTGCAAGTGCCCACCGGCGCGAGCAATCAATGGGGTTATTTCAACGACAGCATGAGCGTCGAAGCCATGGATGAAACCTGGAAAGTCACGATGGCCCAATTGCTTGCGGAAATGACTCCAGAGGAACGCAAAGGGCTCAAAGGGATCGAGGATGACAGTTGGGAAGCCGGAAAAATCGGCTGGACCAAATTGTTTTCCGAAGAGTTCCAAAAACGGCGCGGTTACGACCTGACTCCGTGGCTACCGATTCTTGCCGGCGAGAAGATGAGTGACGCGGATACTCGGGAGCGCGTCCTGCGGGATTATCGCCTGACCATCAGCGACCTCATTGTGGACAACCATTACGGTCACCTTAATAAAATTGCCAATGACAATGGGTTGGTCTTCTATTCCGAAGCCGCTGGCCCGAATTATGACCAGGCCGATTTGCTCAAAACGTCGAGCCGGGTAGACACGCCCATGGCCGAGTTCTGGATGCCCAGTGCCCATCGTCCCACCATGGACGGTCGCTTTTTCGTGCGCAATGCCGCCAATGCCGATCATATTTACGGTCAAGACATCACAATGTGCGAATCATTTACTTCCCTGGGACCTGAGTGGGAAGTGACGCCGTTCCTGATGAAACCCGTCGCCGACCAGGCGTTTTGTGACGGGCTAAACAAGATTTGCGTCCATAACTTCAGCCAATCGCCATCGTTGACCGCCAAACCCGGGTACGTCTATGTAGCCGGAACGCACTACGAGCCCGGCGTTACCTGGTGGGATGAATCTCCGGCTTTCAACGCTTACCTCGCCCGCTGTTCCTTTATGTTGCAGCAAGAGAAATTTGCCGCCGATGCCCTGTTCTATCACGGCGACAACATCGGGCACGGTGAACAAAGAAAAAAAATCCCGGCAACGCTGGGCGAAGGCTACGACCACGACAATTGCAATTCGGAGGTCCTGCTGACGCGCATGAGCGTGCAGGACGGCCGAATCGTCCTGACCGACGGGGTGAGCTATCGCGTGTTGGTGCTGCCGGATGAAAAGGCGATGCCGATTGAGGACCTTAAAAAGATTGCGTCCCTCGTTGAAGCCGGGGCAACCATCGTGGGTCCGCCGCCGACCGAAATTGCGGGAATGGATTCAAATCCGGGCGACAAGCAACAATTCGACGCCATCGTCGCACAATTATGGGGCGGCATGGATGGCGGGAACGTCACCCAAAAACCAGTCAGCGCCGGACAGGTCTTTTGGGGGCAAACCGCGAGGCAGGTATTGGAACAGGACGGGGCGCCGCCTGACTTCGAAGAAACGGGACTGAGCCACACCGGTACGATTGATTGGATCCATCGGGCAGGCGATGGCGTCGATATTTATTACGTGGCCAGCCGTTGGGGAAATCCAGAAAAATTGGATTGCACTTTTCGAGTTTCTGGCAAACAGCCCGAATTATGGGACCCCGTGACGGGTGAAATCCGCGATGCCACCGCCTTTCGCCAGGAGAATAACCGCACCGTCATTCCCCTCCAATTTGGTCCATGTGGCTCGGTTTTTGTGGTCTTTCGGAAATCAATTTCGGGGGATGTATCTGGAAGCACGGCGGCAAACTATCCTGCGACGCGCCTGCTGAGAACCCTTTCCGGTCCCTGGACGGTCCATTTTGATCCTAAATGGGGTGGCCCAGCCAGCTTGGTGTTCGATGAACTGGTGGATTGGACGAACCGGCCTGAAGATGGGATCAAGTATTATTCCGGCTCGGCGGTTTATCATAAGACATTTAATTTGGAATTTCTGCCAACAAATGGGCAGCGCTATATTTTAGATCTGGGCGAAGTCCATGAAGTGGCCGTTGTGCGGCTCAACGGCCAGGATCTGGGCGTTGTCTGGAATAAACCCGAGCACGTTGACATTACTGGCGCGGTAAAGGAAGGAGAGAACGATCTGGAAGTGAAAGTAGTGAATCTCTGGCCCAACCGGCTCAAAGGCGACGAAGCGCTGCCGAAAGAAAAACGTTTCACCGAGACGAATGTTCACAAGTTCACCGCCGCTTCGCCGCTCCTTCCTTCCGGGCTCATTGGACCGGTCCGTTTATTAATGGATTTACGTTAGTGAGATAAAAACGCGATCACTTGACGTAGCACGAAAGCTTAAGGCTGTTAAGGCCTGAAGCTCGCGTGGTATTTTTTCGGCGAAACGGTTCGTTATTTCCAAACCATAAACGTGTTTCCGCCGCTGCCGTAACCAAATGAAAAGTCTGCGGCGCCGGTGTTGTTGGAATTGCGCAACAACCAGAGATTCCCTCTTATCACGCCACAAGTCCAGGTGCCGTCGCCATTCCAATCGCCAACGATCGGGATGTCGGGTGAGCCGCTTCCAAAGCCAAATGAAGGAATGTCGTTGTTGCCGCTGCTGTTCGAATTGCGCAGATACCATATATTCCCTCGCACAATCCCAGGTGTGAAGGTGCCGTTGCCGTCCCAGTCGCCGACTACCGGAATATCTCCGGCAAGGCCATACACGAAGTCGTAATCAGCATTGCCGCTCGAATTTGAATTGCGCAGCAGCCATTCCAACTGGCCGACGGAATTGGTGCGCACGATGCCGGGCGTGAAGATGCCGTTGCCATCCCAGTCGCCGACGACCAGGACATCTCCCGGCTTTGCCGTGCCATAGACAAAGTCATAATCGGCGCTGCCGCTCGCGTTCGCATTGTGCAGCAGAAATTCCCATTGGCCGACGGAATTGGTGTGGATTACGCCGGGGGTCATGCTTCCATTGCCGTCCCAGTCACCCATGACGAAGTGGGTATCGCTGCTGCCTCCGTAGTGATAGCTGAAGTTGGCACCGCCGGTGGTCAGCATGGTGCGCAGGTTCCAGACGGGTCCCGACGCAGCCACCGCGGGCTTGCACATGACATGCCATCCGCCTTGCAACTGGTCTATCATTGATTGATTGGCAACTCCGCCGCCGGGACTGTTGAACAAATGGAAGGTGTCGCCGGCGCGATGAGCGGGCCAATAGACCATGCCCATTCCCAGGTTGAACACTTCTGCGCAAATCCCGCGTATGAAGCAAACGTCCACGTTGCCGGAAGGTGAATCGTAATTGATTCCCGTGGTAGCGGGTGCGCCCATTTCGGTCATGATCGTGCGGCTGGCATAACTGCCGACGTGCGTGGCCAAAGCGCTTTCCCAGCCTGATTCAGTGGTGTATTGGCCCCACCACGTGGGATAGATGTGAATGCCCAACAAACAACCGTTATAGCTGGAATCGGCGCCGATTGCCGTGACGTCGTTGGCGTATCCGGTGCCATCCAGGATAATGTGATCCTGTCGCTTGCTGATAAAGCCCAGGAAAGGAGTATAAACATTGGCCTCCAGAGCGGCAGTCGTGTAACCGTGCGGTTCATTGAACGGCTCATAATAAATCATATCATTGCCTCCATAAACACCGTCCACTGTCAGCCACATGCTTTTCCAGGCATTGAAATCGTTAATGACGCCGTCTTTATCGGAGCCATCCCAGCAGGCCAGGTCCACATACATTCCTTTGGCAGTCAGTTCGTTTATGTAAGCCTGGGCTACGGCCCAATTGCCGGAAACGGTTGCTGTGTTGATGCCGATACGAATCAGGTTAATGCCCACGCTTGCATCGTCGGCGGCAATGGTATCGGCCATGGCGGCGGCTTGCGTTGTGGTGGTGCTGGAGGTAATGCCGGTGGGATAAATGACGCCATCCTGGAAGTTATCACCGTCATCGGCCCAGTTGCCTCCACTTGCCCAAGAGGTACTCGCGTGGGCAGACGCGGCGGCCAGCAGCGCACCGGTGGCAGCAAGCCCGGTCTGAATTGTTTGAATGAAGCCTTTTTTCACTTTTAATCCTTTCGTCCTTTAATGTTTGGGTTAACTGATTTTCTTTGCTTTGAGAATAGGGTTCCTTATGGGCACTTTATGTTAAGGCAATGCTTAAAGCTATGCTTTGGCCGGGTGAAAATGGGTGTCCTCGAAGGGGTGAGAAATGGGAGATGGAAGATGGGGGAAACATCGAACACCGAACATCGAACGGGGCGGAAATGGAAAAGCTCCAAACACCAAGCACCAGAGAAGCAAGGAAAAGCCCCAAACCCCAACATCCAATCACCAGAGAAACTTCAAACTTAAATCCCCAATTTTGCGGCTGTGGTGCTTGAACGACTCTCTGGAGCTTGGTGCTTGTACCTTGGAGCTTCTCTGGTGCCTGGAGTTTGGGGTTTGGGGCTTTATTCGGGCTACTTTCGCGCGCTGCTCCGCAGCTACCGGCCCGGTGCGGTCTTTTGGAGTCGCTGATTTCCCGCGCCATACCAAACGATGGCTTCGGCGCGGGACCTGACGTGTAACTTTCTGTAAATGCCCTTGAGATAGGTACGGACGGTCTCAATGCTCAACCCGATATCGTCGGCGATTTCTTTGTTGTAATATCCCTTCGACAAAAGTTTCAGTATTTCGGTTTCACGCGCCGATAATTGAACATTGGAGTGGCTGCGGGAAGGTTGCTTGAATGAGCGAACAACGCGATGAGCGATGACGCTGCTCATGGGGGCTCCACCGTTCAACACATCAAGCAAGGCGGCGCGCAAATCGGCAGGAGGGGCCCATTTTAGGAGATAACCGTCGGCGCCGGCTTCCAGGGCGCGAAAGATTAAATCATCGTCGTCGACAACCGTGAGAATGACGATGGGGGTGGCCGGCAACAATTCCTTGAGACGCCAGGTGCATTCGATGCCTGACATTTGGGGCAATCGAATGTCCATTAAGATAATGTTCGGGCGCAGTTGGGGAGTTCGTTCAATCGCTTCTTCCGCCGATTCACAGGTGCCGACGCATTCGAAATCGTCAAAAGAATCAATGATCTCGAGCCACTGTTTACACAATGCTTTTTGATCTTCCACCAGAACAACGCGGGTGAGTGAACTTGATGGAGTGGTTGTGGAAATAGCCGTAGACGCGGGTTGCATAGGATTTAGACGTTGGAAACTTTGATGTGATTGGCCGCGGCATCATCAGTTTGTCCGTGCAAGCGGGTTTGCGGTTGCAAAGAGGGGCGCGGACGCGCGCCGGCGGACCAGAACCGGCGCAAAAAGGAATGTTTCAAGGGGAGGCTGAGGAGGACCTTGCAGCCTTTGCCCGGCTGGCTGACAATTTGAGCGGTGCCGCCGATTTCCTTCATTCGCAGCATCAGGTTGCGCAAGCCATGACGTTCGGGGTCGGTCTGCTGTTTATGGAAGCCGACGCCGTTGTCTTCAACACAAACTATGAAAGTAGATTTGTCCAACCGGACCCGGACGTTCAATTCGGTTGCGTGGGAGTGCTTTGCGGCGTTGCATAACGCCTCTTTGAACGCCAGGAATAGATTACGGCGGGCGGTTTCGGTCAGGATCCTGGAGGGCAATTCGTCGGCGACGTCGAATCGACAGCGAATGGATGCAGGCTTCAAAAAACGCTCCGCGTGTTTGCAAACCCGAGTGGCAAAGTCGTTAAGATTGTTTCGTTCCGAATTGACGATCCAGACCGTTTCACCAATGGTGGCGACGATATCGCGCGCGGTATTGCAAATTTTTTGCATGGGCTCAGCCAGAAGAGCGGTATCGCCGGGATGCCTATTGAATTTGATTTGGGCGGATTCGCCCGTCAAGAGAAGCTCAGTGATTCTGGAGCCCAGGTCATCATGGAGGTCGCGGGCAATGCGATCACGTTCAATTTGAAGCAACGTGTGAGATTTTGATTGGCTGACCAGTTGAATGAGCAAATAGATTCCGATGACGACAAGCAGAACGCATCCGGCGATCAGAACCAATTGAAACCCGGGCGACTGCCAGAAGGAAATGGGTTCCGGAAAAGATTCGGGAACGTGAGCGATTGTGGTGGGACTGCTCCACCACGGTAACTGGCCGATGTTTGCAACAAAAGTTGCCGACGGCCAATGGCCAGAGGGTTCCCTTATCATCTGCCAGTTTGAAACTGAGTCCGGAACCACGCGCCAGGAGGTATCCGATCGCACCAGTAATTCCTTGCCGCTGGCGGTTCGCAGGCGCATCCCGGCGATGACTCCGGCTTTGTCACAGTCATTGAAACCTTCCACGGCGAGCACGTGAGATCCCGGATTCAATATTCCGCTCAATTTATAAATCGTCAGGGTCCGCCAATCGCTGCCGCTGCCAAGTTCCTTTCCGTCCATCCAGACTTTGAAAGCGTTGTCCGCGGCGACACTGAGTTCCGCGTCGACAACCGGACTTGATTCCGGGACGGAGAAAGACTTCCAGAGATGAATGGTTTGTTTATTCAGCACTTGTTTGTCCCAAATCCAATAGCCCAGATCGTTTGTGGAAGATTTGTACGCAATGTAATCCACGTAAATATTCGGAGGGTTGCTGTGAACGTTAGTGGCGGTTTGGGCGAAGATATAAGTGGACGGTAAAAAGAAGCAGGCAACGACCAGCATGCATGCGAAAACGAACGGCGGCAAGACACTTCGGCCGCAGTTTGGAAGATGCTTTTTCAAGGGACTACTAAAAATAGGCGGTGAATTTGTTCTCGTCAATAACGGGCTGCTAAACCGGTCTCACCCGTTTGGGTGAACCCGTTTTCACCCGGCCAGAGAATCGCCAGGGCGCACAAGATAATGTAGGTTCGACGTGCATCAGCCACAAATGACCTCGAAAGAAAACAGTGCCATGCGTTTAAAATGCCAAAATGTAAACGTTTTCACCCCCGTGATAAACTTCTTTAGTGAAACCCCAAAAAATAAAGTGCAGCGCTCAAAGAAATGTATGAAATCGATCTCAAAAATGCTTTTGTTCGGCATTACATCGGCGTTCTGGCTTTGCTGTTCCGTGGGAAACGCGCAAATCACGACCCTCATTTATTCCAATGCTTTTGACAGCGGGCATGTGAATATTACCAACACGCATCCGGATTACGCAGTCGGCCAATTCGGGGGTTCCAACAACGCAGCCTGGCTTGACGCGGGGGGTTTTGGGGATACGAATGCTTTTTACGCGGACGGCTTTGTTGGCACTCCCCAGAGAGACGCTGTCCTTTTGCCATTCACGGCGCAGTCCAATCAAATTTACAATTTGTCAATTTCGGCGAACTTTACCGGTTTTCCAGGGAGCTGGATTGGCGCTGGTTATGCACAACACTATAGCATGGGCGGTATTAACAACGCTTTCGCCCAGGGATCCGTAAATGGTTATGGTTGGGCGCTTATGAACGAAAATAATGGGACCTTGCAGTATTTTGCGGGGCCTGGCGGGGGGAACGGAATCGCCCCGGGAAATACGTTCAGCCCGGTTACCGGAATCCATACGTTGACGTTCGTCATTAATTCGACCAGCAATTTATGGACTCTGACAGGTTTTATAGATGGCAAGCAGATGGGGCCGACGCCGAACTATGTCTATACCTACGCGACAATTCCATCCATTCTCTCGGTGGGTGTCGGCCAGAATGGCTTCGCCGCCGGACCTTCGAGTTTGTTCCAGTGGACTTCTTTGATACTTTCCGCTACGCACCTGGCGGTTGTGGGGCAGCCGGCATCTGTGACTGTCAACCAGGGCTCTACTTTTACAGATAACGTTGTCGCGGGTGGAACGCCACCGTTTTACTATCAGTGGTTTACCAACGGCATTCCGATTCTTAATGCCACCAACGCCATCCTGACCTTGAATTCTGTACTGCCGAACTATGCCAGCACCAATTATTACGCCGTTATAACGAACGTTTACGGCGCGGTCACCAGTTCGCCCGCAACCCTGACCGTCCTTACCAGTCCGGTATTCGTGATCACGAACCCAATCACTTATACCAATCCCATGGTGTTGTATGGAGGCACAAACAATGGGGTGACGACGTATCTCGGTTCTACGCCGTCGTTTTCGGTTTCGGCATCGGGATTGCAGCCCATCACTTACTTTTGGCAGAGCAACGGGGTGTCGGTCGGAGGTGCAACCAGCACCAACTTCATCTTCCCGAATTGTCAGTTGAGCAGTCCCACGAACTTTAGTTGTATCGCCAGCAACAGTCTTGGCACAGGCACGAACACGTGGCTGGTGAATTATCTTCCAGCGCCCACGGCTCCTTTCCCGCAATTGGTTCTCGCCGACAATCCGGTTGCTTATTGGCGCCTGAATGAGCCTGACGACGGAACCGGCGACGGTAATCCGGGGGCGATTTGCAATGATTACCAGAGCGGCAATAATGGAATTTACACCAATACATACCTTAGCAATGCCGGGATTGGGGGGACCGGATATAGTCCGAGCACTGATCCCACGGAATTGTCGGCCGGGTTTGGCATTTTTGCCGCCCCTTACAGCGACGCCAATTCAATTGGGACAAATATTGATTTTAGCGGATCCTCCAATGCAACGTTCACGGTCGCCACATGGGCAAACGGGCAGGGCCTGACACAAACGGCGGCCGGCGGCCTGGTAACCAAAGGCTTTTTCAATGGCGAAGAGTTTACTTTGGATGAGGGCGGCACCGGGTCCGCGTTGCGATTATCGGTGCGGAACACGGCGGGGACGGCCATCAACGCCAGCAGTTCGGTCAAGCTGGGCAACGACTCGAACTGGCATTTCGTTGTTGGAGTATGTGATGAACCGAATACGAACGTAACCCTTTACGTTGATGGTCACCTGGTTGCGACCGTCTATGTCGCTCCTAACAGTGGTCTTTTCAAAGGCGCCGCCGCCACTCCAATTATTCTCGGCGCACGGTCGAACACGAAGCTTGGGGACACCCAATTCGAGGGTTCGATGAACGATGCGGCCGTTTTTAACCAAGCCATCACTGCTGACCAGGTGATCGCACTTTACCAGGCGGCTGGCTACGTTGTTACGCCCTATCTCGAGCTTCTTGGCCAATCGCCGCCAACGAATCTAGTTTACCAGGCCAACTCGACAGTGACGATACCCGTAACGGCTTATGGCACGCCGCCCTACGGCTACTACTGGACCAACGTGACGGCCGGGGGGATCATCGCAGGGGATTCAACTAACAACGAGGGGGCGCTAAACGCGACCCTGACAATACCGAACGCCGCAGCGAGCCTGAGCGGTGACGTACTGGAATTGGTCCTCACCAACGTCACTGTGAGCACCAATTGGTTTGTCACACTTTTCAGTCCGCCACCGCCGGTAACCCTGGATTACTCGAACTCCATACTTTATTCCAACCAGTTTAACGGAGGGACATGGAACCTTGCCGGCCAGTCCGCAACAGCGGCCAACAGTTTGGTTGGCGGGACCAATACTCTTTGGATTGACGCAGCCGGGACTAATGATCCGGGCAGCATGTTTGCCAGCGGCCTTGACAACACCGCGATCGGAGACAGCTGGATTTTTCCCTTCACGCCGCACGCTGGGTATGTCTATACCTTGTCCGCTACGGTGACCTTCTACGGCAATCCGGGTAGCTGGATTGGCCTGGGTTTTGCGCAGACAGTCTCGAGCAACGCGCCTGTTGCCGCCGCGCGGTTCACCGACGGCGGAGCGGGACCATTGGGTTATGATTGGATGCTCGTGAATGGAGGAAATGGAAACGTGGAATTCTTTGCCGGGCCGGGCGGGGCCGTTCCCGGGACTGTTACCAATGCGACCCTTTTCACTCCGGCATATCCTGGAACCTACCCGGCGGAGGTCGTGTTGGATACGACGGGCCCTCAATGGGTTCAGTATGCGTTCATTAATGGTGTTTCAGCAGGGACGAATACTTATGCCAGCAACCCGCCAATCGGCGCTGTTGGAATTACCCAAAACGGGTTGACTGTTCTGAATGACGTCCAATGGAATAATGTCGCGCTGACTCAGGTGGCGCCCGGGGGTGTTCCGCCGTATCTCTTGAATCTATTGCCGCCGACCAACAGCATCGTGCTGACAAATGCCACTATCACGATTCCTGCGACGGGCTTCGGTTCGGCGGTCCTGGGTTATTCCTGGATCAACAACTCCACAGTTGTCGCGTCGGGGACGACCAACAATATGGCGCCGCTCCCCGCAAATCTCAGCATTGCCAGCACCAGCCTGAGCGCGGGCCAATTGGAATTGGTCGTTACCAACGCCTATGGCACCAATATCACCATCATTCCGCTGATCGCCCCGTACCCGACGAATGCACCACCCATTACGTGGGGAATGACGAACGGCACGCTCTACGTTTCATGGCCGGCTAACTTTAACCAAGAGCAATTGCAGGCGCAGACCAACAGCGTGACAAAGGGCATTGGCACCAACTGGGTGGATTTGAATCCCTCAATTGGGACCAACCAGGTGGCTATTCCGATGGACCGGAACAATGGAACGGTCTTTTTCCGATTGAAGCACTAACAATCAGGACGGCAGGAAATGAAGAGAATGGTTGAAAGGGAACTGATGGAAAAAACAAAATGCTTATTCGCCAAAAGACCAGGCAATATGGATTCTCCAAGGAGGAAAGCCCTGGTTTTTAGCGGATTAATTGGGGGTGTGAAGGCGCGGGAGCGCGCCTTCACACTCGTTGAGTTGTTGATCGTCATCGCCATTATAGCCATCCTCGCGTCGATCTTGTTGCCGGTGTTGAATGCGGCCCAAAAGCGGGGGCAGGCCGCGCGGTGTGAGAGTAATCTACATCAAATCATAATTGGCTGGATCATGTATAATGGCGAAAACAACGGGCAATTCGCGGTGAACAATTTCGCGTTGTGGACCAGCGCCATTCCGAATGACTGGGCAGGCGCCGGGCCGAAAACGGGCGTCAATTATGTGGCCGGCATCATGAGCGGGTATCAGGGCGGCGTGGACGACACCAACGCAGCGCTTTTGGTGAACTCAAAATACAGCGAGTTGGCGCCCTATGTGCAGAATGCGAGCGTTTGGCGATGCCCGGCGGACCGAAGTACAGTATTTGCCAATGGGAGGGGGCTGCCGCGCGTGCGGACATATTCTATGAGCCAGGCCGTTGGCACGATGAGCCTGGCTGGTGGCAACGAGCCGGAAAACTATCTGAATCATTTTTGGGAACCGCAAAACAATGGCGTGCCGGGGCATTGGCGGACGTATTCGAAAGAAAGCCAAATGCTCGCGCCTGGGCCATCGGATTTATGGGTCATGATCGACGAAAACCCCGATAGTATTGATGACGGGGGGTTCAACTTTGGCATGCCCAGGCCCGGCGTCAATAGCACCGTAGGATGGTTCGATTATCCGGCCAAGACACATGGCAATAGTTTTACGATTGCGTTTGCCGATGGCCACGTTGAGCTCCATGGCTTCGTTCATCCGGGCCAGATTCAACCGACTACTTATACCGCGTATCTCTGGACGTCCGCTTTTGTGCAAGCGTCCGGAGATCCTGATGTATTTTGGTTCGCCAGCCACACGTCGGCGCCGGGCCCGTAGCTATTGCCAGTTTATATTTTCTGTGTGAGCGACCTCACCTGAATCGGAATATCCACGTCCGGGTGACTCTCCCTCCGCATGAACCGTATGACATTCTCGCTCGAATCGACTCTCCCTCACCCCGGCCCTCTCCCGCTGGGAGAGGGAGAATCATCGTCTGATGGTTTGATACGCCGGAACACTGCGACGGTTCAGGGGTTCAACGCGCGAACAGGCTTTGGAGAATTCTCAACGATTCAGCAATGTCCGACGCCGCGGAATTACGCTTGACATCTTCATGTAAACGTTTACATGATATGCAACCTGATATGGCTTCGGCACGTCGTAAGGGCTTACAGCAAGGCGCAGTGACGATTAAAACCGTGGCTGCCGAGGCTGGCGTATCCATTGCGACCGTTTCTCGAGCCCTGGCTGGCTCGAATGCTGTGGCGAAAGAAGCGCATAAACGAGTCATCGAGGCCATACGCAAACTGGACTATCACCCGAATCATCTCGCACGCGGATTGCGGGCAGGCCGAAGGAAGATCATAGGGGTCATTATTCCAGACCTGCAGAATCCATTTTTTACCGGAGTCGTTCACGGGATTGAATCCGTACTTTATGAATCCGGCTATACTTTGGTGCTGGGACATTCGAATGGATTGGCGGAGCGTGAATTGGCGCATATCGGCATTTTGCGGAGCGAAGGCGCGGCGGGGTTGATCCTAATGCCTGACAATGCCTCGAGCGCAAACTACGAATCGCTCTCGTCATGGAAAATTCCGGCGGTGGCGGTGGACCGAATTCCCCAGGGGATAAAAGCGGATTTGATCAGCACCAATCACCGAAAAGGCGCGCGGGACGCTATTAATCATCTGATTTCCCACGGCTACAAAGATATTGCCCTGATCAACGGGCCTCACAGTATCAGCGTCTCTCTCGAACGTTTTTTGGGATATGAGGAGGCGCTCAAAAATGCGGGCGCTCACGTGCGGGATGGCCTTGTCATTCAGAGCGATTTCCGGCACGTCGGCGGGTATAAGGCCATGAAACAATTGCTGGAACTATCAAAGCCGCCGCGCGCGGTCATGGTGGCAAATAACCTGATGACATTGGGCGCATTACAGGCGATTCACGAATCCGGCTTCCGGGTGCCTGAAGAAATCGCGATTGTCGGTTTTGACGATTTGCCGTGGGCTTCAACGCTCCGTCCGCCGCTGACGGCAATGGCGCAGCCGATTAAAGAGTTGGGAGAGATCGCCGCGCGTACACTATTGGAGCGCTTGAACAATCCGGACCAACTGGTTCGCCAAATTATTTTGCCGCCTCAATTGATCGTGCGCGCTTCATGTGGCATTCACCCCGTTTAAAAACAGCCAACAACGAAATTAAAAGAAACCTAAATGAAAAAAGTTCAACGATATCTAACCCTTCTTCTTTTGCTCGCCGCAAACCAATGGCTTCAGGCCAGTGACGGATGGGGGTTAGATTCAAGTCTCTCCGGTCTTTATAAGGTTTCCGATGCGGAAACACGATCTGTCAGTCCGGAAAATCTGACGGGCGAAAAAGGCGAGGGAGGGATGGCGACCAACGGCACGGGCAAGCATGCATCCAGCGAACTCGGTCAAGGGTGGAAAGTGTCGCCCAGCATCCATATCAAAGCGGGAGAAACCTTTACCTTGGCCGACATCAAGGGACCTGGCTGCATCCAGCAAATTTGGATGACGCCAACTGGAAACTGGAAACATACGATTTTCCGGATTTATTGGGACGGCGAAACAAACGCTTCCGTGGAATGTCCGGTGGGTGATTTTTTTGCATGTGGATTGGGCAAGTATTGCCAGATTAATTCAATGGCAGTGTGTGTAAATCCGGGCAGCGCCTTTAATTGCTATTGGCCAATGCCTTTTCACAAACGAGCACGAATCACCATGGAAAACCTTGATGACAAAAGCATGACGGTTTACTACCAAATTAATTATACGCTTGCGAAGGTGCCCCGGAGCGCCGGTTATTTCCACGCGCAATACCGGCATGAATATCCGCTCAACCCACCGGGTGTTTATACGATTCTGGACGGAGTCAAAGGGCAGGGCCAGTATGTCGGGACTTACCTGGCCCTGGAAGTCCATGACAGCGGTTGGTGGGGGGAAGGGGAGATCAAATTTTACACGGATGGAGATAAAAATTTCCCGACCGTTTGCGGCACCGGCACCGAAGATTATTTTTGCGGCTCGTACAATTTCGAAAACCACGACACTCACAAATACCAAACTTTCTCAACTCCCTATAGCGGCCTGGCGCAGGTGCTGCCTCCGGACGAGATCTATCAGCCCGGCCAGCAGTTTGGGCTTTATCGCTGGCATATCGCCGACCCGATTCGTTTCAAGAAAGATTTGAAAGTGACCATCCAGGCGCTTGGCTGGAAGAAGGGCGGACTTTATAAACAGCTTGATGCTGAAATATCTTCCGTGGCGTATTGGTACCAGACAGAACCGCACCAGGATTTTCCGCCTTTGCCGGGCCGTGATGAACTGAGCTGGCATTGAATTGTGACCGGATCGGCTTGGAATTGTGGCGGTTTTTGGTTAATGGTGATTCGCTTTCGGGTCGGAAGAGATGGAAGATTGGGCCGCATATCTGATTCGCGCTATCGCGCGGTGTCGCAGTCGGCGGCTGAATTTGTAATTGTCCTTACCAGGGGTGGTCGCGCTCCAAGAGTCGCGCTCGACCCCTGGCTATCCTGAACCCCGCTGGGGTTCTCGGTTAGCGGCTACGCCGACAGTCGAGAATTTGGGAAATTGTCGTCCGATTGTTTGATACTTCTGAACATTTGCGGGCCCGCTACTTTGTGTCTTTGGGCGGGGCCGTGTCTAAATTTGGGCTTGGTTTTTGGTATACGACCACGGGCTGGAAAAAGGGATTTGCTCCCATTCCAGAAGATGGAAGGACGGCCAGCGGTCCATACGGTTGATAACCCGCGATGATGTGCTCATTTACTTCGACTGCCAATTGCGCGACGGATGAGCCAGACAGCACTTTGTATTCGATGATTTTCATGGCGATTTTTGAGTTGTCGTTGGTTCAGTCCGGTAATATAGCACCAAAGGCAGTGGGTCGATTATTCAGAGGCTCGT
>DATAST010000230.1:0-32986 GCA_036269115.1 Verrucomicrobiia bacterium | reverse complement strand
AAATCGGCAAAGACACTGATATATTTATGCCCCTTGCGTACGCTCATTTCATCGACCCCGACGCAGCATACCTGGCTAAAATCGTTCTCTGCATACGCCGCCTCAATCTGCCGAAAGAGCATTCGCCACAGTCGGGTATCGATCTCGCCGACCATCTCGGCCACCTTGCTCATAGGCATCTCTCTCATCAGCAGCAAGGCAAAGGCTTCGAACTCCTTGGTAAAGTGTTTGCTCAATCCTTCCCAGGGCGGACGCACCCGGAAAATGTGACCGCATTTCTGACATTTACCTCGGGGCAGACGGCACGTTATTTCGCAACGATGCTGGAAGATGTTCAGATGCCGCCAGGTCAAAGCCTCAGTATGGTCATAGCAGCTTGCATCGCAGGTGCATGTCTCTTTGGGACAATGAACTTTTTCCCAAAGCTGACTCGTCTCCCGGATTTCCAAAAAGACAGTCCCGCTGGCCGGCTCAAACCGGCTCTCGGTCACTTCCCAGTTCAGTCCCAGTCCCAATAGTTCATGAAATAGTTTCTCAGGCGTCATGCCCCCAGACTACACACTCATTCCACTCAAAACAGCGAAGAACCATTCTAATTCTTCTGGATAAATAAATAAGGGTGCTAAAACACAATATGTTGTGGTATCCTCAGATTGCAGATGCAAAGTCATCCCACACTTGGTTCGGAATTGGAGTAGTTGCTTGATATTCAACAATAGCAATGAAACAGAGAGGCGCCAACTCAAGACCAAAACATCGGCTTAACGGGAAAAATTCCCACCGCATCAAATTCCCGAAACCATCTTTTTTAGCTTGGGCAGCCGGGGGATAGTAATGTGGCTAACCTGGTGTTCAGGATGCAAGCTCCCAGCGCCTTAATCTGCGGACTGACAGGGATATAGCGGAACCACGTCTTTTCATCACTTGCGGAAAGTTGGGCGGGGTTGGCCATGAACGAGTAATTAAAAATCCCGCCCAAGATACTTTAAGGTCGCTTGGGTGCGTGAATGGATATGAAGTTTCTCATAGATAGCGTGTTGGTAGCCTCGAACGGTGGAATGGCTAATCCCTAATTTATCGCTGATTTCTTTGTAAAGTAATCCTTTTGCCAGCAACGCCAGAACTTCCTGCTCGCGCGGCGTCAATTTTTCCAAATCGGCTGCCGGTGGTGGGCGACCATTGAAATAATCCACCACTTTGCGCGCGATTTGCATGGACATCGGGGCACCACCCTCACAAACCTGCTCAATGGCAGAAATTAGCTCCCCGGTTAGTCTCTTCTTAAGCAGATAACCGCTGGCACCGGCGCGGAGCGAATTGAAGATTAAATCCTTCTCTGCATACTTGGTAAGCATCAACACCTGCAATTTCGGCAGTTGCTTTTTGAGTTGGGTCACGCACTCAATACCGTTCATCCCAGGCAGATTAATGTCCACCAATGCCACATCCGGTTTTGTCGGCGGCATTTCGCGCACGGCAGCTTCGCCTGTGGAATAAATTCCAACACAGCAGACCCGGGGATATTTGGCCAACAGGGCAGCCAAACCATTGCGCGTTTCCTCATCATCCTCAACGAAGGCGATCTTGACAGGCGTGACAGTTGTTTTTGTTTCCATATCATTCTTTGGCCAGCCACGGACCGTTGAAAGAGACCCGAGTTCCGCTCCCAGGCTCTGATTTGATGTGAAATTGTCCCCCGATTTCAGCCATTCGCTGCCGCATATTTCTTAAACCGTCTGCTCCATTATTTTTGACCTCGCCATTGAAGCCACGGCCATTGTCTTCGATGATGACCCTGATGGTTCCGTCTGTAACTAGAATGGTTAGCAAAACTTCCGTCGCGCCGGCATGTTGCACAATGTTGTTAAGCGATTCCTTGATCGCGAGAAAGAGATTGTGACGAACTTCGGCGGACACCGGCTTGACCGGCGGCTGCTCCGGCAAATCCACGTGATAACGGATACCAGCCGTCTGTAGAAATTCCACAGCAAACTCGCCGAGATAATCAATCAGATGCGGCAGGGTGTCATTGCGAGGATTGATGGCCCAAACAATTTCATCCAATGCGTCGGTTGCCTTCTGCGCAGCCGCCGAAATCTTTTCGGCAAAGGAATTGTCCGACATTGCACGGTTGTCTTGCGCTAAACCGCTTAAAAGCTGGATTTCCGTCAGCCGATTTCCCAAGTCATCGTGAATATCGTGCGCGATGCGTCCGCGTTCTTTTTCGATAGCCGCCTGTTGTTCGGCAGCGCGCAGTTTCCAGCGCATCCGCCGAAATGAGACGTAGCGTACGATGGCAATCACCAACGAAGTGGAAAGCAACAGCGCGCCAAGGCGAAACCACCAGGTCTGCCAGAAAAACGGAGCCACATTGAAGGCCAGTCTGGCGGGCGTTTCACTCCACAGCCCATCACCGATGCAAGCCTCGACGTGGAACTCGTAGTTTCCCGCAGGCAGCCGGGAATAATTGTCGCTACGCTGTGTTCCCGCGTCAATCCAGTCATTGTCGAAGCCCGCCAGTTGATAACGAAAATGGATGTTTTCCGGCGCGCTGAAATGGAAAGCGGCAAAATCGAACTCCAAATGCCGATTTGAGGGAGGCAATCGTAAAGGAACATTCAAAGTCTTCAGATTGGCGACTGTTTGAGTTGACGCAACGCCGCCGTATGACGCGATGGTTTGTCCATCCACGGCAACTTGTGTTAATAAAACTGGCGGCGGCGCTAAATTTTCCGGCAGAAGTTTTGGGTCCGCCACCACAACTCCCGTATGCATCAGCAACCATACGCGGCCATCGCCAGCGAGAAGATCCAGGGGGAGGACATTCGGTATAGCGGTGCTGCAAATAGCTTCCAGGCTTATCAATCCTTCATTTCTCCCATAGACAATCGAGCGCAAACGGATGCTGTGGTCCTCCATGGCCTGCTCCAATTCATGCTGCCGAATCTTGAAGATGCCACGATCGGACCCGAACCAAAGCCAGCCGTGGTCATCGGCAACGATTTGCTCAATGTAATCATCAAATAATCCTTGTTCGACTCCGATTTGACCGACATGTCCATCTTTGAATCGCAGCAGCCCCACGCCCCCGCAACTAATCCACACACTTCCGTCGGCTGTCGCATAGAGACAAAAAATGTTGCGATCTGAAATCGGCAGGCGTGGCGATTGGTCCTCAAAAACTTTTCCATTGAACCGCATTACTATGCCCCTTGCGCCAACCCAGATGTTTCCTGTTGCATCCTCGGTGATGGCGGAAATGTGTTGGACCTGTCGTGGCAGTTTGACATCCTGCAATTGTCCATCGTGCAAGCATAGCAGCGCGTGAGCGCCAACGATCCACAGGTCTCCTTTCGACGCCGAGAGGAGCGCGCGAATGTCGCCGTGAACCACGCTTTGGCCCCAGGTTGTGCAATTGGTATTGACCAGACGCAGTAATTTCCCGTTCCGTGTGCCGATCCAAACCGCGCCATCACGGCCGGCCGCGACGCACGTCACGGTTCCGGCGAATGGCGCATTGGTGAGAACCGGCTTCCATTTGTCGTTGATTCTGGAAACAAGCGCGCCGTCTTGAGTCGCGCCCCACAACACGCCATGGGTGTCCTGGCAAATGGATTGAATTTGCGATAAAACCTGATTGTTCTCCAAGTCTTCCAGTTGCACGCCGCATAAAGAAACCCGGTTCAGGCCCCCTCCGGCAGTGCCGACCCAAATGTTGCCTTCACGGTCTTCCGCAAGGCTCAAGATGGAGGGATGGGAAGTCTCGATCCTTTCGAAACCTGATTCGCTGTAACGAAACAATCCAATGCCATCTGTGCCGATCCAGACCGCACCGGTATGATCTTCCAGCAATACTGTGGTGTTCGCGCCGGAAAGGCTTTGAAAAGCCCCATAATCCCGCAGCGTGCCTTTTATATCACAAGTAAAGAGATGCGCGCCGGCGACGAACCAGACGGCGTTGGTATGAGTGGCAGCCAAACATTGCACGCCTTGCACGCTCTCGGCATGTTGAAATTGCCCGTTTCGAAAAAAACCGATCTGTCTTCCTTTGGCCAGCCAGATATTCCCGTCGCCATCGTTGATCATTGAATGGAAAATGCCTGGCGGTATTCCTTCTTTTGCTGTCAGCCGCGCCACTTGTCCGTTTTTAATCTGGCAGACAGCGCTGGAATCTGCCAGCCACAACGATCCATCTCCAGCTTCAGCCAGGGGTCGGCGAAGTGATTGGCGACATGCCGGTTTTGGATAGGCAAACCAGTGAAGAATCCCGATTCAGGCCAAACACCGCTCCGTTGGCCGGGACATACCAAAACCAAAGCACACCCGTCCGGCTGCACAGCACAGTGGGGATGCGGCGCAAAGTCGGGCCGCTAAAATCTTCGATGGGAAACCGGCTGAAGCTGAATCCGTCAAATCGCATCAGATCATATGGCGTCATCACCCACAAATAATTATCCGGGCCCTGAATAATCGCGTGGATGTTGTTATTGGGCAGCCCGTCATCGGTATTCCAAGCGCGGGTGAGCCAGGCGGCATTGGAAGAAACCGGCGCCACAAAACCAGCAAACAGTAGCATCAACCTCGCCCAAAAAAGAAGCAGGCGATCCAACCGAATTGCCACGGAAATCACTTTCTTATCTTAAACCAAACTCACCGTTCTTCAAGAGGAACCATGACCGACCGAATGGTCGGGTAGCCACTCACATATTTTTCATTTAAAATAAAGGTGTGAAATTCCCATTATTGCTGTGCTTTCACTAGTGGGTGTTACTCGCCCAAATGATGAGAAAGCCAGAGTTTCAGCCAACACAAACTAAATCGTTCGCGAAATCCAAATTATGAACGCAAAATTACTCAATCAGTTTGCAATTGTGTCAGCAGTGTTGTTGACGCTCCTGGGGACCGCTTCCGCCCGCGCCGGAACCATCACGGTGGTTAATCTGCCGCCCACCAGCACCGACCTGGCTACAGGAATCACCCCGAACAAACACTACGTGTGCGCTTTCAATTACGGGAACCAAAACGCGACCACCTACAGCGTCAACAGTGTGTCTTTTACGCACTTTGGGTGGGCGAAAGCAGACAACAGCCTGTGGGCGACAACCAACAAGGTTGATTCCCATGGCGGGCGGGTTGTTCTGTCATGTGGCGGGCCTAATACCGGCAATTTGCTCGCAGACACCTCCAGCGCCGGATCAGTAGCCAGTCAGTCCGACGGCAACATGAGATCAATATTAACCGATATAGTATATATCGGTGGTACCATCACGAGTAACGCATGGGTCGGGCAGGAGTATGACAACCTGACCCCCGGGGATCAGTATTCCTTACGCATTTACTATCGGTGGTGGAGCGGCGACCGGCCACAAAATTTCTGGTTCAACGGCGAGGGAACCTGGCAGGCCTATTCAGGCAATCCCCTCGATGAGGATGCCGGGACCAATGGCGTGCTGTCCAATGGCTTGACCTGTTACGGAGCGCGCTATATCGAATACGATTTCACGGCGGCAACGACGAACGTCTTTTGCCTGGCGACAAACGTTGTCGCAGGCAACCCCTTCTTGCTCTATGCTACAACCGTGGAAGATGATTCTGCCGCGTATCCTTACGCGCCATTCATTACCTACGAGCCTCTGCCATATGTGGTGGGAAACCCGGCTGCGTTCACGAATATAGATATGAATGTAACGGCCATTGGCACAGGACCTCTCACAAATCAATGGTATTATAACACGGTTTCCAATTACGCTGGTGCGACGATGTTAACGGACGGCCCCGGCGTTACCGGCTCAACGACCACAAATCTGTCAATCACCCAAAACCTCGCGGACTACTACTTCGTCGTTGTGTCAAACCTTTATGGCTCCATTACCAGTTCGATAGCGTGGTATAATCCGACGCCACAATTTGTGGTGCAAGCTACGGCAACCAATGTAGGGAACTCCTATGTCCAATACTACGTGATCGCTCAAGGTGTTCCGCCTGTGACCAATCAATGGTATGTTAACACGGCCAACAGCTATAGTGGGGCGACTGCGCTGGCCGATGGTAGTGGCTACGTAGGTTCGGCCACAAGCGCCTTGGATGCAACGACCAACCTTCAGGATTACTATTTTGTCGTGGTTTCCAACTACTACGGTCACGCCACCAGCTCAATAACATCGTATAACCCGAAGCCCTCCATTGTCTCGCAGCCTGGGGCATTCAGGTCGGGCAACTTCGTCGGATTCAACGTAACGGCCGGTGGTTGGCCCGCGCTGGCCTATCAATGGTATTTAAACACAGTTTCCAATTATACCGGCGCGACCGCCATGACCGATGGCAGCGGCGTCTCCGGCTCACAGACCGCCAGCGTCACCGTCAACAATGTAAATGATTATTATTTCGTGGTCGTGACCAACTATTACGGTTCTGTGACCAGTCAGGTTGCGGTAGTGGACTCGCAGCAATTGGAGGTGACTGCAGTTGGGGAACCGATTTGGAACCAGACAAGCCAGACCAACATCATTATTACCTTCTCGGATCTGCTGGACCCCGTCACGGCCACGATCGCCAGCAATTACTCGTTGACGGGGGCAGGCACGCCCGCTGTTCTTTCAGCCACGCTGGGCGCGTCGAATGAAGTGGTTCTGACCACCACCCCGTTGAGTGGCTCATACACGTTGACTATCCAAAACGTGAACGATTATTATGGCATTATGATGTCGCCTTCGTCCACCAATCTCGTGGTTGGCGTCTATCCGGCAAATCTCGCTCTTTGGGTTAGGGCTAACGCCGCTAACGTGACCCCTGACGGACTTGGATACGGCGGTATAGATCAATGGAACGATTCGTCCGGCAGTGGCAACACCCTGTACGGATTTGATGAGAACGCGGCACCTTATGACCCGGTTTTCACCACCAATACCTTGGGTGATCCAGTGGTCCGTTTTACGGCCGCCAACGCCACCGAAATGTTTGCTGAATCAACCGGAAGTCTTAAGATCACCGCCACCAACAACGCCGCGATATCTATCGTCGCCGTGGTGAACTTTGCGACTCTCAACGGTGGCACCAATGGCGAAATTGTATCGAAGACCGGCAACGGCCCGAGCACAGACTTGAATATCCCCGCGCCCTATGATTATTACGTGGGCGCTGCCGACGCCTCTCTGTATCGCGGCAACGGCGGCTCCAGCGGCGATGGCAACAGCTTTGGCCAGTTCACTGCCCCGACCGGTCCTTCCGTTGGTGTGCCGCATGTCCTGGTGGTATCGGAGTACGGCAACGCGGTCAAACACTTCCTGGATGGCAACTTCGTCGGCACCGGCGTCCTGAATGGCGGCTTTAACGTTGCGAACATCGCTGACGGAGGCAATCCCCTATTCGTCGGCTCGCGTGCCGACGGCGCCCAGTGGTTGACCGGCGACCTTGCCGAACTGATGATCGCCGGTTCGGCCCTTTCCAGCTATGATGTCACCCAACTGTCCCAGCGCTTCGTTTAGCGCCAAAAGAATTTCAGGGACGTCAGGTAAAGCCAAATCAGATTCAATTCCTTCGAGATCAATCCGGACGAATTCGCCGCCGTGACGTTGTGTTTGTTTGCGTCGCGCCCGATCAATCAAGATGTGACGCATGGCCTCGGCGGCAGCACGAAAGAAATGGGTGCGATTCTGAAAGGTTCGGTCTTGGTCACCAACCAGTTTGAGCCAGGCTTCATGGACCAGGGCAGTTGGTTGAAGAGTCTGGCCCGGGGCCAGTTTGGAGGCCGCGAGATGCCGCAACTGCTCATACACCAAAGACAATAATTGCTCTGCCGCTTTCGGTTCACCCTTTTCGATCGCCGCGATGATCACCGTAGTGTCGTTCATGATGATTGCTATTTGCCTCGACCCTAACAATAGCGGCACCCTCGTAGATAGACCACCTCCATTTTCTGGTGTTTTCTGCCCGGCAACTCTTATTTGGGAGCATGCGTGCGGCTCGGAAATTAGCGTCATAAATTCTTCATTTTTACACGTAACCTGGGCTGATATACCAAAGGCCCACCACAAGAAACTACGAGATTCAGAGGGTAAAAGGTCAACCGAATTCGCCCGAATTTAAAATCCAATGGAATTAAGAAGTTTTGGGACAAGGTTGACCTTTATTCTCGAAATTTTCGTTCCTCTAAATGAACGGTCGTACAAGAACCGACTAAAGAGTGATGTGATAGGAAAACAATGCGAAAATATGAACTGTGAAAGGAAAACAATGAACTCGACATTAAAATCAAATACGTGCTTAAACCAAACTGATTCACGCTTCTCAGACCTGACATCAACAATGCAGGATGACTGGATGAAGACGGCGGTCACCGTTCCTCGGCGAATCCTGCAAACAGTTGTAACGGCCTTGAATGAGGGAAAGGTCTGCGAGGCCGTGGACCAATTTGCGGACCAATTCAAATTCACCGACCACGCCCTTGGATTGGAGTTTGTGGAAAAGCAGCGGCTGAACGAATTTTTCCGAAAATCGCATGAGCTTTTTCCGGGCGCGGAGGTCGTGGTAGAGGAAATTTTCGAATGCGAGGACACCTTCATTTTTACCTGGAAGTTAAAAGCTCAACAACGTGAGCCTTTTTTTGGAGGACTCTCTCGACTTGTGCCGATTTCTCTACCAGGCGCATCGGTCCTGCGAGTATACGATGAAAAAATCATCCAGTGGTCCGATTACTATGACCAACTGGAATCTCGTCGCACGGGTTTGGCGGCGTTTTTTCACGAGTGGATTGAGAATTGATCACGTTATCCGCCCCAGCGGGTTAGCTGTTTAGCCAACAATCCAAATCCAATATGAACCCAATGCTTGAAATCAACGAGCTGGACTTTGAAGCGGAAGTCTTGAAAGCCGCGCAACCTGTCCTGGTGGGTTTCCTGGCGCCATGGAGTCAGCCTTGTCGGATACTCGAACCGGTACTTAATGAGGTTGCCACTGAGTGCAATGACAAACTGAAAATTGTCAAAGTCAATGTGGATGATAATCCCGATCTTGGACTGTGGTATGGGATTCAATCCATCCCCACCTTGCTCTATTTCATCAATGGCAATGTGAACGCAAAGATCGTCGGCACCACCAGCAAGGAAACAATCCTCTCCCAAGTACAGTCACTCGCCACTTACGAACAATCAACAACAGAAAAAATAAGAATATATGAACACTATTGAGGAAAGACGCGATTTATCACAGTCCCCGCCTGCGCCACACCCTGATTCTCGTAACGGCCACACTTCGACTGAGACGCCAGCGGCTACGCGGGAGCAGAGGCTTCCCGATGATGACAAGGCTTCCACGAATATCACACCCGGGAACCGCAAGTGGCTTCGCCTGGCTATCATAGGAGCGGCGGCGCTAGTTGTAGGGCTGGCCGTGGGTGTATATTATTTCCGGTTTATCGGGCCTTACGAATCCACCGATGATGCTTTCATCGAAGGCCACGCCACCGCGGTGGCCCCACAAGTTTCGGGGCGCGTGGTTCAACTGCTGGTCCAAGACAATCAGGAAGTAAAGCAAGGCGACCTGCTCTTTGCAATTGACCCTCGCGACTATGAAGCGCAGTTGGCGTTGGCGCAGGCCAACCTGGCGGCGGCGCGCAGCCAACTCACGCAATCGAAGGCGCAGTTTGGTGTGGATCAGGCGAGATTAGGACAGGAGCAGGCCAACCTCATTGCGGTCGAGGCACAGGCCGATTACTCCAAAGCCGATTTAAAGCGCGATCAAATCATTGGCAGTCTGGGCGTTTCACAGGACCAGATTGATCTTGCCGAAAGTCAAGCCCACTCTTCCGCCGCTCAAGTAGAGGTGGCGCGCAATCAAATCCTCGCCGCCCAGGCACAAACGGCCTTGAGCCAGGCCAGCATCGAAACCTCAGTGGCGAATGTCCAACAAAATGAGGCGGACGTGCGTCAGGCTGAGCTGAATCTTTCCTACACGAAAGTCACGGCCCCCGAAACGGGCTATGTCACCCACCGCACGGTGGAGCAAGGTGCGTATGTCCAGCCTGGACAAGCATTGCTCGCCATTGTGCCACATCACATCTGGGTGGTCGCCAATTTCAAGGAAACGCAATTGACATACATGCGCCCGGGCCAGCCTGTAGAAATCAAAGTGGACGCATATCCGCAAATTAAATTCAAAGGTCATGTGGATAGCATTCAGCATGGCTCTGGAGCGAGTTTTAGCCTGTTCCCGCCGGAGAACGCCACTGGCAATTACATCAAGGTAGTACAGCGTGTCCCGGTCAAAATCGTTTTCGACGATACCCTGGACGCCCAAATTGCGCTTGGGCCGGGAATGTCGGTTGATCCCAAAGTCCACGTGAAATAATTCCAATGCAATTTAACTCATAGCCATTGAAGCCATGAACAACGGAGCTCCCCTCAAAATCAATCCGTGGATGATCGCGATTGCGGTAATTTTGCCGACGTTTATTGAAGTGCTCGACACCACGGTGGTCAGCGTGGCTCTGCCAACAGTTGCGGGCAATCTTTCAGCGACAGTTTCACAAGCGACGTGGATTCAGACCGGCTATCTCATTTCGAACGCGATAATCCTGCCCGCCAGCGCGTGGTTTTCGATTGTGTTTGGGCGGAAACGGCTTCTCCTGGCGTGCATCGCAATTTTCACGCTGGCTTCAATAGCCTGCGGCGCCGCACCGAATCTGAACTTCCTGATTATTGCGTCCCTTGTGCAGGGTGCCGGCGGCGGTGGGCTGCAGCCAATCTCGCAAGCCATTTTGCTGGAAAGTTTTCCTCCCGCCAAACGAGGCCAAGCCATGGCGGTTTACGTATTGGGGGTAGTGCTCGCACCCGTGCTGGGTCCGGTCTTGGGCGGTTGGCTTACGGAGAACTATTCTTGGCGCTGGATTTACTATATAAACGTTCCCGTCGGCGCGATGGCCTTGTGGTTGGTCCAACGATTCATTTTCGACCCGCAGTACATCGGCAAGATGAAGGCAACTCGTCTTGATACCCTCGGTTTTGGTCTCCTGTCGTTATGGCTGGGTACGATGCAAACCGTCCTGAACAAGGGACAGGATGAGGACTGGTTCAATTCCGAATTTATCTGCTGGTTCTCGCTGATTTCCGTCGTCGCGTTTATCGCATTCCTGGTGAGGGAATTACGGACACGCAATCCCCTTGCGGAATTGCGGATATTTACCAACCGGAATTTCCTTGTCAGTAATTTGCTCATTAGCGTCGTTTTCTTCCTTATGTATGGCTTCATGACTTTACAACCGCTGCTGAATCAAAACCTGATGGGATACACCGCTTACGCCAGCGGATTGGCCCAAGCGTCGCGCGGCCTGGGTATGATGTTATTGACGCCGCTGGTAGGAGCCTTGGTGGGCAAAGTCAGTAGCCGTATTTTGATCGGTTCTGGATTGCTGCTGATGACCATATCCGCCTTGATGATGGGTCAATTCAACCTCGATATTGCCGAGTCCGACTTCTTCTGGCCGAATGTCTTCCAGGGCATGGGGATGGCGCTATCAATGGTCCCCTTGGTGACCGTTGCCACGGCCACGATTCGTACCGAACAATTGGGCAATGCCACCGGTCTTTTCGCGTTGGTCCGCAATCTAGCGGGCAGCATAGGCATCGCGGTGGCTGTTGCCATGGTCACGCGCGGCGCGCTGCGACATCAAGCAAATCTGGTAACCCATCTAACTCCCTATGATTTGACGTATCAGAACGCGGTGCAAACGGCGCAAACGGCCCTGATACCTTCGATGGGAACCACCCAGGCGGAACCCGGAGCCCTGAGCATCATCTACCAATCCCTTTTGCAGCAGTCCAAAATGCTGGCTTACGCGGATGAGTTCCGCTGGCTGGCTATTGTGTGCTTAATTTCTGTCCCGCTCGTGCTGTTTCTGAAACGCGTGTCCCCCAAAGGCCCTGTCGCCGTGCGTTGAAAAATCTATGAAAACTCACAATCCAAAATCTATCGCCGTTGACCAACTTAAACATAAAGGCCTATCGAGCCTTGTGATTGGCCTGTTCTGTATTGCTGGCTGTGCCGTTGGACCCAACTACCACCAGCCGAAAGTTTCCGCGCCGACGCAATGGGGCGAACCTATGACCGGCGGCGAGACGAACAGTCCCGCCGCTCTTGCCGCGTGGTGGAAAAATTTTAACGATCTCGAATTGGATTCACTCATTTACCGGGCGGTCCAATCGAACCTCGACCTGAAGATCGCTGCCTCCCGCGTGCGCGAGGCTCGGGCGCAGTATCGAATGACTGCGGCTGATTTATGGCCTTCCCTCGACAGCTCCGCTTCCTATTCGCGCCTGCGGCTAAGCCAGAATCTCCCGGTCCTCGGCTCGCTGCCTTTGCCGCCGAATGTCCGGTTTGAAAATAATTTCTATCAGGCGGGCTTGGACGCCTCCTGGGAAATTGATGTGTTCGGCGGCACGCGCCGTGCCATGGAAGCAGGCAGGGCCGACATTGCCGCCGACGAATTCGGGCTGCGCGACACCCTGGTCACCTTACTTGGAGAAGTGGCGCTCAATTACGCCCAGGCGCGCGGCTACCAGCGACAACTGGTGATTACGCATGAAAACATCCAGGCGCAGGAAGAAGTGCTGGCCATTACAGAACGCCGGTTCACCAATGGCCTGGCGAACGACTTGGCCGTGCAACAAGCCGCCACGCAGCTCGCGACCACTCGCGCCGATGTCCCAACACTGGAGTCGTCGCTCCAAACTTCCATTCATCGGCTCGGTGTCCTGTTGGGACAACCGCCCGAAGCGTTGCAGACCGAGTTGTCCGCTGTGGCACCTATCCCTGTGGCCCCGCCGCAAGTTCCCGTTGGCCTGCCTTCGGATTTGCTCCTGCGCCGGCCTGACGTGCAAGAGGCGGAACGGCAATTGGCCGCCGCGACCGCGAACATCGGCGTCGCCAGGGCGGATTTGTTTCCCAAGTTCTCTCTCACAGGCATGGGGGCTTTCCAAAGCGTCAGTGCCAGCGAGTGGTTTGTGCCCGGAAGCAAATTCTGGTCGATCGGCCCGACGGTACAATGGAACATCTTCGATGCCGGCAAAATCCGCGCCAATATCAGGGTCCAAAACGCGGAGCAGGAGGAGGCGCTGGCGAATTATGAAAAAACCTCGCTTAGCGCCTTTGAGGACGTGGAGAACGCGCTGGCGGCTTATGCCAATGAGCAGATGCGCCGGCGTTCGCTGGAGGACGCGGTGAAGTCCAGCCAGGAATCCTTGTGTCTTTCCAATCAACTTTACGCCGAGGGCCTGTCTAATTTCATCAACGTGCTCGATGCCGAACGCTCGCTGTATCAGGCGCAAAACGCGCTCGTCCAAAGCGACGACACCGTGACGACGGATCTTATCGCACTCTACAAAGCCTTGGGCGGCGGTTGGGAAGGGATCACGCCCCTGGCGCAGGTCAAACTTGCCACCCGTTAGAACGCCGCTTAAGAAAACGCTAAAGAAAAAGGAGAATACACTATGTCACAGACCAAAACTAAAAATCAACCGTCACACATTTCGTCCCCTCAACCGTATTCGGGCTTCGATGGCCAGTATATCGCTGGCGCCTGGCGACCCGGTGGAAACGGCAGTAAACTGCCCGATATAGACCCATACTCAGGGGAAGTGCTCGCCGAAATAGTTCAGGCAAATAAGAGTGATCTTGATGAAGCCTATAGGGCTGCGGCAAAGGCTCAACCCAAGTGGGCTGCCGCTTCGCCGACGGAACGTGCAGCCGTGATGCTTCGTTCCGCTGTTACATGGGCTACGACCCGTTCGTCCTTTTTCACGTCGGAACACCCAAAGGCAACGAAACCCAAGGCGTTGTTTTTTTAGCACCTGAGAACAAGGCCACGAATCCGCGGGTGGCGTCTCGGATTGAAAACGACGCGGACGCGAATGGCCGATCGAACCGTCGAAGGCTTTTGGGTTATTCATTCATCTTGCAATTTTGTTTGCACTGTGCGGTGAACCGCCGCCTTTTGCCCTTATGAACCTGCAAAAAATAAATAAGCAAAGTGAATCGTTTGGTGGTTGAATACGTCCACCGTGGTCAATGGCAAAGTGCGGAATTGCGATGTTGAAACGTTTTCATTTCAAGCCATTGCAACGAGTTCTGCAAAAATGGCTGCAGTTTTGCGCCTACCGTTCAGGGGATCAGTTAGGAAGGTTTTCAAAGGCCACGGTGAATCATCTTTAACTTCGTAGAAATAAATTCATATAAAGAGGGATAAAATTTGTCCGGTCCGATGGCTTCCGCTGTGCGCATCCAAATGTAGATGCTCTTGCCCGGCCGTAACAGGAGAGACCGGTGTTCGACGTATACTCCGGCGTCCCCGTAAAACGTAGTTTGATCGCCCCACAATTGCACCAACGGTAAATAATAATCTGCATTGGGAACCCGCAAACGGCTCGCCGGGCGAAATCGCACATCGCCCCCTGACGGAAATGTCGCGATGGGCGGCAACCCATGCAATGCACTTTTGTTGACAAAAAGTTTCAGTTCGGGTCCCCCGGGCCCTTTATCAAAGCCGCTGTCTACTCCCAAAGCCAATTTGTCAGTTATATTGAACGGGATTCCGTTACGGCTATCATCATAATAGATAGGCCACGGGCCCGTCGTCGGAAGGCATATTAGAAAACCCCCTTGGTGCAGATAACGAACAAGAGCCTGCGTCACATCATCTGTCACTTTGACACTGCTGGCATAATGCTCACCCGCGATATAAATAAAAGCCGGAAAATTACTGGCATTAAAAATATGTTGGTCAATTAGCTCCGTTATAGTTAACCGTTCTGGGGTCGCGCCACAATAGGCGGCCCAGAATTCGGAATCATTCATTTGATCTTGAATCAGCACGCCAAATTTCTGGCCAGTCAAAAGCTTGTCTAATTCATTTGTTGTCCCAGGAGCAATCATCGGGAGTCGATCAATTGACGCAGGCAGTGTAACCGGATGACCCTTGAGAAATGGCTCGGCATAGTCGGCCGTGATCTGGAGATATTTCCCGCCTAATTCTAAACTCGGCTCGATTTCGGTGCCCTCCGGCCATTCATTCCATGTTGAGATAGTCACCCAATCAGGATTTGATTTGAGAGCCTCCTCCCACATCGCGCGATAGGTTTGTCCGTTCAAGCGGTCAGTCTGATAATCAATTTTATAGGCCTTTCTCGCGTCGAATCCGGGACCTACCATTGCACAAAAAATTTTTCCGTGCGCTCGCGCAATCTTCACGCCTCTTTGATTGTACCATGCGAGCCACTTCCGATATTCCCCGAATTTGGTTCCGAGTTCCCTTTCAAATTCGGAAGGGAAACCATCCAAAGTATAGGAATCTATGCCGTCAAAAAGATATGCATAACGCTCGTCATAGCCGTCTGCGATTATCGAAAAACTACCCGCCTGGGAGCGAACTCCTTTTATGATGGCCGGCCAAGACTCCACTGGCACTTGTTCCAATACACGTCCATAGACAAAAATTACCGGCTCACCATCAACTTTCAAGAACGCATCGCTTTTACCATACCGGTTGAGTACGTAGGATATGTCGCGAACTGCTTGTCGAATCTGGTCATCTCCCTCCCCGACAGCTCTTTCCCAAAAACACGAAACCTTGAAGTCCTTCTTTTGGGCGCGTTGGAGCAGAAGCGCCAAAGAATCGTCATGCCATTTGTCCCAGGGGGCCAGCCCCCACCAACTCACAATGAAACCAGTTATGCCATGCGTTTTGGCCTGATCAATTTGCCAGTCGATTATTGCGGGATCATGCGTACTGTAGGCTCCCTTAACTGGAAAATGAGCAGTTCTTTCCGTTTCGTGTTTAACGTTATCCACTTTTCCCCATGGCTCATTTTGCGGATTGCCATACCAGCCATAATAAAACGCCAGCACTTGATGTGGAGTGTTATAGTGGTGACGTTCGTTTTGATCTTGAACGAAGCACGAAAAAGCATTCGTCGTTTGCGAAAAAGAACTAAATGATGAGCCAAATATAATGGCAAATATAAGCACCGTATGCGAAATTAGCTTAAATGGTTTCCCAATTGAGTGCTCATTTTTGAAGCTCTTCATAGTGGTCGTTTTTTGCGGAATCCAATTCTTGTGTTTTGCGTAAGAATTTGGATTTTCCACCCACATTTTCTCGTTCAAATATTAATCGTGGTCACGTCTTTTCGGGAAAACCCAAGTCGTGCCAATTCTTAGCGCGTGCTGCGTATTCATTTGCCCACCGTTCAGCGGCTTCCAATTCGTTTGAGTATTTACTATGTCCCTACTTCTGAAGATATGGCAAATAGGTGGCGGAAGGGGTGGGATTCGAACCCACGGTAGCCTTGCGACTACTCCTGATTTCGAGTCAGGTGCCTTTAACCACTCAGCCACCCTTCCGTGCGCCGATTTGTTCAGTTTACGATGGTCAATATGGCGCGGGCAAGCTGATTTAAGACGCCGGGCCATGCGGGCTGCTTTCATCTCGCCCGCCACCGGGATTTTACCGAGCGCGATCGGCTGCTTCTAAAATTGCTGAGGCCACATATTCAGTTGGCCCGGCGGAATGCAGAGCGGTGGACGGCATGGACTCATCGTCATCATCCTCCTCATCCTCAAATTCGCTTGCCGAGCCGAAGTTCTGAGGACGGCGGGTCGAATGGTAGGGCGGAAGTGCCTCGGCAGGTGGCGCTGGCACTCCGCTAATCGCAAGTGGCGCTGCCACTTCCCCCTAAAGTTCGGCTACACCCGAAATTAAGCTTTTTCCCCAAAAATCCCGTCTCGCAAATTTAGCTCGCATCTGCCAATATCCCACCAAACACGGGCGTTTTTACGCCCCTAAACTTCAACTTTAGCCTTTCGTTTAGCGAACTTTAGCCCGCAAAACCATAGCATAACGATTTTTACTAAACTTCGCTGCTGCCTGCGTAGGAGACGAGGGTTCGCCAGTGGCGCTGCCACCGAGACTCTGACTAAATGGCTCTTGTGCTCATCCATGACACTCATGCTCATCATGGCATTGAGCTCGTCCGTGGTTAAAACGGCTGATTTCGGGAGCCTGGCGCGCGGGAGCACCGCCCTACAGAATGGCGACGGAGCACGCTAAAGCGTGGACACCGAACCGAATTGCGACTTTCGGTGACTTGAATTTTTATACAAACTTGACCGCCATGGTGTCTACAAAACGGAAACAATGAACAAAAGCGGATTTTCAAAAGGCAAAAACAACGTCGGTGCGAAGAAATCAAAGGCCAATAAACAGGCCCCTACACCGGTGACGCCGGCTGGCAGCGCGGCTGGCGTACTTCCCGCTCAGGCCCCTGAGCCGGCGCCAGGGCCTGTTCCGCCGTTGTTCCGTAGAATCGATTGGCTGGCGTTGTTGATCGCTTTCGTCGGCGTCTGGATTGTTTATCTCTATACCCTTGCGCCGGAACAAACCCTCGAGGACTCGGGCGAGTTGTGCACCGGCTCATTTTATGCCGGCATTCCGCATCCTCCGGGTTATCCATTCTGGTCCATCTATTCGTGGTTCTGGACCGCGATTCTTCCATTCGGCAACGTCGCCTGGCGGGTGGAAGTGGGCGAATCCTTCGCCGCGGCCATGGGTTGCGGCCTGCTCGCGTTGATGGTGTCGCGCGGCAGCAGCATGCTCATTGAAGGCATTGAAGAATTAAAAACGATTTCAAAAAAATGGGAAACCGCCATTTGTTTCGTGTCCGGGTCCGTCGCCGGATTGCTGTTGGGATTGGGACAATTCATGTGGATCGAGTCGGACGTCATTAACCGCATTTCGCTCTTTGGCGTACCGTGGCTGCTGGCCATGCTCGTGCTGCTGATGCGCTGGAGCTATGCGCCGCATCAACGCCGGTATTTGTATTGGGCGATGCTGTTTTTTGGCTGGCTGGCAACCATTCACCAAAGCTTGATCATCAGCGTCGCGGGCATCGAAGTAATGGTCGCGCTGGTGGCGCCCAGGCTTGGGCGGGACCTGTTTGTATGGAATTCCATCGGTTATCTGGCAATTCTGCTGCTTATGGCCACGGGTACAATTCCTGCCCTCAATGCCATGACGCCCACCGAAAAATGGATTTTCCATTTTGTGGGCTTGGGTTCGATGGCGGCCTGGACCGGCATGTATCTCAAAGCCTTCATTGACGGGGGGCAATTGAAAGAAAACTTGCTCCAATGGTTCTGGCGCGCGCTTTTTATTACCGGTGGAATCACCGTCTTGTTGTTCCTGGTCCTGGTCATTTTCCAACCTGCGCCAAACAGTGCGAATCAAAATGCATTTTTGAATCTTTCCAACCTCGCGACGAAAATTTTGCAGGTCACGGCGTTGTTGTACGGTTTAGCCCTGGGCGTTTTTAGTTTGGTTTGTATTTGGACGGGAGTTGCCAGTCGCCAATTTGGCAGCGAGTTGTCAACCGGCCTGTTGCTGGGGTTGGTATGGATCGTTGGCGTTTCGGTCTATTTCTATGAACCCATTTCATGCATGACAGACCCGCCCATGCAATGGGGTTATCCACGCACCGTGGAGGGATTTTTCCACACGCTGAGCCGCGGCCAATATGGCAGCGATTTTGGTCTCAACTTATTGCAGAACCCCCGCCAATTTTTGTTCCAACTCTACTACCTGGCCGACGGTTTGTCCGAATCCTTCACCTGGGCCTATTTGTTCGTCGGGCTCATCCCGTTCGTATTCATCAAAAAAATGCGCCGCCGGGAACGCAACTGGATTATCGGTGTATCCGCCATCTATTTCTGGATCTCGGTCATGCTCGTTATCATGCTCAACGTCAGCGCCGACCGTTCCGCGTCTGAACTCAATAAAGTCTTTTTTACCGCTTCCCACGCGTTGTTTGCCATGATGATTGGTTACGGAGTCACCATCCTCGCGGCCTATGTGGCCACGCATTATGAAAAGATTCGCGGCTGGTGCTTTGCCGGAGCGGGGTTTGCCCTGCTGGCCGCGTTCTATTGCCTGATTAACGCCATTGACCGGCTTTATTTTGGGCCGACCGGCCAGCTCCATGTTTGGGTGCCTTTCCCAAGCTGGAGCGGCTGGAGTTTTCTCGCGTATGGCCCGCAGGGCCAATATGGTATTACCGAAATCCCGCATTGGATCGCGCAGGCTTTTGCCAAAGACCAATTTGGCATGCCCATCTTTGGCAATCTTATCCTGGTCGCGTTGCCAATTATTTTTCTGGTTTCCCTCCTGATTTATCGCACTCGCTTTCCAGTCATCATCTTGCTCGCGCTCTTTGCGATCACGCCGCTCTGCTCGGGATTGTCCCATTGGTACAAATGCGAACAGCGTAAACATTGGTTCGGTTACTGGTACGGCCATGACATGTTCACCCCGCCGTTCCTGGACAATGGGAAATTGAGCTATGACAATGCGCGGCGCGCTGAATTATTGAAAGATCCCAAACAAGGTCGGTTGATTTATCCGGAAATGGCCCGTGATGCCATCCTCTTTGGCGGCACCGATCCGGGTCGCTTTTGCCCCACTTATATGATTTTTTGCGAAAGTTTCATCCCGCATTATTGCCAGCCCAAACAAGACCAGCATTTTGACCGGCGCGACGTTTATCTCATCACCCAAAACGCCCTTGCCGATGGCACCTATCTGGACTACCTGCGTGCGCAATATTACCGCAGCCACGAAAAGGACCCTCCCTTCTTCAGCGAGTTATCCAAATACCTCTTCAGCCTGGCTATTCATTCATGGCGCATCCGGCTCGGCTACAACATTGACAAGCACCGAAACGATTCTCCCGATCAATTGGCCCGGGAAGGATTGAGCGATGAAGATGTGCAAAGACAGGGCCAGCAGGAGAGCAATCATGACGATGCCGTTGCGTCAGCCGGCCTTTACGGCCTCGTTAACCAGGCGCTATTTACCATTTTGGACCGGCCCTTCCTGGCATGGGGCAAACATGTTGAAGCCTATCGCCGCGCCGAAGGCGTTTATCCGCCCAAAGAAATTTACATCCCCACGCCCGAAGATTCCCAAATCTGTTTCAATGAATACTACGCGGACGTGGAACGCCGCGCGAAAATCGGCCAGCTCCAGCCCGGCGAAGACGTTACCATGAGCCCGGACGGAAAATTGCAGATTTCCGGCGAGGTCGCCGTCTTTATGATCAACGGCCAGCTGTGCAAGGCAATTTTCGACAACAACCCCACGAACGAATTCTACGTCCAGGAAAGTTTTCCGCTGCCGTGGATGTACCCATACGAAACGCCGTTTGGTATCATCATGAAAATCAATCGCAACCCGGTTACGCAGCTGACCCAGGACGACTTCGACCGCGATCATAAGTTCTGGTGCGATTATTCCCGGCGGCTGTGCGGCGATTGGATTACGTATGATACTACCATACAGGAAATCACGAATTTTGTTCAGCGCACGTACATTCAAAATAATTACAAGGGCTTTACCGGCGACCCGCGGTTTGTGCGCGATGAAGACGCGCAGAAACATTTCTCAGGCCTTCGCGCCTCCCAGGCGGGCATGTATGCCTGGCGTTACAACCCGGCCTGCCCGGCCGAATATCGCGAACGGACCCCGGCCCTCGAGAAGGCGCTCGAGCGCGAAGCCGACTTCGCCTATAAGCAGGCCTTTGCGCTCTGTCCGTACAGTCCCGAAGCGGTATTTCATTACGTCAATTTTCTGATGCAGTTCAACCGCCTGAACGATGCCCTCCTCGTTGCCCGTACCTGTCATAGTCTTGACCCATACTACTCGCCCGTTTCGGACCTGGTTAACAACCTCGAGAAAATCAAAGAGCAGTCGGGGCAACAGGCCAGGGGCGGCCAACAATTGCAGGACGCGGAAAACAGGGCGCGCACCCACCCGGAGGACTATCAAAATATTTTCCAGCTTGCCGGCTACTATCTGCATTTGCAGCAGACCAATCGCGTCACCGAAATGTTTGAGCAAATGGTGGCTCGGCCCGACATGCCGCCTGAAGCGCTCCGTGTCGTCGCCCAATTCTTTTTCCAGAACGGCCAGTTGCCAGAACTCGAACCTGTCCTTAAAAAGTTGGCTGCCGGCCAGCCTAATAACCCCGAGTCATGGTACGACCTGGCCCGGCTTGAAGCCGCCCTAAATAAGCACGACGACGCCATCAAGGATTTGCAAACATCCATCGAATTAAGCGACGCCCGGCTCAAGACCAATCCCGCGGCCAGGGACCTCCGCAATGCCGCCCGGACCGAAGCCGGCTTCAACCCCATCCGCGCCTCGCCCGAATTTCAAAAACTTGTGCCGTAGTGACAAGTTCCTGGTCAAATAGCCTTGACGCCTATAACGGGGAGCGTTATGGTATTTGCGGATGATACGCAGCTTCGCCTGTCCTGAAACCGAAAAGCTGTTCAATGATGAATCGTCCCGGCGATTGCCGGGGCAAATTCAACGCGTGGCGAGGAGAAAACTGATGTTGCTGAACCAGGCACGAAGCTTGAATGATTTGCGTGTCCCGTATGGCAACCATTTGGAAGCCTTGAAAGACGACCGTAAGGGCCAGCATAGCATCCGTGTGAATGACCAGTGGCGGATTTGTTTCCGTTGGCATGGTGAAGATGCGTTTGACGTGGAAATCGTGGACTATCATTGACGAGTATGAAAACGAATAAGCTGCCGCCGATTCACCCGGGAGAAATTCTCCGTGAAGAGTTTATGAAACCGCACGGTTTGTCACAAAACGCGATGGCGCGGGCCTTAAACGTGCCTCCGCGTCGCATCAATGAAATTGTCCTCGAAAAGCGCGGCATAACTGCGGACACCGCCTTGCGATTGGCGCGATATTTTGGCACGAGTGCGGAAATGTGGACTGGTTTGCAGGCCGATTATGATTTGCGGCTGACCCGTCACGAAATGCAAAAACAGATTGAACATGATGTTGAGCCGCTCGCTGCGCTTGAATCCGCGATGACATAATCCTTTTCGACGTCATTGCTTCTGCGGATTACCGAAACTTTATGAAAATATCGCAATCGCCGGGCCCTGTTGATTATCAGCGCCTCAATACCCAGGAACTTCGGTCGGCATTTTTGGTCGAAACGCTCTTCGCTCCGAAAAAAATGGAATTAGTCTATTCCGATGCAGATCGCGCCATCATTGGTTCGGTGGTCCCGGTGGATTCTGAAATTGCGTTGGCTGCCGATGCTGAATTGCGCGCCGCTTATTTTTGCGAACGCCGTGAACTGGGCATTTTGAACATCGGCGGCGATGGCACGGTTAAAGTTGATGGAGTGAAGTATGCCATGGCTAACCTGGATTGCCTCTATATCGGTCGCGGAAGTCGCGAAATATTTTTTTCGAGCAGCGACGTTGGCGCCCCGGCGGCATTTTTCCTGATAAGCTATCCGGCCCATACTACTTATCCAACCACACACGCCTCGAAGAAAGACGCCACACCGGTGGAACTGGGCACAGTGGCGGATGCCAATCGCCGGACGATTTTCAAATACATTCATACCGGCGGCATTAAGAGCTGCCAGCTCGTCATGGGCTTTACCATATTGTACGAAGGCTCCGTTTGGAACACGATGCCGCCGCACACGCATACGCGCCGTTCGGAAGTTTATCTCTACTTTGATCTGGGGCAAAAACGCCTGATGCATTTCATGGGCAAGCCCCAGGAAACGCGGCATCTCATCGTGTCAGACCGCCAGGCGGTCATCTCGCCAAGCTGGAGCATCCATTGCGGCTGCGGCATGGGCGCCTACACCTTTTGCTGGGCCATGGGCGGCGAAAACCAAACCTTTGAAGACATGGATCCTGCGCCAGTTGATACCCTGCGTTAGTGTTTATGTGTATCTAATCCCGAACCACAATTCCCCCTGTTTTGCCTCACTTCACCTCATACAGCATGCACGCATGCCGCGGCAACTGTGTAACAAACCCTCGCTCTCGTCCCAGGTCTTGCCGAATCCACAAATCGCGTACCTTGGGTGATCCTTTAATCCCCAGTTCGCGCCATCGGTAATCGAGTGCAATTGTTTTTTCCGACCGATTGAAAAATCCCACGGCCAGCGACCCGGCGGCCAGTTTCTTGGTCCAGATTTCGGCTCCCGATGGCGTGATTCCGCGCCGGCATCCTTGTTGCCCAAGAACATCCTGATTCACCGCCAGAACCTCGGGATTGGTAAGCAAAGCAGTCGTCCATTCATCATTATCCGGCAGGTTCGCTCCCAGCATCAGTGGCGACGGCGCCAAAGCCCACAGTGACATCAGTGTAAGTTGTTCATCATGAGTGAAGCGTGTCCAGCGACCAGGATGCACGTCACAATTGCGCTGGCAGATGTGCCCAAATGGAATCATGTCGCCATCCGGCCAGTGCCCGGGTATGCCATGCTGATACCACTGTCCAAACAGGTCAAAATTGTGATTCAGGGATTTCCAATTGTCCCAGAAGTCGTTCGAAATACGCCATAGATTGGCAAATCTTTGCAGGTGGGCGGTGCAATCTACAGGCGCAGGGCCTGGCGAAAGACTCAGAACGATTGAGCGGCCCGATTGTTCGAGCGCGGATGACAGCGCCGCGATTTCGTTGCTTTCATAGGTCCTGCCTCGAAACATGTTCGCGATATCATCGCATTTGATATAGTCCACGCCCCATTCAGCGTATTGTTTGGCAATGCTGTTATACCACGCTTTGCCCGCTTCGGTGGTGGCATCCACGCCGAACATATCGCGGTTCCAGATGCAGGTGCGGTTCAGATCGTCTTTGGGCAGCACAGCCTGGGCGGTTGTAAAGCTGGAACCGGCAATGGGAAGGTTTTGCTCCACTGCCTTGCGCGGGATGCCGCGCATGATATGTATCCCGAATTTTAAACCCATCGCGTGGAGTTGATTGGCCAAATTTTTAAAACCCGCTCCACCCGTGGCTGATGGAAAGCGATTTGTCGGCGGAATACATCGGCCAAAGGCGTCAATCGTCACTCCTTCAGGATTTTGGACCCGAACTCCGTCCGCTAATGAATCATACCAACGAAAATCCACCACGACCGTGTCCCACCCAAAAGGTTGCAGATGCTTCGCAAGCCAGGTGGCATTTGAAACGACTTCGGATTCCATCACCGAATCACCAAACGCATCGTAACTGTTCCAGCCCATCGGAGGTGTGAGGGCCAGCGTGTCATCGCATGCGATCGTTATTTTAGTTTTTGCCGTGCCCTCCGAATTTCGTGCCATGGCGGTAAACGTATAGGTCCCTCCATGCCCGAGCTTGCCAGTGATAATGCCCGATTGCGGATCCAGCGACAGCCCATCTGGCAATCGTTTCGCGGAAAATTGCAACGGACGATCGCCAGTTGCGGCGAGACAGAAGAGCAGGGGAGTCTCGTCGGGCCGGATGCCCATAATTTGTGGACCATGAAACTGCGGAACTTGTGCGGGCGCAGCCGCCGCCACAATTTGTTGTTCCCGCGCCGTGAGATTTGTGTCGGGTGAAAATGCGGAGGCCGTGCTGAGACACGCCACGCAACTAAAAATTGTTACTAGTACTTTCAATATTCCCATGAGCCGACCGAATCGCGCTCCGCTAATCCCTATGTAACCACACCGTCATCTGCCCCGGCCCACGATTGGCCCAGGCGAAATAGGGAATCGCCATGAAATCCTGTTCTTTTTTATCCCCGTTCAGCGCGCGACCCTTGATCACTTCGACGCCGTTAAGCAACTGCGGTTCGAATTGTGCCGTGAGCAGTTGTTGGTCAGGCAGCGTCAAATCGAGCACTTTACCGCCGACATTGTCCGGCCATTCAGCGCAAAAGACAATCGGCCCGCGTTGCAACGCGACACGTCCGGCGTCCGCCTCCACATTAGTGTTGGCCACTACGCGGCGGATCGGCATGGGCAAATTCAGTTCCACCGCGTCACCGGGCTTCCACGAGCGACGCAGTTTTGCATAACCATTTTCGACTCGAAATTTCACCGGCTTGCCGTTAATCGCGAGCGTCACCGGTTCAGTGTTGGTGTCCGCAAAGCGGTAAAGGTCGCCAGGCACCGGCTCATTTCGCGCCCAACCGGGAATTCGAACCGCCAGCGTGAATTTTGATTTCTTCGCCGGTGCGACAGTGATTTTCACATCGCCATCCCACGGATACCGTGTCACTTGCGTGAGTGAGACTTTGCGGCCATCGTCCAGTTTGATGTCCGCCGAGCCGCCCGCGAAGAGATTTACGAAGACAGTGTCGCCGCGTTCCGCGTAAAAATCGCCGGGCAGTGACGGCAGGAATCGAGTGATGTTCCCGGGACAACAGGCGCATCCAAACCACGGACTTCGTTCGTAATGACCGGCACATTCGAGCGGGTTCGGATAAAAGAACTTTGTGCCGTCGAGCGAAACGCCCGAGAGCAGCCCGTTGTAAAGCGTGCGTTCAAACACGTCCATGTATTTGCCGTCGCCATGGAGCAAAAACAGCCGTTCATTCCAAAAATCATTCGCTACAGCGGCGCAGGTTTCGCAATACGCCGTGTCATTGGGCAGAAAATAATTGTGGCCGAAACCTTCGATGCGCGGGATCGAGCCGATGCCGCCGGTGAGATAAAGTTTTTTGCAGACGACGTTGTCCCAGATCGTATCAATCGCGTGGATATAATCCTGGTCGCCGGTCAGGGCCGCCACGTCCGCCATGCCGCAATACAGGTACCCGGCGCGAACGGCGTGGCCCACCGCCTCGGTCTGCGTTACTGGCGGAATGCGCGACTGATGGTAAGTGTCGCCGCCCGGCAGAGTGCCGCGTACATCAATGAAATACTTGGCAAGCTTGAGATAACGTTCGTCGCCGGTCGCGCGGTAAAGTTTGCAAAGCCCCATCTCGACGATTTCATGGCCAGGCCAAATATGCAATTGATCGGTGCCTGGACCGAAAACCCCGCAGAGCAAATCCGCTTCTTTCATCGCTACGTGCAGCAGGTTGGTTTCGCCCGTGGCCTGGTAATGCGCCGCCGCTGCTTCGAACAAATGGCCGGCGTCGTATAGTTCATGGCTCTGCTCCTCTTCATTGACCCAGCGTTTGCTGCCAGACCAGGAATGCGGATGCTGCGGATCAATCTCGCGGGCCGTGTACAGATATCCGTCCGGCTCCTGCGCCGAGGCGACGAGTGAAATTATCTTGTCGAGATACGCGTGCATCGCCGGGTCCGGCCGCACCGCCAGTGCGTAAGAGGCGCCTTCGGACACCTTGTAAACATCCGTGTCGTCGAACGGATAACCCGGCGGTTTGCGATCGGCGATGTTTTCGCCCTTCAACACGTCGGCCGCTCGCTCGAAATTATTCATGCGTCCCGATTCCTCGCACTTGCCAAACGCGTAGGGTATGGTCGTGATGCAGTTGGTTTCCAAACGCGGCGCCCAGAAAATGTCATCAAGATGAACCGCGGTGAACGGCACGGGTTTAAACGGATAGTCGTTCCCGGCTGCGGATGAGCAGGGCAGCAACACAGCAGAGCCCAAAAACGCAATAAGCGGTCGAATGAATTTCAGTGCATTCATTGGCATTCCTTCCGGCCCAATTATCCCGTCGGCCATTTCCGCAACGCGTAATAAACCTCATTGTTGCGCAAATCCGCCTGAAACTCCCGCAACCTTGTTTCGTTGTCGATAATCAACAACTCAACATCTGCCATTCTGGCAAAGTCTTCGACCATCTCAGTGGTTATCGGCTGGCTAAAAACTGTGTGATGCGCGCCGCCGGCATAAATCCAGGCTGCCACAGCCGTCTTGAAATCCGGCTTGCACTTCCAAATGGCCCGCGCCACGGGAAGTTTTTTCAACGGTTTGTCAGGCGGAATCACGGTTACCTCGTTCACGATCAATCGAAACCGGTTTCCCAAATCCACCAGGGAAACGTTTATGGCTTCGCCAGGCTTTGAATCGAAAACCAACCGCGCAGGGTCGGCTTTGCCGCCGATGCCCAGGGGATGCACTTCCAGCGACGGTTTGTTCGCGGCTATGCTCGGGCAAATTTCGAGCATATGCGCTCCCAAAACCTTCGGATCCTTCGGATCCAAATGATAGGTATAATCCTCCATGAAAGAAGTTCCTCCCTTGAGGCCCGAAGCCATGACTTTGAAAGCCCGCAACAGCGCGCACGTTTTCCAGTCGCCCTCCGCGCCAAATCCATAACCTTCCGACATCAAACGCTGGGCCGGCAGTCCCGGCAATTGCGCCAAACCATGCAGGTCCTCAAACGTCGTGGTGAATCCTTTGAACCCGCCTCGTCCGAGAAATGATCGCAACCCAAGCTCGATGCGTGCCGCCTCGCGCACTGAAGTTTTGAAAGTTGTGTCGTCTGCTGCGCCCATGCTATAGGCCGATTTGTAGCTCTTGACCAGGCGCTCAATCTGCGAATTTTCAACTTCATTAATGGCCTGAACCAAATCTCCAACACCAAATCCATTGACGGAAAAACCGAATTGCATTTGCGCCGATACTTTATCTCCCTCGGTCACCGCTACTTCGCGCATATTATCGCCAAAGCGACAAAATCGCGCTCCCTGCCAGTCATTCCACGCGGCGGCCGCGCGTGACCATGCGCCGATTTGATTTTGAACGGCTTCCTCGCGCCAAAAACCGGCGACCACCTTCCGGTTCAATCGCAGCCGGCTCATGATAAAACCATGCTCGCGATCTCCATGCGCCGCCTGGTTCAAATTCATGAAATCCATGTCAATACTGGACCACGGAATGTCGCGATTATATTGCGTATGCAAATGCAGGATGGGCTTCTGAAGTATCTTGAGGCCGTTGATCCACATCTTTGACGGTGAAAACGTATGGCACCATGTAATCAACCCGATACAGCTTGAAGAGCCGTTGGCTTCCATGCAAAGTTTGAAGGCCTCATCATCGCTCTTCACCACCACCTTAAAGACCAATTTGACAGGAATCGAATCCGCCATTTCAAGCGCGGACGCTATTTCCTTCGAGTGCGCCTCCACCTGTTTAAGCGCTTCGGTTCCGTATAAACGCTGGCTTCCCGTGATAAACCAAACTTCAAGTTGCTTTAGATCAGTCACAATATTTTTCCTTTTAATATTAGCAGTTTGCCGACATCGGGCCACAACACCCGTTTGCGCAAAATTATCGCCATTTTGCGCACCGATTATTGATGTCGTGTTCTATTTTCCAAATTTTCTTCGATACGCCAGCGGACTCATTTGTGTCCCCGCCCGAAAGTATCGCGCGAAATGTTGAATGTCCAAAAAGCCCAACGACTCGGCGATTTGCCCGATGGGCAGGTCCGTTTCCACCAGCAGGCGCATGATTTGGTCCGTTCGCAGCCGTTTGATATAATCGTGAATGGAAGATTCCAACTCCCGCTGAAACTTGATCTCCAAAGCGCGGCGCGACAAACCCGCGGCCCGGGACACATCCAAAACTTTGATGTTTTCTCGAATGTGGTCGCGGATGAATTGCAGGGCCTTTTGCAGGTTCACGTCGGAAATGGCCATATAATCCGTCGAGCGGCGCACCACGACGTGCGTTGCCGTGACAGTAATTTTGGACTCCGCCGGCTTTTTACCCCGCAGCAAATCATTGAGAACGCGCGCGGCATCAAAACCCGCCCGCTCAAAGTTGATCGCTACGCTGGACATGGGAGGCGATGACAGGCCGCAGATGAGTTCGTCGTTGTCCGCGCCCAGCACGCTGATTTCGTCCGGGATAGATAAATTGGCCAGTTTGCAGGCTTCGACAACCTGTTGCCCGCAATCGTCATTGCACGCCATCACACCGGCAGGTTTGGGCAGGGATTGCAGCCACCTTGCCATTTTATGCCGCTCCTGTTGCCAAACATCCGTTGCCCCGGGCAGCGAGCAATAGGCTTCCACCCGAAACCCTGCGCGCTCGATGCGCTCCTGAAATGAATTCTGCCGGGACGCGGACCATACGAACGATTCAGTCTTGGAATCCGGCGACGCCGTGCTACCGTAACCGCAGTAAGCGAAATGTTTCAGCCCGCGCCCCAATAAATGTTCGGCGCCAATCCTGCCGATCGCCCGAGAATCGGTCACCACATTCACCAAATCAGGGATTTCAGTTTTGCTGTGTCCCACCACTATGGCTGGAATTCTTAAAGAAAGCACTTCCTCCAATTTATCCACGTCCCGCAGGATAATGCCGTCCATGTCCAGTGCCTGCAGCTTAGGCCGCGCTTTTTCAAGACCGCCCGTTTCCCAATAAAAGGACCAGGGACCATAGTGCTGCGCGTATTTAACTATGCCTGTCAGCAACGCCCGGCCTGATGACCTCGAAGATTCAACGAATAAACCAATCAGCGGAATCGGTTTTGCCGGTCTTTTCAAATTTTTAATTGGCCGAAGCATCAGGGGCATGCGCAAAATGGCGATTGATATGCGCAATATGGCTTTGCTCATCGCCAATGCCAATTGCTAAATTGCTCCAGACTCAACAAGTTAAGAAATTATGCCAAAGTATTTCTGCGCACTGGCTTTTCTTTGCGCGATCGTCCCGGCGGCTTTCGCCGAACCCACGCTCACCATTCAGGCGGACAAAATTGTCAAACACTCAAGCCCGATTCTGTACGGGCTCATGACCGAAGAGATCAATCACAGCTACGATGGCGGCCTTTATGCCGAGCTGATACAAAACCGCGCATTTCAGGACGATAGCCAAAATCCTAAATGCTGGTCCCTTTTCCAAAACAATGGCTCCGCTGCAACCATGGCGCTGGATGACAGCGAAACATTCAATGGCAAGGTCACACTCAAGCTCGATGTGACTTCGGCTTCAAAAGATAGTCCCGCCGGCGTTGCCAACGAGGGATATTGGGGTGTTCCCGTTTTTCCTGCCACCCGCTACCACGTCACTTTTTATGCGCGCTCCGGGCCAGGCGGATCATCCTCATCCTCGTCCTCATCGTCATCGGGCCCTGTCACCGTAAGTATTGTCAGCGACGACGGGTCGACCGTCTACGCGAGCGGGCATGTTTCGCATCTTTCCTCGGACTGGAAGAAGTACGAACTCACGCTCAAGACCGAAGCGGACATCACCCCCACAGCCAAAACGCACTTTCTTTTGAGTGTGACGCAGCCGGGTACAATTTGGCTTGGATTCGTTTCCTTATTCCCGCCAACCTGGAAAAATCAGCCAAACGGTTTTCGGAAAGACCTTCTCCAGATGCTCATAGATATGAATCCAAAATTTCTACGCCTGCCCGGTGGCAACTATCTCGAAGGCGATACCATCGCCTCTCGTTTCGATTGGAAAAAAACGATTGGACCGGTGATTGATCGCCCCGGGCACGAAAGTCCGTGGGGATATCGCTCTACGGATGGATTGGGGTTGCTCGAGTTTTTGCGCTGGTGCGAGGACATGAACGCCGAGCCTGTCCTGGCCGTGTATGCCGGCTATGCTCTGAATCACACGCACGTCAAACCCGGTCCCGACCTTGAGCCCTTTGTCCAGGATGCCCTGGATGAAATTGAGTATGTGACCGGCGCGACCACCACAAAATGGGGAGCGCAGCGCGCCAAAGACGGCCATCCCAAACCATTTCCTCTTCATTACGTCGAAATCGGCAACGAAGATTGGTTCGACCGCTCCGGCTCTTACGACCAGCGTTTTACTCAATTCTTCAAGGCCATCAAGGCAAAGTACCCTGAACTCCAATGCATCTCAACCATCGGAAACGATGCCGATTCGCATCTCCGGGTTCGTTCCTCCAATCCGGATATGTGGGATGAACATTATTATCGAGGCGCCGGGACCTTTCTGGATGATGCGAACCATTTCGACAGCTACGATCGCAAGGGCCCTCGTATCTTCGTTGGAGAATGGGCTGCCCATGAATCTTCATTCCCTCCGTGGGACCATCGTTCAGCGGATTTGCCCCCAACACCTAATATGAAGGCCGCACTGGCCGACGCAGCCTGGATGGCCGGAATGGAACGAAACAGCGATCTCATTCTCATGCAATCCTACGCTCCGCTCCTGGTAAACGTAAACCCAGGCGCCCGCCAATGGCGTCCAGACCTCATCGGCTATGACACGCTTCATTGCTACGGTTCCCCCAGTTACTACGCCATCAAAATGTTCGCCAACAACCTCGGCGATGAGATTCCCGCCGTTACCTCTGACGATCCGACAATTTATAATTCAGTCACGGAAGACAGCAAAACCGGGGTAATTATTATTAAATTGGTCAATGCCCAGGCCGACTCGCGAGCACTTAAACTGGACATCCAGGGCGCGCATCTCAAACCTGACGGCGAAGCCCTTACTCTTGCCGCCGACCCCGACGCCACCAATTCGATAGACAATCCGGATAATGTCGTTCCCGCCGATACCAAAGTAACCGGCGTCGCCTCCCCATTTAATTACACTGTCCCCGCCCACTCCATTGTCGTCCTCACCCTCCATTCCAAATGATTGGACGCCTGACCTTCAACCATCAACGTTCCCCCTTGCATTGCCCTTCATCAGGACTATAGTTTACTTGTAGGGAAAGGAGCATGGTTATGAAACTGGCGAAACATCAAGGGAATAAAAAAGAATCGCTGGTTCCGGTTACAAGTGCGCATGCACCGCTTCGGCTGCTGCAGCGGTGGCAACGGGAAATTGAACGGCTTTTTGGCAATCCCTTCGGCGACTGGATGACGCATAAGGAATCGTTTATGGAAGATTGGATTCCTGCCGTCAATGTGTATGAGGAGCACGATAAGTTCGTGGTCGAAGCCGAACTCCCCGGCATGAAAAAGGACGAAATTCACATTTATATGAGCGGCGACAACCTCAACATCACTGGCCAGCGCAAAGAGCATCATGAGGAGCACGGGCGGGGCAGACACCGGGCGGAGCGAAATTTTGGCCACTTCCATCGTACGATCTCGCTGCCTGTATCGGTGCAGACCGACGCAATCGAAGCCCAGTATCGGGACGGCATATTGACCGTGACCTGTCCGATGACCGAGGAAGCCCGACGCAGTCGAGTCGACGTCAAAGTCGAATGAAATTTGTATTGTAGGCCGCGTGCTAAACCGTAGCGCAGGTTTCCAAGCCTGCTGTATCGCCGATTTCCAAATCGGCTAGCCTTACAACCCTGGACGCCTCTCAATTTGAAAATGTGCGCTATCCAATTGCTGTGCGCTATCCAATTGCGCAGGGTGCCATGTATTCCCCGGATTCACACACTAAAATTCAGCACCTTCGGCTGTACGAGCCGGTCGAAATCGGTATAGGACATCCGGATTACTTCCGCGTGCGAGCACGCATTAAAGGCAATTTCCTTAGTGCCCGCGAGCGACTCCGCCACAAATACCTCCATTCCATAAAGATTGCCGAACGGGGGCATCGCGCCGATTTCGCAATCGGGAAAATGCTTTTCAAATTCGGCTTCGGTCGCGAACTTCACATTCTCCGAGCCTGTCATGTCCCGCAAGTCCTGCATGATGACCTTTTGATTGGCCGGCAACACCGCCATGGCCATCTCTCCGTCCAGCTTCACAATGACGGTCTTGGCCAATTGCCTGGCGGAAATATGTGCAGACTCTGCAACCTTCTGCGTCGTAAAAGCCGGGGCATGCGAGATCGCGGCGTACTTCACTCCTTCATTATCCAAAAACTCTTTAATCTTCGAAACTGCCATAAAACCGTTCTCCCTTCGCTAAACCATAAACCCGAAACAGCCTCAGTCAAATGGATGGAGGAATGGCGGGTAACACGCACCACGTCTCAGCCTGCAAAAAACAAACAAAAATCCGACTTCGCCACGCCTTTGGCATGGCTCGCCGCCCTTAGCCCCTAGCAGCCTGTTGAAAAAATAGGGAATCGAGGCAGAAAAGATTTCTTAAATGGGGGGAGGTATGGTTAATGGTCGCGTGTTCGCGACGAAACAAAAAGCAGGGCAAGGTGAGTTCTGGGTGGCAGCGCATCAACTTGCTCAATCACCAAAATCCACCTTTTACGCCCGGCTGGATGAAACGCTGGAATCATTCGGATTTGCCAATAGAGTCCGCGCG
>DATAST010000229.1:0-33486 GCA_036269115.1 Verrucomicrobiia bacterium | reverse complement strand
GACGAACGCCTTGCGATGAACCAACTCGGAAAGCCGGATACGGGAAATCCGTCCGTCCGGTTTGATGAGGGGTCGGAATGTGCCGGTCATTGGCTTATGCCTTTCAACCCGTCCATTCCGGCCTACTCTACTACGGGCTTTGCGGCAGTGACGTCATGATCATCGCGTTGTAGTTGCCCATAGGCATTACAGGATCACGGCATTTCGCAGTGTTTTCGGAAACGGTGAAAAAGGTGGATTAAGTTAAACGTGACACATTCTTTGGGCATAGGGAATGCAATGAGGAAACGAAGACAAAAAATGCTGTTTTATTGGGGTTTTGAGGAGTTTGACGATTCTTCCATGGAGAGACGCGAGATGGGTGGCTAGCAGCCCGAAGGCTTTCGGGGCTCTAATTTTTTGTTTGGACGGATTCAAGAGGTACCCGGCCTACATATGATGAATCACGGAAGACTCTGCGCGCGAGAAGTATTCTCAAAACGGATCAGATCCTCATCCGGGGCTTTCATCGCGTCATGTGACCAGCCATAGCCAACGAAGCCGGCAAAACCGACTTTTTTCGAGCCCGCGCTACGAACCGTAATCGCCTTGTCCCAATCTTCAGCCGAGACGCCCTGCCGTCCCCACGTTTTGTCCGGGGCGTCTTCCGTATTGGCAAAGTCTTCAACCAGGAACAGGCGACCGGCGGGAATGCCCAGACGCATATATTTCTCTTTTGATTCGCGGTATTGCGCCTCGCACCAATTTGTAGAGAATCCGTGCTCTTTGATGGTCTTGCCGCCGAGGTAACACTCGATCCCGATCCAGGCGTTGGTCGTAACCGCCCGCCAATCTTCCGCGTGCTCTCCCGGCCGCCGGAAAGGCGCGCAGAGCACGACTGAAAGATGGTCCTCGTTGCGCAAAATGGAAACGACCTGCACAACCCATTTGCGATAAGCGGCGTCAACGGGCCATCTGCCAGCCGAGATTTCGTTAAGAATAATCCAATCAGGCCGCGCGCCGGTATGCGTAAAGCTTTGGGCATATTTTCCGATGATTGATGCTTTTTCCACTGCGGTCATTCCTTTGCCTTTGCCGTCGTTGAAAAAGTTGTAATAAATCGCCAGCTGATTGCCCCGGGCAACAATTTGGTTCCGATGCGCATCGGAACCCATCGCCAGGTAATGGCCGTTCTTCGCCTGCCAGTTGAGGGCATCAAATTGTGGTTCGCAGAGATGATTCTCAATCGAGCAATCGCAGCAGAAGGTGACGACGTCGAAATGATTTTGAAGCTTTGCGGCACATGGCAAACATGCGCTCAGAAGACAGACAACCGGCCACAGAAAGCGGGTGATTCTATTTCGCCTCAGGTTTTCCATCTGAATAGGCTAATTATCGCGAGGTCCATTTCAAGCGCACATGAAGCAATCCGTGAAATCGGGGGAGTGCACGCGCCCCGCTGTCGGAACGGCGCGTGCCATCGCGCGTTGAAACGAGCGCGGAGGCGCGCTCGGCGCGCGAGGCGCGTGCGTTCCCCTGTAAATCCCGCACTGAGAACGATGGCATTTCTGAAAGAATTTAGGGCGCCATGATTGGAGAGCGGAACGGTCCAAAAATGGAAACGAACGATTTTCGACAATTGCATTATCGTCCCGGATGGGCATTCTTTATGTTGCAATAAGTGTTTTGCCCTTATGATTGTTCGAAAATCGGCTACCTCGGCTACATCGTTGGATGCCAATGGTTTAATCGGCAACATTTAGGCAACATCAAAAGCTACAAAAAGCTACACTATCGTTAAACGTCATTTGCGATTACCCAGAGGAATGAATCATCACGAACAATTTGCGCAATTCCTTTCCCGCCCTGAGCCTATTCTCGCGCTGGCTCCGATGCAGGATGTGACGGACCTGCCGTTTTTGAAGTTGATGACGGCCTATGGAGGGGCGGACGTTTATTACACGGAATATTTTCGCGTCCACGCCGATTCCAATCTCTCGAAATACATCCTTCGATCCATCACCGAAAATCCTACCGGCCGGCCGATTGTGGCGCAAATGATCGGCAACGATATTCCTTCGCTGGTTCGAACGGCGCAGGAATTGCAGGAATACGATGTCGCAGCAGTGGACCTGAACCTCGGCTGTCCGGCGCCAATTGTTTATCGCAAATGCGCCGGCGGAGGACTGCTGCGGGAACCGGCGCGAGTCGATGCAATCCTGGGCGCGTTGCGGGACGCGGTGAAAATTAAATTCACGGTCAAGACACGCCTAGGTTTTGATTCGCCGGACGTTTTTGATGAACTGTTGCCGATTTTTGCGAAGCATTCGCTGGATTTGCTGACGGTACATGGACGGACGGTGAAGGAAATGTATTGGAGCGAGGTGCATTATGACTTCATCGCCCGCACGGTGGCGGAAATGCCCTGCCCGGTGGTTGCCAACGGGAACATCAGTTCCGCAACTTCCGCCGCAGAAGTCCTGAAAAGCACGGGCGCGCACGGATTGATGATCGGGCGCGGCGCGATCCGCAATCCCTGGCTGTTTCAACAGATTCGGCAACAACAACGCGGCGAGCCCTTTGTCATTCCGTCCGGCCGTGAAGTCTTGGACTATGTGCGCGCTCTTTACGACGCCGTTGTCACGCCCGACGTACGCGAACTGGACCAGGTGCAGAAGATGAAGAAATACCTGAATTTCGTCGGCGCCGGCGTCGAGCCGACGGGACAATTTCTGCACCAGATCCGGCGCGTGTCAACGAAAGTGGATTTTTTCCGCGTTTGTGACGAATTTTTAGACCATGACCAGCCGCTGCCACTTGAGCCGTTTCCGGTAAATGTGGAAAAAGCCGCTGACCTCGTCGCGGTTTGATGAGCGCGGCCCTCTGGGAACAGCATCAAAATGCGTCCGTCTCGAGACCCAATGTCAAAATATCATGTTCATTTGGTCTTATTTGTGCTAAATTTAAACAATGGAAATTGATTACACCGTCCAAATCTGGCGTGAAGGCCGGCAGTTCATTGCCCACGCGATGCCATTGGATATTGCCAGTTCAGGCACGACCCCACAGGTGGCCCGCGCTGCATTGGACGAGGCCGTAAAAGTGTTCATCCAGACGGCCGAGCAGCACGGCACCCTTTCCGAAGTCCTTGAAGATGCTGGATATGCGCACGATGGTTCCAATTGGAAGAGCCCGGATTGGATCTGTTTCGAAAAACACTCCGTTCCGGTTGCAGCATAGGCAGCCATGCCTAAATTTGTTCCAGTTGACTGGAAAACGTTGGAACGGGTTTTCCTTGCTGCCGGATTTCAGTTCGCGCGTCAGGTAGGCAGTCATCGGTCCTACGTCAAGCAAGGTGTCGCCCGGCCCGTCGTAATTCCGGCGTACAGCGATGTCCCGGTTTTCATAATTCGCAACAATCTCAAAACAGCCGGCATTTCCCGGGACGAATACTTTGATCTGCTACAACGGTTTGGATGATTTTCGAAATGCCCGGTGGAAATCCCGAGCCAAAGAGAATAATTAAATGTCTACCATCATTGCCGCCACTGACGTCGTCGTTCGCCACGGTGACCGCACAGTCCTTGACCGGATCACCCTGGGAATTCAGGAAGGCGAGCGCATCGGCCTGGTGGGACGCAATGGCTGCGGCAAGACGACGTTTCTGAAAATTCTTGCCGTCCTTCAATTGCCGGATAGCGGCGAAGTCACGCGCCAACGCCATTTGGTCGTCAGTTATCTTCCCCAGGATATCGAGCTCGACACCACGAAAAATGTCCATGAGAACGTTCGCGTCGGCGCGCAACATGTGCTGGATCTTATCACCGAATTTGAAGCGCTGCCGCACGACTCGAAGCGCCACGAAGAACTGGAACAACGCATCCTGGCGCTGGACGGCTGGACAGTGGACCGGCGGAGCGAAGTCGCGATGGCACACCTGGGCTGCCCTCCGGGCGAACGAAGCATCGAATCGCTTTCCGGAGGTGAAAAACGGCGCGTAGCGATGGCGCGCGCGGTCGTTTCGCGGCCCGATTTCCTGATGCTTGACGAACCGACCAATCATCTGGACCCGGAATCCATCGAATGGCTCGCGGAATTCCTTGAGAATTTTAGCGGCACATTTCTCATCGTCACGCACGACCGCTATTTTCTCGACCGCACGGTGAATCGGATGATCGAACTCTCCGATGGAAAATTCTTTTCGCACGAAGGCAATTATACGGATTACCTGCTGGCGAAGGCCGAACGCCAGGAGGCTGACGCGGTCATCGAGCATAAGCGGCAGATGTTTTTGAAAAAGGAACTCGCCTGGGTGCGCCAGGGGCCGCGCGCGCAGCGCAGCAAACAGAAGAACCGCTTTGAGCGTTATTATGAGACGGCGGCCCAGGACGGCCCATTGGTCGAAGAAGATATCGAATTGGTTATCCCGCCGCCGCCGCAACTTGGCAATCGCACCGTTGACGTCAACGGCCTGGGCATGGAACTGGGCGGAAAAAAATTATTTTCAGGATTCAATTTCACATTCGAAAACGGCCGTCGCGTCGGCGTTTGCGGGCGAAACGGTCTTGGTAAATCCACCTTACTGAGAATCGTGATCGGCCAGTTGCAGCCCACGGAAGGCACGACCAAGACCGGCCAGCTCACGAAATTCAATTACGTTGACCAGGGCCGTTTGCAATTAAACGACCAGAACACCGTGCTGGACGAAATGGCTGAAGGCAGGGAATTTGTCCAATGGGGCGATGCCAAAATTTCCGTGCGCTCCTATCTCAAACGATTTCTTTTCGCCGACGACCGAATCATGACCCAGGTGAGGAAGCTTTCTGGCGGCGAACGCAGCCGGCTGCTCCTGGCCCGTATCCTGAAGAACGGCGGGAATTTTCTGATCCTGGATGAACCGACTAACGACCTGGACCTGCCGACCTTGCGCGTCCTTGAGGAAGCATTGATCGCTTTTCCGGGCGTTGTGTGCGTGGTGAGCCACGATCGCTATTTTCTCAATCGCGTCTGCACGGACATTCTCGCCTTCGAAGGCGATGGAAAAATCCATCACAGTGTGGGCGACTACGATTATTACCTGGAAAAGAAACAGCGCGCATCCCGCCCCGCGGCCCCGGCCGTGCGTGAGGAACTAAATATCGCCCCGGGAAAACTGGCCGCGCCGGCGACGACAAAGCCACGCAAAATGTCTTTCAAGGAAACGCGCGAATTGGAAGGCATGGAAAACTTAATCCGGGCGGTCGAAACGGAGATTGCGCGTATCGAAATTCTGTTCGCCACGCCGGACTTTCATCGCACGCATGCGAAGCAAACCGATCAACTTGTCGCCGACCTCGCCGCCGCGAAATCAAATCTCGCCAAACTCTATTTGCGCTGGGAAGAATTGGAAGCCTTAAAAGCTGACACGTTAAAACGTTAAAAGAGTTGAAACGTTAAAACGGGGTTTGGTTCGGAAGAATTTCGAATAATCGGTCGACAATTCGCGTCCGGAAGACTCTCCCTCACAGCAGCGGGCAAACACACGGGTAACAAGGCGGGCGTAGGATTGAGTCGTCGAGCTGGCTACAAATGGATCAGGCGATTCGAAGGGAATGTGCTTCGGGGCCACTCAAATCTCGAAATTGGAATGAGGGGAGATATTGCGTCGGATGCTTTCTTTGATTTGCCTTGCTGCTTCGATCGAGACGGATAAATCCTCGGACCCGATTCCCATTTTGCGGAGCAGGTCTTTGCATTCCTGGAGCTGTTTGGAGAGCAATTTCAAATCATCCGAAAATCGAAGGACCGGCGGCTGGGCATCGGTAAAGATGGCGGCTTGAACGGCCTTTTCACCCGAATCAATGATGCTATTTCCTAAAACGGCGATAATTTTCGATTTGCCGTTAGCAGCAGCGTATCCCCAGGCGTAACAGATTTTGGCCGTGTTGTGGCCGGTTACGTTAAATTCCTCGACAAGACCTTCCCAAACGGTTTGTTCGTCGTGGGTTTTTGCCCGAACGAAAACCGTTTCCCTGTGCGTTGGATTGCATTTGTGCCTAATTCGGATGGCCGACTCCAACGCACTCAAATAGTCCCCGTTCTTTGTCATTAGTAACTATTAATCCACGTGCCGTGTAGCAGTAAAAATGCCGATAAAGGCTTCTTGGGAATTACAAGCAAATCTGATAAAACGGCCCGCCCGCTAAGCGCATTTTGCAACTTCAGCGTTGTGTATTGCAATGGCGGTCGCCCAGTTTCGCTTTGACGGAGTCGCTATAAATCAGTGAACATTCGTTGAAATTCGCGAGGTTTTGCCTGATGAAAAAGAAATCTCAACTTAATGGGCTGCTTGGCACCATTCCGAATCGCCTGCAATTGGCGGGTGGCTGGATTGACCAGCCGTTTATGTCCAGACGCCATCCGGAGCCTCCGGGATCCATGGTTGTGGTACAAATCGAGCCGTCGTTCCGGCCGATGGAGCGTTCGGGCATCGCGAGCGGCACGCGGGCTGTGGCGACGGAATTATGGAATGGCAAAGTGCCTGATCGTTCGCGTGAGGAACTCGTCCGCGAGCTTTATGATGCTGAAAACAAGGGACGCGCCGAGCCGAGCGGTTCACAGGACATGATCGGCCTGATTTACCCCGGCATCAGCCGCCTGGACTATGACTTCAATTACGAAGGCGGCGTTTTTCCAGTACACGTCGAATCCTGCAACAGCCGCAAAGTTGCCCGATGGCTGGAAAAAGTGCTGCATTTGCTGCCGATTGAACCGCGGCCGGAGGGCTATAGTCCATTGGGCCGAAAGAATTTGGATCCAAAATGGATTCGCCGCCTTGGGCGGAGTGGGCAAGACTGTTACCATGCCATCGTTCGGATGAACCTGAAAGCCCTCGGCGCATCGCTAAACGCAACGATGGATTGTTGGGAGACTTTGCTGCCGCACGTCATCCGTCATCCGACGATCAAATTGGACTTAAGGGCGTGGCTCAGGGCATATCAGGAACAATACCCCGGAGCGATGTATTCGGGTTGTGGCGGAGGTTATCTCATTGTGGTTTCAGATGAGCCGGTTCCGGGTGCGCTGAAAGTGAATGTCCGATTGGCTAAATAAAATCATGAAACATATCCAGTACATATTGCTGTTGCTGTGCCTGGCTGCAGCGGTGCAAGCAAACGCGTTGAATCTGCCGCCCATTGCGGGCGGTCCGTATAAACCGGATTGGAATTCGCTGACGAATTATCAATGTCCGGAATGGTTTCGCGATGCGAAGTTTGGCATGTGGGCGCATTGGGGACCGCAATGCCAGCCCGAGCACGGCGACTGGTACGCCCGCTTCATGTATATGCAGGGAAGTCACGATTATGAATCCCACCTGAAGGAATATGGTCATCCTTCCACCAACGGTTTCAAGGATGTGATTCACGAATGGAAGGCTGCAAATTTCAATCCCGACAAGCTTCTGGCATTTTACAAAAAGAACGGCGCCCGGTATTTCATGGCGCTGGCCGTCCACCACGACAATTTCGATAATTGGAATTCGAAATATCAGCCGTGGAACTCTGTGAATATCGGCCCGCACAAGGACTTGATTGGCGGCTGGGCGGCGGCGGCGCGCCGGAACGGGCTGCATTTTGCGGTGAGCGTACACGCATCCCATACGTGGTCGTGGTATGAAGTGGCGCAGGGAGCTGATACAAATGGTCCTTTTGCGGGCGTGCCGTACGACGGAAAGCTGACCGCGGCTGACGGCAAGGGCAAATGGTGGGATGGATTGGACCCGCAGGACCTATACGCCCAAAATCATACCCCCGGTAAAAAGCTCGTTTGGGACTGGGACCCGGCCCAGGGCAGCAGCGTACCCGACGCGGCTTACATGGAAAAATATTTCAAGCGCGTCAAACAGCTCTGGGACGATTACCGGCCGGACATGGTTTATTTCGATGACGACGTTTTGCCGTTGCACGGTGTCACCGATGAAGTGGGGTTAAACCTCCTCGCGCATTTTTACAATACGAGCATGCAATGGCATCACGGCCACAATGAAGCCGTGATTACGGACAAGCATCTCAATGAAATGGAGCAGCGCGCGCAGGTTTATGACATTGAACGCGGACGCGCCAGCGGTATTTTGCCGCATCCATGGGAAACGGACACCTGCATCGGCTCGTGGCATTATGACCGCGCCATCTTTGAGCGGCACGGTTACAAAACGGCTTCGATGGTCATTCCGATGCTTGCCGACATTGTGAGCAAGAACGGCAATCTGATGTTGAGCGTGCCGCTGCAGCGCGATGGCACGCCGGACGACGATGAAATCAAGATTGTCAGCGACATTGGCGCGTGGCTGAAGATAAACGGCGAGGCGATTTATGCGACGCGTCCATGGAAAATTTACGGTGAAGGTCCTTCGACACAAGACGGGGAGAAAGGCCCATTTGGCGGCCAACGCGACGTGCAGCAACAGCCGTTTACGGCGGAGGACATTCGTTTTACGCAATCCAAGGACGGCAAAACGCTTTACGCCATTGTTTTGGCAATCCCGGTGGACGGCCAGGTGACGATTAAATCGCTTGCAAACGAATCTCCAGATTGGCCCCGCAGTATTCGCCGCGTTCGTTTGCTGGGCGGCGGCAAATTGAAATTCACCCGCGATGAAAGCGGGTTGCATGTGAAGTTGCCTGATGCGTTGCCCACGCCGATCGCGTTTGCTTTGAAAATCCAAGGCTAACGATGACGACAAAACAAATTGTCGCCAGCGGGGCGTTTGACGACATGCGTTCGCGTGACTTGCGTTTTCTCGAGGAAGCGTCGATGCTGGGAGAACTTACCGTCCTGCTTTGGCCAGATGATGTGGCGCAACGCAATCTCGGGAATGCGCCGAAATTTCCACTGGCTGAGCGTTATTATTTCATGAGTGCTGTCCGCTACGTCAGCCGTGTCTTCGTCGTGGAGAATTTACGCAATCCCGATGCGTTGCCGGGAGATTTACGCGCTGATATCTGGGCTGATTATGGAATCTCCGCAAATTCCACACGTGAACATTTTTGCCGGGAAAAAAAGATGTCCTATCAGAATTTTTCCGATGACGAACTGAAAGTGTTTCCCATGCCCGCGCCGGCATCTTCTGCGCCTGGCCGGAAGAAAGTCATTGTGACCGGGAGCTTCGACTGGTTCCATTCGGGCCATGTTCGATTTCTTGAGGAGGCTTCGACGATGGGCGATTTATTCGTTGTCGTGGGCCATGACGCCAATATTCGCCTGCTGAAAGGCGCGGGACATCCGCTGCTGCCGCAGGAGGAACGGTGTTATGCCGTTGGTTCGATTAAATACGTTAAGCAGGCGCTTATTTCCACCGGCAACGGCTGGCTGGATGCGGACCCGGAAGTCCAGCGTCTGAAGCCGGACATTTACGCCGTGAATGAAGACGGCGATAAAGGCGGCAAGCGCGAGTATTGCCGGGAGCGGGGTATAGAATATTTGCTGCTTAAGCGCGTACCGGCGCCCGGCTTGCCTCCGCGCAGTAGTACGGTGTTACGGGGATTCTAAAAATTATGGCCCAGGCACTTCTTTTTCCCGATCCCAGGCCGCTGGATCAGCGGCTGGGTGCGGCGTTTTTCAAGGACGCGCCGCGCCGGCCCGGCGTTTACGTGATGAAGGATGCCGGGGACAATGTGCTCTATGTGGGCAAAGCCCGTGACTTGAAGCAGAGGCTCAATAATTATCGGGTGGCCAATCCTGACCGGATGCCGCGCAGGCATTTGCGCATGGTCCGCGAGGTGGCACGGATTGAATTTCAATTTTGTCCGAATGAGCCAGCGGCGCTACTGCGTGAATCGAAGCTGTTGCGCTCGCTCAGACCCAAATTCAACCGCGCGGGGGTTTGGCCGGGCAAGGCGCGTTTTATTGTATGGAGGACGAACGGCGATGCGCTGGAGTTGGGAATTGCGGAGGTTCCGGAACCAGCGTGGCGTCGATTCGGTCCGCTTGGCGGCAACGCGCGGGCGCTGCATCATGCGCTGGTTCGGTTGCTTTGGCTCGCGACAAGTTTGAAATCCATTGTCGAGATCCCGGCGGGTTGGGTCCAAGGCAGGCTTCCCGATACCGTGACGCTAACATGCGGCATGCGGGCCGGTGACCCTTCTCGAGACTCTCCATGAACCGCGTCCGGAGCATGCAGAGCCGGATGTTGGCTTACCGGGACGCTGAAGATGTGTTTGGTCCGGCTGCTTATGTCAGGGACCGGTTGCCAGTTTCCCGCGCACAGAATATCGTAATGCACAAATACGAGACGATGCAGCTATTGAAAAAAGTTTTAAAATTTATTTTGTACGCGGGAGCGGGTGTGTCTTGCCTGGCCGGGCTGTGGGTGGTTTATGTCGCCATAGCTAATTTCAAGGAGATGCAATACCCGGAATGGATGTTTGTCCTGGCGCTGGAGCTGATTTTCGTATGCATGGCATTTACACCCGCTTTCATGTTCTTAAAGAAGCTGAAAACGAAAACATGGCATTGGGTAGTTATTTCTGTAGTGGAAGCGATTGTTATTGGAATAGCTTCGTATGCTATACTCGCGTGGATGGCGATTTCGATGTCGAATCCGGGTTGACCTGGTCAACGGCGTTTTTGGGAGACAGAAGCAGCGGTTTGGCGGACGGTTTCAATGATGGCTTCCAAATCCTCGGGTTTTAGATGGACGTCATGGATGGCTTTTTTGGTGCGTTCGACGCGCCGTTTAAAAAATGCCGGGTCGTTTGCGAGGGCAAACATAGGGGGTTGAATTCCGGAGAAAACTGCGGCCTGAACGGCGCGGTGCGCCGAATCCACAAGCCGGCTGTGCAGTACCGTCACTATGCGAATGCGGTCCTCGAGGCTTTGCCACGCGTAGCATTTATCGGACTCCTTGCAACCGATCAAAGCGAACAATTCTACATCGCCAAACCACACGGTTTCGTTTTGGTCCGTGGTTTCATGGACGAGGACAGTCTGCTGATGTGCCGCGTCGCATCGACACCTGAATCGAATCGCGTTTTGGAGTTCGGCCAAATATCCCGTTTTTATAGTCATCGCTCCCATCAAAACTTTCGCACAGTTTGAGCATAAAAAAAGCCGTATGGACCAAGGGCAATTTCTTTGAAAAACGAATCTTTTTCGGGGAGGGTGGTGGTTTTAGTCGTGCAAAGTGCATTTTTCTGATTGCAATTTTAAACACTAATGGGCGGCCGCTGGCGGTTTTGGGACACGTGGAATGGTGCGGAATCCCGCTCACGAGGATATAAGTTGCCATTCCTGCCAGCATTTTTGCCGGCAAAGAATTGCAGGGAATCGTCAACCGGATCGTTTCGCGTTAACTTGAACTTCCCTCCAAACAACTCGCCGGCATTTGCTTCGGTCATGACGCGTTAAACTTTCCGATTTTTCCGGCAAAGACGCAAACTCATTGAAATCAATCCTTGACAAAAGGATTCAGATTGCTAATATACGCTCGTCCTGCAAGCCGTAAATATGAGAAGGGCCGGTTTAGCTTCAATCTGTTGTATTTGGCCACTGGCTTTTGCCGCGAGTTTTGTCCACGCGGCGACCGTGACGACGTTGTCGGCCACAGAAATCACTCCCAGTTCAGTGACGCTCAACGGCGTGGCCAATCCGGGCGGAACGTCTTTGTATGGCTCCTTCCAATATGGCACTACGATGAGCTATGGAACGACAACGGTTGGGCAAGCGTTGGGCAACGGTAACAGCAACACGAATTTCAGCCAGGTCATCAGCGGCCTTGCGGGAGGACAGCTCTACCATTACCGCGCAGTCATCGGAACCATATTTTTCCCCACTGTTTTCGGCCAGGATACGACTTTTTTCGTTCCCACATCGCCCGTGGCAGTCACCACAGCGGCCACGGCGATTCATCCGGGAGAGGCAATACTTAACGCGTCCGTCAATCCGAACGGCCTGCCGACGACGTATTGGTTTGAGCACGGCGCCACGACAAATTACGGCAACTTCACCCCCACGAATTCGCTGCCTGTTGGGATCAGTTTTGTGGCGGTTAGCAATCTCGTCACGGATTTGCCACGCGGTACGAATTATCATTTTCGCATCGTTGCTTCCAATGCTATCGGACAATCCTTCGGCCAGGACCTGAGCTTTACCGTTCCCCAGGGACTTACGGGCCCGACGATGGCGACTGGAGGCGGCCAGCCCTATGATATACGGCAGCCATCGCTCGAAGTGAATTTCATCATCTGCACCGCCGGTTATTACCCAAGCGCGGTCAATGACGTCCCATTTATGAGCGAAATTTGCCTTTTCGCTGGAAATTTTGCGCCCGCGGGATGGGCATTTTGCCAGGGGCAATTGTTGAGCATCAACGCAAATTACGAACTATACAACACGTTCGGGACCACGTTTGGAGGGGACGGCATCACGACGTTTGCCCTGCCGGATTTTCGCGGGCGGCGGGCTGTGGATTCGGGCCAGGGGTTGGGGTTGCAGACGTGGGTGGAAGGTGAACAAGCCGGCTCAGATTCCAACATGTTGACCGTAAATCAGATGCCCGCCCATACGCATTCATTGCCGTTCCCCGATACCGCGACTGGAAGCGCCGGCGGCGGCCAGACATCGCCAAATACCGGCCCGGGATTGGCGGTGAACTATCTCATTGTTTTGACCGGACTTTACCCGATCCAAAACTTCACAGTTCCTGAACCTTTCCTGGGCCAGATCATGTTCACCGCATACAGTCCCACTTTAACCGGGACGGCTAAAACTTCCGGCAATGCGGAGCCGATCAACCAAAACCAGGCATTGTATAATTTGTTGAGCACGAACTTTGGGGGCAATGGCCAGACCACTTTTAACCTGCCAAATATCCAGTCGCGCGCGCCGATTGGCGCAGGACAAGGTCCTGCCACTTTGTGGTCCGTGGGACAATCCACAGGCGCTGACTACGTCACGATCACCGCGGCGCAGATGCCGGCCCATCAACATGCCATACCGTCCCTTGGAATCGAAACTGGAATTGCCGGCAGCAATCAGCCCGTGAACCTTCTGCCGCCCACGTTGGCGCTCCAGTTCGTTATCTCGACGAATGGCGAAATGCCGTCCGCTACTGTGGAGGCGACCAATGCGATGATTGGCGAGATTCAGCTATTTGCCGGAACGAATGCGCCGACCGGCTGGGCGGTCTGTGATGGAAGCGTACTTCAAACCACAAATTGTCCGGCTTTGTTCGCGGTGATATCAAATTATTATGGCGGGGATGGCGTCACGACATTTGCACTGCCCGATTTGCGCGGGCGCACGCCGGTCGGTTCCAGCAATGGAATTCCTGGAGCAGTTTATGGAGCTGAGCGGATCGTACTTACCGAAGCGAATCTGCCGCCGCATACTCATACCGGGCCGATACTCGATTTCGATCGCTGGATCACTTCATTCGGGTTGAGCGGAAACGCGGCGAGCTTTAGTGCCGATGCGGATTCGGACCAGGCTGATAACGGTTATGAATGGGCGACTGGGACAACGCCGACTAACTCAAGTTCCTTAGCCAATCTGGCCATTCATCCATCAGGAACCAATGTGCTGGTCGATTTTCCGCGAAACACCAACGCGCTTGATGTTGTCTTAACGTTGCAACGAACCACGAACCTGATCGGTTCAGCCAATTGGACAGGCATCGCTACAAACGTTTCGGGCGTCTGGTCGCCAGCCGGAATTGTGAGTGAATTAAATTCTTCAAATCCGGCAAACGTAAACGTATCGGATACGAGCACGAATTCGGCGGTGGACTACCGCCTTCGGATTTCCTGGCCGTAAATCGATTCGTCGGTTGCTTCTATTGGCGATAACTGTAGACCCAATAATGATATTCATCCCAGCGGCCGGTCTGAGAACTGACAAATTCAATTCGAACGGTTATTTTGCTTTTGCCTTTCGTGTATTTGGATGGCACTTCAAAGTCGCTGTCAAACCAGCGGATGCCCCGATAAGTCTTTTCATAGTCCACGGTGTACCATGGGCGTTCTGTGACCAATTGTCCGTCAATATAGACTCGCGCTTCCTGCCGGTTGTTCGCTTTGTCAGAGCGCCTGCGCAGGCGCACACCCTGATTGTCCGGTGAGATGGAAACGGTGAACGTGCTGCTGTTGGTGAAAGAAACGCCATCGTCCGCCGTCGCCGGAGTCTTAAAAAGAACGTTGTTATATTCGCCATCGTACCACCAGTCCCCGTTTGTCCGCTGGACGTCTCCCTGGGCTTGATAGGCGTGGGCTGCCTCCGACTGCGCGTTGCCGACGTCGAGGTCGTCCGTCTCAATCAATCGCGGTTGCAAAGTCCCGTACCAAAAAGTCACGCTCTCTTCCGTGCCAACCTTTGTGTGATACTTGAATCCTGCCGGCGAGTGCGGGCCGTAGGTTTGGTGGCCATGTTTGATGCCGCTGGAGAAGCAGTACATGTCGGGCAGCAGAAAACGATAGAGACCGCCGGAACCGCCTTTGCCGCTCGGCGCCCCAAAAATCGGCAGGATGAGGCCTTGCGGATGCCAGGTCATGCCCCAGCCCATGCCCTGGTCGTCCTCGTATCCGTCGCCCGTTATCCAGGGCGATTCACTCCCGTCAAAATACGTGCGCTCATCTTCTTCGGTGCTTGTGTTCCATCGGTCGGCCACGTGGCCGACAACCTGGCCGGAACAGTTGCTTATATCCAAATAGGTATAATCTACGCCCTCGACGCGCGGGTCCTCGCGGTGGTAACTAGCGAAGAAATAACCGCATCGATCCCGGGGATAAAGCAAAGCTGCCACGGGTTTGCAATCAACCGTGGCCGTTGTGGCAACGGCGCTTTTACCACGATTCTCGATTTGAATGACCGCCGATTTCCAGAACGGCATTGGGAAATAGCAGTCAGCCTGGTTGTTGGACCAGCCCAGCAATAACGATTCATACATCACGTCGAGATTGGTTCGATAAATCCCAAAAAAACAACCCAGCGGCGCCTCAATTTGCGGATGGGCAGCGCCATCAAACGTAATCTTCAACCAGGATTTAAATAACGCGTTCGTGTTGTTCGTCGGCGTCATCTGGAAATGCAACGCTGTGATTGTGCCGGGCCGCCGGGATTTCCACAGTGTGACCGTTTTTCCGGCTTTAATCCTTGAGTTAACGGTCTTTTTCTTACTGCCCTGAACTGCTTTGTCATGCTCGTCACTGACGTTCCAGGACTCCAGTAAAGCAGGCATCATTTGTCGGCCTGTCGCAGGAGTCCACGAATCCAGGCCCGGATCGTCCGTGAACAATTCGTAGGTGTATTGATACCAATGATAGTGATGGCCGTCGCCATCAGGGTGTTTGGCTGTGGATGTCCACGGTTCCAACACGGTGGGCGGACCGCCGGGCAGGGAACTTAAGGCAATTTTCAGGCGCTTTTTGAAAAAGAACGGATGATAAAGAATTCGAAAACGATCTCTTCCGCCCTGAGGGTCTTTGCCGTCAAACGCCAGGACAGGCTGCTGGAAAATTCCGAGCGGATTGTTGGTGCTGAAGAAGGTAGAGACATCCATGTCAATGCGCGGTTTTGATTCGTTGTCGAAATAGAACCGAATGTGAATGCCGTTATAATTTTTAGCACTGGCCCATATATTCATGTGCTGGCGGTTGAGGCAACCGGGTCCCATGGCATCAAAAATCACGCACTCGCCGTTCGTGTCTGTGTAGATGGGAAAATATTCCCAATCAAAATTGTCGCCGGCGCGGTCGTAGGTGCTGAATTGGTGCGTTTGTTCGCCGGTTCTCAAGAACGGCAGCCCATCAACACGGAAAGAGCCGGCTTCGATCATATCCTTCTTCTCGCCTGCGAAGGATTGGGCGGCGGCGGCAAGCGTTAAACATGTGACAATGAGAATGGTACGGCGGTTCATAATGCGTAAAGGAGCCAGTTTATTCGATTGTTGGAATTTGTCATTACCGCGCCTGAAAATTGTCGATGCCTGCGATGTTGCTTGACAACGATCAAAACCCGGTTGTGGTGGACGATGGTGGAAAGGGTTGTGCGAAGTAAGAAAATTCGGGTAATCTCCATTGGGTTGTGGCCGTGCATTGTAGTTGGGCCGGCGCAAATATTATGCGCAGAATCATTCAATACGTAAGCAGCCGTTTTCAAAAGATGCCTTATGGCTTGCGCGTTGTGTCCAGAGTTCTGCTGGGCTTTGCGTTAGTAATTCCCCCGACGGCCGTTATCACTCTTTTGACGCACGGTCAATTTTCCCATTTTGTCATCAACGACAAGCAGGTCTCTTACGATGAATTTTTGCGGCGAGGCGGCTTTTTGGTGGTTTTCTTCATCTGGATTTTTAGTGCGGTCCTCGCTTTTGGTTTTCTTCGCGCCGCAAGTTGGTCGCGTCCATTATGCTTTTTTCCATTTGTCGTTATGTTCGTCATGGTTATTTGGCGCCGCCAGACGACGCTTTCGGCAGCACTTTACGATTTCCTGGTTTTAGGCTGCGAAGTCGCAATTTTGGTTTGGTATTTATTCTTTCGGCAGACAGTGAAGGATTACTACGGCAAGACGCAGCAGCCAACCGCCTGATAATGTGAGGTTCGTTTTCGTTGAATTAGAAAGAAAATCCAGTTACTTTCAACCGCATAATGGCAACGAAGATGGTTACACTGAAGGAAGGAGACAAGGCGCCGGAGTTTTCGGCGGTGGCGACGGGTGGAGTGGAAATGTCGCTTTCTGATTTCAACGGCAAAAATGTCGTTCTCTATTTTTATCCTAGAGACGACACGCCGGGTTGCACGAAAGAAGCGTGCGGATTCCGGGACCATTTCGCGGAGATCAGGAAGCGCGGCGCGCTGGTTTTGGGAGTGAGCAAGGATTCCACGAAGTCGCACGGGAAATTCGCCGGGAAATTTGACCTGCCCTTTCCGCTGCTGTCGGACGAAGACCACAAAATCGCGGAAGCCTACGGCGTTTGGGGCGAAAAGAAATTCATGGGACGCACGTACATGGGAATGAATCGCGTTACGTTCCTCATTGATGGCGATGGCCGGATCAAAAAAATTTGGCGGACGGTGAAGCCGGATGAACACGCGGCGGAAGTGCTGGCGGCGCTTTAAAGAGTCCAGAGTCCACAGTCCGGAGTCCTCAGTCGAGCGAAACGATTGACTGGGGACAGTGGACTGGTGACTGTGGACTTAGACGTCTTTTTTGTTTTTAATTGTGTGATGCATTGGTTTGAGGCGCTGGACATTGCGCTTTTTCATTTCGTTAACGGTTCGTCGAGCAATTCGTTGTTTGATTGGTTGATGCCTGTATTGAGCGGCGCGGGCAGTGTCATGCACTGGTTTATCCTCGCGGTGGCGCTGGCGTTTGTGGCGGCGATGATTTTTGGAGGGGCGCGGGCGCGTTTGTGCGCAATGATCATGTTGCTGGCGGCGTCGCTCGGTAATGGCCTGGTGATCAACACGATCAAACACGCCGTTCAACGTCCGAGGCCGTGTATGACGTTGTCAGACGTGGTGGAACGCCTTGGCTGCACGGGATCGGGCAGCATGCCCTCTGCGCACGCAGCCAATTGGTTTGCTGCGGCGATGATTGCTTTCATTTTCTACCGTCACAAATTGTGGTTGATCGTGCCGGTCATTTTGATGGCGGCGGCGGTTTCGTTTTCGCGGGTCTATTGCGGCGTGCATTATCCCGGTGACGTGCTGGCGGGCGCGATGCTGGGCGTGGGTTACTCGGCGGCCATTGCGGTGGGATTGCAATGGGGATGGCAAACCTTGGGGAAGAAATGGTTTCCACTTTGGCACGCCGAGATGCCGTCCTTGCTGAATCCAATCTCTTCTCGTAGCAGCCGACGTGAGGAGGCTCTGACTTTCTCCCAGCCACGCGCGAAATCATTTGAGGGAGGCAATCCCGAAACTGCTGCGGGAACCGACCTCGCCCAATGGCTTCGGCTGGGGTTTTTGTTTGTCGTTGTTTCCCTGGTTGGCCATTGGATTTATGTTGCCAGTGGAATTATTGGGTTGGGTGGTGACGAAGCGTATCAATGGACCTGGTCAAAGCATCTGGCCTGGTCGTATTACAGCAAGCCTCCGGGGATTGCATGGGTCCAGTTCGCGGGGACGAGCCTGTTTGGAGACACCGAATTTGGTGTGCGCGTTTTTTCCCCGTTGTTCGCGGCGATCTTGAGTTGGATGGCGTTTTCATTTCTGGCCCGTGAAATCGGTGGCCGACCGGCATTTTGGTTGCTGGTCATTGTGAGTGTGACGCCGTTGCTTGCCGCGGGTTCCGTCCTCATGACGATTGATCCGCCGCTGGTGTTGTGCTGGACCTGGGCGCTCATCGCCGGCTGGAGGGCGGTGCAACCGGAAGGTCAAACACGAGACTGGGTCGCGGTGGGAGTGGCCATGGGGTTGGCGTTTCTCTGCAAATACAGCGCGTTTTACCAAATCATTTGTTTCGGGATTTTCTTTGTGCTCTGGCCGCCGGCACGCGTGCAATTACGCAAACCCGGGCCGTGGCTGGCGCTGGGATTTTTTGTGCTGTGCACGCTGCCGGTCATTATTTGGAACGCGGCGCATGACTGGATCACCGTCCACCACGTGGCGGGCAACGCGGGCCTCCACTCCAAATACACGCCCACGCTCAGATATTTTGGGGAATTTTGGGGCCTTGAAGCTCTATTGTTGAATCCGGTTTTCTTCATTGGCGCCATCTGGGCGGCAATTGCGGCATGGCGATGGCGCAAGGACCGGCCCTTGATGCTCTATTTGTTTTGCATGAGCTGGCCGGTCTTTTTGGGGCACGCCCTTTATTCGTTTCGGGCTCGGATTCAACCAAACTGGATCGCTCCGGCTGTGCCGGCAATGTTCCTGTTAATGGTCATTTACTGGAACCAACGGCTGCGTGGCGGGGCGCGATTCGTTAAACCGCTTTTGGCCGTTGGGCTGGTATTGGGATTTCTGGTGGTCGTGCCGATGTATGACAGCGATCTCATTGGGAGAATCGCGGGCGCAAATCTGCCGGTGGACCCCATGCACCGCGTGCGCGCCTGGGGCCCGGCTGCCTTGATGGTGGAAGGCGAACGGGAAAAGCTCGCAGCCCAGGGCAAGCCCGCCTTTATCATCGGCAGCGAATACGCCATTACCGGCGAATGTACCTTTTATTCGCCTGCGGCGCGCAAGGCCGTGGCGTTAAAGATGCCCCTGGTTTATCCCAAGGACTCGGACACGCCGGAAAATCAATTCTATTTCTGGCCTGAATATAATTATCGGGCCACGCGCCAGGGTGAGAACGCCATCTACGTTGAGGACAAGGGGCCGGGCAGTCCGGAGAAGGGCTGGCTCGGAAAATGGCTGCGGGGCGAGCCGGTGACAATCGACCCGCCAGAACCGGAAGATCCGCCGGCACGGATCACGGACGAATTTGAGAAGGTCACCGACCTGGGAGTGCGCAATGTCCAATATCACGGCCGGCAATACCACCAACTTCATCTTTGGGCATGTTACGATTTAAAATGAAGCCAGACGAACAATGGCCGACAGTGGGAGTTTTTCTTCGGTTAAAAGACTACGATCTTGCGGCGACCTTGAATTCCGGCCAGGTATTTCGCTGGCAAAAATTTGGCGATTCGTGGGTTGGCGTCGTGGGAACCTATCGTGTCCGTCTCAGGCAATTGACCGGTGGGTTTGTCGTGGAAACGGATTCAAGGATAAAAGACTGGGACTGGATGCCGGTGTATCTGCAAACCAACGTTGATCTGGAAAAAATCCTGGCGACATTTCCGGATGATGAACCGATGAATCGCGCGGTGACGGCGTGTCGCGGTCTCCGGGTTTTGCGGCAGGAACCGTGGGAATGCCTGGCGTCGTTTATTCTGTCGGCGACCAAGCAGATCGTGCAGATCCGGCAAATTGTGGCGCGTTTGTGCATTTGTTTCGGGGAAGAAATTGTGAGTTCCACGATCAACGGGCATTCAGTTGAGATGCCGAAAGATTTGTGCCATGCGTTTCCCTCCGCGGAAAAGATTGCGGGACTGACGGAAAAGGATTTGCGGGATTGCCGGATGGGATTTCGCGCGCCGAATCTTTTGGCCGCCGCGCGGCAGATTGCCGAAGGCAAATTGGACCTGGAATCGCTGAGGCATAAGAGTTACCAGGAAGCGCGCGTGGAACTGATGAAGCTCCGCGGGGTGGGAGAAAAAATCGCGGATTGTGTTTTGCTGTTTGCTTACGGGTTCGATTCGGCCTTTCCAGTGGATGTTTGGGTGGAGCGGGCGTTGCGAACGCTATATTTTCCACGCCGACGGGTCAATGAAGACGCGTTACTGAAATTCGCGGCGACTCATTTTGGCCCTCACGCCGGGTACGCGCAGCAATATTTGTTTCACTATATGAGGACGTGCCATGAATCTTGACGTCATTCTTACCCCGGCGGAATTGCCCCGCCTCGCCAAACGTGATTTGAGCGGCACCGCTTGTGTGGTGTTTGACGTCTTGCGGGCGACGAGCGCGTTTGTTACGGCGCTGAACAACGGCGCGGCAGGGATTATCCCGGTGAGTGAAATTTCGGAGGCGCTGGCAATAAAGAAGAAGCGCCCGCGCGTTTTGACCGCCGGGGAACGGGGCGGAGTAAAAATCCGGGCAAAAGGAAGAGAATTCGATTTTGGAAATTCGCCCCGTGAATTTGCGCCCGAAAAAGTGAGGGGTAATACAATTGTATCTACCACCACGAATGGGACTCGAGCATTGCGGGCCTGCGCGGGCGCGAAGATGGTTTTAGCAGGCGCGTTTTTGAACCTGGGCGCTACGGCGGCTTTTTTGCCGGGTTCGCGGTGTGAAAGCATCCTGATCATATGCGCAGGAACGGGAGAAAACCCGGCCCTGGAGGATATTCTAGCGGCGGGCGCGCTTTGCGAGGCGCTGGAGCGAGACCAGGAAACTTTCGAATTGTCCGATTCCGCGCGGATTGCACTGGCTGCGTTTGAGGAATCGAAAGGTGATTTGGCCGGGGCGATTTGCGAATCGGAAAATGCGAGCCGGTTGCTGGCGATTCCTGAATTACGCGACGACGTGGAATTTTGTTTAAGGCGCGACGTTTTTGATTTAGTGGCGCGTATGAAGGGCGGAAAAATTACGGCCGTACGAATTTCAAAACCGATTTAACGCGCTTGCGTCCTGGAGTGCGGTGGCCGAGACACCGCTTTCGGAAGTCGAATCTCTCTCAAAAAGCGCATTCAGGGCAGGGACGTGAATGCCGTCGGTTTGAAAACCGCTTCAACCCGGATTTTGCGTTAGACACCGTCGTTTCGAATCATTGGACGACATTTCTCCATCTACGGGAGGTGGTCGGTTGGCGATCTCATTTCAGCCGAGGTACGAGGCTCTAACTGAAAGCCCTGATAAGGGCGCAATATAACAGCCCGGGGCAGAGCGCGAGTCTGCGAGTGCGCCGCCCCGGGTAAAATGCCCGCAATATAAGCCGCTGACTGCGAATCCGCGCGATAGCGCGAGTTTGATATGCGGCCTTTTCCCTGTTCTCTCCAGCAAACGCCGGGCGAGGATCAGAACAGTTTTGTGCAGATCTAATGCAACGCCATTGGAATTCACGTCCAAAAGCGGCTTTGGCTGTGACACTTGCATTGAAGCGAACCACGTAACGAACCCCAACGCAAAATTCGGGTTTCAACGTTTTAACGTTTCAACGCTCCCCAACTTTCCCTGCAAGATCGCTCTCGGAGACCCGTATAGGCCAGTGAAGGCAATGCGGTGAAGACCGCAGCCGGAAAAAAGAAAAAATAAACAATCGAATCTTATGAAAACGAAATTGCTACTCACGGCCGCGCTGATCGGCGCGGTTAGTTTATCGGCCCATGCTGCTGTCTATGGGGGCTTTTCATTTGGGCGCCCGGCGGCGCGCGTCGTCGTAACGGCCCCGGCCCCTGTGGTGGTGGCGCCGGTGGTGGAAACAGTCCCGGCCTGCCCTGGACCGGGTTACACCTGGGTGGCGGGTTATTGGTCGGGTTACGGTACCGCGCGAGTCTGGGTGGGCGGCTGCTGGAAGGCGCCGGTCCATGTAGTTTATACGCGGCCCGTCGATCGACACGGGGACCATGGAGACCGTGGATATGACCGCCGCAGGTAAAAACCGCCGCCGTGCCTCGCGGGGCGTGATTTTCACACATTCCCGTCGGTTGGGCGGGAGGAACGAGGAAACCTGGGAGGGCGCGCGTTATGTGCGCCCTCCTGTCTGGACAAGAAACGTATTGCGCAAACGCTATTTAACTTAAATAATAAATTTGAGAATGGATAACTGGCCCTCGGGTCAAATCACACAGTCATGAAATTGTTTTTTATATATTTTGCAGCAATAAGCCTGGCTTGCCTGGGAACAGGCATCACTTGTGAGGCGCAGACGGCGCCTGCGGACCTGTCGCCGGACGTGCAAGAGGTGCTCACCTTGTCACGCCAGCACATGGACGATTCAGTCATTACCAATTACATCTCCAGCACGGGCAAATCCTACAAGCTGAGCGCGGACGATATTCTTTATCTGAACAAACAGGGCGTATCACAGGCTGTCATCAGCGCGCTGTTGGCCACGGGGAACAACGCAAACAACCAGGCAGCGGCGCCCACGGCGCCTGCAGCGCCCGCGCCGGCAGCCAGTCCTGCTCCGGCTGCAGGTTCGTCGCCCACACCGCCGCCGGTGGATGCGGGCGGCGGAGGACCCACTCCTCCTTCGGATCAGTCAACGCCTCCGCCTGCGGCATCTGTAGCTCCGGCGACGCCTGCGCCAATTTCCGTGCCGCCAATGATGGCGGCGCCGTTGCTGGACAATTTTTACGGTGACGCCGGATTGAATCCTGCAATTTGGCAAACGCAATCGCCGTTGCTGAGTTCATTGGGCGCAATGTACGGACCGCGCGTGACGCCGACGCTTGGGTTTTCATCTTCGGGAATGGAAATGTCCGGAATTAACAATCATAAACGGTTCATGGGCATTCAATCCGTCACACCATATACTGCGCCATTTACGCTTAGCGCCACGGTCACCGGAAATTCGCAAAACGCTATTCCGTTCGAGATTTACCTGGTTAGCAGCGATCTGCAGCAATGGTTGAATGTGGCCGGGCACCTTGGCGGGCGCGGCACTCCGCGCGGCGAAGTCCACATCGGCTTGTTTGGTCCGTTGGGCGGCGCGCACTTTGGCGTCCCCACCGGCGGCGGGCAAACACCGGATTATGGTGTTTGGCTCAATCATACCGGCAGCGGTTTTCCGATCTCGTCGTTGGGTAATAAACTCTATCCCTATCCTGTTGCCGGTGTGCCATATACGATTCAGGTTTCGATTGGCGGGGACGGGCTGGCGGCGGTGACGTTGCTCGATGCGAACCGCGGGACGGTGGCGACGGAAAGCGTGCCTGCCGGGACGGGACCGTTTTATGTTGTACTGGCGGGCCGTGATGGTTCGGCGTCAGCCGAATGGCAAGCCGTTCAGTTAACGCCGACAACACCCGCGCCTGCATCCGCGCCCGCGGCCATGGAAGCGCCGGCCGCCCCGCCGACTCCCACGCTGGCTTATTATCAACAGCAACTGGCCCCCTACGGAACCTGGGTGACCGTTCCGGGATATGGCGTTTGCTGGGAACCGGCCGTGAGTCCGGGTTGGCGGCCATATTACGACGGAGGGCATTGGGAATACACGGATGCCGGCTATTTTTGGCAATCTGATTATCCGTGGGGCGACATAGCATTTCATTATGGACGATGGGCCTACGTGGACCTCGGCGCGGACCCCTGCTGGGTCTGGGTGCCGGGCTTCGAATATGCTCCCGCCTGGGTGGTCTGGCGTCATGACGACGATGATGGCTACATCGGCTGGGCGCCGTTGCCTCCGGGTGCGACTTTTGTGGACGGCGCCTGGCTCTATCGCGGCGCGCGCGTGGACGCGAGTTTTGATTTTGGTTTGGGCGCGGGCTTTTTCACTTTCGTGGCGTACGACCATTTCTGGGAGCACAATTACCGGCTATGGGTCGTACCGCATGATCGGATGTATTTCGCATATCATCACAGTCTGGTTGAGTCTCATTATCGATATGACCACGGGGTATTCATCAACGTAGGACTGGCACACGATCGCATGGTCGTATATACGCACCACGATTTTCATCCCACGCCGTGGGGCGACGTGCGGCACCAGGAAGAAATGCATCATGAGTGGGAACGGAATAACGACATTCATGATTACCACCCCGGCGGCCACCCCGATGCCTGGGGCCACGGCGGCGGAGGTTATGGCGGCGGCCATGATGGGCATGATGGGCACGGCGGATGGCACTAAGAATTGCCGATTTGCGATTGAAGGCAATTTGCGCCTTGGACCCCGTAACCTAATTTGCGTAGCCCCGAAAGCTTTCGGGGCTCTGACTCATTCGCGGCTAGGTCATTCCTTGTCCCTTGCCGTTCAGCATGTCCAACCATCTGACGATTATTCCCCCTCTCCCAGCGGGAGAGGGCCGGGGTGAGGGAGAGCCTCTCGGACGGCAACGCCCTACCGATTCATGGAATGGTTTGCACCCATTCGGTCAAAAAACTTGCTGGCGGCTAATTGATTTTTGGATTAATGACAGTACCGCTCTATGACCAGAATATTTCTGCCGCTCTGCTTGTTCGGTTTCGCGGTCACCGTGTCCGCCAGAGGAACATTCACAAATCCAATCATCGGTCAGGGCGCTGATCCCTGGGTTATTTATTGGCATTCGAAATACTATTATTCCCACTCAATTCCCAGTAATGAGCGGACCGGCGGTCGGGGCGAACGAGTCTGGATTAGTGCAGCCACGAATCTCGTGGACATCGGCCGGGCTGAATCAAAGTGCGTTTGGGCGCCCGAACGGAGAAAACCTTATTCGGACGAAGTCTGGGCCCCGGAACTCCATTTTCTACAAGGCAAATGGTATATCTACGTGGCCGCTGACAATGGCGATAACTTCACCCATCGAATGTACGTGTTGGAAGGGACTTCCCTGGACCCGCAACAACCGTTTGTGCTGAAAGGAAAAATCGCCGCGGCCGGTGACCGATGGGCCATTGATGGCACGGTGCTCGAGATGCCCAGTGGCAAACTTTATTTCATTTGGTCCGGCTGGGAAGGCACGGAAAACGTCGCACAAAATTTGTACATCGCCCCTATGAGCAATCCATGGACAATCAGTGGAAACCGGGTATGCATATCGCGCCCGGAATATTCGTGGGAAAAACACGGCCTGCCGATCAACGAAGGACCCGAAACTCTTTGGCACGGAAACCGGGTTTTCATCATTTATTCGGCCTCGGGTTTTTGGACGGACGATTACTGCCTGGGAGAACTGGCATGGAACGGTGGCGACGTCATGGACCCAAAGTCCTGGGTCAAAAACCCAACTCCGGTCTTTTCAGGTACGGCGACGGTATCAGCCCCGGGGCATTGCTCATTCGTCCCCTCGCCCGACGGCACCGAAGATTGGATCGTTTATCACGCCCACATTCACCGCGGAACCGAACTCCGCGACGTTCGCATTCAGCGTTTCACCTGGAACAAAAACGGCTCGCCCAATTTTGGATCTCCCATTTCGCCAGGCGTGCCTCTCGCCCCGCCGTCGCAATCGAATTAATTGGCAGGCCGCGGCGTTCAACATTGGCATTCAATATTTCTCCAGCCGAGGTGCGAGGCTCTAACTGAGTGCCCTGGCCTGTCCGCTCGTAGCTTCTGAGCGAAGGCGGAAATGGGCACAGGATATTAGCCGGGGGTCAAGCGCGACTCCGGGAGCGCGACCACCCCCGGTCAAGGCATCTGAAAACAAGCCGCCGACTGTGAAACCGCGCGATAGCGCGAATTTGATCTTCGGCTCTTCACTCCCTTCATCTCGCCGTTAGTATCTCTCACTCATCCAGCACCGCGTAAATCGTAACGGCAGGTGGCGCTGCCATTCGTAAATAAAACGCCTTTTTACTTTTTCCTTTTTCCTTCTGACCCCACCTTCGCCGCCACTTTCAACCGCAGCGCATTGAGCCGAATGAACCCCGTGGCATCATCCTGGTTATACGCCTTCGTTGGGTCGGCTTCCATAGTCGCAATATGGGGATTATACAAGCTCACTGGCGATTTCCGACCGGCCACCATGATGTTGCCTTTGAACAATTTCACGCGAACCGTGCCCGTGACGTTCCTTTGTGATTCCTCAACCAGCGCCTGCAACGCAAGCCGTTCCGGCGCGAACCAGTAGCCATAATAAACCAGTTCCGCGTAGCGCGGAATGAGCGAGTCCCGGATATGCATCACTTCCCGGTCCATCGTGAGCGATTCAATTTGCCGATGCGCGAAATGAAGAATCGCGCCGCCGGGAGTTTCATAAACACCCCGCGATTTCATGCCCACGTAGCGGTTCTCCACCATATCCACGCGGCCGACGCCGTGTTTGCCGCCCAATTTATTGAGCGTCTTCATCACGCCGAGCGGTGAAAGCTTGCGCCCGTTCACGGCTATGCAATTGCCAGCCTCAAAATCGAGCATGACAAATTCAGGCTTGTCCGGAGCGTCTTCAGGGAAAACCGAAAGCGTGGTAAAATAATCCCGATTTTTCAAATCGTAGGAATCAAACCACGGATCTTCCAGGATGCCCGCCTCATAGGAAATGTGCAGGAGATTCCGGTCCATGGAAAACGGCTTTTTGGCGCTGGCCTGCACGGGAATCTTTTTGTTTTCACAATACGCGATCATCTCCTGCCGGCCGGGAAATTCATCCCGATACCGCGCGTCCCGCCACGGAGCAATGACCTGCAAGTCCGGTGCCAACGCCGCCGCGGTCAATTCAAACCGCACCTGATCGTTGCCTTTGCCTGTGGCGCCGTGCGCAATGGCATCGGCCTTTTCCTTTTTGGCAATCTCCACCATGCGCTTGGCGATGAGCGGACGGGCAATGCTCGTGCCCAGGAAATATTGTCCCTCGTAAATCGCGCCGGCCCGAATCATCGGATAGATGAAATCGCTCGCAAATTCCTCCTGCAAATCGTCCACATAGATTTTGGATGCGCCGGTCTTTTTCGCTTTGGCTTCCAGACCGCGCAACTCATCCTCTTGCCCGATGTTCGCGCAAAAGGCGATCATCTCGGCGTCATACTTTTCTTTGATCCAGGACAGCAGCACCGACGTATCCAGACCGCCGGAATATGCGAGAACAATTTTCATGGCCGCTGATTAAAGCGCCAAACCGTCATGGATGCAAAATGAAAATGACTTGGGGTTTTCACCGATCCTGACATTTTGAGCGACGACATCCACGCCCGCGCTTTCCAGCGTAGGTATAACCGGGTATGGATACAAAGAGCAAAGAGCTTGATTCGGGGAATTGTAAGAGTTTCCCGCCCCAATTGTTGTATTGCACATACGAGCTTGCGGAGTAGGGAGCTAGGCCGTTTCCGTTCTGGTATGAACAGCCAAATGAATAATTAAATGCCATGGAGGACGGACTGCCGTTCGCTGTAGTTTGCGCCGTACCGGAAACGGTTTGGTTCAGGTAATATGTTTCGACATACAGACAGTCCGGCCTATATTGGTTTGTTGCGACTTGAACTGTCGCTTCCGCAAGCTGAATCCCAACGATCGATCCAACAAGGCTAAACGACGCTTTTAATCCGTAAAGTGTGCTTTTAGTTTCCATAAGAACCATCAGGCTGTTGTTCGTTTGGGGCGTAGGCTGTTGCCGCAAAATTGCCATCGTCGGTCGGAACGCCCATAGCAGACCAAGTGCCGTCGCCGTTATTCGTCCCTTTTATTCCGTTGACCCAAACTGCATAGGTTGGATCCGAAATTGTTCCCGTTAGACAGACTTTCCCCTGCCATAATTGCAGCGCTGATGACACAGGATTTATTGTCAGACCAAAATTTGTTTGAACGATGCTTATGTTTGTTACCGCGGCATGACCGAGAACATCCTGAGCAGCGATCTTAAAAGAATTTGTGCCTAAATTTAACGGTAGATTTTCGAGCGAAAAATTCCCGTCGCGACCGACTTCGGCTTGATACACGTTTGTGTCGCTCGTGCCATCGCCATTGGTGGCGACTAACGATGCGGTAACCGTTGCTGTTGGATCGCTTATCGTGCCGCTGCACATAAAGCTGCTGCCGCTAATTTGTGCTCCGTTTTGGGGCCAAGTAATTTGGAGGATGGGCGGATTCGTCTTGCCGGAATAATCAACCGTGAAATAAAAGTTTGTTACCGTAGTGTCGCCAGCCAGATCCGTCGCGTGCATTGTGATTGTGTTGAGGCCGTTTGTCAGCGGAACGTCAAGGCATTCGAAATAGTTCGTCGTGATTCCTAAAGCATTTGTATCGAAATATTGATCCGTAATCTCTGAAGGCTGGTTTGGAAAGAAACCGCCAGCATTGCTGATGTCGTAACTCAGGTTTGCCAATGATTCCTGACAAAGACCGCGAATTTGAATCACCGGCTCGTCCACGGCGAATGTTGTGGGATTCGTGATGATTAACGTCGGCGGTGCCGCAACAAATAAATGCTGCCAGAGCCAGGTTGGGGTTGCGTCTGCGGGGAGCCCGCGCAAGCCGACATAAACGTTGTGCCAGCCTTGAGCCGAACCAAGGTCGGCCCTAACGATTGAGGATGTATAACTGTTCCAAATCGCATCCGCAAAATTTGTGTCGTCCACCAGCATCGCCATGTAATACGGTTGGCCGGCAGTTACGTTCAGCTGCATCAGCGCCAATTCGCTGGTGTATTGATTGGTGACGGAAATGGAGAATTGGATGAAATTCGGGTCAAATCCGTTTGTATAATCGAAAAGCAGTGTGTTTCCAGAGGTGTCCAGGTTAGTGTCGGAAAACGAAAGGCCATCAATTCCAAACCAATAATAAAGCCACGAGTCGGGGGTCAGGTTACCGTTGCTTGTGATGCCGGTCCAATCCCGGGCCCACAAAAACAAGAGATCGCGGCCATTCATGGCAACGGTAAACGGCATGGTGTTTGTATTTACTCCAGGAAAAACTTCCATTTCAACGTCCCAGTTGGATAGCGCTGCTGCAGCGACCGGCAAATTGGTCGTGCTGTAAATCTCATAGACGGTGTCAGTGGCTCCATTGAGATTCGCATAGACTAAACCCCCAGCAGTGTTTGTGATTTGCAGCCAAAGGCCATTTGTGGGGTAAGCGTACCCGTTGGTAAAATTGTATGGTGCACCACCGCCTCCTCCTGGGAAGGGAGGCTCAGATTCGTCCATTGCGGAAAACCCTCCGGTGGAACCACCCTCGCCCACATCGTTTAACAAATAAAAGCCATCGCCTAGGCTCCAGCCATCTAATCCAAGAATGTTGCCCGGCAATGGCGGATAGCCGGGATTGGCAGCGGAATAGAAGGTGCCTAGGTAAGGCATATCGGCTGCCGACAACGGCGTTGTCGACTCAATCACGGCCAAATCGGCGTTGCTGAATGGAAGTTGGGCGTGGAGGCTCTTTGCCACCAACGCCGTCGCCACGAGCAAGGCGACTTTAAGAATCAATCTCATGGGTTGTACAAGATCCGATTATTCATTGTTTTTATAGACATTGCCTGGCCTGAGTCACCAACTTTTCCAGCACAGGTTACGCCTGGTCCGCAACGACGCAAGAGAAAATATACGCAGCAAAGCGCGTAAGACAATGTCTGGCGATTGTTACGTTCCTTTTCATCAAAAAAAGAACCGTAAAATTAAACGTCATCGGACACCGGATACGCGATCTGCGCGAGCAAAAAGGATGGACGCAGGATCAGTTCGCCGTGAAATTACAATTGGCGGGCTGGGATACAAGTCAGGACTCGGTTTCGAGACTCGAAAACGGCGAACGCCGTGTTCCTGATCTTGAGCTTTTTGTGCTGGCCGATGTACTCGGAATCAAGGCAGACGATTTATTCCCTAAAGGCTTGCGCGAAAAAGTTAAATCCCTTTGGCCGCACTATCGCATTAAGCTTTCCCGCGGCCAGCTTCCGCCACGGCATTAGAACGGACACCCATGTGGCAGACGCGGCGGAAGGAAAGTCGGTGAAGGGGTCACGAACGGGCCACCCGTTAGGTCAGCTCTGGAATTGTGACAGTTTCCGCCGGGTTCCAAAAGGTGGCAAAAGGTGGCAAATAAACCCTTTGAACATGCCTAGACCCCATGAGAAAATGCCACCGTGAAGCATAGTATTACCGGCATTGCATGTGACGGAACCCGCGGCGTATTCTCAATCTTGTCGCGCCGTCTGCCCGTTTCAACGCGCCGCCCCAAAACCTTTCAGGGTTCACGTTTCAACGCTCTTGCCGCGGCGAAGCGACGCGGAGCCGGGTCAACGCCACGAGGTGTTTCTATACTTTCTCTCCCTCAATTTTCCACCCGATCGAACTGTCCCACCGTTAAAGTAAAGTTAACGGCACACGCGTATCGCAACGCTCTTAAAAACAATGTCTTACGCAAAATTCGCACAATCCATCAGCAAAAAAAATTCCCTCTTGATGGGGGGACAATTCCCTCCTCATTCTCCTGACAAAAACAACTTTATGCGTAGGAGACGACGTCAGGAGACTCTAACTCTAAAAGCATTTACAGCCTCGCCGAGCCATTGCTTTGGCGGCGACGGATGGACTCCGGACTATGGACTTCGCGCCACACCTTTTCCGCCCATTTCGCGGTCGACGAATAGTGGTGGCGCGCGGCCTCCCAGTCTCACGTTCCCATGTTCTCACGCTCTTTCGTTTAACACCCCTCTAAACAAATCGTTTACCACCCCATTTTGCGCCAAAAAAAATCCATGCGGTTCGTTTATATGAAATGCTCGTATTATCCAACAAACCAGCGCTCGTTTAGGCCTCAGGCACACTCATTTAGCCTTTCATGTACCCCCGTTAAATCCCAAAACCCCTGCACACCACTTTTGACTAAACGAAAGCCGGGGGGTCCCTCCGTAGTGCCGCAAAGCGGAACGAAGGAGGCATCAAAAATGGAAACAGATCTCGACCACGACTGCATACTGCGGTTTGCGGCAACAATTCCGAATGAATTCTGTTGTGATCTTTTGCGTTCTTTTGCGGCTAAATTTCACGACCCGGTCTTCGCGTGATCAACATCGCCGCGCTGCTCGTTTACTGTCAACACTGGCAAAACCTGTGAATTCCCCAATTAAACCATGTATTTTCTGTTCACTTTCGGCTTCGTTTCTCGTTTCGCCGCCTATACAGAAAAAATGTGTATTTATCCCTTTTCCTGCGTGGCGCCTTCCGGCATGCAGGCCGGATGCCCTCACCCAGGCGCAATTCCATCCAAAATTCCGAATTCCCGGCTTGATTTCGCCGTTCGATTTCCTGAAAATCATCGTCCTTTTATGGAATCACAAGACACCGTTGCCGTGTTCTTTCTAAAGCTTTGGCCGCGGATTGAAGCTAATAAGAATAAAATTGGTATCGTGGCGGCCATCGTCCTCGGGGCCGTCGGTATCACCCTCTTTATTTCCTGGCGCCACGAACAAAATCAAATCGACGCCGGCAATGCGCTGACGCAGACGCTCATTTCAACCCCTCCAAACGCCGATCCTTCCCGCTTTTCCGCGGGCTATTTGGACGTCGCCGAAAATTACGCGGGCACGCCAGCCGGAGAGCGCGCCTTGCTTCAGGGCGCCACCATCCTTTTCGACCAGGGCAAATACACCGACGCCCAGGGCCGTTTTCAACGGTATCTCGACGAGCATCCGGACGATCAATTTTCGGCCCTGGCGGCCCTGGGTGTGGCCCGAAGCCTGGAAGCCGAAGGCAAAATAAGCGATGCCATGGGGCAGTATCAGCACGTCGCCACCGATTATGGGGACGTACAATGTGTCAACCAGGCCAACTTCTCGCTGGCACGGCTTAATATGCAGCAGGGACATTACACCGACGCTTTCCAGGGTTTTCAAAAAGTCATGAATGCAGACCAATACGGGTCGCTGGGCAATGAGGCCCGCCAATACGCCTTTGAATTGCAATCCAAGCTTCCCCACCAGGCCCCTACCGCGCCGGCTTCAGGATTCAACCTCAGTCATTAATTCTTTAAACTCAGCACTCAGATGAAGTTAACCATCATTGGAACAGGCTACGTCGGCCTCGTGACAGGCACGTGTTTCGCCGAAGTCGGCCATCAGGTCACATGCGTGGACAACGACGCCGCCAAAGTCAAAATGCTTCAGGGCGGCGGCATCCCCATTTACGAGCCCAAACTCCAGGAAATGGTCCAGAAAAACGTCGCGGCCGGCCGGCTCTCCTTCACCCATAACACGGCCGAAGGAGTCGAAAAATCTGACGTCATTTTCATCGCCGTTCCCACACCGCCGCAGCCCGATGGCTCCGTGGATTTGAGTTTCATCGAGCGCGTCGCGCGCGACATCGCGGGCGCCATGACCAGTTACAAAATCGTCGTGGACAAAAGCACGGTCCCAGTCAAGACCGGCGAGCGGGTCTCGGAGACCATCAAGCGCTATTGCAAAGCCAAAGTGGATTTCGACGTCGTCAGCAACCCGGAATTTTTGCGGGAAGGATTTGCCGTGGACGATTTGATGAAGCCGGACCGCATCGTCATCGGCGTTCGCTCCGAACGCCCGGTCACGGCGATGAAAGAAATCTACACGCCATTCAAGGCGCCGATTATCGTCACCGACATCGCCTCGGCCGAACTCATCAAACATGCTGCCAATTCGTTCCTGGCGCTCAAGATTTCCTATATCAACGCCATTTCGATCGTGTGCGAAGCCTCCGGCGCTAATGTGCAGCAGGTCGCAGAGGGCATCGGACTGGACGAACGCATTGGCCGGCGCTTCCTCAACGCCGGCATCGGTTTCGGCGGCAGTTGTTTTCCCAAGGACCTAAGCGCGTTCATCAAAATTTCCGAACAGATCGGTTACGATTTCCGCCTCCTTCAGGAAGTCCAGCGCATCAACACCCAACAGATGGATCGGTTTGTGAAAAAAATCACCGACACGCTCTGGGTGCTTAGAGACAAAACGATCGGTGTGCTCGGCCTGGCTTTCAAGCAAAACACTGATGACGTCCGCATGTCACCGGCCATTGATCTCTGCCAACGGTTGTTAAAAGAAGGCGCGGCGTTGCGTGTTCATGATCCAAAAGCCATGGACAAAGCCAAACCACTTTTGACCGGCGTCACCTACGTAGACGACATGAACGCCGTGACCGAAGGTTGCGATGCGCTCGTGATTGCCACCGAATGGGAAGAATTCAAGTCCCTAGACCTGGACCGCGCGCAAAAATCTCTCAGCCATCCCATCATGTTTGACGGACGAAATCTCTTCGACCCAGCCACCATGGAAAAACGCGGCTGGATTTACAAGAGCATCGGACGCTAGCAGCCCGTTAAAAAAGTCAAAATTATATCTTGACATAGATTTTACATTAGTTATGAATATCGCATGGCGATAGGCAAACGCAAACCCACTCAGGACGAACTGTTCGTTCCCACCCTCAAGCTGGCCACCGGTCCTGG
>DATAST010000228.1:0-2214 GCA_036269115.1 Verrucomicrobiia bacterium | reverse complement strand
TTGTTCATTCTGTCTCCTTTCGGCCTTTCCTTTCATTCTCTCTCCTTGCGGGCATCTAATCACACTGACGGATTTGTTCAACACATTTCCAGGGTGATTGCCAAAATAGTTTCTGAAAGCCGGAGTTTGGAAGTGCTTGGTAGAAAAGGTCCTTTTCGGGCGGCGGTTGCAGGTTATGCTTTTTTCGTCATTCACCTTTCAGGCGGGGCGAATGACGAAAAAAGCAGGTCTATTTGGACGGTTACCCAGGGCGGCTGCCGCTGCGCGGCATTGCCCAGGGCTACCATCTGTCGCCCTTTCAGGGCTTCGGAATGGAGGAGGCGGATCTTTTCTACAGAGCGGTTTGGAAATCCAAGTGATTCAGGCTGTATCCCTCCTTTTGGGGATGTTTTGCCCTGCCATCATCGGAGAGCGTAATTGAAACGCGCAGCCATTCAAAAATCAGAGGGCGACCGCACAGCCGGCCAAGAAAACACTCCAATTCACCTATTCGTAACTCCTTGTGAAAAAAATCATCGTTGCATTCTTATTGGTTTTCTTTGTGGTGGGGAGTTCATTCGCCCAGACGCCGTATAAAGTCCTGGTGTTTTCCGCGACCGCCGGATTCCGGCACGACTCCATCACAAATGGGATCGCCACGATTCATGCGCTCGGGTTGACCAACAATTTTACGGCCGATGCGACGGAGGATTCGAATCAATTTACCGATGCCATTCTGGCGCAATACAAGGCGGTGATTTTTCTGAACACAACCGGTGATGTGTTGAACACGAATCAACAGGCTGCTTTTCAGCGTTACATTGAGGCGGGGAACGGCTGGGTGGGAATCCATTCCGCGGCCGACACCTTTCACAATTGGGCGTGGTACGGCGGCCTGGTGGGGAGCTATTTTGTGTCTCATCCGGCAGTGCAACAGGCCACCGTGAAGGTTGCTGACCGGGTGGACCCGTCTACCAGCATGTTGCCGAAGCGCTGGGTGCGGACCGACGAATGGTATAATTTTTCAACGAATCCACGCGGGACAGTCCACGTGTTGGCGACCCTGGACGAGACGACTTATACTGGCGGATCGAATGGTTTCGATCATCCGATTGCGTGGTCTCAGAATTACGACGGCGGACGCTCCTGGTACACTGGCGGCGGGCACACGCCCGAAAGTTTCGACGAGCCGTTATTTCAAGCGCATCTCCTGGGAGGCATCCAATTTGCCGCCGGCGTGAAACCGGCGGAGCCGGGTTCCACGCTGGATTCCAATTTTCAAAAAGTCATTTTGGATAATAACGTTTCGGATCCCCTGGAATTGTCGGTAGCGCAGGATGGACGAGTGCTTTATGTCGAACGCGCCGGGAATGTAAAAATTTACAATCCGACCAATTCGCATATCACGCTCGCGGGTCACATCGATGTGGAAGAGCAGGTTGAGGATGGGTTGCTGGGCATTGCGCTCGACACTGGCTTCATGACCAACAATTGGTTTTATCTTTTTTATTCGCCCAATGACACGAATTCGGAACAGCACATTTCACGCTTCACGTTGACGAGCAGCAACACGGTGGACCTGGCGTCGGAAAAAATCCTGGTGCGGATCCCGACCATCCGCGGCGTAGGCAACCATTCCGCCGGGTGTTTGTTCATGCACACCAACGGCGATTTATACATCTCGGCCGGCGACAATACCGATCCATTTTCCTCGAGCGGGTTTGCGCCGCTGGACGAACAGCCCGGGCGCGCGGCGTGGGATTCCGAGAAATCCGCCGCCAATGAAAACGATTTACGCGGCAAAATTTCGAGAATTCATCCTCAACCGGACGGCACCTACACGATTCCAAACGGGAATCTTTTCCCGGTCGGAACACCCAATACCAAACCGGAAATTTATGTGATGGGTTGCCGCAACCCGTTTCGGTTCTCGGTGGATGAAGCCACGGGCTGGGTGTACTGGGGTGAGGTGGGGCCGGACGCGACTGCCGACGACCCGTCGAGGGGGCCAAAGGGATACGATGAATGGAACCAGGCGCGCAGCGCGGGAAATTTTGGCTGGCCCTATTTCGTCGCCAACAACAAACCCTATATCGATTACGATTTCGCCACCGGCATTTCGGGCGCTGCGTTCGATCCCAGCGCGCCGGTGAATGATTCGCCGAACAATACCGGCCCGGCAAATTTGCCGCCGGCGCAACCGGCCTGGCTTTGGTATCCGTACGACAGTTCCAT
>DATAST010000227.1:0-1517 GCA_036269115.1 Verrucomicrobiia bacterium | reverse complement strand
ATTTTCCTCTTTTTGAAAACACGGTTATCCGCAAACGATTACTTACAGAGCTTGGCGCCAAGGAAATCACTATGAGTAAATTACAGCCCTGGCTCGTCGAGGAGTTAAGCCATAAAAACCTGACAATCACTGCCGCCGTGGCGAGCGACCACACGCATTTGTTGGATCGGCGGCGGCTACAAACTTGGCAGCGCAAGTTTTATGACCAAGTCGAATCGGCTGCTGATTGGTTGTTCCCAATTGAATCATGAACCTGCCCGACCAGAAAGCGCCGCCCGATTTTGACGAAGACTTTTTGCAGACCCTCGCCAAATGGAAGGAACAACATAAAATCAAGGATGATGACACGATTCTCCTCTTGATGGATTTGTTTCGGATTCATCAGAGTCATTGGGACGAGATCCGCCACCGGCAGATGCCTTCGCTTGCTGAATTCAACGAGGACATTGCGGCCTTAGCCGAAACCGCAAAGATTCTGAAGGAACGGGCGGAAAAGGACGTCCGCGCGGTGGAGTTGCCAACCGCCATAATTTCTGCCTTCGCCGCCACCCTCGCGGGTTTTCTCATCGGAAAGTTTTTATGAGGCTCGATTTCATCCCGTTCCCATCGTTTTACTTTCCAGCATGGTCGAAATCCCCACGTTTCTTCGCGTTAGTGGATGCAATGTTTTTGCTAATTGTCACCGTAAGGATTTTGCTGTCCCGCAAACGGCACGTTGCCCGACTTGGCGGCCTGACCTGGCGGCGAAATCAATTCTGCCGAGGCTGGCTCATCACTGGCGACACCGGCTCCGGCAAGACCTCTTCCGGGATCAATCAACTGGCCCACCAGGTATTTCAGAATGAGGACAAATGGGGCGGCCTTTGCATTGATGAAAAAGGGGTCTATTGGGAAACGCTTTCGGCAATGGCCAGCCATTACGGCCGCGAAAGCGATTTGATTCACCTGCAAATTGATGGAGGCTGCCTGAACGGAAAATCGCCGCATCGGTTCAATCTTACCGGCGACCGGAGCATCCCGTTCACCACCTATGCAAAATTCGTGGTGGACACGGCCACGAGTCTCGGTCAGGGCGGGGACAAGGGCTTTTTCAAAAATCAGGCCCAAACGCACATTGCTCACGCTCTCGAACTGCTTTCAGAATTACAAAGGCCGGTGACGTTATCCGGCGCATTGGACGTGCTTTCCGGCAAGCCAAAGCTGGACGAGGAGTTAGAGTTTTTGCGGAAACTTTCTTTGCAAACGCCACGGCGCTACGCGCTGAATTACCACTTCAAGAATCGTTTTCTCGACCAGCCTGCGGAACAACTCGGCGGCGTCCGGGAGACCATCGGCAATTATCTGCAATACTTTCTGACGCCCGAAGTGGCCGAAATTTTTTGCGTTGAAGAAAGCACGTTCGACTTTTCGGAGATTGACCAGGGCAAAATCATCCTCATCACCATGCCGCAAAAATTCCAGATGGAGCGGCGCTACGTGAACACGTTCTTGAAACTCCTTTTCTATAATCACGCCTT
>DATAST010000226.1:0-1876 GCA_036269115.1 Verrucomicrobiia bacterium | reverse complement strand
AGATGAACCCACTCGATGAATACGAAAGCGGGTCCACGCCGATTTGTCCCGAACGATTTGCCGCGCCGATGGATTTTTCCCAATAGTCGGAGGAGTTTGCCTCGGTGCACCAGGCGTGTCCGTCCGTTGAATAAACTCCGTTGCAATAATAATTGTCGAGCAACACAAATTGCATTGCAAGTGCGTGCAGGTTCGGCGTTACGGCTTTGCCAAAAATACATAATTTTGGATCGCGATTGCCTCGCGGAAGATCGCTCAAAAGTTCGTCGTAGGTTTTGTTTTCACGGATGATATAAAGCACGTGTTTAAAAACTGATGGTTCGCCCGCGTGCGCAGGAACGGGCATGGGCGTGGCCGCGCTCGTTGCCGCTGTCTGGCTGTTTAATATCTGCGGCAAACGGGAATCGGTTTTCACTGTCGCCGTGTAAGCGGGAAGTTCCGCCGCCGTGGGCAACGGAATTTTATTTACCGTGCCGGTGATTTGATAAACATCGCGATTGGTGGAACCGAGTCCCTTCGTGTTCACCACGTAAAGATCATACAGGTCGGCAAACACCGCACCCGGATACCAGTCGGTGGGAATGAAGCCCTGGACGATGCTGTTAGTGTGTTCCTCGTTCGGCAATTCCACCACGCCCACCGCATTATTTCCCGCGTTGGCGACGTAAAGTATTTTGCCATCGCGGCTCAACGTGAGTCCGTCGGTGGCGCTTCCAAACGGTTCATGGGCGTCAAGCCGCATCGGAATGGTTTCAGCCAGCGCGCGCGTTTCGGTGTTGAGAACCGTCACCGTGTCGGAATTTGCATTGGCGACAAACAACATTTTATCATCGCGGCTTAATTTCAAATCAGAAGGATGCAGCCCAGTGGGAATCTGTGCGACCTCGGAATGGGCTTTTAAGTCCACGATGGACACCGCGCCGCTGGCCGCAATTCCACGATCATCCACGACAACGGGACTGCCGATGGAATAACCCTTCAAATCACCCGCGCTGGGAATGCGCCCGCCCCAATCAGAAACGTAAGCCATGTTTCCATCACGTGAAATCGCCACCGCGTAGGGCGCAATACCCACATTAATTTCGTGTGTGATTTTGCCCGAGGCCAGATCCACCACAGCAAGCGTGTTGCTCCGATCCAGGCAAACATAAGCGAGCGTGTCATCGGTTGAAATGGCGACACCGCAGGGATCAGAATTCGTGCCCAACCGAATCGTCCGGTTGAGCGATGCCAATCCCAGATCACCCGTCGCATAATCGTAAAGCTCATTTCCCACGCTTGTGATATAAACGTGCGTCCCCGCGTGGTTGACGGCGATGCCATGCATCGAGGCGGGCGTGCCGGGATAATTCGTCGTTTGCTCAATCGTCCAACTCACGCTGTCCACGACGACAAGATTGTTAAAATTTTTTATGTAAAAATTTCGTCCGCTGTGTGACATCGCCAGATCAACCGGCCTTCCTTTGAAATAAACGGACTGCCCCGGCGCGTGAACGATTTGTCCGGTTGGCACGACTTCGTCGCCGTCCGGCAAGTGACCGACTTGAAGTTCTGGCGCTGCAAAGGCGGATCGGAAAATGAGCAGCGAAATAATTAGGCTGACCGGTAACGAATCTTTCATTCAAATAATGTGTGAACCTACACGATCAAAAACGCTGAAGCAATTCTGTTTGGCTTCGCTAAATTCTGGGGCATGATGAAAAACCATGAGTGACGTGGAATTATCGGATGCTTTGCTGGCAAAGCTCGGCGGCTGGGAGGCGGTCAAAACCGCCCGCGGCATCGTGTCCGCCGGCCGCGTCCACAGTTCCGAATGGCAGCCGCCCACGTTGCGCGGCGTGTTGCAGGAGGGCACTGGCACTTTACGCTCGGGCTT
>DATAST010000225.1:0-2420 GCA_036269115.1 Verrucomicrobiia bacterium | reverse complement strand
CGTGATGCTCTTTGTGTTGCCGGGTTTGATCGGGCTGGCATTCGTGATGAAACCGAAATCTTCTGCCGCGCCCGCAGTCGCGTCCGCGCCATTTGTTCTTCCCGTGCTGCCGCGCTGGCCCGGAATCGTGGCCTTGCTTTGGATTATTCTGGCATTGGGCGCGACCGAAATCTGGTATCGCACCCACGAATCAAAACTGGTTCCCAACACACGCTGGTCGGTGAATTGGCCGAGCCAAAGCCCGCAATTCAAAAAGACCGCGCTGCCGCAAAATTCATTGGCCATTCTCCGCTGCTCCAACAGTGACGCCGCCGTATGGCAGGATGACGACGGCAATCAATGGAGCGGATTTCTCCTGCGCTGGCAGCCGGGCAAAAACTCCGCGCAATTATCCAAAGGCCATCGCCCCGACATTTGTTTTCCGGCATCGGGCGCGCGGCTGGTCAAGGACTTTGGCGAAATCAAACTTCAGGCCGACGGCTTTCAAATGCCTTTTCGCTATGAAACCTTTGAAAGCGGCCCGACCGTGTTGCACGTCTTTTATTGCCTATGGTCGGACCGCCGCGCCGCGTTAAATCCCAGCCTGACCGAGGATGGCACGCGCAATAGCCGATTGCAGGCAGTGTTGTCCGGCAAGCGACACCTGGGTCAGCAGGTTTTGGAGATAGTATTGCGCGGACCGGAGTCAGACGACGAGGCGATTTCCATTTTCAAGCGAGAACTTCCCAATCTTGTCCATCAGCAATAAGCTTCGTTACGTTACAAAACGACGTCACAAACGAGCGCCCGTTCTGCAAACCTAATTTCTTCGCCCGTAAAGTCACTTTCAACCACGTCATTCTTCCCACTTTGAGGAAAAATTGTCCGACTTCGTAAAACTGGCCAGGAAAGTCCGAAAAGTGGAAGCCAGACATGTCGAACCAAGTGCTATAATGACCGCAAGGACTATTGTGTCCGTTGTCGCGAAGGCAAAATCATTATGTCGTCTCGTCATTTTAAAATCGGGCTGGCAATCTTCGGTCTATGTGCCGGTAGCGCCGCGCATGCGGACACCCAATTAGCCATTGGCTATGATACCACCTATAACGCCAACCTGTCCCTGTCCGGCGCGCCGGGCAACCTCGGCACGGGCAATGACTTTGTTTATTTGACGGCATTTCAAGCTACTTTCCAGGGCGGCGATGCGCTGCCGTTTTCGGGCAATTCATTTTACACTTTCTGCCTGGACGTCGGGCAGGAATTGGTTCCCAACGGGGCGTCCTGGCAGGCAAAACCTCTGCCGGTCGGCGCCAACGGGAATTCGATTCCTTACGTGACGGGCGGATTGCAACGCGCCGCGGGCCTATACGCCGCCAATGTCGGCAACGTGAACATTTCTACAGCCCAGGGGCAACTCAACGGCGCGGCCTTGCAACTGGCGATCTGGAATGACCTTTATGATGGAGATGCGCAGGTCGAGAGCGGCAACTTCAGCGCCAGCGGCGGCAATGTGGATCAAGTCGTGGCGGCGGCGGATTTGCTTTTGCAAAGCGCGGCCAATGTATCCAATCCTAATCTCGACTTTGCTTTTTGGGACGGCAGCAATCCGACCGCCAATCAGGATCTGATCAGCACCGTTGCCATCGCGCCGGAATCAACTTTGTATGGCGCGGGCGTTTCCGTGATCGCGCTCTTTGCTTGCGCCGGCTTTTACCTTCGAGAAAACCGCAAGCGGCTTTCGGTCTAATTTATTTTTGAACTCACCTCAAAATATTTTCCAGTTGTGAAATCGCTGTTGTATTTTTTAATTGTGTATTCCGTATTCGGATTTGGTTTTCATTTGCGGGCCGAGTCCGCCAATGCGAAGCTGGAAACCACCGGACGATCCTCCGGGTTTTCTGAAGTGAATCACACGGACACGAACCTGCTCGCCGAGACCGATCGAGAGGGGTATGGCTATCGCAAAACCGACGATAGCTCTCGTCCAGACGATGCGCTGACTTCGCATGTCAATGATTCTGCGTTTCAAACGGGCTACGTAAACAGTTCCAACCAATTCGCCGCGACCTTTTCTGACGCGGGCGCGGGTGGCGCGGACCCGAAGGCCTTGGCGGCATTAACCTCCATCAGCGGAGGTTTTGACGCCGGCGGCGGCGGTTCGGGCGGCAGCGGCTCCGGGGCGGGAGGGACCCTCACTTTTCACAGCCCGCCGCCGGGTGGTGGTTCAGGCAATGGAACCGGGCCAATCCTTACCTTTAATGGCCCCGGCGGAGATGGCGGTGGAACTGTTGCTCCCGGTGGTGGAGACGGAGTAGATAGCGTGCATCCGGGTTTTGCGCCAGAATCACCGGCCTTCGCGGTGGTGTCTTCGATCTGCGCCTGCACGGCATTGTGGGTCTGCCGCCGAAAACGCGCGCACGATTGAAAGTTTGTTACAGTTG
>DATAST010000224.1:0-1508 GCA_036269115.1 Verrucomicrobiia bacterium | reverse complement strand
GTTATTTGTCCCGTGGCGAACAAGCCGGCCACAGGCTCTGGTGGGCAGGGCTCCCTCGATATGCCGTGGACAAAGACTCTGGACAATAACATCGCCTACAGCGTCGCCTACGGCATCAACGGATGGTTCTTCACAGATTTTGCAGCCGGCACAACGACTCATAATGGAGACGGTGCCGGATTTACTCTGCCCAACGGAAACAGCGGTAACACAGCCTTCTTTGACAACGAGTCCAAAATCAAAAATACCAGCATGACGCCCGTCTTTTACGACGAAAACTGGGCCGACGGCTGGCCCATGGAAAACGATGCTCCCTGTAACGACAATTATCAGGGCCGGCTTTTGGGTAATCGCAGCTCAGAAATGGGCCGCATGGGTATTGCTCGCCATGGCTCCAATGGAAAATACGGCAAATCGCCCGGCATAAAAATGAGTCAGTTACAAGGCGCGGTGAACGTTGGATTTTTCGACGGCCACGCGCAATTGACCAAATTGTCGGGTCTCTGGAGCCTCACTTTCCACTCGCAATGGGACCAGTCCAAAGTGACCGACCCGGTCGCCATCGATCCCTAAGCGCGCTCCGCCATAATTCTGCAAGTCCACTGTTGGTGGGGCGCGTCGCTCCGCGCGCCGGCTCCGAAAATTTTGCCTTGAAAATTTCCGAGTGCGGCTCCTTTTTTCCTACCTGCTCAGCCTCACTTTCTTTCTGGTTAAAAAACAACAAACCCACAACCGTTTTCCAAGCGAAGAATCCTCGAAAAGGCTCTAAAAACTGGACACAAGTGTACGACAAGTGTGACGCCTGGAAAATTGCCCGAATCCCGTTCTTCATGCGTAAGTCTTTTTGAGAATGGCGGATATTTTGCTACAAACCCACCGACGCATGGCCAGCACAACGTTAACTCCAGGCGAAGAAGCACAATTGGCGCAGACGATCGAGATGTTTGAAGTCATCACGGAGTCGCAGCCAAGTGATTATCAATCGCTGGAAATCCTTAAAGAGGCCTATTCAAAACTGGGCCGCGAACAGGAAGTCGTCAAGACTTCCAAAAGGATCGCGCAGGCCTATGTGCAAATGGGACAGCTTTCGTCCGCCATCCTCGAATATGAGACGATTCTGCAACGCTTCCCGGACGACCCGGACGTGCAGAAGGCGCTCAAGCAAATCGAGAGCAAGGCCACCAATTTCTCTGAACAGTTCCCCGCCGCCGAAGCCGCTCCCGCTGCCGCCAAGCCCGCCTCCAACAACGGCAAGGCCAGCAAAGCCTCCAGCAAGGCCGCCGCAGACAAGGTCGATGACGGCCGCCAGGCCATGCACAAAATCTTCGTCGACGGCAAAATCATCACCGCCGGGGATTTTGATTCCTGCTGGGTCGCGCCGGATTTGTCCCGCCCGCCGGAAGGTGTCACCAACCCCTTCGTCAATGTGCTGGCGGAGAAGGGAGTTTTGCCCGTCGACAAGGCGTTGAAAATCCTTTCGGACAAATCGCGCATTGGATACCTGCCGA
>DATAST010000223.1:0-1528 GCA_036269115.1 Verrucomicrobiia bacterium | reverse complement strand
GCCAACGGTTCGCCGTAAACCAGCCCCTCGTAAATATTCGTCACGCTTTGATAATAGCATTCGCCCAAACTGAACCCGCGCGCCTGGTAAAAATAATTTTGCGAGTCGGGAAATTTTTCCTGGTAACCACACGGTTCATTTACGGTTCCGTAACTGCCCGATGCGCCTGCCGCGGCAAAAGCCAGCAAGGTTGTTTGGCCGGTGTTCTCAAAAATTTGTCCACCAAATGAAGTCAGGCTGTCCGCCATTGCGCCGGGAACAAATAGTGGAATGGGACTGATGCCAAAAGCGTAGGTGCCGTTTTGATAACCAAGAATCAATCCGCCGAAAAACGCGTTAAACATATTCGTGCGCGCGACAGAATAATTTCCCCGCAGCCGCGTGTTGAAGATCGTGTTGTCAAATTCCGAATAGCGAACATTGCGCGAGGTATCACTGCTTTTGCTTAACCAAACGGTTTGCGCGGGAAACGTGCCATCGCTCGCGACTCCCTGGCGCACGACCATTTCGGCAGTTGGCAAATCATCGGCGGTGATCATCGTCGCCAAAAAAGCAAACGTGTTGGAAGAGGGCAGGGTGTTGCGAAAGATGCTTTCACTTCCGGTATAAGTGTCGGTGGTGTTGGTGGCGATTTCGCACATGGAAAGATCGTGCGGATCGGATTTGAAACCGTAGAACAAAGCGCTTGTCGTGCTGTTCAAGTCGCCGTCGTTTTGGGAATCGCCATTGATGCGATACGGAATATCCATGGACAACACGACGTAAAAAACCTGGTTGGTGAGACCGCGGCTGGAAACCATCGCGATCAGTGGATTATATAAAGCATTGGAATAATCCGCCGTGGTCCATTCGATGTTGCCGCCGGTCCAGTTGATGCGCAAAAGATTTTGCGGCGGCACATTGCGCAGCTCGCAATAATAATTTCCAAGCTGCACCGAATTGGTGCTGTTTTGATTGACGACCACCACGACATTGAGGCCGCTGCCATCTGCGTGAAGTTTTCCAGCAGCCAGAAACAAAATGAGACAGATTAAACCCAGAACTATTGTCCTATGCACGCACTCATTATGTCATAGATTGGCCAGGAGTAAAGTTGCCCGTATGCCCGTTTCGCAAGGCCGCGAGCGATTTCGCAACCGTATCTTTCTTCTCATTTACCAATAAATACGGGCTTTTCGAGGGTCTTCCCGCAAATTCGCTTGCGATACGGGGCCGGGGTTTGCTATTAATCTCACACCGTATGGCAGCTATTGGGCGATTTCAAAAAGGCGACGAGATATTCCACGCCAAAGTGGTGGATGGCGAACTGTTTCGTTTGCGGGGCGATGTTTTCGGCAGTCCTTCATTCGACAAAAAGCCGACGCCGTTCAAAGGCTTGCGGACTTTGACGCCGGTCACGCCGTCCAAGATCATCGCCGTGGGCCTCAACTATGCCGACCACGCCCGCGAAAGCGGCAAGCCGTTGCCCAAGGAACCGTTGTTCTGGTTCAAGGCTACGACCTCGCTGATTCCCGATGGCGGCAAGATC
>DATAST010000222.1:0-1668 GCA_036269115.1 Verrucomicrobiia bacterium | reverse complement strand
CGTCCACCATCCACTCACCGGGATCGACCAGGCCGTTGCCATTTCCATCCAGCCATTTCCGGATGATCACCGTCTCGGTGTTCGTGAGGCCGGTGATATCCAGCGAGATGACGCCGGGATAGGTGTTGCTCACTGCCGACGGGGTCACCGTCAGGAGGACTGGCACAGCCAACGCAGTGCCCATCAAGGACATGGCGACAGCCATCAAGACGACCGGCAATTTTAAGCATTTCCTCATAAGAACCACTGAAACAGCACGTTCCAGACCATTCTGAAGGCTTTTCATGGGGTTGGACAGCGCGCGGAAAAGATCAAATGGCAACGAAGCATTCCTGTGCCGGAGAAAAATGGGGAGCCGACGGGAAAATGTTGTTGTAAATCTACGAAGCAAGACGAAGATAGCCCGAACCAAAAAAAGCCCGCGCTGGTCGCGAGGCAGGAGCACTCATATTTAGCAGCCACCAACTTTGGCGGCGCGGCGGGTTGGAGCGCGGTGACCTCCGCTCCAGTGCTCCTCAACGGACAAATATACGGTGACGAATGCCTTCACCGGCCAACGGTCGTTTTATTTTCTTTCGCATTAGCAAGTCTTTGAAACGCCGTTGATTTCCAGCCGCCGGTTTTATGATTCGAGGAAAAATCATTGGTTTTGTGGCGACGCGAAATCCCGCGGGCGCGCGGAAGTTTTATGAGGAGACGCTCGGCCTGGCGCTGGTTCACGATGACGCATTCGCAATGGTTTTCGATGCGAACGGGACGATGCTGCGGGTGCAGAAGGTCCAGGAATTCCTTCCGGCGCGCCATACCGTTCTTGGTTGGGAGGTGCGTGACATTTGCGCCGAGGTTGCGGAGTTGGCGAAAAGAGGAGTTCGATTTGAGCGTTTCGAGGGTCTTGCGCAGGATGAACTGGCCATCTGGAAATCTCCTTCGGGCGGAAAGGTGGCGTGGTTTAAGGACCCGGACGGGAACACGCTTTCGCTGACACAATTCGAATGATGAAGGAATATGGCGCGGCGATGGTCTGGAGCGACGACACCGATCTGCCAAATCGTTTTGAATTTCATTGGGAACGCGCAGGGGCCAACCCGATGGCGCAACTTTCCACCGTCTGAATGGTCCAATTCCGGATGAGCGCTCACTTTAAAACGGCCAAGGCATTCAGCCTGGTTGAATTGCTGGTGGTCATTGCCATCATGGCCATCCTGGCGGCGCTGTTGTTGCCGGCTTTGAGTGGGGCCAAATCTTCCGCCAGGCGCATTGCGTGCGTCAGCAACGAGCGCCAAATCAATCTCGCGGTCCGCCTTTATGCGGATGAACATGGAGACGCCATTTCGTATTATACGAACAGTGTTTACTTTGATTACAAGGAAGCGCTCCCGCCGTATCTCGGCGGAAAATCCAACGCTGTTTTTATTTGCGCCGCCGATGATTTTGTTTTCACGGGCACGCTTGGTTCGTGGTTTGATAATCCGCCCTTGAGCGGCGAGGGATTTTGCCATCAGGCGTGGACGCATTTTTCGAGCTATTGGTTCAACGGCGGCGTGCGGACCGACGACACCAACGATTTGGGGATGGCTCAAAAGCCGTTCGCGTCTGTTCGCCAGCCGGAGAAGACGGCACTTATCGGAGAAATTTCCGGCGGCATCGGCTTGAGCAGTCATTTCCGGC
>DATAST010000221.1:0-27977 GCA_036269115.1 Verrucomicrobiia bacterium | reverse complement strand
AAAGACAGTCCCACTGGCCGGCTCAAACCGGCTCTCGGTCACTTCCCAGTTCAGTCCCAGTCCCAATAGTTCATGAAATAGTTTCTCAGGCGTCATGCCCCAAGACTACACACTCATTCCACTCAAAACAGCGAAGAACCGATAGCTATCGGGATTGTGGCTTTTCATTGAAACGACGAACCGGCGGTGGTACCATTGCGGTGTTCCTTTTGATGATGTCCCACTTGCTCCAAAATGGGACCATCGAACCGCACAAACATCTATGATTATCTGGCAAGGTCTCGGATTTCTGGTGTTCGCAATCGTTTTCGGCTGTTCGCTGATTGCCAATCTGATTTTTAACGCCAAAGCGGGTGCAGGGTATTACGACCATCACAAGTGGCCATTTGCGGTTTCCCTCCTTGTCTCGGCGGCGATTTGTTGGTCGCTCGGCGATTATCTTCGGAAGCGTTCAGACCGGGTTGTCATAGACAAGCAGACCGGAAGGGAGTTCGTTATCAATCAGTCGCGGCACACGATGTTTTGGATTCCAATGCACTGGTGGGGGCCGATTTTGTTCGTGGGAGCCCTGATTTTATTCGCCATTGAGCTTTCATGATGGATCGGCGATCAAGAGCCGTAACGGTGTTGGTATCCTGATATTTTTCAGTTCATACCTCAACCATAAAACTGTTGCGGTGTCGCTCGGTGTGCCGGTTGTATAATGTAAGGCATGAATAAGGAACGGTAAATCAAAGAACGGATTGAGATGCTCGACCAGCGCCTCAAGCGCACTCTGCAAAAGATTGCCGCCCATAGGAGCGGCGTCCCAGCCACCGAACTTCAAGCGACTCCGTGAAACAAGGAAGAGCCGTCTGGCTAAAAAATCTTGATTTCGACCGGTCTCCCGGCGAAAAAATCTTGCCTTTGCGGGCTGGTGGCCGAAACTTTTGCGTACTCATGAGTTTGAAAAACGTTTTCATCGGCACCGACAATGGAGGAACAACGTGTAAAACGGCCGCTGTTTGGGAAAATGGCGAAGCGGTCACCACCAAATTGCTTCAGCGATCCACGAATTCCGCCAGTGGGCGCGACGCCGTCGTCGCCAGTTGGATTTCATCCATCACGGAATTTCTAGGAGAAAACGATTTGTCGTGGGCGCAGGTGCAGGGGGTTGGGCTGGCGATTCCCGGGCCGTATGAACGTTATGGCGTGCTGGGGAAAGCAGCGAACCTGCCGGCGGGCTTTGCGGGTTGGAATGTCCATGCCGATTACAGCCGCGCGCTCACGAAGGAAACCGGACATGAAGTGCCGCTGGTCGTCGGTAACGATGGCAAATGCGGCGGCGTGGCCGAAGCGCGATTGGCCCGTGGAAATTCCCGCGCCTCGGTGCTGATGCTGATGCCCGGTTCCGGCCTGGGCTCGGCATTTATCGGAGCGGATGGGTTGCCGCTCGAGGGCGACACGCTGGCCGGAATGGAGACGGCGCACATGCCGGCGCCGTTGCATCTGCTGGGCCTCACCGGCAAACCGTTCCCGTGCGGTTGCGGCCGCGACTGGGGCTGCATCGAAGCCTACACGACCATTTCCGGATTGCCACGATTGCTGGAAGAGAAGCTGTTGAAATATCCCGACCATGAACTGGCGAAATCCACCGGCACACCGAAAGAGAAAGCGTTGTCGCTCCGCACACGCGCACAAAAAGGTGACGCGCTGGCGCAGGAGATTTTTGATTTTCAAGCCCGGGCGCTCGGTTTTCATGTCGCCAATCTTACTCTCGCGCTGGACGCGGGCATTGTCGTCATTGGAGGCGGCTTGATGGATCCGGAGGCGACCACGCCGGAATTTCGCGAGCGCTATTTAGGCATCGTCCACGAAAGCGCGCTGACATATTTCTTTCCTTCGCAACGGGGCATCAAAATTGTTCCGGCGGCTCTGGGCGATTTGTCGCAGGCGATTGGGGCGGCGTTGGTGGGGCTTTATTCACAGAAGGCAGGCGTTGTTTAATGGGACAAAGGGGACGGATGGGACGATTGAGACGCCGACGCTGTTTTGTGATGGGTTGGGTGAGCCGGAAATCAGCCGCGAATATTGCCGAAATCGCGAAAAGTCAGAGTCTCCTGACGTCGTCTCCTACAGCAAAAACTTGAAAGGCACGCATTAAACGATAAGACTGTTGCCATGTCTTTAATCGCAGAAATCGAGCCGCTGAAGCAGTCGGCGCTGGCTGAATTCAAGAGCGCGCCGGACCTGGCGGCGTTGGAACAGACCAAGGGGACATGGATTGGGCCCAATGGCAAGTTCACCGCCCTGATGAAGCAAATGGGCTCGCTGTCCAAAGAAGAAAAACCGGCGGCGGGCAAGGCCATCAATGCCGCCAAGACCGAACTGGAAGCCGCGCTTGCCGCCCGGCGCGAGGAACTCGAACTCGCCGCCGCGCTGCCAAAGGAGCCGGTCGATTTCACCCTGCCCGGCCGGCGCCGCGCCATCGGCAAATTGCATCCGCTGACCCAGGTCACGGACGACATCGTCCGCGCTTTTCGCAAAATCGGATTCGTCGTAGCCGACGGCCCTGAAATCGAGGACGAATACCATTGCTTCGACGCGCTCAACACGCCTGCGGACCATCCGGCCCGCGATGCGCAGGACACCTTTTATTTGCAGCCGGATGCGAAAAATTCGAAGTGGCTGCTGCGCACCCACACCAGTTCGGTGCAAATCCGCGTGATGAAATCGCAGCCGCCGCCCGTGCGCATTATTGTGCCCGGACGGGTGTATCGCCGCGACAATGCCGACGCCACGCATAATCCGACATTTCATCAGATCGAAGGGCTTTACGTGGATAAAGGCGTCACTGTCGGCGACCTCAAAGGCACGGTCGAGTTTGTCTTCAAGCAATTGCTCGGCGCCGAGACGAAAATCCGGTTTCGTCCGCACTACTTCAGTTACACCGAGCCCAGCTACGAAATTGATTTCACCAATGCGCTAGTCAAAAAACTCGGCAAAGAATGGCTGGAAATCGCCGGTTGCGGCATGGTTCATCCGCAGGTGTTTGAAAATGTCGGTTACGACCCGAATGTCTGGAGCGGCTGGGCCTTCGGATTCGGCATCGAACGCATCGCGATGCTCCGTTATGGGATCAATGATATTCGGCTGTTTTATGAGAATGATGTGCGGTTCCTGAAGCAGTTTTAGACTTTTGCATTCCGCGAAGCGGCAAATTGAAAGCCCTGTTAAGGGCGGCCGATAATAGCCCCGGATAAGCGAGCCTCCGAGCGCAACCCGGGGGTTAACTTCCCAAAACATAAGCCGCTGACCGCGAACCCGCACGATAGCGCGAATCTGATCTGCGGCATCCTCTCGGTGCTTGACGACCAACCGCAGCTTTCAAGCCCCTTCTACACAGTAGGATTTGTTTTTTCGGGATTTCTGGCTATGATAATCCGGTGACGTTAGCGAAAGCGGTCATCATTCTTTTATTGCTGGTCTTCGTCGCGGCCTCGACCGCCCGGGCGCTTCCCAGCCGCCTGACTATTGGCATGGACGGGATTTCGTACCGGGACGTTAAGGCGCTGCAAGCGGGCGTTGTTTACACGAATTTCTGGGGCGTGGTCCGACGCCACGGGTTTGGTACGGACGAAGGATTTTTTCCCGTGAGCCGCATGATTTCGACGTTTCCCTCGACCAGCGATGTGGCCTGGACGGATATTTTCGGGAATCGTCCCCTGCCCGGCTATCAACGCACCTACTACAGCACGGCGGCCAATTCGGAAATCGCGATAAACGGCCTTACTACAACGATGGAACACGAGCGCCAGATGCAATGGCAATCGGAAAGCGACCTTACGCGTTCCATGGGTTACATCTATTCCGTCCACGTCTATGAGTACGAAGTGCGTGGGATGCTGAGCAGTTTTTGGAACGCACCCGGTACCAACTTTTACGCATACGTCCGTTCATCCGACGACGCCCAGCACATGGACAGGGACGTGTTTACTCTCCTCTGCTATCTGGACCAAAAGCTCAAGGAGCTGCGCGCGCGTTACCGAGCCGCCGAAGGCCACGACCTGCAAATCCTTATCATCTCCGACCACGGCCACAACCATGCCGGCCGCGGCGAACGCGTCCAGGTCCGGCCATTTTTGGAACAAGCCGGTTATCGCGTCGCTCTCTCCATACAAAACTCAAACGATGTTGTATTGCCGACGTCAGGAATTGAGGATTGGGTAGAAATTCACAATGCGCCGGCTGAGACTGAAAAACTGGCTGAGAAACTCGTCCACTTGAAAGGCGCGGACCTGATCACCGCGCATATTCAGCCAGACCGCTTTCTTGTCCTCAATTCGCAGGGCGAACGCGCAACCATCGACTGGAACCCAACGAACAACAGCTTCCGCTATTCAACTGTGAATGGCGACCCGCTTCGCTACGGACCGATCACACAGGCGCTCGCGAGCAAGGGAAAATTCGATGCGCACGGCTTCGCAACGGCTGATGATTGGATGAATGCCACGATGACCAATCATTATCCGCTGGCGTTGCAGCGAATTGTCCGGGGGCTGACTCACGTGACGCTCAATCCCGCGACAATTTTGGTGAGCCTGGACAATCACTATGTCCATGCCGCAGCGCTGATCAACGCGGGCAGCAAGCTGGAGTCGACCGGCAGCACTCACGGCGCGCTGGATGACATCAATTCGATGGGAATTGTCCTGAGTAATTTTGAACCTACCCACGATACATCATCGGACCGCCTGGCTGGATGTTTTGGAAATTTTCCGGGATTGCGCGACTATCGGGCCGAGGAAAACGGGGCCGAATGGGTGTGCAAATCCGAACAAGCCAGGGCCCGAATCAAACGTGACCCTTTTGATTGGAATTATAAGCAATTACCTGGCAATCAAATTTTCCTGCGCGTTTGGTCGCCAGACCTGGCCGGCGCCGGAGGTGACGGGATGTTGCACGTGTCGATCGAAAAACTTTCCGGTCCGCCGGCTGATGTCGGTTCTGATTCTGTGAGTTTGCAACCCACTGTTTTGCATCAGCAGGAGTTTAATTTTGGGCGGCCGATTTTATTTTCTCAGAATTCTCCCAATGAACGGGTGGTTCGTCAATCTGCACAGCGAACCAACACCGCAAAGATTGTTCCGCGAAATAGTCAGAGCGGACTCACATCCGCTGCTACGCAAGAGAGGGTCGGCGATCCGGGAATCGCTGCTTCTGCAAATGAGCGCATTTATCCCTGCCCAGCCAACTTGTCGCTTGAACCATTCGCGACGTATCGAATCGATGGATGGATGCGGAATGGAGGCAAAGATTTGGCCCGTTTTGAATTTGTCTTTAATACGGATAAAGATGGGAAACCCGTGGCGTATTAGATCAATTAGCCGGCGGATCGCCGAAGTGCGCCTTCCATGATTGATAAGCGGCTGCGTCCGCGAGCATGGATTCGATTGCTGAAACCACGGGATCCAGACGCCAGAAGCCGGACAATACGGCTCGATCTCCGATATTACTGTCCAGCACAAATGTGGGTCTCTGGGACACGTGCAGTGCATGAAAAGCCGCCGTGCTCGCGCGCACCTTCTTCTCGACCGCACTGGAACGCGCTTTTTCCAGCAACGCGGCTTCATTCAGCGCGGCTGCCCGTGCTCCCACTGCAGCGCAAATATTCCAATCGGCAACTTTTTGTCCCTGGCGCATCGCGGCATCCATTAACGCCAGGCGTATTCGGTCGTCGGAAACCCCGAAATCCTTGCCGGCTTCAGCCACACAATTTGCCGCAAGAAATTCCGGCAGCACGGGATCCAGCCAGCCGGAATTCAGCATGAAAGGCGAGCCCACAATGCTTCCGCTGCGACGATAAAACCAATCGGCTTGGGGCCGCGATTTGGACATGGCGTTACCGTCGAGCAACGCGATCTGCCAAGTAAATTCCACCGGCGATTTCGCGTAGCGTTCCTTTAACTTCGCCCAGGCCGACTCTGCCCAATAGCACCAGGACGAAACAACATCCAAATAATAGGTGATTTTTATATGCATGGTATTAAACGGGCCGGTTCTTAACGTAGTGGGATCTTGATCAGAAGCCACAGCGTTGTCCAGTCGCGATGAAAGCGCCAGGAACCGGCTTTGGAGCGCGGCTGCCTGCCGTCCGTAGCCTTGGCGAAGGATGGTATCGGAGACCAGCCGCAGCCGCATGTTGCGCGGTTGAAAGCCTGGCGACGGTTCCGGCCAATTGCATTGTATCTGCTGCGGCTGGCCCCGCTCGGAGCGGGACACAGCCGCGCTCCGTGCCACGACGCAAACGGCTTCTTGACTCATCATCTCAGAGGCGTATCATGTCCCGATTTTTTATGACAAAAATTGCAAATATTGAGGCGCGCGAGATTTTTGATTCGCGCGGAAACCCAACGGTGGAAGCAGACGTCACGCTGGAATGCGGGGCGGCCGGGCGCGCGGCGGTGCCCAGCGGCGCCAGCACCGGCGAACACGAAGCCATCGAATTGCGGGACGGAGACAAAAAGAGGCTCCTGGGCAAAGGCGTTCAAAAGGCGGTCAGGAACGTGACCGAAAAGATTTTGCCGGCGTTGCGCGGTTTGGATTCGGTGGACCAGGTTTCGGTTGACCGGACAATGCTGGATTTGGATGGCACGGAGACGAAATCCAAGCTGGGCGCCAACGCGATCCTCGCGGTTTCGCTGGCCAACGCCAAAGCCGCCGCGGCCGCGCTCAATTTGCCCTTGTTCAAGTACCTGGGCGGTCCAAATGCGAAAGTGTTGCCGGTGCCGATGGCAAACGTCATCAACGGCGGGGCGCATTCGGACGCGCCGATCGATTTTCAGGAGTTCATGATCATGCCGCTGGGATTGCCGACGTTTAGCGAAGGCCTGCGCGCGATCGTGGAAACTTTTCATGCGCTCAAAGCGGTGCTTAAGAAGAAGGGTTGCAGCACGGCGGTAGGCGACGAAGGCGGCTTTGCGCCCAAACTCGGCAGCGTGGAAGAGGCTCTTGAAACGATCGTGCAGGCCATCAAAGACGCAGGTTACAAGGCCGGCAAAGATATTTACCTGACGCTCGACCCGGCCGCCTCCGAGTTCTACGACGGCAACTCCAAATACACGTTCAAGAAATCGACCGGCGAAACCATCACTGGGGACGACCTGGTGGCGTTTTACGCGAAGCTCTGCGCGAAATACCCAATTGTCTCCATCGAGGACGGTTGCGGCGAGAGCGATTGGACGACCTGGAAAAAGCTCACCGACAAGATCGGCGACAAAGTCCAGCTCGTGGGCGACGATTTATTTGTCACCAACGTCAAATTCCTGCGCAAAGGGATTGATACCGGCACGGCCAACTCGATCCTGGTGAAAGTCAACCAGATTGGCTCGCTTACTGAAACATTGGATGCCGTTGAGCTGGCCAAAACCCACGCCTATACGGCAGTGCTCTCGCATCGCTCGGGTGAAACGGAAGATTCCACCATCGCGGACATTGCGGTGGCGACGAATTGCGGGCAGATCAAAACCGGTTCTCTCAGCCGGTCTGATCGCTTGGCGAAATACAATCAACTTCTGCGAATCGAGCAATTGCTCGGCAAGAATGCGATTTACGCCGGCATGAGCGCATTGCCGAAAGGCCAGAAGTAAAACAATTACGAATTAGGAAGTAGCGGGTGCCGTGAGTCGTTTGATTCACGGCACTTTTGTTTCTCGTGCATGAAGAGCGCCGGAATTGAAAATTTCGAGGATGACGATGAGGATGAGGATGACAATGATTCCGCCTTCCCCTTAAAAACATTAAGTCCCCGCCCAACCTTTCGGTCGAGCAGGGACAAATGGGGAATGGGAGGTCGTCATTCTCTCTTTCCCGGGCCGGCATTAGACGCTCTCCCTTTCGGGGGCTGCCGGATTCCCGACGCCATTCTCCACGGCAAGCGGAGTTTCGGCCTCGTGGCAGGGCCGTTCAGGGTCTTTTCGACCGCTGAATTTCAAGTGAGGCTTTTAAGCCCGCTTCAACTGATGGTTGCGGCCACCAGCCTGCGAACCAGGTCAAGACACGCCTGCGATAATCTTCGCGTCTTAACCCTTTAGCTCCGGGACAGCCACTGCTTTTGGCAGCGCGTTCGCCCGACGCCACGGGTCTCGCCTCTTCACTCATAGATTGCTTTTATTCACAGTCCAGCGGTGCCGTTTGTAACATCGCCGGCCTTTGGAAGTTTTACACGCGGCTTGCCCGGCCGTCGTGACCTTCCCGTTTCGTGCGCTCTTTTTGTCCGCCTTTCGGCGTTTTTCTTTTGGCGAACCCAATTTTTTATTTTTGGGCCACCGAGCCGCCCGCAACGTGTTGATACGCAGTAGCAACCAAAGCCTATTTGGCAACTGCGACTCGTTCAGACTCGAAACCTGCCTGAACTACCTTAACTCGACCCGGAACGGTTTCTAATCGTTCCTCGCCGCCGATTTCTCATTCGCATTTGGCACGCGCGAACGCGCCAGAAGAACCGGTGAATTTTGCCTCCGCTTCCTGACCTTTCGGCTGGCTTTAGAGGAGTCGAACCAATCAACCTGATCCGACTTTTGCCCGGTCACCCGGGATTATCCTAAAAACGAACAATTTCAATCTTTCAACTGCTACTGCCCGCTTCGTTCATTCATTGAACTGTGAACATCATAGCAATTTTTTTACTTCTTACAATAAATTGATATGAACAGCTTATTCACCGAATTGTCACATTCACCAAAACCGTCAGAAGTGGATTTTCGCCAATAGAGACCATGTGATTTTGATTTTCGCAAAAAAGTTTATTCACAGGCCATACACGTCGTAAATGTGAATGGTGAACAAGTTGGATTGTGAATTTTAGGAAATTTTCGCAGCCGTGGGATTATTTACCGTAAGACGGAGGCGCTTGCGAGGCGCGCGCGCCCCAGCGGGTATTGGGCGTGGTTCCTAAATCAAAGGCAAGGCTGGCACCGTGAGAGATTTGGGAAAACCGGAGCCACGGTTTGTTCCAGGTCCGACCGTTGACTTTTAGGCTTTGTAAATACGGCACATTTTTGGCCGCGCCGGCAGCGGTGATGGTGATATCACCGGTACTAAGATGCACAACCGCCGTGGGAAACAAGGGGCTGCCGATGACGAGAATGTCCGAACCGGGCAGTTCCGGATACATTCCCAAAGTGCCAAAAACGTACCATGAGGACATTGCGCCCAAATCGTCGTTGCCCGGATATCCCTTTGCCTCGGAAGAATAGAGCTCGTTCATCGCGCGACGCACCATTGCCTGCGTTTTGTAAGGCGCGCCCCAGAAATCATAAATCCAGGGCGTTTCCAGGCACGGCTCGTTGCCCAGATTGGCGTAGATTGTATTACCGCCATCATTCAATTTCGTGTGAAAAAGGTCCAACTGTTGCACGGCTTTATCTTTCCCGCCCAGAACTTTCGCCAGGTCTTTTAGATCAAAGGGAACCATCCAGCGATATTGCGCGGCTGAGCCTTCCACGTAAGCCGTATCGCCGTCATAACGGTTTCGATTGGGTATAAAGCCCGGCGCCCAAGAACCGTCACGCCTGCGCATCTGGTCGCAGCCGTTTTGAGGATTATAGGTATTGCGCCAGTTTTGCGCATGGCCCAGCAACATTTCGCTGTCCTTTTTGTCACCCAGTGCGGCGGCGAATTGTGAAAGCCCAAAGTCCGCCGACGCATACTCCAAGGTCATCGAGACGTTGCCATAACCGCCTTTCTGGTGTTCGGGCACGTAGCCAAGATGGAGATAATCGTCCAGCGCATCGCGTTCGTGCGTCCCGGGTTTTGGCGCGTAGACCGCAGGGTTTGTAGCGGCGTTCACGAGGCCGGCCAGGGCGGCGTGGGTATCAAAGTCGGTCGCGCCAAACGCATAAAAGTCCGCGATAATCGGCGCCGCCGGGTCGCCCATCATGACACCGCTATCCTCGGTCAGGACGCCCCAGCGCGGAAACGTTCCGCCCTGCTGATAGTCCACCAGGAGCGATTGCGCCATGTCGGAGGCTTCCTTCGGAGCGAGCATCGCAATCAATTGCGACTCGCTGCGATAAATGTCCCAACCGGAATACATGCCGTATTGCGGGTGGCCATTCGGAGCAACGTGAACCTGGCCGTCGTAACCGGTGTATTGGCCGTTGGCATCGGAAACAACGTTGGGCGAAGCCAATACGTGATAGAAAATCGAATAGAATGTCTTGAGATCGTCCGGTGTGCCGCCACTGACCTGGATTTTGTTTAACAACGAATTCCAAATGTCACCGGCCGATTTTGCCATGCTATCAAAATCAGCGGATGAAAAGGTCGTTCCGGGATTTTCCGCTTCCAGGTTCGCCCTGGAGTTGGCGGAGCTTACGTAGGAAATTCCGATTTTTGCCAGGACGGTTCGACCACCAGAGGCGTCAAAGGTAATATAACCACCAGAGGCGGTACCGGAAGCCTTTGCCCTGCCCTGGACAAGATTGGTGTCAGCCCAGGTTGAAAAGCTTGCAAACGGGCGGTCGAAGACGGCGTAGAAATAAATAGTTCGAATGTCCCGCTTACCGGCATGGCTGCGATTGCAAAAGTAGCCGCCGAGGGACCAACCGCTAACGGCGTGGGCGGCGGGATCAATTTCAATGCCCGAAGCGTCCGAACCGTTCACGTCACTCGCCGCGTTAATGACCATAGTTTCCCTGCCCTGTCCAGGCCAGGTGAAACGCCCGAAACCGGTGCGCATTGTGGCCGTCAATTCGGTTTTGATACCGTTGTCAAAGGTCACACCATAATATCCGGGCTTGGCGCTTTCATTTTGGTGTGAAAACGCCGCGGCAAACGCGGCGCGATTATCCGGAACCGTCGAGGGGGCACTGCCCGCGATCGGCATCATCCCGAAATCTTCGCCGTAGCTACAGCCTGCGCCACTGATGTGGTCCACGCTGAAATCGGATATACGGCTGTCATCGTAGGAATAGCCGCCCTTGCGCGTGCCCAGTTCGGTGTCCGGGCTCCATTGAATCATGCCAAATGGCACGATAGGGCCGGGAAATAAGTTGGCGCCGCCAGCCGTACCACACATGGGCGAGGTGTATTGCGTGAGGTCCAAGGGAGCGGAATCGGAAAATGCATTCAAAGCACCGGCGCAAATGATGCCTATAAAGGAAGATAAGCGGACGAAATGAAAAGATCGTTTCATAAAGAGTTATTGTAAATAAAAAATTTGTGGCCAAATGGGTTGAAAGTCAATCGAATCCATGGGAGAAATCATGGCCGATATGTGCATAAGAAAGTGCACATTTAAGGAGAAAAAATGCTGGAATCCACAATGGACTTGAGGCATTTTGGCCGTTCTCTATGGGACTAAAGAAAATCACGGGAGCAATAGCCGTTTTGCTCGCGCCTGGACTGACAACTGCGTTTGCCGGAGAGGCGGACATCAAATTGCCCCCCCTCGACACCGTTTCATTGGGCGGCTTGAGTAGTCACGCGATCTTATACTTTGGCCTGGCCGTTTGCGTGGTTGGCGCCTTGTTTGGCTTTTTCCAATATAAACAGACCTGCGCGCTGCCAGTCCACCGGGCGATGAGCGACGTGTCGAACATCATCTGGGAAACGTGCAAAACGTATTTGTTGCAACAGGGCAAGTTTCTTGTGGGTCTTTGGGTTCTTATCGCGGCGTGCATGATTTATTACTTTTTCTTCCTGCAGCACAATACCATCGGCAGCGTGGTGGTGATCCTCATTTGTTCCATCCTGGGAATCATGGGCAGCTGCGGTGTGGCATGGTTCGGCATTCGCATTAATACGATCGCCAATTCCCGTTCCGCCTTTGCGTCACTCAGGGGCGACCCTCTCAAAACCCTTTTCATTCCGTTGCGCGCGGGCATGAGCATCGGCCTGCTCTTGGTATGCGTGGAACTGTTCTGCATGATCTGCATCCTGAAATTCGTGCCACCGGAGCTCGCGGGCGCTTGTTTTATCGGATTTGCCATCGGCGAATCGCTCGGCGCGGCGGCGTTGCGTATTTGCGGCGGCATTTTTACAAAGATCGCGGACATCGGGGCGGACCTGATGAAAATCGTCTTCAATCTGCCGGAAGACGACCCGAAAAATCCGGGCGTCATCGCCGACTGCACGGGAGATAACGCCGGGGATTCAGTCGGCCCCACAGCCGACGGTTTTGAAACATATGGCGTTACCACGGTGGCCCTGATTGCGTTTTTGGCCCTGGCAGGCGCGCACTCGGACGCGCCGGAGTTTAGTGGAAAACTGATCATCTGGCTGTTCGCAATTCAAATCCTGATGGTGCTCGCCTCCCTGTTTTCATTTTACATTAATAAATTTGTGAACACGGCGCGATATGGCGGAAAGAAGGATTTCAACGCCGAAGGCCCCCTCACGATACTGGTGTGGATCACGTCAATCGTTTCAATCGCCGTTGTCACGGGCGCCAGTAAATTTCTTCTGGGCAATTTTTCGATGCCGGGCGTCGCTGTGGGAACAGAACAGCCGTTGCCGGACCTTTGGTGGATCCTGGCCTGCATTACTTCCTGCGGCATCCTGGCCGCCGCCTTGATTATGGAATTCACCAAGATTTTCGTGAGCACTAATTCGCGGCACGTACGGGAAGTCACGACCGCGTCCGAACAGGGCGGGGCTTCGTTGAACATATTATCAGGATTCGTGACCGGGAACTTTTCCGCATTCTGGATGGGCCTGGTCATCCTGGGGCTGATGTTCGTAGCGTACTTGTTGTCGCAACAGCACGACCTGGCGGTCCTCATGCCTCAACAACTCTCCTTCAAAGCGGGCCCGATCTTTGCATTTGGTCTTGTGGCCTTTGGGTTTTTGGCCATGGCGCCGGTGATTATTGCCGTGGACAGCTTCGGTCCGGTGACAGACAACGCGCAATCGGTTTATGAACTGAGCCGGATCGAATCGCTGCCAAACATTGGCGCCGAAATCGAACGGGACTTTCAGTTCAAACCTGATTTTGGCGTCGCCAAACATGAGCTCGAAAAGAACGACGGCGCCGGCAACACGTTCAAAGCCACGGCGAAACCGGTGCTCATTGGCACCGCCGTTGTGGGCGCGACGACGATGATCTTCGGCATTATCATGGTGCTGGAGCAAAGCTTTGGCCCGGTCGCCGGGAACTTAAGCCTGGTTCAGCCGGAGATTGTTTTTGGGCTATTGATGGGCGGCGCCGTCATCTACTGGTTTACCGGCGCAAGCACCCAGGCGGTTGTGACGGGCGCGTATCGCGCGGTCGTATTCATCAAGGAAAACCTGAACCTCGAGAAGGAAGCCGCGTCGATCGAGGACAGCAAAAAGGTAGTTGAAATTTGCACCCGCTACGCGCAACGCGGCATGGTGAACATTTTTATCGTCGTGTTCGCATTCGCGCTGGGCTTGTCGTTTTTCAACCCTTATTTCTTCATCGGCTATCTCATCGGCATTGCCTTTTTCGGCCTGTTCCAGGCTTTGTTCATGGTCAATGCAGGCGGCGCGTGGGACAACGCCAAGAAAATCGTCGAAGTGGATTTAAAGCAAAAAGGGACGCCACTCCACGCCGCCACAGTCGTGGGCGATACCGTGGGCGATCCGTTCAAGGACACCAGTTCGGTGGCGATGAACCCGATCATCAAGTTCACGACGTTGTTCGGCCTGCTGGCCACGGAAATCGCGGTGACTATGACCAACGCGAATGCCAAAATGGGCATCGGCATCTTTTTCTTTATCGTCGCCCTGATTTTTGTTTATCGGTCGTTCTACGGAATGCGGATTCCTCGCGATAAAACTGTCTCGAAGTAGGATTGATCCGGCCGATCCTTCAGATCGGTCGGATTTTGACGATGACGATGAGCATGAGGATGATTGCCCTGTTTCCTTGGCTCAAATAAAGCTCGAAAATCCCGGCTCAAAATCCCAAATTGAATCATGTCTGTGATTCAGCGACAGATCAAAGTGGGGTGGCAGCTTCGCGTGTTTTTTACCGAGAACGTATTTGCGGAGAACAATTTGACCTTGAAAAATGCGCTGGCGGACGCTCAACCGCGAAAGGCGCTCGTGGTCATCGAAAATTCTCTTTCCCAGGCCACGCCAGGGCTGGAAAAGCAAATTGAGGATTATTTTTCAAGGCACGCCAAAGAATTGCAGCTTGTCCGGTCCCCGCTTCCCGTGGTCGGCGGGGAACATTCAAAAAATTCGATTCCACTGGTCACCGAACTTCTTTCACAAATTGATCGGCATCATATTGATCGCCAGTCGTATCTGGTGGCTGTGGGCGGGGGTGCCCTGCTCGACCTGGCGGGCTTTGCGGCGGCCATCGCGCATCGCGGCGTTCGCCATGTTCGCATACCCACGACGACGCTTGCCCAGGCTGATTCAGGCGTAGGCGTAAAAAACGCAATCAATGCCTTTGGCAAAAAGAATTTCATCGGCACATTCGCCCCTCCGCACGCCATCATCAACGATTTCAAATTGCTCGCCACGCTGCCGGCGCGCGATAAACGCGCCGGTTACGTCGAAGCCGTCAAAGTGGCGTGCATCCGCGCCGGCGCTTTTTTTGCAGACATCGAACACAACGCGGAAAAGCTCATGTCGTTCGAACCGGATGCGATGAAACAGCTGATTCGCCATTGTGCCGAGCTGCACCTGGCCCATATTGCGACCGGAGGCGATCCGTTTGAGAAGGGCTCAGCCCGTCCGCTTGATTTTGGACATTGGTCGGCGCACAAACTCGAACAGATTTCCAATTTCACGATTTCACACGCCGAGGCGGTCGCGATTGGCATCGCGATGGATGTCATCTATTCACGGCTGGCAGGTATGCTCAAAAAAAAGCCGTGTGAGCGCATTTTAAATTTGCTGGAACGCCTGGGATTCACGCTGTACGCCCACGAATTGGCCGACGCCGGCGCAAAAAGCAAATTACGTATTTTGGACGGACTCGAGGAATTTCGGGAGCACTTGGGTGGGAAACTGACCATCACGCTATTGAAAGACATTGGACGCACTGCAGAAGTACATGAGATGAATCCAAAGATGATTGTGGCCGCAATCCACGAACTTCGCGATCGAAGAAAATGACTCGCCTGGCCGTCATCAACGTCGTCGGCCTCACCGAATCGCTCATTGGCGAAGCGACGCCGCGGATTGCCGGCTTTTGCCAAAGCGGCGCCACGACAATCGTTAAGCCTGCTTTTCCCGCAGTTACCTGTGCAGGCCAATCGAATTATCTCACAGGCAAATTGCCGTCGGAACACGGCATTGTCGGCAACGGCTGGTACAATCGCGAACTTGCGGAAATCCAATTCTGGAAACAATCCAACCATCTCGTTCACGGTCCCAAAATCTGGGACGTATTGCGGCCGGCTGACGACCAAAAGCCCCTCCGGACGGCCAACTGCTTTTGGTGGTTCAACATGTATTCGAGCGTGGATTATTCCATCACGCCGCGCCCGATCTACCGGGCCGATGGCGGAAAGATTTTCGACGTTTATTCCTGGCCGTACTCGATTCGTGAGGAAATTAAAAAAGACCTGGGCGCATTTCCATTTTTAGGCTTTTGGGGGCCGGCAGCGGGCGTGAAGACACCGCAAGGTTCAGCCGATTGCGCGACGCGCTGGATCGCGGATTCCGCGAAATGGATTGAGAAAAAGTTTTCGCCGGATTTGAACCTGATCTATTTGCCGCACCTGGACTATAACCTGCAACGGCACGGACCGTATGCGCCCGGTTCGCGCCGAATCAATCCGGCCATCGTGCCTGACCTGAACGCGATTGATTCGATAGTTGGGGATTTGATTGATTTCTTCCACGCGCGCGACGTGCGAATTCTGCTGCTCTCAGAATACGGAATTACCAACGTAGACACGCCGATTCATTTGAACCGGATTTTCCGCGGGCATGGCTGGCTGACTCTAAAGGATGAAATCGGGCATGAGATTTTGGACGCGGGGGCCAGCCGGGCATTTGCGGTGGCAGATCATCAAGTTGCACATATTTATTTGAACGACCTGTCGCTCAAAAAATCCGTACGCGATATCCTGGAAAAAACGCCGGGCATTGAACGCGTCCTTGGCAATGCGGAAAAAGCCACCGCGGGTGTTGGTCATCCACGCGCAGGAGATTTAATTGCCGTGGCCGCGGAGAATACATGGTTCACTTACTATTACTGGGACGACGATACGCGCGCGCCGGACTTTGCGCGGACGGTCGACATTCATCGCAAACCGGGATACGACCCGGCGGAGCTTTTTATTGATCCAGGTATTTCAATGCCACGATTGAAAATTGCGCAGCGTTTGTTGCAAAAGAAACTTGGGTTCCGGATGTTGATGGACCTAATCCCGCTGGATGCGACACTGGTGAAAGGCTCGCACGGACGGCAGCCGACGGACAAAAAGGATTGGCCGGTGATTGTGTTTGAAAAGCCGGAAAATTTAGACGCGCGGGAAATAGAATCGACGGATGTGTTTAACGTTATCCGTAGACACTTTGCGCAGTAGCCGCATACCCGCATCCGAAAGACTCTCCCTCACCCCTGCCCTCTCCCGCGGGGAGATGGAGAACCATCGTCAGATGATTAGAACGACGAACGATTGCCTCGGTTCGTAATCCCAAGGCAATTGTAAATCTTAGGTTTATTTTATTTTCCACCTTCAAAAGACGGAGGCGCGTCAGAAGGATCGCTGCCCCAGCTTTTGTTCGGCGTCGAGCCTAGATCGTAAGCCATCGTCCCGTTGTGGTTTATGTCCGAAAAGCGGACCCACGTCTTGTCGCTGGGTTTGCCATTGACCGTGAGGCTTTGGACATACGGAGAATCTTTGCCGGCGCCGTTGGCAGTAACCGTGATGTCGCCGGTTTTCAGGTGAACAACGGCTTTCCGAAACAATGGGCTTCCAAGCACCAGAATATCCGAACCGGGCAATTCAGGATACATACCCAGCGCGGCAAAGACGTACCATGAGGACATTTGGCCAAGGTCATCGTTACCCGCATAGCCGACAGGATTACCGGAATAGAGTTCATCCATTGCGCGCCGCACGATGGACTGGGTCTTGTATGGCGCGCCCCAGAAATCATAAATCCAAGGCGTTTCCAGGCACGGCTCGTTTCCGAGCCAGGCCATCCACGAATCCGCCCCGCGATCGCCGACATTCAGCTTGGTAAAAAATTCATCCAGCCGTTTGGACGCGGCATCCCGCCCTCCCATGGCAGCAGCAAGACCTTTGTAATTGAACGGAACCATCCAGAGATATTGTCCTGCGGTGCCTTCGACGTACACGGTCCGGTCACTATCGTAATGACCGACGTTATTTGTAAAGCCGGGCGCCCATTTGCCATCGCCGGTCTTCATCTGGATGTAACCGGTTTCAGGGTTGTAGAGATTGCGCCAATTTTGGGCGTTCTTGAGCAGCATTTCGCAATCGGCCTGATCGCCGAGGGCATCGGCAAATTGCGAGAGAGCAAAATCGGCGGAATCGTATTCCTCCGTCATGGAAACGCAGCCGTAGCCGCCCTGTTCGCCGTGTTCGGGCACGTAGCCCAGTTTCAGATAATCGCCAAGTCCGTCGCGTTCGTGGGTGTCGCTGCGTTTCGCGTAGACGGCAGGATTGGTGGCAGCATTGAGCAAGCCGGCCAGGGCCGCCTTCGTATCAAAGTTTTTCGCGCCGAAGGCGTAATAATCGGCGATAATCGGCGCCGCGGGGTCGCCCATCATCACACCGCTGTCCATGGTCGTGACGCCCCAGCGCGGGAAAGCGCCGCCCTGTTCATAGTCATTGACGAGGGACTGCGCCATATCCGAAGCCTCTTTGGGAGCAAGCATACCCAGCAATTGAGCTTCGCTGCGATAAATGTCCCAGCCGGAGAAATTGGCGTATTGAACGCGACCAGCGGTATTGTGGACCTGCCCGTCATAGCCCATGTAATCGCCATTGGCATCGGAGCAAACCGTGGGACCAATGAACGTATGATAGAGCATGGAATAAAATGTTTTAAGGTCATTGGTTGTTCCGCCGCTGACCTGGATTTTGTTCAACCATGTATTCCAAACGTCGCTGGCGGATTGAACGGCCTTGTCGAAGTCCGCGGATGAAAAATTGGCCACAGGACTTTCGGCCGCGATATTGGCGCGCGCGTTGGCGACGCTAACGTAAGAAATGGCGACCTTGGCCATGACGGTGGGGCTTTGCGCAGTGTCAAATGTCAGAAACGCGCCGGAGGCGGTATCACTGCCGTTTGTGCTGTGAGGGGCATAGGCTGCGCCGCTCCACGTGCCGTATCCGGAAAACGGCTTATCGAATACTGCGCAGAAATAGATCGTGCGCTTGTCACGTTGCCGCTGGCCGGGCCTGGCCTGGCAAAAATAACCGCCGATAGACCATCCGGTCACTTCGTGCGCATCCGGATTGATATCGATTGCCGAATCGTCCGACCGGTTCACATCACTGGCGGCGTTGATAGCCAGCGTGGCGGTCTTGCCGGCCGGAAATGTGAAGCGGCCAAATCCAGCGCGGGTCGTGGATGTGAGTTCAACTTTGATACCATTGTCCAGGGCCACGGAATAAAAACCCGGCCTGGCCGTCTCGTTGTCGTGTGAGAACCCCGTGGCAAAGGCCATCCGGCTGTTGGGCGGCTCGCCCGCGCCCAAAATCGGCATGAACGAAAAATTTCCGCCGTCCGCGCAACCCGCGCCGCTCACGTGGTCCAGGCTGAAACCGGAAATCTCGGTATTATAATACGCATACCCCCCGGGCTTGGTCCCGCTGCCCGTGTCCGGGCTCCATTGGATCATGCCGAAGGGAGCCACGGGGCCGGGAAATAGATTGTTGTCCCCTGCCGGCACGCCTGGAAATGTTCCGGTGCCGCTCATTGGGTTGGCGTATTGAACGAGATTTTCCGTCGGGTGGCCGGTCGGCGCGGCCGACATTGGGTTCTTGGTTGACGCGGGTGAGGCAGGTGAAGTGGAGGAAGTAGAACAAGATGTGACTGCCAATACCAGGGCGCCAGAAAGAATGACCGACGTTTGAGCGATTTTCATGTGCCGCAATTTGAATAGAAGCGGCCACAATTTCAACTGCAAATTTCACGAATGCATCTGATGATTCAAATATACGACTGCGGATTGGCATTATGCATCGATGGAATTTGCGATTTGCAACGCAAAAACCTTTCGATCCCAACTGATTTTCTTAGCTAATGAGCGCCTTCGCCTTTATTTGTCCGACTGCGAATCAACGCCGCAAAATAGAGCACGCCAATGCAGAGAAATGCCGCATTAGTTCCCCAGGATTGCTGCAATAAAGCTAAAATCGATGTCATTAACCCTTACTCCTTTCTCCGTGAACTTAATATACGGCCAGGCCGATAATATGCAAGGGGCCCGATTGCTATTTCGCGCGATGAACGCTTGAACCACTGCACTGTTCAGGCGTGTCAAATCACCAGACGACAATTCCCCTCTCCTTGTGGGAGAGGGCTGGGGTGAGGGAGAGTCGTCCATGCGGCGATATCTCCCCGATTCATGGCGAGCGAGAGTCCGCACCCGAACATTCGAACCTCGCAGGCAAGATGCCTGCGCCACTAGTTTCTAATTCCCGTTCTTATGTTTTCCCTGGCCGAACTTGCGAAGCATATCGCGGATTTCACGTGACCGCGGGGGTTTGCTCAGGATGCCGTCCACCTCGGTCGGGCCGCTGCCGTCTTCCTTCATAAATGCACCCCACCCCGTCAACATCAGAACCGGCGTGCGCGGCGATTCGAGCTTGATGGTTTTGGCGACCTGCCGCCCGTCCAGGTAAGGCATGCCCAAATCGGTAATCACCAGATCAAACGGACGGTTCCGTTCCGACGCGATGCGAAATTCGTCCAGCCCGGATTGGCCGTTGTCGCTCAGGACCACCTCATGGCCGTCGCGCTCGAGAATTTCCTTCAACAGCTCGCGGAGCAACGACTCGTCGTCAATGCACAGGATCTGCATCGGCTCAACTTTTACGCCACCGTCCTTTTCAGGTTCAGATGTGGGCGTACTGGTACGCACCGGAAAGATCAGGCGAAAGGTTGTGCCCTTGCCCAGTTCGCTCTGAATTTCAATGCCACCTGCATGGCGTTCCATGACGCCATAAACCATGGCCAGGCCAAGACCCGTCCCACGTTTGCCCTTGGTGGAGAAGAACGGTTCAAGGCATCGCTTGCGCGTTTCCTCATCCATTCCCGTGCCGCTGTCCGTGATTTCGATCGCAGTTTTCAAGGGCTGCTGCTTGCCCTTCTTGTCTGTGCCGTTATCGCGAATGACACGCGTGCTGATGGTAATCCTGCCGCCGCTGGGCATGGCGTCCACGGCGTTCAAAACCAAATTAGTAATGGCCTCGCGAATTTCGCTCTCGATGCCCGCCAACCGCGGCAGGTCGGACGCCAGCGCCGTTTGGACTTCAATCGTAATTCCGTTGGACTGCGGAATGTCACGCCAACGCGGGCGCGTCATGTCCACCACCTGTTCGACCAGCGTATTGAGGCGGAGTTGCTGCAAGGATTCGTTGACCTCGCGCGTCCGGTAAAATTCGCGTAATCGCGCGACAATGTGCGCGATGTCCTCGCCCGCTGTGCGAATATGGCCCAGATATCTTTTCGCGTCGGCTTTCAAGCCGTAATCGCCCTTGAGGATGAGGTCCGCGAAACCGATGACCGGAGACAGCGCGTTGTTGACGTCGTGAGCAATACCGCTGGCCATTTGTCCGAGCGCTTTGAGGCGTTCCTGTTGCAGGACCGTCGCCTGCGTTCGGCGAAGTTCGTTGTAGGCTTTTTCGAGATCGGTGTGCAGGCGGGCCTGGTGCGCAGCTAGAGCCACGTGCTCGCTCAACATCCGCAGAAATTCCGCATCACCGCTGCTGAAACCTTCCGGCTTCAACCGCGCGGCAATCAGAATGCCGAATAGTTTCTCTTCCACCATCAGCGGCACGGCTACGACCGAACGCCATCCGATAGCCGCGAGCCGTTCAACAAAAGGCGACTTCCATTTGAGCGTGTCGGAGATATAGACCGTTTGCCCTTCCGCACAATGTTGAAAATCCGTGTCCGAGAGCGGAACGACACTGCCCTTGTGCCAATCAAAGTTTTTGGCCAGCAATGAATTTTTTACGCACAACGCCGCGACGTTCAAGGTTTGCGGACCGGCGTCGAACAACGCGACGGTGCCGAGGTCAATGCCCAGGTGTTCATCCAACTGGTGCAGCACCACGTGCAGGATGCTGTCCGTATCCTGGCGATCGGAAATGGCCTGCGTGATTTGGTTGAGCAGGCTGATGCGGACAAATTGTTGTTGCAGGGCCGCCTCAGCGCGCCGGCGCTCATTGATTTCGTCGCGCAAACTGCGCGTGCGCTCCAACACTCGTGCTTCCAGTTCATCCTTTGCATTTTGAAGTTTGGAATCGCGGTCCTGAATTCCACCCAGCATGTCGTTGAAAGCATCCACGAGCTGGCCCAGTTCGTCGCGTCCGTATTTGGCCACGCGCACGGAATAATTTTTCTCGGCGGTCACGGCCCGCGCCGTTTCGGCCAGGGCAAAAATCGGCCGGGTAATCACCCGCTGGAGCAGCGACGAGAGAAATAAGGTGACCAGGGACGAAGCAACCATGAACAGCATGATGATTCCCGCGTAGCGCGACTCGCGCTGGTGAAGTTCGTCCAGGTCCGATTCCAAAAAAATCGTGCCGGCAACCTGGTCGTCCGACGCCGTCTTAAACGTATGAAAAACAATCAGCCGATCCGATTCGAACCGCTCGACGTCCCAGACATTCGTATTGGATTCGGGTCGAGCCGGTATTTTGCCGGCGGCCTGGAGGGCGGCGGAATTTGTCCTGAAATAAACGGAAAAAAGATTTCCCGATGGATCGTACAATGCGGCGGCTACGATGTGATTTTTGTACTTCAGGCCGTGCATGATTTCTTCCGCAGTGTCCTTGTCCTGAAACGCCACGGCGGCGGTGCTTTGGTTGCCGACGATTTGCCCGAGCGTCAACAAGTCGCGCTTCATCGTTTGGCGGAAGATGGCCAACTCGTAAGCAACGAATCCCCCCGACACCAGCAGAAGCGCGACAGTGCTTGCAATCATGATGATTGCGGTCAGCTTCAGCTTGATGGGAATGTCCTGTAATACCGGCACAATTGTCCTGTTTTCGAGAATCCTGCCTCAAATTGGGACGTTCCGCTGCGATAATGCAGCGGTTTCCCGCCTGAAATTGAGCGATTCCAAGGGAATCAAGCAACTTTTGTTCCTTCTTTATGAACTGTAATGGTGATTGTTGGGGCGAAAGGGTTAAGGGGAATCATCCTCACTTGCCGCGCCGAAGCTGAGCGTAGGCGGGTCGTCATCCTCATCGTCATCCTCTCAGCCCCGCGCTTGGCCTGTTTTTCGGTTCGGTGTCCACGCTTTAGCGTGTCCGCTCGTTACCGCACCAGCGCTCGACGATGAGGATGACGATGAGGAATGAGAATGATTCCCCCGCGGCCCCTTTATTTCACACTAATCGCCAAACTCAACAGCTTCGAACTAATGGTCAAACCAGCGGCTTTTGCCGCGGAATTGTTGATGTCGAACCGCATCTTTTGGTCAATGATCTTGAGGTCAATCATGCCTCCCTGGGCGATGAAATCGTCTGTTTCGCTTACCGTCAAAATACTGGCGCCGTTCAGGCCGGAAATATCTTTTGAAAGGCGGCTTTTTTCCGAGTCGCTGATGTATAGGACCTGGCATCGCGCCGCCTCGGCCAGCGAACCGCATTCTTTGAACTGCAACGGATGGCCGCGAACCGATTTGCCGTTGATGGTCTGTGCGAGGGTCGAGCCAAATCGGTTTTTCCCAAAAATGCCAATCGTCATGGGCGAAGAAGCATCGGTAAAGGCCTGCGTAGGCCAGTCCACAAACCGCGCGAAATTATAGATAAACGCCGCCTCGATCTGATACTTGCTGGGCTGGGAATCCTGGGCCTGACCATTGGGATCGACCATGAAAATCACGCCAAAAAGCAGGACGGTAACAGTTATAGCGCATTTTCTCATCAATCAGGCACCCTGATAGATTGCCATACTAAATCGTTGATTTTCCAGCATTTATTACTTGCGACGCCGCCACGGACGGCCACAATTTCGGCCATCAGCGCACGGAACGGCCCTTACGGGCTTAAAAGCTGCTCAAGTCATTTGAGACGCATTAGATGAACTTTGTCAACAACAGCTCAAACATTTTGCCTGGAGCATGAACAAAAGAAAATTTCTTTTGAGATTCCAGCCTGTTTGGGCTTTTTGTCTTCGACAGATCGTCCCAGTCATGCTTCTCCTGGCCGTCGGCGTCCACGCCGAAAGTAACACCAATAAGGTCAGCGCGACAGCCACAGCCACGGATACTGCCACCGCGGGCGCCGGCACCAATCAATCGCCGGACCTGACCCAGATGTCATTGGAACAGCTAATGCAAATCCAGGTCCCAACAGTCGAGACCGCGTCCAAATTCCAACAAAAAGCGACTGAAGCGCCCGCCGATGCCACGGTCATCACATCTGACCAAATCAAAAAATACGGGTGGCGAACGCTCGGCGACCTGCTCGAGAGTGTGCCCGGTTTTTATATTTCATACGACCGCGACTACTCTTACGTGGGCGTAAGCGGTGTCAACCTCGGGGATGCCAATAACCGAATTCTGCTCCTCGTCAACGGGCACCGGATCAATGACACGCTCGACGACAGCGCCCAGGTGGATACCTCTTTTATCCTGGACGTGGACCTGATCGACCACGTGGAAATTATTCGCGGCCCGGGCTCCGTGTTGTATGGCAACAACGCCTTCTTCGCCGTCATTAACGTCATCACGCGCCAAGGCAAAGACATAAAAGGAGTGGAAGGTTCCGGGTCATACGGCAGCTATGACGAAGGCTCCGGCAGGGCAACGATTGGCTGGCAACTTACGAACAGCCTGCAGTTTTTGCTGTCCGGCACCATTTACAATAACAACGGCGTAGGCAATTTGCATTTCCCTGAGTACCAGACATGGAACAACGGAAATGCGCATCACATGGATGCCGACAATTTCCAAAGCTTTTTTGGATCGGTCAGTTATCAGGATTTGACGCTGGAAGGCGGGTATATCAATCGGCAAAAAATCAACCCCACAGCTGTTTTCGGCAGTTCTTTCAATAACTCACAACTGCAATCCATTGATGATCGCAGTTATGTGACCTTGAAATACTCACATCAATTTGACGGTGGCTGGAGTGTCCTGGGAGACGTTTATTACGATCAAAGTGGCAAACAATTAAATTACCCGCTCGCCAATCTCGTGCCGCCCCTGGGTGGCCCAGAGACTACCTTTGAACAGGTCCGGGAAATGGGACAATGGGCCGGTTTAGAAGCGCAGGTTAACAAAAAAATCTTCGATAAGGACACACTCACATTTGGTGGAGAATATCGAAATGATTTTGAACAGAACCTCAGTGTTTTTTCCGACAATATCCTCGCCGAAGCGCCGCTCGAAACCAATCGTCAAAATTATGCCATCTTTGGGCAGGCGGACGTTGCGATTCTGGATAACCTCCACGTCAACGCCGGCGTTCGCTATGACGAATACGGAAACTATACCCCCGATTGGAGTCCGCGCGCCGCGCTCATTTACAATCCCTGGCAGCAATCCACCTTCAAATTTGTCTACGGAACCGCTTTTCGCGATCCAAACATCCTGGAATTGGTATTGGCCGGCAACACGGATGTGAAACCTGAAAAGATCACTTCCTATCAATTTATCTATGACCAGGGCATCAATCACTTTTTGCGATCTTCGGTTATGGTTTATTACAACCGCATGGATAACTTGATTGGCTTGGGATCATCCGGAACTGACGTAAATCTCAATGCCGAAACGGTCGGCTTTGAACCCTCTCTCGAGGCGAAATGGAAGGAACTTAACGCCCGCCTCAGTTACAGCCTTCAGCGAACCCGAAACCGTGACACTGACGTTGGCTTGGCAGATTCGCCTGAAAACATGATTAAGCTCAACCTCAGCGCGCCGCTTTACCAGAAAAAGCTCTTTGCCGGACTGGAAGTTCAGTACACAAGCCAGAGCAAAACCGAAATATGGACACCGGGAAGCGTGGTTCCCGGACCAAATTCTGCCGGCTATACCGTCGTCAACCTCACGATCTCCAGCCGCGACCTCTTCATCAAGAACCTCGATCTTTCGGCCGGCGTCTACAATCTTTTCGATACTAAATACTTCGAGCCCGCTTCTGATTTACATTTTGAGCCCTACATTCAGCAAGACCGTATCAACTTCCGGATAAAGGCCACGTATCGGTTCTAGAAACAGCGAAGAATCAATTTGCCGGTCCGACCGTGGGTCTACCAGGCTGAAAGCCTGAACCATCTTAGCCGAGGGCATCGCCCTCGGAAGAACGGCGTAATCCCGCGCCCTGCAAGGGCAGGCCACCCAATACCACCGGTACAATAACCATGGCACGTATCGCCAATTGGCAACGCTTAAGCTTACGGTAGCCATGGCCATGGCCATGACACTTTCCTCATTTTGAGACACACTGTGACCATTTTTGGCACAATACTAGCTGGATAATGTCCCGAATATGGAAGCGAAACACCGAATCAACCGGTTGGGGTTGACGAAAACGGCGATTTTTCTAGTATTTTTGGGCCTATTTATTACCACACAGGCCCAGGCGGGGCTTTTAGCCCCTACCCTCAGTGTCTCACCGGCAAACACCAATGTCCCAAATGGGGACACTGTGACGATTAATATCCAATCGTCCGTTACCATCGGCGTATTAAGTACCATTGGCGTCAAGTACAACGGTGGCGCATTGCCGGCAAATGCCAATTTTATCACCAGTACCCCTCTTTTGGAGCTTGGCGGCAGTGTTACCGGCACTTTAACCATCACCAATATGTCATCGGCTAGCGCCGGGACCTATACAATCTCGTCCTCGACCGTGGGCCTCCTGGGAGGTCTGCTCACCACAAAAGCGACGTGTACCATCAGCACTCCCCCCACCATAACGGGTTTGGTCGCCGGTTCAAATGCAGGCACCGGATCAAAAATGGTGGCAAACGGATTTAAAATTCAATTTTCCGCTCCAACTGGCTCGAATCTTGTTATCCAGGCATCGTCCGATATGACACATTGGACGTCTGTGTATACGAACGTGGTGACCGGTGGAACCCTCACGTATACCGACGCTGCGGCAAAAACGGCCTCGTTCCGTTATTACCGCGCGAAAATAAAATAACGTTGAAAATGACCTTATGCCTGAACGACAAGACGCTCAACTTGGGGGATACAGCGCGCAGTTAAAGCGCGTATGGACAAATCTCCTGGAATACGGACGCCTGGTAACCACCCTGGCAAAACTTTACGTCCAAAGCCGGGTGCTCATGCTGCAGAATTACCTTCTCAGTTGCCGGCTCCGCATGTGGGACGCCGCCTTCGTCTATTTCAAGCTCCAGATCTTCTTCATCCGCCTATCGAATGGTTTCCCGCTGGACAGATGCTGGCCTGCGGAAGAATCCCTGCCGCCAGTGAGCGGGAGGTGAGTTGGGTTTTCGAAACATCCGGGCAATGACGTCATAAATTTTGGTAGGGCCGGCGCTACCGCGCCGCCCAAATATTCTCCCCCATTTACGCGCCTAGTCCGGCTGGGTTTGACATAGCCGGATGCAGTCGCGCTTCTCACTCGGTTAGCATCTGCTGGTGATCAGCGGCAGTCGTTCGAGGTTCACGAGGACAGCACTGGATGTGGGTGGCCCGTGTATTGAAGCGCTCGGACTGATACGTGAAAAGTGAAAACTCCTCTCCAGAGAGACAGGGTACACCAGTAACGTGAAGCTGCCACCGGGGGCGCATCTCAGTTTCTTGCAGGGTTGAAAGCCGTGTGAGGAAACAAGAGGTGCCAGCGGTCGTTTCGCCAGAACATTTCCAAACAGAGCAAAGCTTCGTCGCCTTCCTTGCTCCAGAACTGGCCAGGTCGTTTGAACCGACATTGAGTTTGGCGACAAGTAGCTTCGACCGGCCCGCTGCCAATGGGTTCACCCGCTCTGCGCCCCGCCCGATAATCCATGCGCGTTTGATGTTCGTGAAAATAGGCCACTTCTTTGGCCACCGCTTGCACCGCCGTTCCTTCGGATAATCCCGCCAGTGCCTCTTCGAGTTGAGCAATCACCTTAATGGATGATTCGTTCTTCAATTGCTTGATCAATGGTTTGAGCCAGGCGCGATACTTCTCCTTGTCTTCGCCAAAGAGGGCTCGGCCCACCGCTGCCAAATGTTGCACGGCATGATAAAAGTCCAGTCGTTGACGGGCCTCAGGGAAGCGATCATCGGCCAATCGCCAGATCCATACCGCACCATCTCCAATGACCAGAGCACTGGCCGCTTGGCCCAAGCCGCGTCGCAACGCTTCGGCATGCAGTTGTTCCCGCAGAGCGTCGATCCCTTGACGGGTCGCCACAAATCCTCGTTCGCTAATCACCGGTCGACCGCCGGCCGTCTTTCCCCGATGATCCAGCCGGAATACCGTTCCAGTGTAAACCCAGTGCCAACGTTCAGGCTCCTGACCTTTGCGGCGCAAGCGCGCGCTTTGGCCCCAGCCATCCCGTTCCCGGATGTTCCAGGCGTCCATTTGAATAATCATCTGGTAGGGTTCCAACGTCAGTTCAAATTGCTCCTTTTGGGTGGCCGCCTTCTGATCCAGTTGTGTGCGGACCGCTTGGGCGCGCTCCCCTTGACGACGGGCTTCCCGATCCAGCGTCGCCCGAGGCATCTTCACGCCGGTCAGATGTTCAAGCACGACGCTGGCCTCCTCAACAGGCATTTTGCTGGCCAGCAGCGAAGCCATTTCCTGCACCGCCGGCGAATAACCCGCGCTTTCCTCCAACCCCAACACCGTATCGGCAGGCACGCGCCATTTCTTGCAACGCTTGCAGTAACCGCGCCT
>DATAST010000220.1:0-12742 GCA_036269115.1 Verrucomicrobiia bacterium | reverse complement strand
CGGCGCGGTTCTTGCCATGCCACAGCGTCGCAAATATTATATCGCTTGTCAATGCAATTAAGCACTAGTTCCTACCTCCTCGCCCTTTTTTGTCTTCGATAATTACCCCGCTCCGCCGGCGCCGGTTCCTCCGCCTTTCCGCCATCAATCATGCGCTTAAGTTCTTTGATTTGGTCGCGTAATAGGGCGGCCTTTTCGAATTGCAGATCTTCGGCGGCTTTGAGCATTTCGGATTCGAGTTCGCTGATGGTACCAGTGATGTCCACGTCCAGCTTCGCGTCTTTCAAAACGCCGTGGCCGCCTTCGCGGCTGGATTGATAGGTGGCCAGGCTTTCCTCGACGGCTCGGCTCACGCTGCGCGGGGTGATGTTGTGTTCCTTGTTATAGGCAACCTGCTTTTGACGCCGGTACTCGGTCACGGCCAGGAATTTTTTGATGCTGCCGGTCATGACGTCGGCGTACAGGATAACTTCGCCGTTCAAATGGCGCGCGGCGCGGCCCGCAGTCTGGATCAGGCTGGTTTCGCTGCGCAGGAAACCTTCTTTGTCGGCGTCCAGGATGGCGACGAGCGAAACTTCAGGCAGGTCCAGGCCTTCGCGCAAAAGGTTGATGCCCACGAGCACGTCGAACTCGCCCTTGCGCAATGAGCGGAGGATTTCAACGCGTTCGATGGCGTCGATCTCGCTGTGCAGGTATTGGACGTTGATTGCAATGCCGCGGAGATAATCCGTCAACTCCTCCGCGGTGCGCTTGGTAAGTGTGGTCACCAGGATTCGCTCCTTTTTGTCGGCGCGCTTGCGGCATTCTTCGATGAGGTCGTCGATCTGGCCTTTAAGAGGTTTGATGGTGACCCTGGGGTCAAGGAGGCCGGTCGGGCGGACGACGAGTTCGACCACGCCGGGTTGGGAAACGTTTGGTTGCCAGGTGAGCGTTCCTTTTGGTGGAGCGCCCGGCGTCAGTTGGCCGTTATCAGATTCCGCAACCGTGGACTGACCCTGCCGTGAATCGTTAAGTACGTAGTTAACTTGCGATTGCTTCCCCCTCTCCTGGGGGAGAGGGCCGGGGTGAGGGTGAGTGTTTAACTGACCATTCTCCGCGCTCGAACGACTTTTGCTATTGGAACCTTCCACCGGCTCAGTCCGGGCGCCGGCCGTCCCTTCGGGACTTGAATTTTTTTTGCCCGCAACCCGGCGTTGAAACGCCGGGCTATTTCCAGTGATCCCTCCGGGATCGGGAACCGGATGAATCGGCTCGGCGCCAACTCCTGCCGCCGAACGCGCCCATTGGAGTTCGCGGCCGGCGGGGGTCGCGCTCACGTAAATCGTCTGGTTTTGCAGGGCTTGAAATTCCAGGAAATTCAAAGGCCGATTGTCCAATGCGCTGGGCAATCGGAAACCGTGTTGGACCAGGACGGTCTTGCGCGAGCGATCGCCCTCATACATCGCGCCGATTTGCGGGACGGTGGCATGGGATTCGTCAATCACCAGGAGAAAATCGTTGGGAAAAAAGTCGAACAACGTGTTCGGGCGCGAACCGGGCGGACGGCCCGAGATGTGGCGCGAATAATTTTCGATGCCGGAGCAAATGCCCATTTCTTCCATCATCTCCAGGTCAAATTCCGTGCGTTGCTTGATGCGTTGCGCTTCGAGGAGTTTGCCCTCTCTTTCAAACCATGCGATACGGTCGCCGAGTTCCTCGCGAATGGTTAAAATCGCGCGTTTCATTTTTTCGTTCGTGGTAACGAATTGTTTGGCCGGAAACACGACGACAGCTTCGAGCGACTCGATTTTTGCGCCGTTCAACGGCTCAAAACGCGTAATGCGTTCGATTTCGTCGCCAAAAAATTCGACGCGCAGGCCGTCCTCGCGTCCTGCCGGACGGACTTCAACGGTGTCGCCGCGCACGCGGAAATGGCCGCGCTCGAACGCGATGTCATTGCGGTCGTATTGCAAGCTGACGAGGCGGGAAAGGAATTGTTCGCGTGAAATGGTGCTCCCGATGCGCATCGGAATAATCATTTCCTCGTAATCTTCCCTGCTGCCGATGCCGTAAATGCACGAGACACTGGCGACGACCACGACGTCGCGCCGCGAAAAAAGCGAACTCATGGCGGACAGGCGCAGGCGCTCAATCTCTTCATTGCGGCTGGAATCTTTTTCGATGAACGTGTCGGTGCGCGGGATATAGGCCTCCGGCTGGTAATAATCGAAGTAACTGACGAAATATTCGACGGCGTTGTGTGGAAAAAAGCTTTTGAATTCGGCGTAAAGCTGGGCGGCGAGCGTTTTATTGTGCGAAATGACCAGCGTGGGTTTGTTCACGTGTTTGATGACGTTCGCAACGGTGAACGTCTTGCCCGAACCGGTGACGCCGAGCAGGACCTGGTCCCTGGCCCCGGACAAAATCCCTTCATTCAGCTTCGCAATGGCTTGCGGCTGATCACCGGCGGGTTCATAGGGAGCAACGAGATCAAACATGGACTACCAAATTACGGCGAGATGGACGTGCAGTCAAATAACGAGGCCGCCGAATTTACGATTTACGATTTACGATTTACGCGGGCGTAGGAGAGGACGTCACGGCACCCTGTAAGGGTGCAATATTATAGCCCAGGGCAAAGTGCGAGTCTGCGAGCACGACGCCCTGGGTAACCAGTCCTTGGAATTAGCCGCTGACTGAAAAACCGCGAGAGATCGCAAGTGGCGCTGCCACCGCGAATCTTATTTGCGGCATGATCTTCGGCTTTATTCGCCTCCGCACTTTGAAAGGTTATTGCCAAAAGAAGATTCAGAGCGCACTCACGTGCCGGCTGCTACGCGATTAAGGGAAACCGCGCCGTTGGCGCTTTTTCCCGGCTGCAAAAGACCTCGGGCGTTGCCCGAGGCTGGTATAAACCGGGCCATTGGCCCATAATTCCCGGCGTGAACATTTCCATCGAACACATCGCAATTCCTTCGCCGGACCCGACGGGGCTGAAAACCTGGTATGAGCGCGTCCTGGGCGCGCGCGAGATTTTTAATAACGGCCAGCAACCGCCGACGTATTTAATCGGATTGCCCGGCGGCGGATGGTTTGAAATTTATGCCTCGGACGGCATGCCTGAGAATCGCGGAAACAACAAGCTCGCCGGATTTCGGCATATCGCTTTGCGGGTGGATTCGATTGCCACGGCAAAGGCCGAACTTGAAAAACGTGGAGTGCGGTTTACGGAACCGGAACGGGCGGCAGCGGGGGGCGGGAAAGTGCAATTCTTTGAGGATTGCGAAGGAAACCTGCTCCATTTGGTCGAAAGGCCGGAGCCGTTGGGCGGGATGGCTGGATAAATGGATTGGTGGATTGAACGGCGTCGCTCGTTGCGGGAACCTCGGCCAGGGTGGGGACAGCTTGTCCCCATTAAATTTTGAAGGACGTGGGGACGAGCCGTCCCCACCCCGGTTCAAAGCTCGGCAACCCGGCATTCAAGCCCGCGCTCGAAAAAGATCTAAGGCTGGTCGAAAGCGCAACTGACCTGCACGCGTCCTGTGGTGCGCGCCGTCACGACGGGCACGTCGCGACCCACCACATCAAATTAGGATCACCTTTCTCGTTTACACTCCCCTTCGGATCCACCAAATCGCCAAATCTCCAATAATAACGGGCTTTTTATCACCTTTATCAACTTAATTTCCCGCCCGTTTACACGTTTACTTCCCTACACAAAATATATGTGCGGCAGGGTAGATCCGCCGCCCCTGTTGTCCCCGAAAGCTTTCGGGAACTAGACTAGTCAAAATCCGAGCAGCTCATGAAGTAGTGGCAGCGAGGACAGCGGAGTTTGCACTTTTGGTTGATTAATTCGTGGCCGCATTGGGGACAATAACGCCAATGCTCGCCGGAGACGTCATTGCCTGACGGCACGGGCGCGGGCGTGGCTTCTGTTTTTGCCTTGGATTTTCCTTTGGTCATGGGCAGACACGCTAAAGCGTGGACACCAAACGTGGAGGTCTCCGCTTCATCATTGGGTGCGTCCGAATTTTCGTTCCAATTCGCGATAGCTCATTTCGATGAGCGTAGGGCGGCCATGCGGACAGGTGTAGGGCATGGCGCAACGACGCAAATCGGCAACGAGGTTTTCGAGTTCCGGCCCGGCAAGCGGGTCATTCGCTTTGACGGCATGGCGGCAGACGGTTTTGGCGACGGTATGTTCGCCCAGGCGGGCGAGGTTGACTTCGCGTCCGGCGGCTTTGAGTTCGTCCACGAGGTCGAGTACAAAGCGGCGTGTATCGCTTACCTTGACGAATGCCGGCAACGCGTCGAGCAGGAACGTGCGCTCGCCGAATTCGCTCAAACCCACGCCCAGGCGGGTGAGCGGGGCCAATTGCTCGCGCATAAAGTGAGCGTCACGCGGCGAAAGCTCGATCGTCTCCGGCAGCAACAATTTTTGCGTGGGCGCAAATTCGTTTTGTTCAAGGCGATGGAGCATTTGCTCAAAAAGAATCCGTTCGTGCGCGGCGTGCTGGTCCAGAAGCACCAACCCACGATCGGATTCGAGCACGACATAGAGTTTGCCAATAACACCCACCAGTCGCAGTGGAACGTTCAATAACGGCGTGGCGACGGCAGGAAGAGCAGGCGCGGGCGCGGAGGCGGGTTCAGGGAATTTAGTTATGACGGGAACGGCGGCCACGGACGGCGCCGTAACAGGCCGCGAGAAACCCATCGCCAATGGCGCTTGTGTAGCGGGCAGGGGCGACTCCTTCGGCGGCAATGGGAATTCGGGCAACGGCAGCGCGACCGGTTCCGGCGCGGGCAGTGGAGTCGTGGAATCCGCCGGTGGATCCATCTGCAATTGCTGCGGCACCGGCGATTGCGACGCAGGTTTCTTTTCCGTTTGCGAATGAAATGCCAGCAACGCTTCGCGCACGGCTTGCGCGACGTGTTTTCGAATTTCGAATTCCCGGTGAAATTTCACCTCGCGCTTGGCCGGATGCACATTAACGTCCACGGCTGCGGGGTCCATTTCCAAAAACAGGCAGCAAACGGGAAACCGTCCTTTCATCAAAGTGGTATGGCAACCCTCGATGAGCGCGTAATTGACTCCGCGGTTTTCGACCGGCCGGCGATTGACGAAAACGAACTGGCTTTCGCGAGTGGCGCGCGATACGCCGGGCGCGCCGATGAGCCCCCAAACGTGAAAAGCCGAGCGTTTAGGTTCCGCAGCGGATGGTTCAACCGCAGCCGTCTCGAAAACTTCGACCTGTTCCGGCACAAAATCCTCGTCCAGTGACGTCGAAAAATTCACGGCGACAAGCCGCTCATCACCGAGCAGGGCGCGCAGACGTTCGCGCAGGGCGGCGATGCGGCTGGACTGGACGGGCTCACTCTTGACGGCCGGCAATTGCCACACCATCCGTCCATCCCGTTGGAACGTAAAAGCGACGTCCGGAAAAGAAAGGGCAGCCAGTGTCAAATAATGTTGAATAGGCGCCGCCTCGGTTTCTTCGGTGCGCAAAAACTTGCGACGCGCGGGCAGGTTAAAAAAAAGCTGCCGGACTTCGATGCTGGTGCCGGGAGCGGCGCCGGCGGCTTTGACCTCGGCAATCGTCCCGCCGGTAACAATCACTTGCGTGCCTTCAGGGGAGTTATCGTCCCGTTCCCGCGTGACCAGGCTGAATTTGCTGACGCTGGCGATGCTCGGCAACGCTTCACCGCGAAATCCCATTGTGTCAATCGCGGCCAGGTCCTCCGCCCGCCGGATTTTGCTGGTCGCATGGCGTTCCAGGCAGAGCAGCGCGTCGTCGCGACTCATTCCAAATCCGTCGTCCGATACGCGCACCAAACTGCGGCCACCCGCCTGGATTTCGACCAGGATTTTTTTTGACCCGGCATCGAGGGAATTCTCGACGAGCTCCTTCACTACGCTGGCCGGACGCTCAATCACTTCGCCGGCGGCGATTTGATTGGCCACCTGCTCAGGAAGCAGTTTGATGCGGTTCATTGGCCGTGCAGCGTACGTCGAAACGTCAAAACGTTGAAGCGTTAAAACGTGCTCTCACGCACTGGGAAGGGTAAATGAAAATACCGCGCCATGGCCCGGAGGTGATACGTTGCGCGCGGAAATCCGGCCGCGGTGGTCATCGATGATTTTTCTGCAAATGGACAGGCCCAGGCCCGTGCCATGGGCTTTGCCAAACGTGACAAAGGGGTGAAAAAGCCGGCCGGCCACTTCGGGCGCAATGCCCGGGCCTTCGTCCTCAATCTCCGTGACCACCTCATTTCCGCCGTGTTGAAAACGCATGGTGACCCGCCCGCCATCGGGCATCATATCCAAAGCGTTGCCGGCCAGGTTGAGTATCACCCGGCGAATCCGGCGCGGGTCAAACCGCAACGTTCCTCCGGGCGGTTCGTTCTCGACGTGCAATACCGAGCCTCTCAATTGAAATTCCATCCGCAATTCCGTGACAATGCTCCCGATAAATTCCCTATAGGAAACAGCGGCAAATTCATTGTCCGCCGGCCCGCTTTGCGTGAAATCAAGAATGTCGCCCACCAGTTCAGTGATTGCCATAATCTGCCGTCTGACACGGTCGAAAGCTTCCTGCCGCCGTTCCGGCCCGGTTTTAGGCGAGATCATGATCTCGGTAGCCATGCCGATAACGGTCAATGGATTTTTTAAATCATGGACGATGGAGCGCGCAAAACTTCCCAGCGCCGACAGACGTTCCGCTTCCACAATTTCGCGAAGGTGTTGCTGATTGAAATCGCGCAGGCGACGGCTGATTTCCTGCAATAACTTGAGTGACAAATCGGGCGAGCGCTGCAAAAGCGCGATCATTTGAAACCGGGGAATGAAGTAAACACTCGTTTCCTTCACGGCGGTGGTTGTGGCTGAACGCGGCCGGTCTTCGATGACGGCCATTTCACCAAAAAATTCGCCAGGCCCGAATTTTGAAAAGACGCACAAGGCACGGTCACCGACCAGGTGAGCAATCTCCACAAGGCCATCGCGAATGACGTAGACGCCGTCCCCGGGGTCATTTTCATTAAAAATTCGCGTTCCCGCCGGGAAAACACGTTCCTCGGCGATACCGCGCAATGCCTGGAGCTCTTTTGGATCCAGTCCCCGAAACAGCCCAACGAGGCCCAAATCTGTCATACTGGCACTCTATGTGACAAAAACTGGTGGTAAAGCAAATTCAAGGGGGAAAGCGTGGAATATTTAACAAATTTAGCAATAACCTGTTGACAAATCGTTGCTTTGTTGTGACATTACAGTAGTTCGGGTGGCAGCACGTTTCTTCAGCGGGGTTCCCCACCCCCACCTCCTTGGCGTCTGCTGCCCGAATTTTTTTAATTTTTTAAGAAGGGTAAAAGTCCCACACACGTTTATTTTCACACGTCCTTCTCAGAACCAACCGAACCGCCGCATGGTCTTGGAGTGCGGTGGCTGTGACACCGCTCTGGAACGCTGTTGCCGCTTTTACCAACACATTATTTCAGCAAATCGAATGTCGTTTGAAAGCGGTGTCCCCCGAAAGCGTTCAGGGTTGCCGCCGCACTCCAAGACGCAAGCGCGATAGCGAAGGTTTCCACCACGTACGAGGCAGCCCGTGAGCGCCGCCCTACCGGGCCGGAAGCGAAATGATCATCGAGGTGCCGCGGCCGGAGCGGGATTTTATTTGGATTGTTCCGTGATGCGTTTCCACAATCCGTCCCACGATAGCGAGACCCAGGCCTGTTCCTTTGGTTTTAGTTGTGCTCAGGACCGCGGTGAACGCCTGCTTTTGCATTTCCTCGGTCATTCCGCCACCGGTGTCTTTGAATTCAATGGTCACGCGCGACTTGGCGACCTTCGTTTTTACCGTGAGCGTACCGCCATCGGGCATCGCTTCGGCGGCGTTCAAAATCAGGTTTAAAAACGCCTGCTCCAGTTGCGGGGCATCGCCCATCACGAGAGGCAGGTCCGGCTGCAATCTCCGCGCCATATTTATGTTTTGGTTGGCCAGCTTGTGGCGCACCAACAGCCCCAGTTCATCCACCAGTTCGTTCAAATTAACCGGGGCAAATTCCGGCTCGGTCGTTCGCGCAAAATCCAGGATTTGTTCCACGATTTTGTTCAGGTGCTCGATTTTGGCCTCAATGATCTTGTTGTCCTTGGCGCGTGGATCATCGCTGGGAAACTTTAAATCCAGGGAATGATACAACAATTTCATGACGGTCAGCGGATTGCGAATTTCGTGCGCCACTTCGGCCGCGAGCAAACCCAGCGCCGACAACTTTTCGTTTTGCCGCAACTGTTCCTCGACGTCCACGATGCGTTCGTACAGCCGCGCCTTCTCGATCGCGATAGCGGACAACTCGGCCAATGCGCCCAGGATGCGGATTTCCTCGTTGGAAAAGTTGTAATGGCGCCCCGTATAGACGTTCAGCGTGCCGATGGCCTGTCCGGCGAACAGGAGTGGCACGCTCAACAATGAAACCAGCCCCTCGCGGCGGGCGATGTCCACATTTTGATAGTGCGTGGATGCCTGCACGTTGCCCACCTGCACCGGTTTTTTGCGCCGCACCACAACTCCAAGCAGGCTTTCTTCAACACTGAGTCGCGGTTTTTTTATGTAAGCGGGACCGGCGCCGTGGCTCGCCCGCAAATCCAGCCATTCACGATTGTCGTCCAGCATCATCAATGAACACATCCGGGCCCGCATCAAATCGCACCCCTCGCGCGTGATCGCCCGCAGGGCTTCGTCCAGGTTCAGCGTCGAATTGATGGTGCGGCTCACGCTGGCCAGCGATTCGAACAAATGCACCTTCAATCGCAATTGCTCGTACAGCCAGGTGTTTTGAATAACTTTGGCCGCCTGCACGGCCAGTTCCTGCAATAGTTCCAGGTCATCGGCGGTAAAAGCATTCACGCGGTCCGAATCCATGTTCAGCACGCCGCGCGTCTCGCCGTTCACTTCAAACGGCACGGCCAATTCCGATTTCACGCCGCGCCGGGCGGCCACGTATCGGGCGTCCTGGCTCACGTCATTGACCAGCGCCGGCTTGCCATGGCGGGCCACCCAGCCCGTAATGCCCTCGCCCATGCGCAACTGCAGCCGCCGCGCCGGGGCGGGAAGATTTTGCGATGCGTGAATTTCCAGAAATCCTGAAGTGGGATTGATCAGGACGACAGAGCCCGACGAGGCCCGCACCAACCGGACGCCTTCGCTGACAATCAGTTGAAGCGCTTCCTGGGCTTCCAGCGTGGAGTGAATGACATTGCTGACCTGGTACAACAATTCCAGGCGCTCAAGCCGCGATTTTAATTTGGGAAGTTCGTCATTCATCACCTGATCCGGCTCATCAAAAATATTCCGGTTATGCCGAAAACCAGGTTTGGCAGCCAGGCCGCCAGCCATGCCGGCCACGCGCCGCTCGAACCAAATAAAAAGCTCACGCGCTGCAGGATGAAATAGACAAAGCAGATGAAGATACTCCCCGCCACGCCGAAGAAAAGATTGCGACGCCCGGGCGTGGCCCCAAACGGTATCGCAATCAAGGCGACCACCAAACAAGTCACCGGCATGGCGAGCCGTTCCTGCATTTCGGTCTCAAGGCGTCCCCGATCCTGCCGTGACAAATTCGGGTGCCATTGCAAATAAGCCGAAATGTCTTTAAACGGAATGTTTGGGTTTCGCTCGGAGAAGTAATTCGACATTTTGATTTCCCGTCCGATTTCCTCCGGTGTCTCATTAAATTCCCGAACCACGAGCACATTGGTTTGCAGGATGGGAACCGGCAGCGCCAAAACGTCTGCCTGTGAAAATTCCTGCACGTCGTAGAACACCCAGACGCCGTTAGTCCGCACCGCCTCGTTGGCGGAGAAAATCCGCGCTGAACCGTCGGGGAAAACCCATTGAACCCACGGGTGCGGCACTGTGGAAGATCCCAGGTGATAATATCCCGGCAGGACCCACTTGCGGTGCTCCCGCTCGTTTGTAAACGCGACATTCTGGGCGCTTTCATGGGAAGTGGTTGGGGAATGATGGCTCAATGTGCGGTCCGCGAAATCCATGGAGCGCGGGACCACCGATTCGTTTAAGGCAAAAACGACGCCCGTGGCAATCAGACCGACAATGAAATAGGGGACACAGATGCGCCACAAGCTGATGCCCGCGGCCCGCATAGCCGTCAATTCATGGTGACGAGCGTGTTGCGTCAGCGCCATGAGCAGCGCCAGTAGAAGCGAGACCGGTATCACAATCGTGAGTTGTCCCATGGAAGCAGCCACCGAGTATCCGATGGTTTGCCCAAAGCCCAACTTCGCTTCCCCGATTTTGCCCGCGTCGCTGAAGGCCGTGACAAAAATGATGAACGATTGAATGCCGACCAGGCAAAACACCAGCGGCGTGAGCAATTCACGAAACAAATAACGGTCCAGCAGACGCATCGCCCCTTAATTAACAAATTTCGGCAACAAGGCCAATGGTGAAGCGTTGATTCGTTAAAAAGTTAAAACGTTGAAACGGATGGCGATGGAATTAATACGAAAAAATACGAAAAAGCCATCGTGTCGGTATTATGTCACGTAATGGAGGTGGGGCAGATAGGGCGGAATTTGGGAATTTCGTTTTTGTCGCGCAATTTGCATTACCGCTACCGTAGGAACTTGCATTTTTCACACTGCAAACCGTGTTTCCTAGTGTTTGCCGGGGTTTTTGGGTCCCTGCTGGGCGGCGGCGCGCGTCCGACGCGTTGCCTCGATCAAAGCGTTCAAATCTTCAGCCTTTATCTCGGTTTTCTTGAGGTGCTTTTTGCTCCTTTGAATCCGCCTTTTCAGGCTTTCGATTTCCTTCCCTAATTGCGAACCTTCCTTTGCCACAACGAATACCGTAGCTTATCAAATGCCATGGTTACCCTTTCGCGACCAGGGACAAACCGGGCACGGCAATTGCTACGGACATGCCATGACACGAGGAAGTCAAGACAATGCCGCCGAATTGAAGGATTTGGAGATGCAGGTCCAGAAGGCCCGCCAATTGGTTCGGGAATCCGAACTTAAGGTGGAAGCCATCGAGGCGTCCATCCACGAAGTCGAAAAATTTCATCCCAGGATCAAAATCCTTCGCCGGCCCGCGGCTGAGCGCATGGCTGACAACGGCTTCAGCCTGTTCGCGGAAAATCTGATTTCGAGATAAGCACAGGCTTAGGGATCCATCCGTTTTTCGGGCGGCCTCGCCGACTGGCAGGCCGCTCTCTCTTTTTATAGAGAACCCTGGCGTCGATGCTGGACGAGCACCGGGAAGACTGATTGATTCTTGCAGGAGCGTGGTCATCCATGCTTAAATTTCAGGTACATGAACGAATGGAACATTCAGTCCCGGGCGACCGCTTGTGAAGCCTGCCACCAGCCTTTTGCCGATAAACAGCCGCTGCACACATTGCTCTTTAATGAACGAGCCGAGCTGCGCCGCATGGACATTTGCCAAAACTGCTGGCAAACCCAGTTCAGCGAGGGCGCGCGGGAGCGCAAAGGTTTCATTTCGCATTGGCAAACCGTCTTTCAGGCGCCGGCTCCCGTGGTCGAAGCCATCCAAAAGGACACAGCCGAAACGCTGCTGCGCAAGCTCATCGAGCAAAATGATCCGCAACACGCGCCCGCCGGCTATATCCTGGCCGTGATGCTGGAGCGCAAACGCATCCTCAAAGTGAAAGAACAGCTCAAACGCGATGGACAGCGTGTCTTCATTTATGAGCACCCTAAAACCGGCGACATCTTTACCATTGCCGACCCGGACCTGCGGCTCGACCAACTCGAACAAGTCCAGCGGGACGTGGCCCAATTGCTCGAGCACGGGTTGAATCCGCCGCCACAGCCGGCTGCGAACGAACCTTCGGCTCAGGCGCCTGAAGAAGTGCCGGTCGCTGAAACGCACGTGGCGCAGTAACCGTTCCGGCATGTCTGCAATTCCGAAATCCGCCAGTTCCCTCGGCTACCAATTCCGCGACGAACAGTTACTGCGCCTGGCCCTCACGCATCCCTCCGTGGCCCACGAAAGCGGAACGGCGACGGCACACAACCAACGGCTCGAGTTTCTGGGCGACGCCGTTCTGGGACTGGTCCTGACCCAAAAACTTTACGAAGAGTTTCCGGCTTTCGAAGAAGGGCCGCTGACCAAGGCACGCGCAAAGCTGGTCAATCGCCAGGCTCTCGCCGGGCGCGCCCGCGCGGTGGGGCTGGGAGAGCATTTGATCTTGAGCCGGGGCGAAAACGCCAGCGGCGGACGCGATCGTTCGTCCGCTTTGGCCGATGCTTATGAGGCCCTGCTGGGCGCGATTTTTTTGGACGGCGGGTTTGAAGCGGCGCGCGAATTTATTCTGAAGGAATTTTCCGGCGCATTCGATGAATTGACAGCCCATCCGCTGATCGAGAATCCCAAGGGCGAATTGCAGGAACTTTTACAATCGCGCTCGGTCAAAGCCCCGGAATATCAGACGGTCCAAATTTCCGGTTCAGACCACGATCCGCTCTTCGAATGCGCTGTGTTTCACGACGGAGCGGAATTGGCCCGCGGACAGGGTAAAAGTAAGAAGACGGCTGAAAGCGCCGCGGCGCTCGTGGCGCTGGGAACGTTAAAACGTTAGAGCGTTTTAAAAAATAATGTGGCCGTTCGGAGCGAGGATTTTTGGTGTTTTGGCGAGGCTTCAGCGAAGGAGCATGTTTGAAAACCCTGTGACTGAGCTGAAACGACGCCAAAACCCAAAAAGACCGCTTCCCCTT
>DATAST010000219.1:0-1543 GCA_036269115.1 Verrucomicrobiia bacterium | reverse complement strand
GTTTTCGACTGAATCCTTCGTGGCATTGAAAAGGATGCAATGGGTGTGCAAATGCGGGTCTAACGCTCTGGACGTATCATGCCGGAAAACTGCTCCAACCAGGTTGCCTGTCAGACGATATGATGTTTCTCCTTCTTTCCGAACCCGTGTGGCCGCGTACATTTCCAGTTGCCGCAATGCCACCTGCGCGGCCTCATCATGCGCTTCCAAAATCCGCCGGTCATCTCCCACCAACGCCGCAATGGACACTGATTTGGGCGGCGAAAATGTGAAATCGAAGAACACCCGGCGAATGGCAACCTTATGAAGATTGCCGTCCTTCCCCGCTTCCATCCGTGTTCCATTATGCCGCTGGGTCAATCGTTCGCCTGTGGTCGGGTGAAGGTTCCGGCACAGTTTCAGGAACTCATCCGTATGCGTCATTCCTGAAAGCCTTAATGATTCAGCGCCCTGTCCAATCCATTGCCCCATCACACGACGACCTTCCATGTAATAGTCGCCAACCTGCAAATGCTCCTTAAAGTATTCCTCCGCATTCGACAAACTGTATTGGGCTTTCGTAGCCAGCATGTCTCAAAACTATCATCGAGCGGGCAAAATTTTTCTCCCAGGTGTGCGCAAAAAATCTGGTCGGTGATGCTATCTATAATGTGAATTGGTTATGGGATGCTTGTCTCCTTGCTGGAGCAAGGGGGCGGATGGAAACCGATTTCCGAAGCGATTTTCCAAACCAGTTCGGAAACAAGTTCCGAATGAACATTCCAAATGAGTCAGCGGCGGAATTGATCGCGCGTTTCAGCCCGAAGCGGCCCAAACGCTACGCCGGGCTTCATCCGCACGCTGAGTTCATTCGAGAACTCCGGCGCAACCGCGCCTCCTACGACACCATCGTCGCCATTCTGCGCGAGCGGCATAGCCTTCAAGTCACCGACACCACCGTCCGGCATTTCTGCCGCGACATCTTACAAGAACGGTCCGGCAGACGGCGGCCCAGAACGGCGGCGCAGCCGCCGGCCACCCCCAGTCGCCAACCGGCTCAAACCCTTTCGCCTCGACCCGCCCGGAACCCAAGTGTGGACGGGCCGCAAATCGCCGAGGTGGAATTCACAGACGAATAAACATTATGAAAAAACGATTGATTCTAATTCTCAATGGCAAAGGCGGCGTGGGCAAGAGTTTCTTTGCCGTCAACTTCATCCAATACCTCAAGGCTCGCGATATTGCCCACGCGGCTTTCGACAGCGACGACGAGAATTCGACCTTGAAACGCTTCCATTCGGAAGTCGGTTTCATTGACCCTAACACGCCAACGGACATGGACCGCATGGTGGAACATTTGGAAGACAAAGATGTGGTGGTGGTGGATTGCCGCGCCGCTTCAACCCGCATTTTCCTCAAATATTTTGAGGAGACAGGGTTGCATACCATCCTTGAAGGCATTGGCACTGCCCTGACCATCGCCAGCCCTGTCAATCACGAACTGGACAGCATTCACCAGCTTCAACGCCTCGTTGGAGGGATTGCCGGAAAGCCGGATTACCTT
>DATAST010000218.1:0-1967 GCA_036269115.1 Verrucomicrobiia bacterium | reverse complement strand
GTCCAGGGCCACTGGCACATTTTGAACCGATGTCGAAGGGATCAAAAAAGTCGGATCACCACTACTCGTAGTTGTCATAGTTCTCATAAATACAATATCTATGAGAACTTTTGCTAGAGGTGCTTGGCGTGACGCTTACCTCTTTTCGGCAATCAGTAACGCTTCAGGCGCCGCCTGGTACGTCGCGCCAAATGGGCTCGACTCCAATGACGGCACCATCAGTTTGCCCTTCGCCACCGTCATGAAAGCCCAAACCATGGCGCATTCCGGCGACATCGTCTGGCTGCGCGGCGGCATCTATTACCCAACGAATATCTCGATCTTTAATTCGCCCGGCGTACCGTGGAATGTCGTCAATTACATGACCAACAACGGTATCAGTTACCTTGCTTATTCCAACGAATTGCCCGTGTTCGACTTTTCAAAAGTCTATTTCAATCCGCCCACCAATCGCGTCACGGCGTTTCTCATCAATACCACCAATTGCGTTTTCCGCGGCTTCGATGTCGTGGGCGTTCCGATCATTTACACAAACACCAGCAAGCCTCCGCAATCCGAATGTTTTCGCGTTAATTTCGGACGGAACAATCTATTTGATCGCGTACGCATGCACGATGGCCATGGCATCGGGATGTACATCACCGATGGCATCAGCAATCGCGTGCAGAATTGCGATGCATGGAACAACACCGGCGTCGATCCCTATTCGCAGGGAAACATCGACGGTTTCGGTTGCCATGTCACCAGCGCAAATGATGTCGGCAATATTTTTTACGGCTGCCGCGCCTGGAATAACAGCGACGACGGCTACGACCTTATCAATTGCAAGGCCAAGGCGACGATTGACCATTGCTGGTCCTTCTACAACGGATTTTTCACCAATGGCACTGCGACGGGGGGCAACGCCAATGGATTCAAATGTGGCGGATACGGAGTGTCCGGCGGGTCCTATCCCATCCCGCCGCCCCGCCATCGCACGCAGTTTTGCCTGTCCGTAGGCAATGGAGGGAACGGTTTCTACGCCAACTTTCATCCGAACGGTTTGGATTTCATCAATGACACCGCCATCCGCAACGCCGTGGGCGGCGGAGGCAACGGCGATTTCAACATGGTCTGCATCATCACCAATACCAGCCGTTCCCTCCAGATTCCCGGAACAAATCATTACATGCGCAACAACCTTGGCCTGATGCGTTCAGACACGAACAGCGTCGTTTGGCTGAACACCAACTGGTGCGACGTCGCGTATAATTTCTTTACGCTGCCGGTCACCGTCACTTCCAACGATTTTATGTCCCTTGATGAAAGCCTGCTCACCGCGCCCCGACAAGCCGACGGCAGTTTGCCGTACATCGCCTTTGCGCAACTGGTCCACACCAGCGACCTCGTGGATGCCGGAACCAACATGGGCTTTTCCTACGTTGGCGCCGCACCTGACCTGGGAGCATTTGAGTACGGCAGCCATCTGCCGGGAGTGACCATATCACGAGCAGGAACCAGCCAGATCATCACCGGCAACCAGGGCCCGGCCGGCGGAACAAACTATCTGGTCGCGACTGTGGATATCACTTCGGCCACACCCCAGTGGTCTAGGATCGCCACCAACAAGTTCGACCTGTCTGGCAATTGTTCCTATACCAACGCCCCGGCCATGAACCCCGCGCAACAATTTTACCGCATCAGTCTTCAGTAACCGCCAGGCGGGGCGGAAGTCCATTCCGCCAATCGCAAGTGGTGCGCCACAGAGTGCCGGGATGAGATATCCCCGAAGGCCGATTCGTGCATTGAACCCCTGAACCGCTGGAATGTTTCGCCCTTTCAAAGTATCGTAAGCGTCACGCCAAGCACCTCTAGCAAAAGTTCTCATAGATATTGTATTTATGAGAACTATGACAACTACGAGTAGTGGTGATCCGACTTTTTTGATCCCTTCGACATCGGTTCAAAATGTGCCAGTGGCCCTGGAC
>DATAST010000217.1:0-2174 GCA_036269115.1 Verrucomicrobiia bacterium | reverse complement strand
TGGCGCGTAGCAACGTATACCTTCAAAGACGGAGGAACCGTAATTGACCACGTGAGCCATCACGTGGATCTGGGCATCCTTCCAGGGAATCAGTTTCCCGTTGTGCCAGATCTTTTCCGTCGCTTGAATCGCCATTAGGGGGCTCCTTCAGATTTGATGTCCCGCTGTTCGCGCGCATTCGAACCTCTGCCCGGACTTCACGCGGTCCAAACGCACTCTAACACTTACTTAGATAACAATTAAGGGCGAACGGCACATTATATCCGACGGAAATTTTTCTACCTAACAAAACATCCCGCCGGCAGAGGTGGAAAAAGCAGCCAACTCATTAGGATCCAGACAAACGGATGCAGGATGTATAATCACTCACCCCCTTAAAATTTTATCCAGTGCCATGGAGTGCGCCATGAAAAGCTTTGGTGTCCTGGTCCTTTTATTGTTTGCCCTCTATGTTGTTCCCCGCGCTCAATCTCAAGTCAAAAAGCGGACTGCGATCCTTCGCTTTGGAAGCCAATTTCCCTGGGCGGAGCAAACGATTGCGGATCAGGTGAACACGCTGCTGGTGCAGGACGGCAGGGTGGAAGTAGTAGACCGCGACCAATTGGCGCGGATTATCAACGAGCAAAGCCTGCAGAACAACCGAAGCCTGCAGAACAACCGGCCTGTCGATCCGACTAACCCGCAGCCCGGCCAATTTTCAACTGAGTCCGCGGTGCAATTGGGCAAGCTGCTGGGCGTACCGGCGATAGTCTTTGTGCGCGTGGACGCCTATTATGGCGGGCCGCATCCTCAGGTAAACAACGGCAAAAAGCACAGCGTCTCTGGCAATATGGTGCTCAAGGCCACGGCCCAGATTATTAACGTGCAAACCGGGGCGATTTTCGCCGCGCCCACCGCCGGCTTTGAACAGGAGCGCGTTCTCTCGGAATGGACGGATGGGCATGGCCCCATTGTGATTGGTCCCGTCCGTGTACCCCAGGGACAGGGGACAAAGGGCGCGGATTCAACGGTCGCCATACAGAAGCTGAGGGAGGAAGCCTTCAACTCCGTGGAACACGAGTTGGCTGGCAAAGTTGCCAGCGCTTTGGTGGCTGGGCCCACGCCGCCTGACCAAGTGCGAAAGGTGCCAAAGGTTGCCGGTGTGCAGAACGGCATGACGTTCGTCAACGTGGGCGGGAATGACGGTCTTAAAGCCGGAGATTCCTTCCAGATTATCCGCATGGTGGAGACTGGATTGGTGGACCCGGATTCGCATCAAGCTCTCTTGCAAAAAAAACAGGTTTGCCTGCTTACCATCTCTGAGGTAGAAGAATCGTTCGCCTCCGGCAAGTGCGTTGGTGATCTGGCGCGAAGCGGCGACCCGGCCATCGCTCAAAACCGCTGAGGATTACAAAAATAAAACATCCGGCCCGAATTCGGGCCGGATAATTGCAAATGTTTGCCGGGGAAGCGATTTCTACGGTCTTGAGTGGGCCGCAGCCTGTGCTGGGGCATTTTTTTCCGGGTTGATCGCTGCAGGATTACTCTCCGCCACAGCCGTCGGAGGCGCGTACAGATACGTTTTCGGGTTGGCCATCATCGTTGGCATGGCGGCGAACGGCTTGGAGTAATCGTTGGCGGCATTCCAGAAGAGGAACCCGTCTCCATAGTGGGCTTTGGAAGTGCTCACCTGCTTCAGGATATATTCCGGCGAATAAGTCTTGGTTCGCCAACGGAAAGCCTGGAGCCAGGGACGCAACACCACGCCGGTGCCGGCAGTAACTTTTTCAAAACGGTCCATGGAAACACTGATGAAGTGCTCGGGAGCGTCGCCCGGGGCCTTGTAGCCGTCCATCCCAAAGAAATGCGAGGGATAGATCATGGGGGAAATCACGTCACAGTGCTTGGCCATCTTGGTGATGTCCTGTCCGGTGTGGCTCAGGTCCACCTGGCGTTGCCACGCCATGATTCCGAACACGTCGAGCGATACCAGCACGCCCATGGGGTGTAGCTGAGAGTAAGCGCGATCCAGGAAATCTGCGATCACATCATCCCGATGCATTTTGGGATCTTTCTGGAATGCGAATTGCGCGTCCGCCTGATTGCCTTCGGCAGGGAAACGGACGTAATCAAACTGGATTTCGTCCACGCCTGAACCGGCTACGTACTTGGCCAGGGCTATGTTGTAATCCTGG
>DATAST010000216.1:0-2050 GCA_036269115.1 Verrucomicrobiia bacterium | reverse complement strand
CCACCGCAAAAAAACTGCGAATCACCATATGCATTCGAACAGCGCCCCCCACAAAAGCATTTAAAAATCCGAAGAAGGACCATGTGACCAACGCGAGCGCAAGACCCAGCTTGGTGCCGATTTTATCGATGAACCAGCCGGCAAAGATCGTCGCGGCAGCGTAAACTCCCGTGAATGCCGAGGTCAGATTGGAATAATCGCTATTTTTCCACCCAAAGCCGCCCGCCGCAAGCGGCGTGCAAAAGAACTCCTTCAGATAACTGATGACCTGCCGATCCAGGTACTTAACAGTGGTAGAAAAAAATAGAAGAGCACAAATAACCCAGCGGAAGCGGCTTATGGCCGAACCCAACGAATTTTGCGTGCCAGCTTCGGATACCGGGCCAGGAGAATTTTGCGGATTCATTTGGAACTGCGAACCTTATAGCCGAAAAAACTTTTTCCCTCAAGCTTTTCCCTGAAAAGCGCGTTCGGTTTCCAAACGATTCTCGACACTTTTAACTGTGAACTGCGGACTGAGGACCAAAGATAGTGCAACTTTTTCATGCAAGTTTGCAATCTATAGAGAGCAGCAGCACTGCCCCCACGCCTTTGACATGTTATGCTGGTTCATACACCATATTGAAAATGAGCGCGAACGGGCAGAATAACGGCAAGTTGGCATTGGAAAAGTTTTCCTTCGGCGTTGGCGACCGCTTCGGCCGCCAGGCCGAGGCGCAATTGCGCGCCTGCATCATGGCCGCAAAACACGGCGTGGATGTTGTTCCTGTCTGGAACAAATCCAATCGCGAGCACGTCATCATCGGCTCAGAACCTTCTAATGCCCGGCACGCCGCGGACGCGGCCATTGGCAACCTGGGCTGGAAAGGCGCATATCACGTGGACGCCGACCATATCCGGCTCGAAACCGTGGACCGTTTCATTCCCCACTCGGATTTCTACACCATTGACGTCGCGGACACTATTGGCAAGGCCGCGGACGCAAACGCCATCCAGGACTTCGCCCGCCGCCATCCTGAGCTGGCCGGCAAGATTGAAATTCCAGGCATTGCGGAACCTTTTAAAACCACCCGCGCGGACATTGAGCGCATCGCCGGAAAATATCTCCTGGCCGTCCAGGAAGGGGCACAGATTTACCGGCACATTGCCGCTACGAAAGGCGAAGGCCATTTTATCACCGAAATTTCGATGGACGAAACCGACAGTCCGCAAACGCCAGTTGAACTGCTCGTCATTTTAGCGGCCATCGCGGACGCGCGCATCCCGATTCAAACCATCGCGCCCAAATTCACCGGCCGATTTAACAAAGGCGTCGATTATGTCGGCAATGTGACTCAATTTGAAAAGGAATTCAGCGACGACCTGGCAGTCATCCGCTACGCGATTGGACGATATCAACTGCCCCAAAATCTAAAATTGAGCGTCCATTCAGGCAGCGACAAATTCTCGATTTACGCGCCCATGCGCCGGGCATTGGAACGATTCAATGCCGGCCTGCATATCAAGACTGCAGGAACAACCTGGCTGGAAGAAGTCATCGGCCTGGCTGAAGCCGGCGGAAATGGACTGACGCTGGCAAAGGAGATCTATTCCGGCGCGCTTGATCATGTGACCGAGTTATGCGCGCCCTACGCTACTGTTATAGACATTGATCCTGCGAAGCTGCCGTCCATCGAAACAGTCAATGGCTGGACTTCGGAACAATTTGTCGCCGCATTGCGGCATGACCCTAAAAACCGCTCCTACAATCCGCATTTGCGGCAGCTATTGCACGTGGGCTATAAAATCGCGGCAAAAATGGGCGATCGCTATCTCAATGCCCTCAGGGAAAACCAGAAATTTGTTTCGAAAAACGTAACGGAAAATCTTTACGAACGCCACCTGAAGCCCTTGTTTGTCCGCAATGGAGCTTAGCAGCCCGTTAAAAAATGGCCTTTTTTCCAAAAGCCGAGGATGAACCGCATGGAGTGGCGAGCTACTGCCGTTACCAGGAGCAGTCCTCCTCCACCCAAGAGCCAATCGAACAGAGAACCTTTGTTGCGTTCTATCA
>DATAST010000215.1:0-1842 GCA_036269115.1 Verrucomicrobiia bacterium | reverse complement strand
GGTTAATGATGAGTGAGCCGGTTTCCGCTTTGCTGTTTTCGTCCACCTGGGAGCCCGACAGAACGAAGATGTGTTCAAAGCCGATATGTTCATGAAGCGGGACGCGGCCCCCGGGATGAAAACGCAGCAGAGAGGCAGTGGGGCCGTCGTCGCCGTTTTCGTAGAGGCGAAAAATGTCCACGCCTTCGCAAAACGGCTGCCAGTGAATTCTGTTTTGCCATCCGGAGATTTGAAAAAGGTCGTTTAGTTTAAGAACCCTTTCGGAATGATTAGCCATTGGGGTGTTTTAACAAAATGCCCTGATAGTCGAAAGCTTTGGAATTTCTTAGATACGTTGAATGGCCGCGATGAAATAATCTGGCGAGCCTTATGCAGGCTGGCTTTCCACCGATATTTCATGGACGTCCTCTGTTGTTTTTGCGGGAACGACCGCGAATATTGCGCACGCCGCGAATACAACGGAAATCATCAAATAACTAATGGCCACCACGGGTGATTCTCCGACGCCGATTTTTTCTCCGTGCATAAGCCCGAAAAAGGTAAGAACCGCGGCCCCGAGCGCAAAACAAGAAGCTTTCATGAATTTTTGATCGATGACGAACACCGCAATGGCTCCGAGCATCAAGCCGGATAGGGTGGAGCCTCCGCCTAAAACTTGCAGTCCATGATAAAGGACGCCCTGATTTTTCATTCCGGCAATTAATTCATCAGAAACCGACAAGATGCCCGCCGCGGTGAGTGCGCCGCTAATCAAGGTAAGCGCCCAATTTGCGAGATGCGGCGTGACCGACAAAATAATGGCTGGCGCGTGACTTTTGGGTGTTTCCTGAAACGCCTGGGAACCAATCAACATTCCGATGTAGAGAAGGATTGGCAGGATAGCGACTGTGGGAATCAACGATAGCATGACCGAGATGGTGCCGAACCAGCAAAGCAAAATGACCATGATGCCGGTGGCTGCTGAATAACCGATACGACCGCCCATTGCCTTCCACCCCGGATGGCCGATATAAACCGCATTGATGAATGGATTGCCCATAAGGCAACCGATCAGGCTGACAATGCCGTCGGCGGTCAACACGCGTGTCGTAGGAAAACTGTCACCTGCCGCCGCCGCGCTTTCAACGTTATCGATGGCTTCCACCAGATCGTAAATACCGAAAGGTATCGCCGTCACGAGGATGGTGCCTAAGAATTGAAAACCGGAAAACACATGTCCAAAGGCGGGCAGGGGAATGTGAAAACCGAAATTCGCCACCGAGTCTGCGAGACCTTTAATCGCCATCCCTCCATAGTTGAGCCCGAGCGCCGTGGAGCCCCACGCGATGATAGTTCCCACGGCGATGGCAACCAGTCCCGCCGGGACGCCGCGATACTTTACGCCGCCGAACCAACTTAAAAGAATAATGGCGAAACAGGTGATGCCGATGACGGGAGTCGTGAACATTTCCAGCGCGGGGCGCATGGAAATAAATGTGATGGAGACGCCCGCGAGTGTTCCGAGCAAGGCGGCACGTGGAGTAATTTTGCGGATAATGGAACCGGCGAAACCTCCGGCCATGAGCACAAAGCTTTGGACGAATACCCACGTCAACCCGGCTTCCCAGCCTTTGACCGGGTCACCGGTTTTCAATGTTATCGGCAGCATGATTACGAAGGTGACAATAAACATGTGCGGCACGCTGATGCCGGAAGGCAATGCGCATACGTCCGTGCGCCCGGTCTTTTTCGCGAGGCGATAAGCCAGCCACGCGTAATACAACGTGGAAAGACACAGCATCAATCCGGTCGCGGGCAGGATTCGCCCGAAAATCAATTCGTCGGGCATCTTGAGGACGAAGC
>DATAST010000214.1:0-2022 GCA_036269115.1 Verrucomicrobiia bacterium | reverse complement strand
GCCTGCTGAACTGTATTAATGGTGTTGGGGTCCTGGCCGCCATAAATGCCGGAATTAGCGATGACGCGGATGTTGCCGGTGATTACGCCGATGTCGTCATCGCCGTTGGCCAGGAAACCGCCATTAAGGATCACGCCGTTAACCGCGCCAAAGGAATAGTAGGCTGGAGTCGCACTCGCGCCGGTTGTCCCCGCAGGTCCCTTCAGGCGGATGCTCGCGCCAACAAGTCCATTGCTGCCGTCGAGTTGCATGGAATCGCCGGCGAAAGTGACGGCAGCGCCGGGAGTGCCGGCGGAAGTAGGACTGCGAACCAGTCCGGCAACCGCGCCCGCGTTTAAGACTTCATAAGTGTTGCTGGCGGTGGCTGAGACGGCCGTGGTGTGGGTGGCATTTGTCCAAATGGCGGCGGTCCAATCAGTGCCGCTGCCTTGAACGAGGGCGGTGGTGAAATTGGCCGCGTGCAATGGCGCTGCCATCAACAAAGCGATCGTGGCGGGAAATAATGTTTTGGTGAAGGGAATTTTCATACGCGATGAGTTTTTGTTTGGCAGGCGTTTGAGCATATATTTGTGCGGGGTTGGAAAAGTGGGCGATAGCTAGTGATAACTTGGCTGGCTTTTTCGACAGACTATAACATATGCAGACAAAGGTATTCCGTATGGTCAAATTGGCCGGCTCTTTGAGTGATTTAGATTAAAATAACAAAAAACCAAAAGGTGGTCTATCCCCTCTTGTGGGGGTACGCGCCAGGAGCCTGAAATTTTATTAATGCTTGCAACGACTGAAAAAATTTACGAGTCGGCTGGGCACAAATAAGTCTCCGGTACGGAGCAGATAGCTATTTATTTAAGACCGATTAGATAGAAAAATGTACCCCCACTTTGGGGGATAGAAATGGCACGGCTCTTTAGTGTATGTTTTTCCGAGACCCAAATATGTGTGCGAGTCAAAACGCAAAAGCAACTTATAGCTACATATATAACTGTCATCATTCTTAATCAAAAACGTGCGATTCAAAAATTTAAAAATTATTTTTCAGAAAGATCGGGCTGTACAACTCGCGCTGGCATCCAGCCTCGCGGCCGCAACCACTCGGATTAATACACAAAATAATCTGTTATTGCTGGCTAAACGAAATCAAACAACACCCATCCCATGAAACAACATCTCCCGAAAATCCTTGCTCTTATTCCCATCGGCCTGTTCGTCACGACGCAAGTCCAGGCCGCGAATTATACATCTGTCGTTGACGAAAATGGCAGCGGCACCTGGAACGATAGTGACTGGCAGTTGAACGGCTCCGGGCCAACTACCACGCCGACTGCCGGCAACACCTATGAATACGTTGGCAAAGGAGCAGGACTTGGCGGAGATTTAGGCAATAGTATTTTGCGGTCGCCAAAAGTCGTTTCGCCCGGCTCGGACTTTGCCGGATTTTCTTTGCAGATGGATGCCAATACCGGCATTCGCTTGAAGAGCCCAGGCGCGGGCAACATCGGCGCGGGAGATAATACGTTTAGCTTCGGTAGCGGCGGACTTATTCTTAATGGTGGTTATCTGGGTAATGGCGATGATTTTAGCGCGACGATCACGAGTCCGGTAAGTGTGATCGCGAACTCGGCGATTTACGCGGGACAAAGCGCCACTGAAGCTAATACCACCACCGGAACCAGAAATGGTTTTCGCAATTATGTTTTCAACGGCAGTCTTTCGGGCAGCGGCAACCTGACTTTCGGAAATGCCATCATGGGTTCGGCAGTCACCGGCGCGCATGGCGGTCCGGTTTCGACCGCCAATTTTGCCTTTAAAGGAAGTGGCGTGGGTTATAGCGGAACTATAATGGTCACGTCGGGATGGCTGCAGGCTGGTTCGGCCAGTGCTTTTGGATCGGCGAGCATTACGCTGGCGGGCGGGACGGCGACCACTGGCGTGAACGGCCCGGCGGAGTTCGATGCAACGGTCTCGTTTGCTGATGCGGGGTCTTTAACCATTCAAGACGCAAACAGTATTTTGCTGCTGGAT
>DATAST010000213.1:0-7845 GCA_036269115.1 Verrucomicrobiia bacterium | reverse complement strand
AGAGCGGCAACTCTGCCCTACCAGATTAAAGGAATTCTCGGCTTTCGTTCCTGGCACAAAACATTTTATTCTAGGGTTATGCTTACTACCACGAATCGCCCCGGATTTGCTCGTTTGCTTGCCGTTGCCGCGCTTGCCGCTTCATCACTTTACCTGAATGCATCAGACGAGACACCGAATCCTGCAACCGATCTTTACCAAATGCCCTCCCAGTCGCTGCAATCGCGATGGTTCACCGCGGAGAATCCCAAGGGATTAAAAGGGCAGGGCGGCCAGGCTAGATTCGGACGGAAGGGCGCGCCTGCCATTGGCGTCGCCGCAGGCAAAACGCTGGTGATGGCGGATATTCAGGGCTCGGGAACGATCCATCGCATCTGGGGCACGCTGTGGCATTTCACGCCCGAGGCGTTGCCCGGTATGAAAATTGAGATGTATTGGGACGGCGCCAAAACCCCGGCCGTGCAGGCGCCGCTGGGAGATTTTTTTTGTGAAAGCCTCGGCCATATGGTCCCGCTTCAGAATGCGTGTTTTTATTCACCGGAAGGCCGCTCTTTCAATTGTCTCATCCCGATGCCGTTTCGACGTTCGGCTAAAATTGTGCTGGTCAACGAGTCCGGCGCGGACAATGGCATTTATTATGAAGTGGATGCCACTGAAGGCGACAAGCATGACCGTAGCATGCTTTATTTCCACAGCTATTGGCAGCGCGAGAATCCGACCACCTTGCGCCAGGACATGACCATTTTGCCTCGCGTGGAGGGCAAGGGCCGGTTCCTGGGTTGCAACGTGGGCGCTCGTCTGAATCATTCCACCACAAACTTCTGGTGGGGCGAAGGCGAGGTGAAAGTCTATTTGGACGGCGATACGCAATTCCCGACCTTGTGCGGCACCGGCACGGAGGATTACATCGGCGACGGCTACGGCCAAAATGTATTTTGCGCCCCATTTTCGGGCGACCAATACATAGCGCCTGCAAAGGACGCCTACGAGTTTTATCGCCTGCATATTCCGGACCCGATCTGGTTTCACAAGGACATCCGGGTGACGATTCAGAACATGGGCGGGCCCGGGTATAAGGCCATGTTGGCCGACATGGATAAGGACCCGTCGCTTAAGTTCATGAAGGCGGGCGACGGCACGGAATATTACACGCGCGCGGAACTGGAGGCGCATCCAAAGCGGTCGAACGTGATGGAGCGTAGCGATGATTATTGCGCCACGGCGTATTGGTTCATGAATACTCCGGAAAGCGAACTTCCGCCGCTTGCGCCGGTAGCCGAGCGATTGAAAGATTTGCAGTAACCTCCTTCCCGCAGCAGCGTCACGTCAGTGCGCTCTGACTAATTTCAATTGCCCACTCATCCAAACGGGAGAAATTAGATCCGATTCACATCGGATGCTACGCAGGTGCTGGGCTTCGTTTGCTTTATTGCCGTTCTCGGGTAGTGTGAGCGATGCGAATACCCACACGTCGCATGAAGCAATGGGTCACAGGCGCGGCGATTGTAATTGCCGCAGTCCCGGCGATGGCGCAGTTGCTTGGTCGGAATTTTTTTCCCTCGAATAGTCCTTGGAACCAAAATATCAGCAACGCGCCGGTGGCGACGAATTCCGCGAGTATCATTGCCGCTATCGGAGGCACGGTAAGAATTCATCCTGATTGGGGAACGGACAGCCCCACCAACGGTACCAGCCCCTTGTACGGAATTCCCTACAATGTTGTGCACGGCAATAGTACGCCGAAAATCAGCGTCGTCATTGATGATTACCCGGGCGAGAGTGACATCGTCCCCGCGCCAATTCCGACGAACGCCGTGATCGAGGGCGATTTGGAAAATGGACCCAATACGAATGGGCCGGGCTATAACACGAATCAGCGCGGCGACTCGCATCTGATTATCTGGGACGAAGACAATAATATTGGTTACGAGTTTTACGGCGCCGCGCGGCCGTCAGATACGAATACGCTGGATGAGGTCCCTCACACCGACGGCAAATGGCATGCGGCGCAGCAAACGGTCTGGAATTTTAACACGAACGACTTTCGGCCACTCGGTTACACATCTGCCGACGCTGCGGGTTTATCCATCCTGGCCGGCCTTGTGCGACCGGACGAAGGACTGCCAGTGTCACAGGGCGGGCAGGGTGGAATCTTCCACGCAATGCGAATGACCCTGCCCAACAGCATTATCAGCCGCCAATATATTTATCCTGGCTCACATATCGCGTCTGACTCGGGCAACTTGCCCTTCGGCGCGCGGATGCGCCTGAAGAACAACGCCACCGTCAATTCACTCATCGCTACGATGGGGCCTGAGTCGCAGGTCGTGGCTCACGCAATGCAACAGTATGGACTGATCCTCGCCGATGGCGGCAGCGCGATGTATGTGACCGGCGCCTCGGCCGCGATGAACGCCACCAACGGTATTAGTTTGGTGTGGAATATGAATGACATCCTGGCCGGACTTGAGCAGCTCAGGGCGAGCAACTTCGACGTGGTGAACCTCACGCCCGCAGTCACGAATCTGAGCCGGAGTTCCGGCGCGGCTGGTACCATATTGACGATTGAGGGATATAATTTTTCCGGCGCGGCTGGGCATATTTCCGTGTTCTTCGGCGCAACGAACGCGCCCGGAGCCGCGCCTGTTGTGCTTTCAGATTCCCAAATTTCCGTGACGGTTCCTGCTGGCTCCGGAACAGTAGATGTCACTGTTCAGTCGGGCCTTTCCGATCCGGATACGTACGACGGCCCGGGCGCCAACGTAAACGGACCGATTTTCGGTTATGGGACGTCGTCGACAAATGCGGCTGACAAATTCACCTATGCCGCGGCAGCGCCAAAAATCCTCCGCGTCTTCACAAGCGACGGAAATTTCATTATGAACGGGACAAACAACAGCGGGTCCGGAGGGACGTACGAAGTTTTGACATCGACGAATCTGCTTCTTCCTCTGACAAACTGGATCGCGTTGACAACCAACAATTTTAACAGCATGGGAAACTTCTCCTTTACCAATCCCATTCCCTCCACCAACGGTCGCAGGTTTTACCTCTTGCGCGTACCCTAACTGGGTATGGACGCCGCGCTGCGCCGTCACCGCTCGTAAACCGGCCGGAACTGTTCATATACGCCCCCGTCCAACCGCCTGCCTATGGTTGCCCCCGTCAAAGGTCGTTTCCCTCGCCACCGGCCAATTCCTCAAATTTGCCAATAAAACGCACTTTTTCACTGAAGATTCCGTTCGTTGCCTCTTTGCGTTCCCTATGCCCATAAAATGTGTGGTCGGCCCGCCCTGATTATTCGATTGATGAATCTGACGAAAACTGGCTCCGGCAAAGTGTTGGGTAGCCCCGCAAGACAGTCATCTCAATTCTCAAACCATGTATATTCGTATCCAGTTGGCGGGTTATAGAAACAAGGCATATCAGTTATCCCGCTGGCTCCGTTCCAATAAATCGGAAGGAAGCCCACATGTCCGTCCACAAAGCCAGGATATTCCTGGCGTTGTTGAACTGATTGGGTTCCTTTCGATCATGTGCGCTTAAACCGGCAACCGCCGAAAGTTCCCCCAACAATATGCGACGCGAAGGGTCACGCACCGATGAGAATGGTTTTCCGGCCATGCGTGTTTCGCCACTATCAGCTTCGCCGTTGAAAAAGTAGCTCGAATAATATGTCTCTTTCAAATGGCAAAATCCTCTCCCGGCCACGTTGTCGAATAAAAAGATGTATTGAATGACAGGCATCGTGCAATCAAAGTCATCTGCTGGGCAGGTGAATAGTGTATCGTTGGTGCTTGAGCCGTTTCGGGATAAATACGGCAGAATATCCATCTTGTAGGAAAAGCCGATAGGTTCCTTGTTGGTAATGGCAGAGATGGCGTCCGCGTGGTCGGCAACATACATGAGCATCGCTAGGTCAATCTGGTGTAGATTATTCATGCAAACGGTCTTCTTGGCGTTAGCCTCAGCATGGCTGAGAACCGGCAGCAATAATGCCGCCAAAATTGCAATTATTGCGATGACAACCAATAATTCGATTACTGTAAATCCGCGATTCATATTGCCAGGCCGGGGTGGCCTAACGACGAAACCACGCCGATCGGCGGGTGACCGTTGCCTCCAAATTGGACATTCAGCCCTTTAGAATCAAGGGACAATCGGAAAAAATGGGTCAAAACACCGTCCAACCAGAACAGGAACCAGAACAACTAAATGGGGCTGAATGGGGCTGGCTTTGCGTTCTGGGGTTTTGGGGTGATTGATACGTCTTGGAGGGTGTGAAATGTGCCGGAGAGGGAATGGCGCAAGGCTGGACACCTTTCCTGCTAATCCGGCACCTTTACACTGGACGAGGTTGTTGTGACAGCCACAGCGCAACTATAGAATTTTCGTGGTGTTTGAAGAGAGGTATGAAACAATCTCAAATACTCATAATTGCAGCCGCTTCTTTTCTTTCTCACGCCGCCTTAGCCGTTCCATATTTAACGGAGGCCACGATAACGCCCATGCCAGACAACGGCCAGTATCAAGTAGATGTCCGTGTGTCTCGCTTGATTCAACAGGATGGCAAGCAGGTTGAGGAGTTAGTGGCGAGACCGAGGATTTTATCCGGCTTGGGCTGTCCCGCCGAGTTTTACCAGGGTCCCCAACCGGCCAATCCCGACTACCGGAATAAAGACAACGTGAGTGTGGATGTCTCATGGCCTTATCCAAAGGAGAGTGGTTTGGCTTTTTGCACTGTAATTGTAAAACACGGGGACAAGATGGTGTCGGAGTCGAAGTTTCAACTGAAAATTACAGGTCCCGGTCGGGCACCTCTGGTTTTGTCACCACGGAATGTGGATGGAAAATCGGTACGTGTTGTCACTGATAAACCTAGATTCAGGAGTTACGTATTGCTTGAATTTGATGGCAAAACGCAGGAAGAGGCGAAAGCGATGGCGATTGAGAATCTTGGAAATAAGGTGCAGATTCAGGATGCGAGCGGGCATGTTGTTGGAGACGGTGTTATTACCGGAACCTACAAGGATATTGGCTTGGCTTTATCCTATAATAGCGAGGATGAAGCAAAGCAGGTGGCAAGTGCTCTGGAAGAAACGAAGTAATCGGGACTCTCAAATTTCATGGCTCAATCCAAAAGTCAATGGGGCGGCACGTTCTGCAAACTATTCGTTAGCCCAAATTAAGGCGACGATGAATGCCGCCACAACGATGATGATGGCGGCGACGAACGTCCATGTCATGTAGGCTGCGCCCTTCTTTTGTCCAATATTGATGGTCAACCCGGCACCCCCAATTTGCTTCGGAACCCAAACTCGGTTGTCTTTTTTGCTGAAATAAAGGTATCCTGACCAATTATCAGGATTATTCCATTCTGCCTCATTTATCTCGTCTTGACTCATGTAGTGCTATGATAGGAGGCGGCATCTTTTTACATCTCGTGCCACAAAAAGCAAACGCAATAGCTATGCCGACGCCGACGCCGATACCAATGCCAACCCCAATGCTGTGCATCGCTGCGCCCCAATCCTACGCCAATGCCTGTCCCAATACCAACGCCGGAACCAATGCCGATAGAAAACGCCTGGGCGAATGACAATGTGGGGCGCTGAGTGTTTGGTTGCTTTTGTTCCACAATTCGTGGCCTGTCGGTTAATTGTCCAACCGCCGGGTTCGTATATCGCTCCAACCCTGCTCGCCACCCGCCCCAAAATCAAGGAACAAAATTGATGGGCTGGATTACCGTCAAACTAGAACGAGAATCGTTGGCTTCAGAGTTGTGTTAGGCCCGGCAGCTTCGTATATGAAGTTGGCGATTCAGTCGGACGAACTGCTAACTAACCACTAACGAAAATGTAAAGCATTTTATTGTTCTGGATTGCCTGAATAAGCAGTCCATCAAGCGCTGTGGCGTAATCAACAAGCTCCCGGAATGACGTAATGTAACCGTATTTATCCCCATCGTCGTACGTTTTGCAATGTTGCTCAAAGACGGGCCGGAGCAAATCAAAATTAATGTGCTGGAAAAGCAGATGCAACCGCCTTGAATTGGGTGTGCTAATGATAGTGCTCTTTTGAAATCCATACTCGTTCAATGGATTGTTACCGTTGTAGCAGCCAAAAATGGCGCCGAAAAATTGAAATATGCCATCTGCACTTTGTTCGGTACGTCCACCGTCAATTTCTCTGGCCTTGGTCAACATCTGAAATCTCATCGCATCGGCATCGAAACACCACTTGTGATTCCGGTGATTCCGGCAGCCTGCAAAAACATATTGATTCTGTTCCGAACTCTCCTCATAGAAAAGGGCATCAATAAATATTGTTTCCGAATCATCGAGCTTTTCGGGAGGGAGAACTTTACTCAGGCGTACAATTTCGTCAGCGAGGATTCTCTCATCAATCAGGATGGGAATAAGGTGAACACTCATAATCAAAGCATTTATTCGCCCGCCTATGCTAACGCTGCTATTACTTGCAAACTACTCCTCACCCGTCTCAAAATCAAGGAACAAAATTATGTATGTTCTTCACCACGAAATTTGTTGTCTCATCTCTCAATCCAAAATTCAAGGGGCGGCGGGCGTTGGTTCAGGAGTGGTGTCAATCAGCTTCCGTGCACGATACTCTCGCCGATATTCCAAGCAAACCGGACGCATAGCAACAAAACCAAAGCTGTAAGGCACCAAAGTATGACAATCACCACGCGGTCTGCTTGGTCGTCAGGCTGGCGCATCTTCGCAAGGTCATCTCGCCAGCGTGAAAGAATTTCTTTGCACCACCAAATCCCAAGCGCAAAAAGAATGGCCTGAACAAGATTCCACGGGCTTAAGAACATAGCTTTTTGAGCCTGGCTATTTAATTTACGAGCATCAGTCGGTCTACCGCTTCAACCCTGCTTCCCAACCGTCCCAAAATCAAGGAACAAAATTGAAGTTTCCGAATCACAAACTCGACCTCGCTGTCGCTGTGGATGTGTTGACAAATTGGAAATTGGGTGGGTAATTCCTTATACTTAAAAAATGTGCGAGGGCCCGGAACGGATTATTGGATTGATGAATCTGACGAAAACTGGATAATTGAATTAATGGATTTGTTGATTGTTGGGTGATGGCTGGACGCGGGTTCCCCCATTTGTCCATTCATCCAATAATCAATCAATCCAGCCTTTCGGATGCATCCGTAGCTCAATTGGATAGAGCTTCTGACTTCGGATCAGAAGGTTGCAGGTTCAAGTCCTGCCGGATGCACCAAATTTTTTCAAGCATCGCCCCCAACGACCTTCCTGACGTATCGAGTTAGCACCGGCCGAATCGAGAGGAAAACCCGGCGTGTCTCTAGCAGCCTGTTGAAGAAATCGCATTTTCAAAGGAACCGATTTTTCGGTGATTCCAGAAAATTTCACCAGACTCACGCCGGGTGCACCGGCAAACTAACGTGAGCCGATGAACTACGGCTGCTATGAGGATTAAAATGGCGGCCCATCGGCCAAGAAGAGTCCTGCCGCCCCGCTCCATAGCCGCTGCCAGTTGCTTGGGCGTTCCAAAGCCAAACAGGAACCGCATCAGTTGGGATAGATTGTAAAAGGCCGCCGCCAGTTTGAAGCGTTTGTTGAGATTCTCCCATCCCCGTAGTGTTGTGCGTCTCATGCCCCCGGCGTCCAGGATATGCGCAAAGCTTCTTTCAATATGCATGCCGCGACGCCGTAAAAGATCTTTGCCGCTTTTGCTCTTCACACTCCGCCGCGCCGCGCGCACCGACCTTCGCTGCTGAGGCTCCAACTTATCCAGGCGCCGATGATTGATCGGATCACTGATCACCGTGCGGATGCCCTCCTGTTGG
>DATAST010000212.1:0-73137 GCA_036269115.1 Verrucomicrobiia bacterium | reverse complement strand
AAAGACAGTCCCACTGGCCGGCTCAAACCGGCTCTCGGTCACTTCCCAGTTCAGTCCCAGTCCCAATAGTTCATGAAATAGTTTCTCAGGCGTCATGCCCCAAGACTACACACTCATTCCACTCAAAACAGCGAAGAACCGTTTGTAAACAGTTAAGTCATTGATTTGCAGCCATGTAAACTGTGTAAACCCTTTTAAAACTTCACACATGCTTTGAGTCTCTTTTATCCGGAGATTGCGCCGATTTTCGTAGATTAGCTTTTGTGCGTTTGGATTCGATTCATTCTGTTGATTCTGTCTCAGAGCTTTTGGCATGCCTCTTCACGGCGCGGAGACTCAAAAGCCCTTCGCGGTCTTTGCGCGAAATTAGTCTCCGTCTTCACTTCTTTCGTCTTTTGATGAGCCATGGTACCGCAAAAAGGAGTACCGCCGGACAAATCAAAGCAATATAAACTGCAGATCCATATAGGGTATAACGCCAGCCAACGACTCGCCAGACCGGACTCATTGGGTATTTGGGTGTCCGGCCTAAAACTGCGGAATAAAGCTTACTGCCATCCTGCCAATCGTCAGGCCAGGAGCCATCGCTGCTGATCGATAGCTCATATGATGGAAAATGATCGCGGGCAACAAGCAAACACGCAGTGACAACGGCGTCGTAAGGCAAAGCCCGTGTTTTGCAAAAATTAAATCCCAAATCTCCCGGAAACACAAACGGCTCACATTCGTCGTCGCCTATCCCGTTCAAATCGACGTGCGTTGAATCAACTAGCATTGTCTCGGGCCCGTTTGGACCAACGAGAATATTTGTGCGCGTGTTGATAATTAGCCGCATTTCGGCAACGCACTTCTGCAATTCGATGGGATCGGGTTTTTGGTGCCAGGTGTAGTATTGTGTGTAGCCGGCATGGGCCCTTCCACAAACCAGGCACAGACACAGAATAATTAGGCTGGCGCGCAAGCTTTGAATTCTGTTCACGGTTGGTCTTGGCGTTGACTATAGGAAAAAGCATTAATTATATCAACAATGTCGGCGCATATCCCGGCAGGCTGGAAGAGGATGCTCTCTATGGTTAAAAACTCCTACATCTTGCCATTTTGTCGAAAAGAATCTCACGCAAAGGACGCAAAGTTTGGTTGATGATGGTCAGTGGCAGATCGAAAGGCCCTTCGCGGTTCTCGTAGCCTTGTCGCGAAATAAAAATTCTGTCAACTTTGTCAGAGAGATTTGGCATGCCCCTTCAGGGCGCGGCGGCATTTTGGTCGTTTTCCGAGGGCGATGCCCTCGGCTAAAATGGCCGTGCGCTTTCAGTGCGGACCTTCCCGACCTTCGCACGAAATTAATCTGCGTTCGTTGGCAAGGCGCAAATGGCGCTACCACCGCTGCCGCCAAAATCTGCGAATAGAGCCCCTTTATAATCTATGTGGTCTTTCGCGGCTAAAACTCGTTTGAGCACACGATGCGTGGGATTTACAGGATGGGAAGAAATCTCGTTTCCGCCCGCATTTTTTCGCGGCAACTCGTTTCCAATGCCCAGTGCCATAAACTCCAATAAACACAAGCATTTCTCGCTCTACGACGCCTTCGTTTCCCGTTTCCACCATATAGACACAAAAATGGAAACGGGGAGGACATGGAAGGTCAATGCCATGAGTGTCACGGATTGTTTAGCGAGGCGTAGCCGTTTGCCAAAATTCCTTCGCGTTCTTCGTGGCCTTCGCGCGAAATTAATCTGCGTTCATTGGCGAGGCGCAAGTGGTGCTACCACCGCTGCCACCGTAATCTGCGGACGAAAACCTTTGCGTCTTTGTTGTCTGAAATTGGCCATCCCGGGTTAGTAAATGTGTTGATTTCCGGCGCTCGCTTCAAGAGGCTTAACGTTTATGAAGCGAAAGAATTTATTCAAAAACCTGAATCTCTTTTTCTTGTTATCGCTTTTTCTCCCATGGTTATCGTTTGCCGCCGTGGCGATTGAAACTGGAACCAGCCCTGACGAGGGCAACGGTTCGTCCTCCGGTTCTCTGCCTTGCGATTATGCGCGTCCCGGCCAGCCGCCAGTGAAACCGGTTTTCATTCCACTGCCGATTGGAGATGTGGAGCCGGCGGGTTGGCTGCGTGATTGGGCCCAGGCCGCGGCTCATGGAATCACCGGGCATCTCGATGAATACTCGCCGGTCTTTAAAGACGCGTGGAAAGGAAAGCGCATTGACGCTCCTCATGCGGTTGAAGATGGGACCGGCTGGCCCCTGGAGCAATGCAGTTATTGGCTGGATGGATTGGTGCGGCTGGGTTACGTGTTGCACGATGAGACGCTGATTAATAAAGCGAAGTTGCGCCTTGATCCGATTGTCGATGGCGTCAATAACGGCGGTCCTTCATTGATTTATTGGATAACGAATCAACCGGAAGGTTTCAACAGTTGGGCGCATTCCCAAATGGGGCGCGCAATGGTCGCTTATTACGAAGCGACCGGCGACCGGCGTATTTTGGATGCCCTGGACAAGGCTTATCGGAATTATCCGGTGCCAATGGGTAGTCTGGACCTGGCTCAAGTGAATGTGAGCGGTCTCTGTAATCTGGATGCTTTGTTGGAGACCTATTCTTTTTCCGGGGATAAACAATTATTGGAGCGGGCGAATCTGGCAATGCAGCGGCCTGAAGTGTCCATCAATGACTGGATGGCCGGCAACTTTAATCCCTGCCATACGGTTTGTTATTACGAGATCATCCGGATTCCTGCCATGTATTATCCCTGGAACGGCGATCGGAAATATCTTGAGGCCTCGCAAAAAGCCTTCGACTGGGTGGATGCGAAGGACATGTTGCCCTATGGAGTGGCTTCCGGCGGTGAATTTCTTTCCGGCATTGGACCATTTCGTTTGACTGAAACCTGCGACGTATCAGCAAGTCTCTGGTCAAGACTATGGATGTATCGGGTCACCGGGAACAGTTCATGGGGTGATCAGTTGGAGACAGAATTCTTCAATGCCGCCGCCGCGCCGATCGCGCGTGACTTCCAGACGATGTGTTATTATCAATCGCCCAACCGTCTTCAACCTGAGTCTCAGCCGATTGGCCATCCACTTTGCCCGGGGCCGGGTTGCCTTCGGTTTACGAAGCTGGGTTATCCGCAAGTCTTGTGTTGCGTCGGAAACATGAACCGGATCATCCCGAATTATATCATTCACATGTGGATGGCGACTCAGGACGGCGGGCTTGCCGCGGCATTATACGGCCCGTGCCAGGTTCACGCCCTGGCGGGCGATCACATTCCAGTAAAACTAACGTGTCAAACGGATTATCCTTTCAGAGATGCCATCCGCGTGAAGGTTGTCCCGGCCCGGCAAGCCGACTTTCCTCTTTATTTTCGGCTTCCCGCCTGGTGCCGCGCCCCGGAAATAAAGGTGAACGGCCGGACGATGCAAGTTGAGTCGTCCAACCAAGTTTCGGGGTTTATACGAATTTATCGGCGATGGACTCCATCCGATTTGGTGACGCTCAAGTTTCCCATGACCGTGCGCCTGGACAGGGCGTATGCCGATGAATATCCGGAGGCGAACAGGCAATACTATGGGTATCTTCCCAGGGAAGTATTCGTTCCCAGACGATTACCCTATGAGACTGTCTATTACGGCCCGCTTCTTTTTGCGCTGCCGATTGCCGACCTGGATCCAAATCGTCCGGCTCCAGGCGCAAAATGGCGGTTCGCCCTCGACAATGACCCTCAAAAAAATGGCGGTGATATCGTCGTCAAACGGCATTCCATGGGTTCGCCGTGGGATTGGACGTTGGATGCGCCGATTACCCTCAAAGTTCCCGCGGAACAAATTGATTGGAATCCGACGATGGCCCAGGCTTTGCCGCATGCACCGGTACGGGGCGGCGGCCATGGACGCAGGATGATCAGCCTCATTCCTTATGGTTGCACCAAATTCCGCGTTTCCATGTTTCCCGTCACTGCAAAGGCCTGGGCGGGCGCCGCTCCACCGAACCTCGCGGAATCGGACCTGAAATCGCAGTAGTGATGGCAAGGGACTGGACTTTCAAAACAGCCAAACGGGCGTGAGGAACTCGCAAACAGCACCGCCCTAAAACGGCGGGCATGAATCTTGCGGTAAACACAGGGGAAGCAGGCTTGCAAGACCGTCGCATGAGGGTATTCTGTGGCGCAAGGATTGGTCGGCGAGTTTATTTCCAATCGTCTCTATATTTATGAAATTTATTTTTCCGTTGTGTCTGGTTTTGCTGATTCCATGTTGCGTCCTGGGCGCCAAAAACCACAAACACGACCAAAACGAGTCCGTGACCGTCAACATCGCGACGGGAGTTGGCGGGCAAAATCTCGCTTCGGACTTTTTAGGCCTGAGCTACGAATCGTCCGAGCTGTTATCCAAAGATGGGAAATATTATTTTGATACCGACGATCGCGCACTAATCAATACCTTCCGAACTCTCGGCATCAAAAATCTTAGGGTTGGCGCCAACGCGGTCGACGATCCGACCATGCCGGTTCCGGGTGTGAGGGATATTGACGTACTTTTTGATTTTGCCCGGGCTGCCGGGGTCAAAGTCATTTACTCGTTCCGCTTGAGAAATGGGGACCTTGGCAGCACCGCGCGATTGGCCAATTACATCGCGGCTCATGATTCGGACGCCCTGGATTGCTTCGCCATTGGAAATGAGCCGAATTTTTATTCCAAAAGTTTCCCCGAGTTTTTGGCCCAATGGAAAGTTCGTTATGCCATTATTCGGAACGCTGTTCCCAACGCGATGTTTGATGGGCCCAGTTCGGCCGACGCCGGTGATTACGTCCTGAGCTTTGCCTCCGCGCTTGATCCTGAGGGGCATCTCGCGATGGCCAGTGATCATTATTACTTTCTGGGATCAGGTCGTGCCGGCGAAAAAAATCCCGCCGCGACCCGGGCGCGCTTCCTCCAGGACAGCCTCCACGCCAAATACGCGAAGGATTATGCCAGGGTAGGCGCAGTGTTGGCCGCGCACGGCATCCCGTATCGGATTGATGAAATGAATAGTTGCTACAACGGCGGAGCCCGGGACGCCAGCGACACGTATGCATCCACGCTTTGGGCGCTCGACTGCACACACTGGTGGGCCGCGCATCATATCCTGGGGGTGAATTTCCACACCGGGGAATCGGTGGGACGGGACGGCGGTTTTGGACCCGCGAATTATGCCGCATTCGTGCACACGGAAGATGGCACAGGAATCAATATGCGCCCCCAAGCCTACGCTCTTTTGGCCTTTACCCAGGCCGCGCACGGCCAGCCGCTTGACGTCAATGTCCAAAAATCAGCGCCGGCCATGAATTTCGACGCCTACGCGTATCGGGATACCAATAATTCTGTCTTCGTGACCTTGATTAACAAGAGCTATGGCAGCGACGCAAAAACTGCGGCCGTATCGATCCAATTGCCGTCGCGCGAAAATGTGAAGTGGCACTGCCATCGGATGGATTTAGTCCAGCAGAATCAGGATATTGCAGCCAAAGGCGGCCTGATGTTGGGTGGCGCCGAGATTGGTCCGGATGGACTCTGGCAAGGCAAATGGAAAAACGCCGGTCGCGCAAAGAAGAACAGCGTTATGAGTGTCCTGGTCCCATCGGCATCAGCGGCAATTCTGCATTTCGAGCTGTAGGAGACGACGTCAGGAGACTCTGACTTTTTGTCTAGAGAATCGCACCAGTGCTGTGAGTGCCAGTGCTCTGAACCGTCCGCCGCTGTAGGCCGTGTGCCCTCACACGGCGTTTCCGCATGAATCGTGGCAGTGCGCTTCTATTTGTGTTCTCTTGCAGCTAAAATCCCCGTTTCCCCTCGGCGTTGGTAAAATCCGTGGATTCCCCAATAAAAACACAGTTATTGCCCTCGTGTTCGGCTTCGTTTCCCGTTTCCCTGCATATACAGAAAAAATGTGCACGATATGGGGCGTAGCAGCGTCGTGTAAGCACGCTCTGACTTCAGAGGCATAGGCAACACATCATCGATTTGAAATGATCAAGCTCACACTTGATGGTACGCAGATTTGAATCTCGGCTTCGACGCTTCAACGCTTTAACGCTTCAACATCCGACGCTTGCAGTCGCACCATCGCGCACCCGCGCACGAGCGGCACGTTCATTTCGAGCACGTCGTCCTTAATATGAAATTCCACGGGCACCGCGGTATCCTTGCCCGGTTGCAACGCTTCGCATTGAACATTTTGAGGATGCGGCAAACCGCGAACCTGGACGACGGCTGATTGGTTCGCTCCGCCAAACGTTACCGGCAGAGCGTAACCACCAGGCACTTGAAATAAATTCACCTTCACGCCGGGCGTACTGGTCTCCACGCAATGCGGCGTCAACACCCATTTCTTGCCACGCATGGCGTCGAGCAGGGGGCCGTAATCGAAGAACACCTGGTCGTCGTGTTCCTCGGGCTTGAGACAATGATTATTCCACGGGTACGGCGCGGTCGGATAAGCGCCAAGCAACAGATGGCGCTGCATGAATGCGTCGGCGTCCGGCTCATGCAAATTGCGGCCGACAGTCCATTCCAGCACCGGTTTGCGCAGGCACATGAGAGCGCTTCCATTGATCGAGGCGTCGTAGACGCCCATTTCGTTATAAACGCCATCCACGTATTGCATGGAATCAATCCGCTCATTGATTGGGTTGACGAAAATGACTTTGTCGTCGCGGTGCATGAGCGGTCCGAGTTTTTTCAGGAGGTTTTGCCACGATATGAAAAGCGCGCGCGCCGGCTTTCCGTTCACCCAACTGACGCCGTCGTCCGCCCTGGGGTTGAAGCGCGTCAGCCAGTCCAGCCGGTCAATGCAAATGCCCGCGGAATCGGGTATCAGCCGGTTATGACGGGCAGCCTGCTCCAGGATGTGTTTCTGATACGCCGGGTCACCGACGTCCACCACGCTGGCCTTGTAACACGTCGCCGCGCCTGGGAGATAGATGGCCTTGGGGAATTTAATGGGCAGATACGCTCGCGGATCTTTCCACAGTTCAGGGTCGCCGGGTTTCCTGGTCGGCGGTCCGGCCATATTCTTTCCGAATTCGGTCACGTTGAAATAATTGAGCACATAAAATCCATTCGTGCGCATGTAACGCGCGTAGTCGTTCATCTGACGGCAGCTGATCGTCTTCGGTTTATCCGCGGGGGCTCTCTCAGCGCAGGAACGCTCCCAGCGTTCATCGGCGTTTTTCACCGGCGGAATGAACATGCCCATGTACGGAAAATCATCCGACAATTTCCAATTGATGCGGAAGGCCATCTTTTTGAACTTCGCCACGTCAATCGGATCTTCGTCACCGGAATAGGCGCCGCAGCCGGCCATCTCGTCCGCGTGTGGATTTGGCGGATTAAAGTACTGCGGATAGCGTGCCACCATCCAGCGCAGTCCGCCGCGCCAGTCGGCCTCATGCGCCGTCAAATCCATCGCCAGCCGGACCGTTCTGCCGCCGCCCAGCCGCAATTTCAACCGGCTAAATTTCATCGTGCCGTCCGCCGTGGTGGACAAGCGCGTATCCAGGTTTAAATCCTCGGGCGACAGCACCAGGCTCATTCCGGAATCCTGGTTTGGCTCCGCGAATGTCACGAGTGGCATGCAAATGTAGGTGGCCTGCAAGGCCGGTGTGTAACCGCTCGGAAAGGAATAAGTCCAGTGCGAGTTGGTGAATGGTTCCATTACCAAGGGGTCATGCCAGCCATTGGTGCTATGTCCCGGGTCAGACCACGCAGTCCAAAATCGTGTCTGCGCCGTGGCCGCATACTTCAGCGACGTATCGATGGCTGTGCTCCAGGGGGCATTATCGGAGCGGATTTCAACTTCCCAGCGCACGCTGTCTTTGGTCGGGGTGAACTGATCTATCACGACCGCCGTGCGACCGTTGCCGTCCGTGACCGTGCGCGTAAATTTGAATCCCTTGCCGTACTTTTTCCCATTTATTTCTCCGAGTATCTGACAACCCTCCAACTCCGTCGCACCCGTGAGCGGCCAATCGCGTCCGTTCACGTTGGCGGCGATGATATTTCCGGTTGGATCGAGATCAATGGATAGTGTGCCCGCCGTGATTTGGATGGTGGCAATTGGATCGGACGCAGCAGCCGCCTTCAAGAGGGACAAAGAAAGGATTGCAAGGGATAGAGGAATGCCAAATGCCGTTCGAGATTTCATGGTCACAGATTGTGTTTCGATTTCAAGATAGGGAAACTCCTGGATTTGAACAACAATGGAACAAAATTTCTAGATGGGACGGACAGGATGAAAAGTCATCTGTGATGTATCAGCGTCGCGCCTGCCCGCCGTAGCTTCTGAGCGAAGGTGGGTAGGCGCGCTCTGACTTTTTCGTCGGCATCGGTTAGGTTCGGTCACCTTTAAAATGATCAAGCTCACGCTTAATGCTAAGCGATGATTGCCTTCGCCTTCTTCGCGCGAAATCTACTAATCTCGAAAAAGCAACGATGCAAATAACACCAGGTCTGGCCGCCAGACGCGATAGCTGTGCTGCCCGGGCAGTTCAACCCATGTGAATTTAATGTCTTTGCCCCGCAACCAGTCGCATAGCTTCTGGTTTGGTTTAAGCAGTCCGTCTTTGTTGCCGCAGCCAATCCAGAGCAGGCGCAATTTTTTGTTCGCGCCGGAATCCAGCGTCGGGAAAGACTCGGAAGAATTTGTGATCCAGGCCGAACTGAACCCACCAACCCAGGCGAACTTATCCAAATGGTTCAATCCGGTCGTCAACGCCTCCTTGCCGCCCATGGATAGTCCGGCGATGGCTCGCGCGCGACGGTTGGCGGAAACTCGGTATTGCTTTTCCACTTGCGGCATCACCTCCGTCAGAAGCGATTCAGTGAATTTTTCCTGGCTGTGTTTGTGGAGCGCGTCACCTGCCGGACCCTTTGGGGCTTTGACCACGGCCATGTCGCCATAGCCCAGCGGCATGACGACGATCATCGGCTTGGCCTGGCCATGGGCGATGAGGTTATCGAGAATGACATTCGCGCGACCCGCTTGCGTCCACGCCGTGGTGTCATCGCTAAAGCCGTGGAGCAAATAGAGAACGGGATAACGTTTGAACGCGCGTGGTTGGTAGCCCGGTGGCGTATAAACAATGAAATCGCGGTCGTCATTGCACACGGCGGACCTGAAAAAATGCCGGTGCAGTTCGCCGTGTGGGACGTCCGTAATTTCCCATGGCTGATGCAAAGAAAGGGGCCCGGGCACTTCCACCTGGCTGACCGTGTTGAGTAAATTATATTTTATGAAAGCGTTGGCAGGATCAATCATCCGTACGCCGTCCACGTCGAACGTGTAGGTATAAATATCCGGTTCCAACGGCTTCGTGGTGTATGTCCAAATGCCAGTGGCGCCCTTGGTCATGTTAATGTCGGACAACGATTCGCAGTGCAGCTGAACCGCCTGCGCTTTGGGGGCAAGCAATTGAAATGTGATCGAGCTATCGGGATGTACTTCCGGCGAGACAACCGATTGGGCCAGGGCGGAGAGGGCGGCGATAGCGAATGAGAACGCGGCGGCGATGAGATGTTTCACGAAAAGAATTAAAAAAGAAAAAGATAAAAGGAAAAGGGAAAACACGTATCACCTCACATCGTCTCCTGCGGACTTTCGGACCGCCGCGATCGCCTCATCTAATGATTTCCCGGCCACCTGGTACGCCGCTGCGGTGCCCGCGGCCCAGCCGGTAGCCAGAGCGGTGCCGATGACGCGAGCGGAGGTCATGGCGCCGGTTTCGGCGGAGAGGCAGCGTCCGGCGACGAAGACGTTATCCAATTCGATGGCGCGCAGGCAGTCCATGGGAATGTCATAGTAACCGCGTTCGGCGAAATACTTCATCTCCGGCCGTGGACTGCGAGTCCAGCGCTCCATCGGCCAGGAACCGCGGGCGATGCCTAATGGTGATTTTTTTGCTTCGAGAACGTCTTTGTCGGTGAGACGGGCGCGTCCTAAAATCCGCCGACCGGAGCGAACACCGAGTTGCGGGGCGACAGAATGCAGTCGGGCATTTCGGCAGGCCGGTACGTTTTCAGAAAGAAACTTTCGGAGCGGCTCCAGCGCTGCTCGCGATTCGCGTTCCCAATCCGTGATCTGCCGCCACAGCGGTGTCTGGGGCTCTGCCGGGAACAAGCTGAGTTTAAGGGCCATGCGGCCATTGGCAGCGGCGCCGGGGACGAGCGACAAGCGTTCGCAAATCGGAGGCAAGATTCCAGTTTCGACGGCGCGATGCAGTTCGCGACGGACTTCAAGTAAACCACGTTCGGCAAGGGCCGGGTCAAGGTTTTCCAGGACGAAAACAAGGGCAGGGGCCTGGTCAGTCGCGCCATCCTCGGCCTTTGCTCCCGCAAGCGCGGCGGCGGTAGCTTCGCCGGTGCAATCCACGACGGTCGCCGGAGAAATCGCCAACGGTTCATTCCAGGCAAGGGCGCGAACCGTATCAAGCCGGCGATTTCCATTTTGGACCGATGCTTCGGCTACGATGGCGTGCAAAAGCACAGTCACGTTTTTGGACTCGCGAACAATGGCGTCGGCGACGCGGACGAAGTCAGGTGGATGATAGGTCAGTACCCAAAGGCCGGCATCGGCGCGCAATGGTTTTGCGCCGGAATCTTTTTGCAGGCGCGAAGCGAATTCCTGCGGAAATCCACTGCTCACGGGCGCGGCTTCCGTGCCGGCCGCATCGCGCAAGTAAAGGCCGCAGATAGTGCCGACCCAGGCAGCGGATGCGAGGCCGCCAAGAAAACCGTAACGTTCAAGCAGGACCGTGCGGGCTCCGGCCCGTCCAGCGGCAACAGCCGCACCGATTCCGGCAGCGCCACCGCCGATAACCAGAACATCACAGGAAAGAGAGTTCACGGTGAGGTAGGGACGGCGCGCTGCGCTGTCCGCGCCGCGTTTAGCGGCGCAACGAGTGTGGTCGGACGTCCGTCTGCGAATGTTCCGCCCGCGATACGGGCGGTGACGGCCCAACGGGCCGTCCCTACCAGCGCCAGATCACAGTGCCAGTGCATTCTTAAAGCGGGCATTCGAGCAGTACGCGGCGGAGGTCGCGTTCGAGGCTGTCGGCTTCAGCCATACTGATGCAATCGTCCACCCACGAGAGGAGGATGCTTAGCCGTTTGCCGAATTGCAAAAAGAGCATGGTGACGCCGGGAGAACTCCAGCAGGGAATCAGATGAGCCACATCCAAAATCCGTCCACCACAAAAATCGGCCATGCCGGGGCAGGCTTCGCCGGAATCGGAAAAACTTAAGGAAGCCATTTTGCCTTTTGTGGGTTTGCCGAGATGTTTGACGTAGAATCCCGGGGGCAACACTTTGAACATGTTCAACGCGGCCATGCACGCTTCGGGAAATTTATCCCGAATTTGATTGGTCATTTGCTTGCCCAATTCGGTAACGATGTCGCGGACATTTTCAGCCTGCGGTGCTTCGATGCGATAAAACAGGATGGAAAGGTGGTTTGAAAAGATGGGCCCTTTCGCGCCATGCCGGCGCGTGTCGTGCGGGACGGGAATGAGATAGGCGCCTCCAGCGGAGCTGCGAGTGAGCGCTACGTTATGCAAGGCCTGGACTGAAGCGGCCAGGTAAAAATGGCTGCGGCGAAAACCGGGCGCAATTTTCGCCGTACGCCCGGCGATGCGCGCGGTCTCGTCTTCAGAAAAATGAATGCGGCGGCGATGATTGTTGCACGCGTTTGAGCGCGGGCCGGATGGGGCGGGGGAGAAGAGCGGATCTTTGCCGGAATCATTCAACCACTTCATCGAAGTGTGGGCAAACCCCGCGTTCGACCACCATTTCGATATTGGCAACCCTTGGAGTTGTTTTGGGTTGATGAAATCTTTGACGGAACCTGAACCGTTCGTGTCGCTGTTTGAGTTCAGGTGGTGCAGGATGAAATCCACCCCGCTGGCGTCAAGGTGCGTGTGGTTCCACGAAAAAAACAAATGGCTTGTGCCTTCGGCATGGCGCAAGACGTCGAAGGCGACGCCGGGATTTTGTTCGGCGTGTAATTGGCGTTCGGTCACGACTTTGGGCGGCGTCCATGCATTGGGCATTGGAGCGGCTTTCTCGTCGTGCACAAAAAAAATCTGGCCGGGTTCGGACAATCGCCACGATGGCGGCAACGGAGGGACGGAACGGACAAGGCGCGCGCGCGCGAGCCAGTTCATGAGGGGCGATTCCTCCAGGCGGCGGCGAAGGCGGTCAACGTCGAAGTCTTTGTCCAGGTGGATGACGGCGCAGCAGATATTGCCCTGCAAACCGGAACGGCGCATCGCCAGGTCCTGGGCGTGCATGAAATAATCGCCAGGCGCCAGGCGAATCCGGTTGGGAAGGTCGGTCATAAGCTTGCGGGCGTACCGCCGGTTTCCAAATCGGCTAGTCGCACGACGTTTGACGACTCGCAGGTTTGGATGTCTGCGGCTCGGCTTTTGCGCGGTTCATGGACTGTGTGCATGATTCGCGCCTCGGAAGTTTAGGACGGTTTGTGGCCGTTGCGGGCCAGTTCGGCGATGCACGTGGCCAAAGTGGACATAGACGTGAGATTGGCACCGGTAAGATGGGAGTCAGGGACACGGACGCCGATGTCGCGTTCGCAGAATAAAAGGAGTTCCACCAGGGCAAAGGAATCGATGCCGGCTTCGGATAAAGGGCTGTTTTCGTCAAATTCCTGCCCTTCGGCTACAAAATTGGTCCGAGCGAACTCACACAGTTTGGCGGCAATTTTCTTGGGGTCTTTTTCCAGAGTCATCGTGATCTAATACTGTAAAACTATCGAATCAGTATGACTTGGAATGGATTGCCTTCAAGCCAAAAAGCGAGGAGAAAGAGAAGTCATGGAGTGATAATATCAAAGACCCCAAAAACTGCGAAATCGGCCGGATTAGACGTGAGGATGCGAGTGACATTTGAAGTATGAAATATCGCAGCCAGTTGGGTGTCGAGAATACGCTTGCGGCCCAAATTGAATTGGCGCATCCAGCGCAAAGCCTGCTGTACACTTGCCGGAGTCGGTTCCAGAAGACCCACGGTCGAATTGGAAAGCAGACCTTCGACCCAGTCGAGCCCTTCGGTCATGGTCAACGGCGGGTTGAATCGTCGTTCATCTGTGGTGACGTGAAGAAATTCATCAACAACTAGCGATGGAAAAACCAACCGTTCTCCCCGCTCAGACAACGCCTGTACAGCCGCAATAGTGGATATATTTGACGGGTGATCGTGGAGGGCAAGCTGGACAAGAATGTTGCAGTCCAAGCCTGTCATCGCCGTCCAAAGAGTTCGTCTGCAACTTCGGCTGAAGCCACGCCGGGAATCAATACCTTATGCCCCTTGAGCGAACGGATTTGAAGTTTGCTGCCGGGAGTCATTTCCATTTGAGACGCGGAAATGATTTTTGCGACTGGCTTGCGGCCTTGAGTCAATAGTACTTCGTTGCCGGCCTGGACTTCTTTGACGAGTTCAGCAAGCTTGCCATTAAATTCAGCGATTTCCGCTGTAGTTGTCATATTTGTTATCAAACTAAGGCTAAATTCGCTTCCAGTCCAGTCGGTCACGGCCGATTATTTGAATAATAATGACTTGGAATGGGATTGCCTTCAAGTCAAAAGTGTTTGAGCGTCGAACGCCGAACGCTGAACATCGAACGCCCAACGCCGGATGGGTTGAGCCGAAAATCTGAGGATGACGATGACGATGGGGAGGAGAATGATTTCAAAGCAATGCGGAAATAATATCATTGAAAATGCAAAGTTTTCTGAAGACCCTGTAGGGGATGACAGATTCAGTTTCGAAACAGGCAGCAGTGGTTGAAGATCAGGTTCCTGTGCAACGTCATTTTTCACTGATAAAGTTTATTATCATCAAATTTGTGGCGATGACGGCGCTGACAATTGCGCTGGCGGCCCTTCAGGGGTGGGCCGCGCCGAGGTTTTACAAAGCGGATCGAACCACCGGCTTTTATACCGGCCTGCTGGAGGGCGCGCTCATGCCGGCGGCATTGCCGGGTTTGCTCTCGGGTCATGACCTGCCGATTTATGCGCCGAATAATTCCGGGCGGGGATACAACATCGGTTATATCCTGGGGATCAATACGTGCGGGACACTCTTTTTCGGCATCGCTTTTTGGCGGCCGAGGGGGCTGAAGTTGAAGCGGTGATCAGTACGGCCAATCCGCGTAGATTTCCATCACTTTTAATTCGCCGCCGCCCCAATAACGATTGGGCGCGAAGGTGAAATGACGGCGCTGTTTATCGTAAATCAGTTTTACCGGATGCTCGGGAATGTTGGGATCGTAGGCGTCAAATTCAACCGCGGCCTCAGAATCAGTAAATCCAAATAAAGTGATTCCATGATTAATGGTGATGCGTGGGAATTGGAACAAATGCACGAGAGTAAGGCCGCGTTTGGGCAAGGATGCTTTGAGCTTTTTCACCATCATCTCGCGGTACCATTTTGGCACGGGAAAAATCATGCGCCAATGACTGCGTAAAAAGTAGGATTCCCACGGCGCGCCGCAAAGGGCTTTGAGCAGAGCTTCGTGCGCGCGGCTAAATGCGCGGAGGCCTTCGAATCCCGGGATGACAATGCGTTCGGTTTCCGGACATCGCTGCCTGACGTTTCGCCGGACAACTTGGCCGATAAGCTTCTGATACGTGTCGGCATCGACTGGTGGCAATTCGGGGTTGAAGCGGGCGTGATAAAAAAATTGGCGCGTAGCGCGCACCATGACGAAACAACGATGATAATACGTCGGCGGCGGGTCAGCCATACGAACGCTCATTGCGCCGGTGTCCGGATCGAAATTGTATTTCCAGACCAATTCGTGAGGATAGTCAAAGGTATCGCGCTCGAATCGGAACACTTGAACCGGATTTGCGGTCGCCGCAGTCATTTTGAACTTCCATCTCCGCTCAGGGAAAGTTCTGCCGACAACACTTTTGCGCCTTCAACGAAGGCGGAAACGCGCGCCTGAATGAGTGAGTCCAACTGGCCGGTGATGGCGGCTTCGATGCGGAGGGTTTGGCCGGGGCGCACGGCATCGAAAATTTTAACTCCGCGTAAGGCAGCGAGCTTGAGTTTGGGCCAGCGTGGATTGGCCGGGTCTTCCTGGGCGACCATGCCGGCCACCTGCGCCGCGGCTTCCATGAGCAAGACACCCGGTAAAATCGGTTCACCGGGCATGTGGCCCCGCAAATAATATTCGTCGCCACGAACACGATATTCGCCGACGCCTTCCTTGCCGGGTATAAGGCTGATCATGCGGTCCACGAAGCGAAATTCCGGGCCGTGCGGCAGGGATTTCATGGCCAGCGCCAGGATTTCGGGCGAGGCGGTTCCAGGTTTGGTCATTGGTTCAACGGCTGAGCTACGGTGTAATCCGGCGGCAGATTGGTTGCAAACAATTTCGGATCCATGGGCTGGTTGAAGACGACGTCCATGAAATCATTTCGCAGGGTCGAGCCGTCGGAAAAATTCATTTGGGAAGCGGCGATGACGTAATCATTGGTGTGAAAACTCATGACGACAGAACTGATAAATTGCCGGGCAGACTGGCTTTTGGGCTGAAGCCTCATTTCCAGGACCGAATTTGTGACGCCCGCTGATAAAAGCTGAAAATGTTCTTCAAGCGCCGCACGACTGCGAGGAATGCTCACGTCGAGCAATGCCATGGCGTCCTTGATGGGACCGGGCGGAATCTTGTCCAACGCGTAAATCTCCGCGTGTTTCAGCCGCGGATAAAGAATAAGAAGTTCGTTCGGGTTTCGGACGACAATGGTTTGCGGCGGTCGGCCGAGTTCCCATCGGAACCTGCCTGGCTGAACCCAGACTTTGCCGGAAGATTTGAGAGGCTGCGAAAGCGTCATAAGAGAACGGGTTTCAACAAAGTTCGCCTGCCATGTCTGCATGTTTGCCTGGGCGGCGAACCACTTGTTGAATTGCTCTTCATGGTTGTCGGCGCGGGCCGTCAGAGCGAAGAGCACGAGGAGGCAGAGCCAAAGATAGAGGACAGAGGATAGAGGGCGAAGAATAGAGACTCCATGCGATCGTGCAGCAGACTTGGGAGGCTGCGCTATGTTTAGGCCTCCTTTGGCCAGATAGGCGTAAATTGATACCATTGCTCTATATTATTGCTTATCTCGGGCTCAAACGCACGCAGGATTTGTTGGGTAAGCTCGGTTCGCGCTTCGCGGCTGCCCAGGGACCTTCGGTCATAGGCAAATTCCGGCAGCACTTTTCCGGCAAAACCTTCGCGGCGACGAGTGATCGTGACACCGATAAGCGCACACCCGGATGCCCGCGCGAGCTCGGCGGCAGCCAGGGACGCGTAAAATGTCCGGCCAAAAAATTGCACTGGAACTCCTGTGCCGCGTTCGGGAGGCCGGTCCAGGGACAACGCCAGGTCCGCGCCCGACTGGAGGCGTTTAATGACTTCGACAAAAGCAAAATTATCTTCCCCAATAATCAACGTGTCCACGCCGTAGCGGGCGCGGGCCGCGTTGCGTAATTCGGTTAGGCCATCGTCGGGTTCGGCCAGTGAAAGAATTGTGAGCGGAATGCCCAATTGCTTGAGCAACAAACCGCCGTGCTCCCAATTTCCCAGGTGCAAGGTAATGAAGAGAGCGCCGCGCCCACGGCGTCGGGCGGCGTGAATGATTTCCAATTCGCTGTTATTGGTCAGCCAATGAGTGACGTTTTTGCCGCTTTCGACTCGCCATAAATCAACGAGTTTCGCGGCGAAATTCCGGTGCGCGGACCGCGCGGCTTTCTTCGCCGCCAGAGGATCGTCTTTGAAAACGGGCAGAAAATTTTGGAGAACGACGTCGGCGCGAGCAGGCTGGAATTGCAAATAAAGGCCGGCGCCCGCGCGCGCAATTGATTTTAAGAGACCCGCTGGAAAGATTCGCGCGGCCATGAGGCCGAGGCGCCAAAAACCACCGCTATAAAACGCCGGCATAGGGCGTTTATTTTTATCGGCCGGATCAGGCATGGTTTTTCCTGCTTTGCTGAAACCGCCTGAGCAGCAGCCACCATGAGGGCAGCAGAAAAACCGAAATAAGAACGTTCGCGCAAATGCCAACGGCGCAGACTCGTCCCAGGCTGGCCATGCCGGGATTACTGGACATGCCGAGCGAAGCGAAGCCGGTCACGGCAGTCGCGCCGCAAAGCATCAATGCCCGGCCCACGGAATGTCGGACAGCACGCAGGTCTCCGCCATGGCGTCGCAATGCGAGCTGGATGAAAATCGTGTAGTCGACGCCTGTGCCCAGTATTAGCGGAGCCGCCATCATGTTCATGAGGTTCCACGTCCAGCCGGTCAGCGACATTGTGGCGAGCAAAATCAATCCGCTCATGCACAAGACTGCTGCGCCAAGAATGATTTCCGTCGGGCGACCGAAAGCGAACCACAGGGAAGCCAGCACGAGGATGACCATGGGCGTTACGAGGCGCCACATTTTTGATTGGACGCGCTTGAGAGTGGTACTTCCCAGCAAATCCCAACTCGAGAGCAGCGCGCCTTCCTGTGACAAGCGATGCGACAAGTCCGCGACCATCGACATTTTTGCCGGTTTTGGCGGCGGATAAACTAGTCCTACAACGAGAATTCCTTCGTCGGTCCGCGTAATAAATCGGCTGAGCAGCCATTGGCTGAGGCTGTTCGTCGGCCAAACGGTCCCTGAACTCGCGCCGTCGCGCTGCCATTCGTGGGTCACTTCTCCGTCCAGCATTGTCGCATTGGTGTTAAAGCCGGATTGCAAAGCGGTATCTCTGAGGAGTGAACCTTCTTGTCCCAGGGCAGCGGCAGTTTGGCGGTTGGCCTGTTGAAAATCCGGTCGTGGCCAAAAGGTGACTGGCAGCAAAAATTGTCCAACTAACCCATTCGAACGTGCTTCATCCAATAACGCCTCCGCCTTGATGAGGCGTTTATAGACCTCTGTTTCATCCTGGCCCGATACAATTAGCCAATACGGTTGCGGTGGCAGGCCGAGTTCGACTGTCATTTTATCGAGAGCGGCCTGCGCCGGACTGTTTTGCGGGTGCAATGCATCGGCCGTCCGATCAAGGCCGGGAATGCGAAAGCACAAAATGACAATCGCGGCCAGCAAAACCAGGCTCGTGAGGAGCAGGGCAGGGCCACTGGAAAAAACCGTCGTGGTTCCAGTCACCGGCGGTTCATGCGGCGCTACAAAGTAATGCCATAAATGAAATTTTGGCTGGTTGGGCCGGGGTGCGCGCCGATCGCGGAACAGCGGCGGCAGATAAATCATCACCATGACCCAGGCTGAGAGGCCGATGCCGATGGCGACGAGCGTGCCGAGCTGGCCCAGCCCGGGCAATCCACCCAGATTCAGGACCAGGAAAGCGCTCATGGTCGTGATCGCCGCCCATAAAATGCTCGGGGCAATGGCGCGCCGGATTTCCTGGACCGTCATTTGGGGATGCGCCAGTGCTTCCTGATAGTGGACTACCGCATAATCCACAGCGAGTCCGAGCAGGACGGCGGCGAAGCCCATACTGACGAGGTTGATCGAACCCAGGAACAGTCCGCCGAGCGCGAGGGTCGCGATTAAAATGAGCATCAAGAGCGCCAGCAGCCACAACATGGGACGCCAGCGCCGGTGCATGAGGTAAAACAAAATGGCGATGATGGTAGATGTGGCGCCGACGGAATGGCTCATGTCGTTTTGCATGCTGGTGGCGATTTCCACGACGAACACCGGGCGGCCGGTGTAACGAAGAGCGACGTCTTTCCAGCTATCATGCGCGACAGACTTTTCATGATCCACAATGGCATAAATCTCGTTTAACCATTTCTGGCAGTCGCGATACCCGGACACATCGATGGCAGATTCGACGTACAACACTCGGAAATTTCCGTTTGCTGAGGCGAACATTTGCTGGTTTTGGCCGTTGGAAAAATTGGCGACGCTGGATATCGCCGGCAACGACATCAGATTGTACGGATCATATTGAAGGCGGCCCAAATCCATCGGGGACATCGAGGTGGCGAGGGCTTCCTTGGTCTGCTCCAAAACGTTCGTCAGGTTACCAGGTGCGAGGCGGTCCTTTAGTTGCGCAAAGGTATCCGGCGGCTGGTTAAACCAGAGCCAGCCGAGCAATTCGCCTAATTGCTCGGGATGTTCCATCCATGGTGGTTGCCAGGTGACTTCGCGAACAAGATTGGTGTGTTCCCGCAGCGTGGCGGCCAGTTTTCCGGAGAGTTTCAGGGCCTGGTCCGCATTCTGCGCGCGGAGTGTGATGATGAGTTCGCCCGCCTTGGTGAAATGGCGTTCATAGAGTTTAAGTCCCTGGACGGATGGTTCCTGGGAAGGAAGCAAATCGAGTACGTCCGCATCAAATCGCAGCCGCCAGAATCCAAGGCCGACCGCGACGAGAAGAAATACCCACCACCAACGTTTGAGGAAGGCCCTCACGATGAAACGAAGCCCTCCAAAATCTCGCCCGTTTTAGTGTTTTCCAGACGCCAGTTGCCGTCCGGTTTTTGCGTAAAATGCAATGGTTTGGGAAGAGGTTTTCCGGCGAGAGCGTCGGCGAGGTAAAGCCAGATGGTCCGCGCTGGCGCGGGCCGGCGTCCTGACCAGGCCTGGTGATTTTGCGGAAAACGAAGGAGCCAGCGTTTTGGGGTCACTTGCGCGGTGACAATGGTCAACGGGGTCTTGTTGAATTGCACGAACGCATTGCCATCGGCGGATGCCAGAATGATGTCGCCACCGAATTGCGGGGCACCCGTACGCGGGGTCCAAAGGGCCTGGCCCTGTTGAACATGCCATTCGGGGCCGGACATGTTAAACAGCTCTTGAGGAGGGGTTGTGGCGCACCCGCAAAAAAAAGCGATCAGTGCGGGGAAAAACGTAAACCACCGGATGCCGCGTTTAAACCTCATATACTTCGGTTTAGTTTTGCCCAACTTTGACGTGGGGTCAACCGGTTTGGCGATTTGGCGGTTTGCACCGCGCGACCGGTGCGGAGTCCAAAGTCTACAGTCCTGAGTCCTCAGTCACAAGTCATGCCATGGCAAGAATTTGAAATTGCAGCGGTTATGGTTGATTGTGGTCCATGAAAATAATCGGCAGAATCGTATTGGCTGGCATTGGGTTCATTTCATTTGCCGCTTTTCCTATTCACGCAGCCCTATCGGATGTAATCTTCCCGATCATGCCCTGGAACGAGGTTCCGGATGATCCCGTAATTATCGGCAAAATTAAAGATTGCGGATTCACGATCGCTGGTTTCGTCCCTCCTGAAGCCCTGGAGACATGCCAAAAAGTTGGAATCAAGGGCGTCGTGTATGATCCCAACATCTACCACTACGACTGGGCAAAACTTGACGCCGCAACGGCGCGCAAGAAGGCGCTTCCTGCCATCGAAGCCGTGAGCAAAAAAACTGCTTTGTACGGATATTTTCTGTGCGATGAACCGAATGCCGGGTCATTTCCCGGGCTTGCCATCATGGACGGCCTGGTGCATGAGGCGGCTCCGCGAACGCCCGCTTACGTTAATCTTTTTCCCAATTACGCCGGACCCGATCAGTTGGGCGCGGCCACATATGAAAAGTATGTTGATGATTTCGCGAGCACGGTTCATCCCGCGCAATTGAGCTATGACCATTACGCCCTGATGGATGACGGCACGCTACGCGACAGTTATTGGGAGAATCTCGCGCAGATGCGAGCGGCTGCCAAAAAGTATAACGTGCCATTTTGGAACATCATTCTCGCGGTGGCCCATTTTCATTATCGGAAACCCAGCGCGGCTGATTTGAGATTTGAGGTATACAGCAGCCTGGCCAGCGGTGCGCGCGGAATTGTTTATTATTCGTATTTTGCTTACCCGGTCGGAAATTATCGCGGCGCAGCGGTTGATCAATTTGGTCATACGACACCGACCTGGGACAATATCCAGAACGTCAACCTGCAAATTCAAAATCTGGCTCCCACACTCCTCAATTTGACTTCAGATGCAGTGTATCATTTCGGCCAGATTCCGAAAGAATGCCAGGGGCCTGACACGAATAGCCTCGTTGCTGGCATGGACGGCGATTTTGGCGTCGGCGATTTTACTCATGCGAATGGGACCCGCTACGTCATGATCGTCAACGAGAACCTCCACACGTCTGCGTTCTGTGTTCCGCGATTTCGGCATGCACCCAAAAGCGTGAAAATGATTTCGCCGTACACCGGCCAAGCTGAAGCGTACGAAGGCGAGCAAACCTGGCTTGCGCCCGGAGCGGGTGTATTGTTGGAACTCTCAGATGGCAAGTAACCCTCGCCAAAACGCCAAAAATCCTCGCTCCGAACGGCCACATTATTTTTTAAAACGCTCTGGGAGAGGGAGGCTCACGGAGAGCAGGCGCGACTTTGGATTCCGGACTGAGGGCTGAAGCTCTGGAGCTCTGGATTGATTTGATGTGAGAGGTCTAAAACTCCGCAACATCCGCTACAACGCTAAGCATCAACGACTTAAGCCGCAACAAATCCGCAACAAATCCGCAACAGGGTTGCAACAACCTGCCACAGCCAGCACCTTCCTATCAGGGGCGGGTGGTTTTTACTGATTGTGGGGTTGATTGCTCGAAAATCGGCCCGGTGTCACCGAAGGTATGGCGCGACGGGCTGCTTCAGTCGAGGTGTCGTCAAAAATCAAGGTTTTTTCTTTCGGAAAAAGACCGCATTTGATATTTCGTTTTTGATAACCGACATCGTATTTTCTTTGGCGAGTTCTTCTAAATATACGCCATCGAATTCCCAATGGGCATTGGTTAAGTCTACTTCCAGCTTCCGGCCGAGCGAATTTTTCAACGAATTTTGCCAGTCAGAAGCTCCGCAGTTTATTACAACAGGAACCATGCGATGATCTCCTTTTTACCAACATAACCACATCCATAAACAATTCAAGTATTATAGTTTACTCAGGATAGGGGCGAGATGGTTCCGCGGTTGGATTCACAACGCATTTTCCTCTAATATTCTGAAAAAATTGCTTAAAGTCCGGTGCGTGACGTTCAAGTATGACTTTTTGGCACCGTGCGGCCGTCGCCGGGTCGGTTCGTTGATCCCCGTAGTTCTGGTGGCCGCTGTTCTTGCGTGTCTCCCGTTGTCTATCACTGCCAGCGCCCAATCCCTTGCCTGGAACGACTCGGACGTCAATGCGATGTGGAATGGGTACGTCAGCAATTTCTATAACAAGGACGGAGCGGGCTATTACGTTTTTAATCCTCAGGCGGGCAGTGCTGCCATTACCGGTTTTTGGGAGGAGGCCGAAGAGATCGAAATAGCCGAGGACGGTTATGATTGGGCAACCAGGGAAAACGATCCTTTCGGTAACGCAAGCGACATTGCGGGCAAGATCGATGAAATCTGCGCCGGATTTGTCGCCCACAATGGGAAACTTTGGTATGCGGATCATTACGACGATGATAAGAATTGGGCTGAAATCGCCTTTGCGAGGGCCTACCAGATTACCGGGAACAGCACCTGGCTCAGCGTGGCGACAAACAACTTCAACTATGTATGGAAATATGGGCAGGTGAATGGAGTCACTGATGGCAGCTGGGGCCTGACACAAATAACGAATACGGAGCGCATGTACGCAAACGTCAATTTTACCTTCGTGATCGCCGGCTATCTTCTGTATGACATTACCGGAAACAGCATTTATAAGTCGGAGGCGGATGCCATCTATGCCTGGGCGAAGGCGAACTTTTACGTTTACAACCACCTTCCGGCGCGAAACGGGTCGAGCAACGTGTGCAGCATGATCTATAACTATAACAACAAGGAGTTTGGCGGTTCCATACAAAACAGGGATTGCATGTACAACTACGGAATCGCGATTCGGGCGGCATGCTTCGAAAACGACACCAATATGGCTCGAACCGTTGCGAATTGGATGATTTACAATGTGGATGCCGATACCAACGGGGACGGGGTTCCCTACGCCGGAACCTTCGGCGGCTACAACGTCCTCCCGGATTACGGAGCAGGAGGTAATAACGGCAACAATAACTGTGGCTACGACGGCATCGGAATTCGCGGGTTTGGAACGGCGCTTAGAGCCGGGGTGCTGACCAACCCTGACGCGTTGCCGTTTGCGCAAGCCAACCTGCAATCCGCCTGGAACAATCGAGGTTCGGATAACGTGGAGTGGTGTGGCTGGACGACGACGCCCTCGGGCGCAAAGTATTCCTGGGGCGATAGCGCCGCAATGGCCGGTATGTTCGATATCCCGGCGCCGATCAATCCGCCACAATTGGCTATCACATTGTATCCTCCCAACCTTCTCCTTTCCTGGTCATCATTTTCAACAGGTTTTGCCATCGAGACAAATTCAAATTTAAATACGACCAATTGGGCTTCCTCTGGGTATCCCATTTTCATAAGCGACGGCACCAACCAGAGCGCCACCATTCCTGCGCCCGCGGGAAAATTGTTCTTTCGTTTGGCGCAATAGAACTTTGGAGGATGTTAGGTCGATGCGTCCTTTGCCGGGGGGCGCCTTTTGCGCCCGAGGCTTATACCTGTGTCATGCCACCGTCTGCAGCCAGGTCGATGCCGGTGATGAGGCTGCTATCGTCAGAAGCGAGGAAAGAATTGCCCGCGCCGTTTCGAACCGCCCCGTTAACCCTGCTTCTTTCAATCGCTCCGCGAGCTTGCACACACGCAGCTTGTCTACCTTATTGCGCCTCAGGAAAACGTCTGATTGATACCCATTTGCCATTAAAAAAGGATTATGGAAATGACCTTCCGTTCCAAGAAAATTGAGACGATATGAAGAAGCGAATTTAGGTCCAGCTTATTGCTGCGCCGTTATTCGATAGAACCGGGTGGGAAAATTCGTGGCTTGGAAGTCCGAGAGTTGAAAATTGCCGGAGGGGTCGGCGGTGGTGCTGGTGATTGTCAGCCAGGCGATGGGCGGAGCGAGGTTGGAGGCGGCGTCGAGGTCGTAGATGGAATAGGCCGCACCGGTGGCGTTGAAAACGAAGCTGCCATTTGCGTGCTGATTTATGGAATTGAACAGGGGGGCGACGGCTGAGATGACGGATAAGACGCCGTTGGTTATTAGGGTGTTGGTATTCCAGGCGAGGCCGGTGCCCAGAGGCGGAAGCGTGAAGGCGGAAAAGTTTCCGGAAATGGTTCCGGCGGTGAAGAGTTTGAAACTGTCACCTGTGGCGAGGTTGCCGGACAGGTTGGTGACGATGAGAGTGCCGCCAAGAGTCAGCGTGCTAATGACGCTGACGGAATCGTTTGTTTGTTGGGATTTGTTGATTTGGAACAAGCTCGTGCTGCCGCTGCTTAGATTAAGGGAGTTTCCGAAGGTCAGAGGCGATACGCCTAAATTTGCCGGAGCGAGTGTTGCGCCGGATTCGATTGAGGCTGCGCCGCCGATCGTTCCATGGCCTGCGAGCGAACCTCCGGCGACTGTCAATGGGCAGCCGAGGGAACCGTTGACAATCATCGGGCCTGTCCAATTTGTTACTGTGCCGCTGAAGGAATTCGCTCCGGAGAAGATCAGGGTTCGGGAGTTGGTTTTTGAAACGTTGATTGTGGTTGTGCTGCCGTTTTCAATTGATCCTGAGATGAGAAAATCTCCAGCACCTTGAAAGGTGAGTGTGCGTGTGCCGGTTGCGGTGCTGCCGGCGCTGATCGTTCCGCTCAAATTCAAAGCTCCGGCATCGGATTGGAGAAGATATAAGCCGCCGCCGCTTGTGATGCTCACGTTTCCCGAGAGCGTATTGCTGCCGGACATGTTTTCGATGGCGACGACGTTAGTATTTCGTCCGGCCAGAGTGATATTTGCCGGGACAACGACATTGTTGAGCAGATTGGTCAGTTGGAGTGTGGACCAGGCGCTGTTGTTGTTGCGAATGGCGATGGTTGGAACGTTCTGAACATTTTCGCTCCGGGTGATTCGGACGATTCCATCGCTGATGCCTGAGCTGCCGTTGCCGGTATTCGCCATGTCTACGTTGAGTGTGCCCGAAAAACTGTTGGTGCCGTTTAGAACGAGCGTGCCCCAATTGCCTTTGGTCAACGTGCTGGAGCCCGCAATACTTCCATTTATATCTAATGTATTTCCGGGGTTGTTGATGCCGACTTGCCAGGTTTGATTTGCGGCGATATTGACGGGGCAGGTGATGGTTACGGTGTGATTTGCCGCGATCATGTCAATGCCTCCTGCGCCGAGAGTGAGCGTGTTGGAGCCGCTGATGGTGACGGCGTTGTTCATGTTTAGAAAGACAAGTCCGTCAATCGTCAAATCAGCGCCGGGCTTTGGGTTCAGGTTATTTCCGCTCAAATAGGAAAACGTCAGGTCGCTGGTTGAGAGCGCGGGCATATTGGAAACGTAATTGGCGGAGTTCGTTAAATAGAGGGCGTCTGCGGCGCCGGTCCAAAAAATGGTGTTGGTGGGCGCGTAATAGCGGACGTAATCGATGGCAAATTTGGTTGTACTGGTGGCGAGGCCGCCGTAACCGCTCCCCGGAATTTGGCCGGCCCAGGTCGTGGAAGTGTCGTCGACTTCACTGCTGAAGATGACCCATTCGGTGCTTTCGGAGATGGGAACGCTGTTGTTGGGATAGTTCCACGAGCGCAGATTGCTGCCGTCGATGTAAATGGTGTACGCCGCCGGCGTCCAGAGAAAGCCGTAGGTATGGAACCCGCCCCCAAGGCCGCTGCCGATATTGCCGCTACCAGCGCTTTTGGCAGCGGAACCGTAGCCATTCCAGTGAATATTATTCTGCACGATATTCATGATGTCGCCGTTTGCGCCGCCGTCGGTCGCGCGGTGTTCGACGACGTCAATTTCCGAGCCGGAAACAAACGGGTCGTAAAGGTAAGTGCCCATGGTGGGGGACTGGAACCAGAAGGCGGACCACATGCCATTGGTGTCGCCCCATTCGATGCTGGATTCCCAGTAGCCGTAACGCGAACGGAATTTTAGATCGTTGGCTACCATGGCCGTGTAATGGACATTGTTGCTCGTATACGTAGTGATGACGAGGTTGCTGCCGTTGAGTGAAACGGCGTTGGCGACGTTGACGGCATCGCGCCGGTTGCCGAGAAGCCAGTAATCCCATTTGGTTGTGTCGAGGGAAGTACCGTTGAATTCGTCGCCCCAGACTTCGTAGTAGCCGGGAGGAGGAGCGGCGCGGATTTGGATGGTGAATGTGGCGAGTAAAACGAGGAGAACCAGAAAACATCGAACACTGAAGTGGGAGCGGCGAAGGGCGGCAAAGTTTCGGTTTGTCGCTTGCGTCTTGGAGTGCGGTGGCAAGCGAAGCGCGACACCGCTTTCAAACGTGCAACAGCGTCCGAAAGCGGTGTCACGGCCACCGCACTCCAGGACCATGCGGCGTTTCGACTGGTTCATAGCGAATCTCAACGTCAGGTGGCCGGACGAAGCACGCATTGTTTACTCCAAATGCACAATGCCCTGGCGGATGGCGTTGATGGCGGCTTCGGTGCGGTCTTTGACGTTGAGTTTGGCGAACAGAGTTTTTAGATGCGCTTTGACGGTGTCTTCGGTAATGAACAGTGAAGAGGAAATTTCTTTGTTGCTGCGGCCTTTAGCCAGAAGCGAGAGCACTTCGGTTTCGCGCAGCGAAAGATCTGCCCGGCGGCGGCGCGCGGCGAGGCGCTCGGCGACTTTGCCGGGCAATATTTCTTTGCCGGTATGGACGGCGCGAATGGCGGCGGCCAGTTCGTCTTCCGGCGTGTCTTTGAGGAGATAGGATTTTGCGCCGGATTGGATGGCTCGAAAGATATCTTCGTCCATGTCAAACGTCGTGAGGACAATGACGCGGGCATCCGGAAAATCCTTGCGGATTGCCATGATGGCTTCGACGCCGCCCATGCCGGGCAGGCGCAGGTCCATCAAGACGACGTCCGGTCTGTGTTGCCGGTACAGTTCCAGCGCTTTGCCGCCGTCGCCGGCTTCGGCGATGACTCGCAACTCGGGTTCGCTATTAATCAACGCAGCCATGCCTTTGCGAAACGCCGGATGGTCGTCCACGAGCATGATTCGGATTTCGTTTAACTTTTTCAAAGGCCTTTTCATATATAACTGACGGATCAGATTTTCGTCACTTACCCGTTCGGGTAAATTTATCAAGAGCCGAAACCGCTTGCTTACGCACGTGGCTCTGTTGCGGAGCCGGCTAAAGCCGGGACACCGAGCACTATTCTTTCGAGAGAGGGGCGTTCAGAGTGATTTCGGCGCCGTGGTCCGGGGCGCTGCGGATGTTCAACTGCGCGCGGAGTTCGACGGCGCGCTCGCGCATGCCGATGAGACCGAAACCGCCGTCGCTGGCGGGCGGATTTTCGGGGTCGAAACCGTGGCCGTCATCCTTAACGCGCAGCCGAAAGCGCTGGTCCTCGTATTCCAACACCACATCAATGTGCCTGGCTCCTGAGTGCTTTGTCGCGTTGGAAATGGCTTCCTGGCCAATGCGCAAAATATTGTTTTCGATCACGGGCGCCAGGCGGCGTGACCGGCCGATGACGTCGAAGCGCGTGGCCATGTCCGTGCCATCGGCGAGATGTTTTAGAATTCCCCTTAGTGCGCCGGGAAGGTCTTCGTTTTCCAAAACGTGTGCGCGCATGTTCCAAATGGAGTTGCGGGATTCCTCGAGGCTGTCGCGAACGAGTTGTTGGGCCGCATCGAGATGTCCGGTGACAGTTTCAGATGCACCGTTCAAATACTTTTTGGCGAGGCGTAATTGGACAGACGTGGCAGCGAGTCCCTGGGCGACGGTATCGTGAATTTCGCGGGCCATCCTGTTGCGCTCGGAGAGAACGGCGGCGAATTGGGCCTCGGCCATTTCGCGATGCCGTTTCTGCTCGCGCAGCCGGGCGCGGGAAAACGCGACGATCAGGCCAATGAGAGAAATCAATACGCCGGTGATAATGCCCAGCAACATCGTAAAATGTTTGAGCGTCCACCAGGGCGGGGGAGCCAGTACGGTTAAATCGGCCGGCGAACGGAGAACAATTTGGAATGATTGCGGCTGCCATGGCCCCGGTACGGCCCGCGTTTCGTCGTAACTCAGCGAGCAAATTCCGACAAGGCGCACTTTGCTCCCGGTCTGCCACTGGGCGACCGCCGGTCCGTCAAAGCCGGTCTTCAGGAGAGCTTTGAAGGATTGCCCGTCCTTATCCAGGGTTAGTGTGAGCCCGTTCAGCGTGGGCTGGATTTGGCTAAGAGTACCGTCCACTGCCACCAGATCATCTTCATGGCTGAAGGCGTCGTCAAATTTGGCGAGCATCAACGGCGGCAACGGGCTGGTGGAACCAATCTTGCGGAAAATCGAATTGCCAAGCATCGGCGGATACGAGCCCGGGGTGGGGAATCCCAAAATATCAATTTCATCTCCGGGGAACAACGGTTGTTCTTGAGCCGTCTGTATGCACAATCCCATGGAATCGTCGCGAATCCAGACGAATGCGCCGGGCTGGCAGCAGGTAACAATGCCGCGCAGATGCACGCGATGGGCGTAGCCGAAGAGATTGTGCGGCGAGAACATTAACAGGCTGGACGCGGAACGCACCGGCACATCGTATGGCTTCGCGAGCGCGGGTTTGGTGACCAGGACGGTATCGCCTTTGGGAATCTGCAGGACGGGAGTCAGTGCCTGGCGTCGCTGGTTGAATTGATAAAGGCAAACAGCACGGACGCGAACTTCGGCGTCGGCTTCAACAGTTTGACCCGGTTTCGGATAAAACCTGACGGACACGAGCCCGCCATCGGACGCGACGATAATGCGTTGGACGCCGGTCGCGGGATCGGGTGGGAAATATTGGCGGATCACACCATTAATTTCGACCCATTGACCGTCCAGCGCGCCGGTGATCAATTGTTGAAATGTGGCGGGCTGTGCCGCGGGAATCTTTGCCGTGCCTGCTTTTTTGACGGAATCGGCGATGACAATGGGGGCGAATTGGCCCGGGTCCGTGACGCCGCGAATTTCCAGAAGGTCACCGCGATGGCATGTCGTGAACATGTTAGTGTCCCGATTGGCCCGCACGTAGATTCCTGCAGTTTGGTCAGCCAATATAATGGCCAGCGGGGAAGGATCCGCGGCGTCAATCATGACACCGGTTAAGGATACGGGGATGGCGTTGGCGGTTTGAGAAGGAGGCAGTTCGCGGATTTGTTCGGCGTTGGTTAGGACGTTTACAGGAGTTGGAAGGGCGTGGAGGGTCACGGCGAGGAATAGGGCGAAAGTTAACGGACCGAATCGCCGCAAGGTCTTGGAGTGCGGTGGCTGTGACACCGCTTTGGAACGCTGTTGCGGCTTTATCGGCATGCTTGATTTGGTACGTCGAATGTCGTTCGAAAGCGGTGTCGCGCTTTGCTTGCCACCGCACTCCACGACGCAAGCGCGATAGTAGCGGTTCATGGCACCGATGCGCACCAGTCCGGGGAAGCGGCAGCGGTAACAGAGCCGGTTGGCGATACGCATCTTTTCCGAAGGCAGGAACATTTTTCAGGTGTGTCGCTAATATGCGGCAAGCCACGGTCACGCGCAACCTCTCCATTTTTACTCTTTCGGGTAATGGACAGAATTTCCATCGGTATGATAAAACGTCCCTCAATTCACTCGATGAACAGTCCTTTAGTAACCATATGAAGACTGCCCTAAAAATCATAGCCGTTCTCTTAATTCCCTGTATCGCTCACGCCACTGCTTTAACGTGGGACCCCAACACCGGAGGAACCCATCCGCAGGATGGCGCCGGGACGTGGGACACACTCTCAGCCGATTGGTGGACAGGGACAGCGGACATAACCTTCGACCTCAATGCGCCAACAGTCTTCGATGGCGCGATCTTTGGCGCGGGCAATGGGGTAGCCGGAACGGTAACGTTGGCCACGTCAATCGTTTGCACCAACGTCACCTTCAACGCCGCGGCTGTGGGCAATTACACCATCGCCGGCGGCGGCAACACTTTGGGCATAACGAACCGCTCTTTCCTCGCCAACGTGGATGGCACGATCTCGGCCAGTATCGTCGGCTCAGGTATTACGTTGAGCCACGGGGCGGCAAATGCCCCGAGCGGCGTCTTGATGCTTTCGGGCAACAATACGTTTACGAATCTTACGCTGGGAGAAAATGCAAATAATGAAAATGGCGTTTCGGCGCCTAACTCAAGCTGCGCAGTCCGTCCGTTGTCAAACAACGCCCTGGGTGTCGGCTCGGTCAGCTACAACAGCCAGGGTAATCAATCCAGCCCGCGAATTGAATTAAGCGGAGGGGTTACAGTGACCAATCCCATATCTGCGACAGGCCGAAATAATCCGTCGGCGGGGGTGGTCGCTTACGGTTCCGGGAACATCATGACTGGGGTATTCACACGCGGCACCGGTGGCGCTGACTTTGGCATCGCATCGGAAGGCGCCAATAGCCTGACTCTTTCCGGTGCGACGGGTACAAACAATATAGCCCTCGCCAGCGCGGCGGGCAGCCCGCGCAATTACGTATTGCGCGGCGCGGGCAGCGGTACCGTGAGCGGCAATATCGCCAACAACACCACGCCGGGAGGCAACAACCTGGGAATCATCAAGGCGGGCAGCGGCACATGGACGTTTTCGGGGGCAAATACATTCACCAATTTGATTTCCGTGGACGCGGGAACGTTGAGGCTGGATTACACTACGCAAAACAACAGTAAGATCACCACAAACGGACTCCTGACCCTGGGCGGCGGCACATTGAATTTAAACGGCGGGTCATTCGTGCAGCCAGTCGGTGGAGTGTCAATTGCGCAGGGAGCTTCGGCTATCACGCAGAGCAGCGGCAGTTCCATCCTGCAACTCAATACAATGAGCCGCCTGCCCGGTGGCACGGTGGATTTCGGAGCGCCGTCCATTGCTGAAACCACCACACCGAACATCAACGGGATTCTCGGTGGCTACGCAACAGTCGGCGGCGCCAATTGGGCCGTCAATTCAACCGGCGGAGCGAACGGTCCCATTACCGCTTACAGCGGCTATACGTTTATCCCCGCGACTGGCGGTTCGATTGCCAATAACGCCGCGGCCAACCTGGAAATGAATAGCGCGGGCGGCGGCGGGAGCATAACGATTGCCTCAGGAACGACCGTGATCAACACCTTGCTGCAGGGCACGACGACAGCGGCGACAATTGATACGTCGAGCGGGACTCTTTGCCTGGGTCCGATTGGTGGCGTGCTGATTCCGGCAGGCATGCAGTCGCTGACATTTGGCGTTAGCCCCGGCTCCGGCACATTGACAGCGGGCGGCGCTGTGGGCACTCCTGGTGAACTGGTGTTTATCAATAACTCGGCCAATAACCTTGTTGTAAATTCCGTCATTGCGGACAACGGCGGCAGTGTGTCGGTCACGAAGTCAGGTTCGGGAGCGGCGACATTCGATGCTGCGAACACATATTCCGGACCGACAATTTTGGCTCAAGGCACGTTGAATGTGGGCGCCGACGCGAATTTCGGAAACGATCCGGGTTCGGCTACCGTCGGCAACATCCTGATTAGCGGCGGCACGCTCCAGGCGACCCAGACATTTCAGCTGAATGCGAATCGCGATATTTCGCTAGGGCCGACAAATCGTTACGGGAATGGAACAATTAGCGTCGCCAGCGGGCAGACATTGACAGTCCCCGGGATCGTCGCCAGTACAGACACCACTGGCAACGGTCCGAGCGCTACGTTGACAAAAACCGGCCCCGGCATTTTGGTGCTGGGCGGCGCGAATACGTACGGGTTGGGAACGATTATCACGGGCGGTGCAGTTGCGATTATCGCTGACAATGGGGTGGGGGCGGCGCCCACCTGTTATAATCCAGACAACCTGGTCCTCAACGGCGGAACTCTCGAAGCTTCGAATACGTTTACCTTGAGCGCGAATCGCGGGATTGTCCTTGGGCCGGAGGGCAGCGCCGGAAGCGGGACAATTGGAGTGTCCGCGGGCCAGGTCCTGACGTTTGCGGGGAGGATATCGGATAATTGGGGTGGGACAGGTTCCCTGGTCAAGAACGACTCGGGAACCTTAATTTTGAACGGCAGTTTCAGCGACTATGGCGGCAACACGACGGTCAGCGGAGGAACGCTCCAGCTGGCGAACGCGCGCGCGCTTCCAAACGGAACGGGCAATGACGCTGTCACGGTGAACAGTCCGGGCCTGTTGAATGTTGTGTCGAGCGTGACTCTCGATGACTTGGGCGGCAATGGAACGATAGACAACACCAACACTGCGCCCGAAAGTCTTACCATCGGTTACGCCGGAGACAATAACCAGGGGAACTTCAGTGGCGTTATCCAAAACAGTGGAGGACCGCTGACCTTGGTGATTGGCAGTGGCGCGCTGATTTTGGGCAGCGCGAACACCTATTCGGGCGCCACATTGATTAATAACGGAATGCTGACGTTAAGTGGTTCCGGCTCCATCGCGGCTTCGACAAATATTAATCTTGCGTCCGGGACCAGGCTCAATGTCTCCAGCCTGAGCAGCGGGGTTTTGACTCTTGGCACGTCGCAATCTCTATCTGGAGTCGGCACGGTACAGGGCAATGTGGCGGATAATTCCGGTTCGCTGATCGTGCCGGGCGGAAACGGCACACTCGGCACCCTGACTGTGAGCGGGAATCTGACACTGGGCGCCAATGGTCGGGGCAATGTGAGCCTGGATCTCACGACGAATACCTCAGCAGGCGGCGTTAATAACGATTTGATAGTCGTTGGCGGCACATTAAGCGTGGCGGGTCCGACGACTGTGAATTTGAATTACCTGAACGGCCTGCCGGCTATTGGAGCCTACACGTTGTTCGAATATTCCACGTTTTCGGGCAACGTCGCGAATTTGCTTGTGCCGCCTGGATTTTCACTGGTCAACAATACGTCGGCAAAGGCCATTCAACTCGTTGTTACGCACGTGCCGGGCAGCCTGACATGGAACGGTGATGGAACCGCCAATGTCTGGGACACCGATGTGACTGCGAACTGGATGGAGGGCGGCACCAACCAATTTTTCTTCACCGGCGATACTGTGACCTTTGACGACACCGGTTCCGCGACACCTGCCGTTAATATATCAGGAACAGTCGCGCCCAATGGGATAACCGTGAACGCCGCGGAAAATTATACGTTCATCGGCGGCGCGATCTCCACGGGAAGCCTCATCAAGAAAGGAAGCGGATCGCTGGTCCTGGATGATACAAACAACACGTATGCAGGCGGAACAAGCATCAGCGCCGGGGCATTACAGGTGGGCAGTGACGATACGCTTGGGACATTGGGAACCGGGCCGGTGACAAATAACGCCGCGCTCATCTTCGATCGCACGGACACGGCTACCGCATCGAACAGCATCAGTGGCACAGGCACCCTGACTTACGCGGGCAACGGCAACCTCTATTTATCCGGCAGCAACAGTTACAGCGGCCAGACGACCATATCGTCCAACGGTACATTGCATACTGAATCGGCGACCGCGTTGGGCGCGCCAACGGGGCCGCTCGTCAATACAAACGGCGGCAAACTTTACGTGGACCTGAACATAAACTTCCAGAATCCTTTGACACTCGGTGGGAATGACGTGTCATTGGAAAAGGGCGGGTCCGGGGTGAGTACGCTGGGAGGTTCGGTTGGGTTGATATCGGATACGACCTTGTCCATTGATGGCGGCGCGACGTTGAATTTGACGAACGTAGCAGGAATCAATAGCTCCAACGTTCCGGTTAATTTGACGTTGGCCGGAAGCGGGACGGCAAATATCAGCGGGCCGTTATCGCTGAGCACAGGCAGTTTGATGGTAAACGGCTCCACTTGGAGCGTCGCGCCGAACAACAGTTACACGGGGTTGACGACGATCAATAGCGGTGGCGGGCTCTTGATTGGCGGGCCGTTGTCGCTGGGGCCGGTACCGGGTTCGTTCAATGCGAGCGACGTGACTTTAAATGGTGGAACACTTGGGACCTCAACGAACGTAACGCTCGACGACGGCAACATCGGAATCACGGTGAGCGACGTGGCGAATACCAGCCGCATCACGGTCAACGGGACGAATTCGACGTTTATCCTTTCCAACAATATCAGCGGCGATACGAGTGCAGTTTTGACCAAGACCGGCTCCGGCACACTCGTATTGGCAGGGGCAAATACATACAGCGGAGCGCTCATCATCGACAGCACGAGCACGTCGGCGAACGACGGCAAAACGATCATTGCCAATAACGGCGCGCTGGCGAATGTGTTGGCGAGCCTGGGTTTCCCATACATTACCATCGGCGACAACAACGGAGGCAGTTCTACGCTGGGGCTGGATGGCACGTCCGGGAGCATCACGATTGCGCCGGATATCAGCCTGGCCGGGCGCAATAATGCAGTTCCGGCAATTGAAAATATTACCGGCAGCAACACCATTTCCGGGGCCTTCACGCTAGTTGTGGGCGGCTCGATCTATGCGTTCCAGTCGGACAGTGGGATTCTGAATTTGACTTCGCCAATTCCGTACATGACACCAAACAGCGGGCGCACATTCACATTCCAGGGTCCTGGCAGCATCCTCATGTCCGGCGCCATCGTAGACGGCAATCTCGACGCGACGAGCACTTCGAACGTGTGGGTGAATGTCGTCCAGGCGGGACCGGGATTGCTGACGATGTCAGCCGCCAATACGTATAGCGGCTTTACCACGGTGAGCAACGGCATCCTTTCATTGCCCGGCAGCTTGAACAGCATCGGTGGAGTAACCGTGGCAGGCGGCCTTTTGGTGGGCAACGGTTCGATCACGGGACCCGTGGCCGTGCAAGCGGGCGGCACGATTGAAGCAGGCACGACGAACGTTATTGGCACGCTGAGTTTTGGCAACACGTTGAGTCTTTCGGGCAATACCGTCGTCAAAATCAATGGGACTTCTCAGACCGGCGACCAGTTTACCGGCCAATCCAGCGTGACCTATGGTGGCACACTGACGGTGACAAACCTGGGTGGCGCGCTTGCGCTGGGCAATCACTTCACGCTGTTCAGCCCGGGCACATCGGCGAGCAACTTCGGCAGTATTATTGGCAAACCCGGCCCCGGCCTCGCCTATAACTTTGCCAACGGCGTGCTGAGCGTCGTCACGGGCCCGCCAACGACACCGACAAATATTACTGCTCACGTCAGTGGCAATGTCCTGACGCTGTCATGGCCTTCAAACTATCAGGGTTGGATTTTGCAGGAGCAGACCAACTCGGCAAATGTCGGCCTGAGCACCAATTGGTTTGACGTGCCGGGCAGCGGATCGGTGACCAGCACCAACATCACCATCAATCCGGCGAATCCAACCGTGTTCTTCCGCCTGCATGATTGAGCTTTTAATGGAACGGGGCGGATGACAACAAATGAAGCGAAATAATTCCAGTGTCTGTGCCTTTACTTTGATCGAGTTGCTGGTTGTCATTGCAATAATCGCAATCCTGGCGGCAATTCTTATGCCTGTGCTGGTTGCGGCCCAGGAAAAAGCCCGGAGGACTCGCTGTTTGAGCAACCTAAAGCAAATAGCCATCGGGATGAACATTTATGCCAATGAAAATAACGATTATGTGATACCTGTGCGCATGCAGGGCAATAACGGCGTGCCTAACGCTCTCAATCCCGTTGACGCAACAAATACGGCTTCGTTTCAAATGTCTGTGGTTTCCACGAATGGCCCAAGTTGTTGGACTTGTCCCAATCGGCCAAATAATCTCCCGGGCCTCGATACGACCTATAACCAATATATTATCGGCTATTGCTACTTTGGAGGAATCGCCAACTGGTATCCGTCTCCAGGTGGCAATCTGAATACTTCAAGTCCTGTTCCCGGGGGCGGGCACAGTCCGGTCCGGTTAAATACATCCAAGCCCTATTGGGCTTTTGCGGCGGACGCGAATATCAAAATGGCCGTCGGAGGGGGCGGTGTGCAGTGGGCTTCCCAGGCTTCGGCTGGAAATTCACGATCATGGATTTATGCGGATTGTCCGCCACACGGCCCCAACCCCAGCAAAGTTGAGGGCGGAAATGAATGCTTCGTTGATGGCTCAGCCCGATGGTGCAATTTCAGGACCATGTCTCACTTCACAACGTGGCCAAGCGCCGTAGGTTCAGGCGACGCCTACGTCTATTGGTGCCAGGATCCAATGGATTTCAACTCTCAGCTGATGTCGGTGATGCCGGGGCTGAAATAAAGTTCAATCCACCAATTCTTTCTCGATTTGCTCAAGAGTCTTGTTCTTGGTTTCCGGCAAGGCGAAGGCGATGAAGATTAAGCCCAGGACACAAATTGCCGCAAAGAGTCCGAAAGTTCCGGCCGCGCCAAACTTTGCGTTCAAAATCGGAAAGTAATACGTCAGGAGAAAACACGCCAGCCACAAAGCCGCTACGGAAACGGCCATGGCGGCGCCGCGTATGCGATTCGGAAAAATCTCCGAGATGACCACCCAGACCACCGGCGCCAGGGACATCGAATATACCGCGATGGCTGCGAGTACCAGCAACAACATCGGCAGTCCCTTGACGTGCGAATGAAAGCACAAGGCGAGCACCGTATAAATAATGGCCAGTCCCGCCGAGCCGAACAACATCAAGGGACGCCGTCCGCCGCGATCCACCACGCCGAGGGCGACAAAGGTAAACGCCATGTTGACCGAGCCGGTCCAGGCGATGTTTTTCAACACGGTGGAAATGTCGTAGCCCGCGGATTGAAAAATTTCCTGGGCATAGTTGAAAATAACATTGATGCCGCACCACTGCTGGAAGACGGCCAGGCCAATGCCCAGGAGGAGAATTTTGAACAGTTTCGGTTGAAGCAGTTCACCGAAATTAACTTTTTTAATTTCGTTGACCAACGTCGCTTCGATTTCAGCCAGGGCGGCGGATGAATATTTTTGCCCGCCAATCTTTCCCAAAATGACGCCTGCCGCCTGAGATTTGCCGTTTTTCGCAAGCCATCGCGGACTTTCCGGGACGAAAAACATTCCGATGAAAAACAAAAGCGATGGAATTGCGGTAAGCCCAAACATCCAGCGCCAGCAGGTCTGGCCGTACCACGAATTGCGGATGTATTCGTTCGTGGCCATGGCCGGCAGATGTTGTCCGAGCGCCCAGTTGACGATTTGCGCAGCCAATACCCCGATGACGATCGTTAATTGATTGACTGCAACCAATTTCCCGCGCATTTGCGCCGGAGCGATCTCGGCGATGTACATCGGAGATAAATTGGATGCCAGACCGATGGCCACGCCGCCCAAAATCCGCCAGGCGACAAAGATGGCAAAGGTGGGCGCGAGCGCATTGCCGATGGAGGTCATTGCGAATAAAATCGCCGAGGTGATGAGCAGGCGTTTGCGTCCGAATTTGTCGCTGAGACCGCCCGCAATGAGCGCGCCAACGAGGCATCCGATGAGCGCGCAGCTGTTGGCCAGGCCAGATTGGCTGGCAGTGGTGATCCGGAAGTAGCTTTCAAAGAACTCCTTGGCCCCGCCGATGACGACCCAATCGTAACCGAAAAGCAACCCGCCCAGGGCGGCGACGATGGAGATGAGCCAGATATAGCCGAGATTGTATTCAGCCTTGAGGTCAGATGTTTGCGTCTGAGTGGTCGTGATCATTCGTCATTTATTACCAGATGCAGGGAACCAATTCAATAATCCGGCGGCGACAATTTCATGGCCCTGCCGGTTGGGGTGATTGCTTTGCGCCATCAAACTCCGGAGCGGCGTGCCGGAACGGAGTTTGGCCTCGAACAAAGCAAGGCTGTCTACCAGGCCAACATGATATTCTGCCGCCAGCCGTCGAATCTGCTCCGCTTGCTGATTGAGCGGGTCGTTCGGATTATCCAGATGTGCTGACAAATCCGGCGTGGGTGTCAGAAGAATGACCGGGATGTGACGCGCGAGGGCCATTTCAATCATTTGCCGCCAGCCGCGTTCGGCGCGCGCGAGGCCGATGGCGCGGTCGTTCAAGCCGTAATCAATTGTGATGACATCGGGCCGCAGACTCAGGACGTCGCGCTGGAATCGTTTTGCGCCTTGCTCGGAATTTTCGCCGCCGATGCCGGTGACGATGACATTAATGACGGCATGAGGAAAACGTTCGGCGAGTCCGCGATGGAGCAGGTAGGGATACGCGTCAAAAGTATGCACGGCGGGTGTCCGGAAATATCCCGCGGGAACGCTGTGACCGTGGCACACGATGTTGATCGTGTGATTGGTCGGCCAGGATTTCGCGAGTTCGGCGCAGACTTTGGCCAGATACGTCTTAGGGTCGGCGGGCGCGGGCGTGGTTTGGGCTGTGCGAAAAGCAGAGCAGGAGGTCAGCATGACCGACGCGGCAATAGCAAAGATGCCGAAGAAACAATCGCGAAGGAGTTGAATTCGGAAACCGCTTTTACGCGCTTGAGTGACGCGACCAGTGTTGTAGCGCAGGTTTCCAAACCTGCTGTATCGCCGATTTCCAAATCGGCAATCGCACGACCACGAACGAGCCGCAGGTTTGGAAACCTGCGATTGGTGCGCTCGCTCCCGCTCACTCAGCCCGGTGGGCCTTGTCTTCGCTTCGCTCAGCCAATCCCTTTCGCGGTTTCCCAAACCGCTCAAGTCGGCAGACTTGGACGTCTGCGCTACGGTTTTCGCGCAGTTCACTCGATGCTTCCTTTCGAAGTCAATCTGGGTTTCTTGATTGATGCGACGCCGTTCATTTTGCGCGACCCGGCATCAACGATGAGACTGCTGATTTGGCTGGCGGACAATTCGACGGCCGGCCGGCATTTGTCTGATTCGAGATATTTTAGGAGGCTCGACCGCATCTGGCGCGATACTGGATCTTTGAGCGCCTCGCCGGTGAGGTCGAATCCGCAAATAACGATTTTACCCGAGCCGATCCGTCCTTCGACGACTAATCCTAATGGATGCGCGGTGACCCAATCGTCAATGACTCGGACAATTGGGTCCACGCCGTTTGGAAGAAGATCGAGCCGCAACGCGCCAGCGCGATGAATCAAATACCACCAATTCCAATCACTAAAGTAGTCCGTTGGAAACGCTGCAAGTGCCGGATTGTTCGGGTTGCAAAGAATGCCCAGGGTGGTGGGTGCCTGGCGGTCAGTCCAGGCTGTATTCCAGAAAATGCTTGAGAAGCCGAGCTTGACCGGATCTTTGTCGTAGTTGCGCACGTCCTTGCCGGGAATTGTGAGCAACACCTTGCCGCCGGACTGAAGACAGCGCCGGGCCGCGTCGTCGAATTTGGACGTGACCAATACATCGCCCGGTTCCGACGGCAATTGCGATGGATAGACCCACACGTTCCAATTATTCGCGAATTTCGTTCCTTCAAGGCCGACAACTAGCGTGTATTTCTTTGGCGCCGGTACGTTCTTCAAATTGACGCTGATGTGCCCTAAAGGAATGCCGTTGTCCACGGCGAGATCGCGCGCGGGCAGTTGACCGCTCGCCACGGTTTTACCATCGTCGCTGATGAGCTTCCACGTAGTGATGACATTTCTCAGCGGTTCGGGACCAAAATTTGCCACTTCGAGGTCGCCCTCAAGATTTTCGGCAGTTGTAAAAATGCGTTTAGGCAGGCAAGCCAAAGGAACGGTCGAGTTGCAGAAGCGGCGGAATTCTTTCGCCGTGACGTAGCCTTTTGTCTCCCAGAACGGGTTGAGAACACCAATCAATGCGGTGCCCTGGCCCGGAAAATCGGTCAACCCGAGCAACTCAAATCCGCCCATGCCCGGCGTCCGCAACGCCGATTCGATGTCCTCCTTGTAACACAGCGTTTGCAATTTGCCGGAGGCGAGAAGGAATTTGTGCGCGAGATTGCCCATGCCGTTATCGTCCAGTTGGGAGCGAAAGATTTCAAAATTTTTGGGTTTCAGGTAGCCCGTGTATTCTGGAATTTCGTTGAAATCCGGATAAACGCACCACTGGCCGATCTCGTGGCTAATAACCGGAACACTCCGGTGGTTAATGTAGTCGCGGTAATTCGTAGTTGTCTCAGGTGGGTCGGCATTGATTCGGGATTTCAGGCCGGCTCCCCACGCCTGGATGCGCGGATCGGGTGTCACGTGAAATTGATTCGCCGGAATTTGCGGCCAGCCGGACGCGCTGGTCCAAAGCCGTCGTGGATCAATCGCCTTGAAGTGATTTACATAGTCAGTGAAATATCCGTTAAAGGCGGCTTGATAATCGTATTTTCCATTCTTTCCGCGCCTGGCGTCCTGTCCGCCGGGCTCGTTGCCGTAGGGCATCAGCACGAAAGACGGATGATTTCCGTATGCCCGCAAAATTCTTTCCGTCTCGCGATAAACCCACGCGTCAACGGGCTTGCCGTCGCCGATGGTGGTGGATTGGTTCGCCCAGCAGGTTTCAATCTGGTAATAAAAGCCCAATTTGTCCGCGGCTTCAAACGCGGCTTCCGGCGGGCAGTAAGAATGAAAGCGAAAGAGATTCAGCCCGAAAGATTTTGCGACCCGGATAATTCGTTCCCAATCCTTGATGTCGGTCGGCGGATGACCTGTTTTGGGGAAGACGCAACATTCCAGGGTGCCCCGAAAAAATGTCTTGCGGCCATTGATGAGAAATTGGGTGCCATCCGTCGAGATTTGCCGCAAGCCAAAGGTGACTTCGCGAGTATCGCGCCCGGACGACTGCAGGGCTACAGTCAAATGCTGCAGCGCCGGATGAAATTCATCCCACAATTCCGCATTCGGACTGGCGACTTGCACAGACACATCGCAACCGTATTGATTCCAGGTTACTTGTGATGTCTGTTTTCCGACCGACAGTTCGCCGGTTCCAGAAAGGCCGGTGTCATTGCCAATACGAATTTTCACGAGCGCGGAGCGTTTTTGCACGTTCGGAAATACCTGGACGTCGTCGAGCCAAACTGGAGGCGTGGCGCGCAACTCGATATCGCCCACGATGCCGTTCCAATTACCCTGCGTATGATCCGTGATGGCGTGGGAGTTTTCGCCGATATTGATGATCATTCGATTGTCCACGCGGATTGTCACGGTGTGTTTTCCCGGGGCAAGCACGCCAAAATCATATTCGTGCGGTGTGGCAAGCGAGTCATTCGAGCCAATCATGCGGCCATCCAGCCAAACTTGAGTTTCCCAGTGCGGACGTTCGAGGAATAGGACGACGCGCTTTCCGGTCCAACTTTTAGGAATATCAAAATCGCGTTGGAACCAGGTCACGCCCGAATAGTATTTTTCCGGCTGCAGCCAGAACGGCACCTTAATATTGCCCGGCTTGCGATACTTGGCGTATTCCGGCGCCCAAAACCATGGACTGCCCTTCACGCCACCCATCCACGGCGTATCGATGGAAATATCATCGCCAATTCCTTCGGCGGGCAGGGAACCAGGGAGTTTGAACTTATCCGGCAAAGCATGGTCAAACCAACTTTCGCCAATCCCGGCATCGGACCGGTCCAATTTAAATCGCCATTCTCCGGCCAGCGATAGGCGTTCTGCGAAACAAGCACTGCAGGCAATGACTAATAACGCAAAAACGACAAATATTTTTCGAATCATATTTTATAAAACCTTCAAGGCACCCCCGCGCCGCGATAAAACCGGGTTGCCTGACCAGCCGAATTTGTATCCATAAAACTAAACGCGCCAACGCCGTCGGATAATACCATTGCCAGCCTCGTCCACGGCCCCTGTAGAGCATTTGCGGCAAGGACCTGGTTTGAGGCGTACGGAAATCCGTCGAGGTTAACGGCTGTCTCGTTATTTGTCCCGACAAATTCCGACAGCACGCGAATTTGATCATTTGACTGACGGGGTGATGGGGCAAATAAATTCAGAATACCAGGGTCACTATCCGGATTACTGCCGCTGCTGGTATCCGCAGCCTGGGGCATGACGTCTACTGCGTCCACGATTTCGCCCGCGCCATTGACCAGGGCAATAATGGGCGACTGTTGTGTCTCAATGCCAATCGTTGGCGGCGCCGACGGTGAAGTGCTGTTCAAAAGTCCAATAACCGGCGATGGATTGAGTGAAAAATTAACGTGCAGATCGGAACCCGTATTTTGGGAGGCCAGCCCGTCAGCCCATACGAGAAGAAATGCTCTCGCCGGCAAAGAATATCCGGATGGAATTTGAAATTGAAACAGATTAGTTGGCGAACTCGTCAGATAATAGCCGGCAAGATTCACAGTCGTGGTCCCGGCATTGTACAGTTCAAACCACGATTCGAATTGGCCGTTCGCCGGATCGGCGAGTGTTCGGGTGTTGTTCGACATCCATTCATTGATACAAACAGGAGGGAACGCACCGGGAGAAGGTGTGTCATTATACACATCGAACTCATAGATAGAAGGGGCGGACGTCATGTTGGTGAGCAGCAGCCTCACTTTAGAGGCGGTGACGGCTGGAAAAATGTCCGTGGCGTAGGCACCCATCGTGCCCCCGCTCGCGTCCGTTGTCCAACTGCCCCCGTTCCAATGTTGAATTTGGTAGCCTGAAATCCGGCTTTGGAATTGCGAATATGCCGTGCGATTGAAGGTCACCGGGGCGGGCCAGTCTAGTTCCAGCCATTCCTGGGACAGGGTGGGGTAGGCTGTGTTCCAGCGAGTATTCGGATTGCCGTCATTGGCCATCTGCGGGCCATAATCCGCCGTGTCACCCTGCCACGTGGACGATGCGCTGACCGTAGCGCCCAGCCCAAGGTCAAAATCGTTACTATGCAATTGGCGCAAAGTAAAATTATCAAATTGCGCGCCATACCAGCCGCCGCAGCCCAATCCCGCCATGCCGCTCGAATAAGAATAGTCGGTCACGTTTGTAACCAAAACATGGTCGACGTAACAGCGGAGCGAGGTACCCACCATGGCCAGCCGCAAATGATGCCAGGTGTTTGTCACGAAATCGGCCGCGCCGGAAGCGAGCAGGTTCGACGAAGCATAAAGTTGCCATTGCGAGCCGGCATTGTTTAGTGCGAACCAATAACCGCGGGGCAGGGGATCGGTGAAGCCGGGAACATCGCGTACCCGGCCCATGAGAAAGGCAAGTCCGCCATTCGTTTCCACCAGCACGTCGGCACTCACATCGTAGTCGGTCCAACTCGCGTCGCCGATCAGGCTGTATGGCAGCCATTCGGCATCCCATCGAATGCCCGTTTGCTGCGACATTTGGCGCAGGCTTTGGCCCTGACCGTCCGCGCGTGTGGCTACTGCAAATGTTCCGGCCTGGTCAGAAAAATACTTTGGCGTGGCTCCCGGCGAATAGCTTTCGAAATTGTCTTTGTCCGGCAGGGGAAAAGGAGTCGGAGCCGGCGGCACCGCGCCACCTTTGGATTGGCCGGTGGTTGTGGTCAAAGTATAGATTGCCGCGGGTTGGAACGTGTAGGAAAACGTTCCGTTCATCGGCGTTATTTGTCCCACCTGGACGAATTGATTGGATTGTGTCGTCCTCCAAATCGTGATTGGCGCTGTCGACAGCCCATTTGTCACGCGAAAGATAATGCTTTGCGCGGCGGTGGCGTCGGATGTTTCCAGCACGATACTATAGTCAGACTGGTTGGTAGATACCAGGGTCACAACGCTGCCGCCTCCCGGCAACAACGCCGACGCGCCGCCTTCGAGATAATTCCAACCTGGCGCGGCAAATTGCGTCGTATGCGCCGTCGCCCAAATCGCGGGCGCGACGTAGTAATTTCCCGACCAGGGTGTATTGGCGCGCATCAACCCCGAATCCGCCGCGGCCAAAATGTCGTAGTAGCTGGTTACCGGGCTCCAGATTTCGGTGCTGGTGATCTTCGCTGAGATGTAATTTCGATTGAATATGCGCGCCAGGTTTGTGGCCGTGGCCCATTTGCTCCCTCCGATTCCGTCTTCACTGGACCAAAGGATTTTGCCGCACGTTTGCGCTGCCGCGGGGCTGCTTTGCCCCGGATAATGCACGCCTACACGCGCAATATCATTCGATAGCGCCGCGTCATGCAACAAACCGCAAGTTGTGTTGGTGACAATATTCCAGGTTCCGCCCCATTCATCGGCTGCAACCAATTGAACATTCTGCAACCGATTCCCATTCAGCGTGGAACGGAGCTGTTTTATCCATGCGGTTTCAGTCGGATTGACGGCGGCTTCGTTGTGAGTGCCCGTGAAATTGAAGGACAGGCCGCAGGTACTTTGTGCGCCGCCAATAAAGTTTGCAATGTAGCTGCACATGTCAGCCGAATAGTAATTGCCGTTGCCAATCCAGCCCGGCGCTCCCCACGCAAGGCAGTCCAGTATGATGCCGGGGTTTCGGTTTTTGGCCTGTTGCATGAGCCACCATTCGTAACCGCTGCTGAAATTCATGGCGCCCCGGATGGGCTCGAAGGCGGGTTCAGTGCCGTCGGTGGAATTGACGCCACTGCCGATTTCAACTTTCAGATGTTGCAAAGAGGCGCCGTAGCCGGGCTTGAACAGATAATCGAGGACCTGGCTTCGTTGCGGTTCCGGATAATCAATCAATAGACGCGACGAAGCCCCTGCGCTGACCGCGCCGATGCCTTCGAAAGTGCGTCCCGGCTGATTGCGATCGAGGGTGATGTTTACCTGGGCCCCAAGCCTGAATACCGGCCAACTGACGCCCAAAATCAAAACCACCGCCTGCGCAATTCGTACCATGCGCTTTGAAATGCAATGACTAAACGACATTATCAACGTGAACGGCCATTACAGCATCGCAGGCAATGACGTGGCAATTCTTTTCACTCCCACTTAGGCAGTGTCACCACCACCCCCAGCGCCCAGGGTTCACGGTGATACCCCAGGTGTTGTTGGTGGACGAATCCCGTTGATTACCCGGGAAAAGAAAACCCTCCACGTGGTCATCTGCATAACACATATTGAAAAGTCCCTTGCCTTTGACGGCATGCCAGGCCGAAACCCAATTCAACGGACGATCCGGTGCGCCAGGCCAGTCTACGAAGAGGATCTTTGTCGTTACCTGCCCCTTGAGCAACGATGTTTGCATTGAAGGAGTCCAACTGGAAGCTGGCGACGCGGGAGAATTGTCACCCCCCACGGATTCCATTCCGTAATAGGACCATCCGTAATCGCCATTTTGGCCAAGGAGTGCGGAAATGGAGCCGATTTGTCGCCACGGCATCAGGTAGCTGTTTCCCCACTCAAGGTAACAAGTGTCGTTTGCGGGCCATGGTGTACCCCCGGCGGAGCTCGGATCGCCTACGTCCCCTGGACAAGCATAAACTCTGGTGTCTTTGGTGTAATCATTCACCGGACGCTGGGAAGCCGGGATCTTAAATCCATAATTATTGCCGCCGCTCTGCTCTTGTCTACCACTTCCTCCCCAGGGATTTCCCACTGGACCAAATCCAGACGCGCCGCCGCCCCAGGTGGCCCAATACCCGTATGAAGGATAATATTCATGGTTATCGGAAGTGTACATGGTCAGGCCAGTGCCGATTTGTTTTTCATTATTGACACATTGAATCCGTACTGCGCGGACTCTCGCGGCGTTCAATACCGGCAGAAGCATAGCCGCCAATATTGCGATGATGGCGATGACGATAAGCAACTCAACCAGCGTAAAGGCCCCGGGACCGTCAATTCGTGAGTCACAATTGTACGAGCGCGTCCTCATTAACTTCGTATTCGTCATATCGAACTCCGTCTATTGCTGGACTCTGTAAAATTCCACATTGTTCGACGTCGTGGTGGTATAGGAGCCATTGGCCGCGCCCGGGATTGCAACCCACGGTCCAAGGATATTCGTCGATTGCAGCAATGTCCCTCCGGACCAGGTTACCGCCAGCTGGTTGTTAACCACCCGTGATATCGTCAACGTAATGTTTGGGACGATGCCATAATAAAGGTCGTTGATGGCCGTCGGCGACAATGCCCGGTTGAAGACCATCACATCTCCAATCTGCCCGGTCCAATAACGGGTACTCCCGGCAGTGTCCCGGCCGATGTAACTATTGCCGGCAAATGTTGCTGAGGGATTTGATGACGCGAAATTGGTGGATTGCAGGACGTTATCGTACTGAAGATATAACCCTGAATTTGTCGGGCTGATGACCATCGTTGCCAGCGCCCATTCGTTGGTGGGCAAGTCCAAACCACTGCCGTGGGTGTAGCCGGTTCCATTCCACGTATATATCAACTGGTCGCCACCGGTGTTTGGATCCGGGTTGACTGAGAGGCCGAATATGTATGTCGAGCGTTGGAAAAAGATGGCAGAATTGGCCAACTGTGGAGGAAACTCGTCGTTGACCCATGCCGCGATGGTAATATTCGAGAACGTGACGCTTGCAGCGCCGGCCGAATTTGTCAATGGCGGCAACTGTACATTTCCGGAATTGCCGTCAAGCCCAACCGCATTGTCGTTTGCCCCAAAATTGATTTGCGGGGGCCCTGCTACCGACGAGCAGGCTCCCATGTATGTGCCATTATATGCGAAGCCCAGGCTGCCCCAATTCGTGGCCGTATTGCCGCTGTTCAGATCGTTAAGCGGATAATATAACAACAAGTTTGGCCCCATTACGACCGAAGGATAAGTGCCGGGCGCGGCCGGATATTGGACGCTGAGGCTGGCGACCGAACTGGTCGCGCTCCCATAAGTGTTTGTCACAATGAGATCGTAGGTTCCGATGCTGTTTGAGGAGACATTCGGAAGTGTCAGGATGCTGTTCGTCGCACCGCTGATCACCGTTCCATCAAAATACCATTGGTAATTTAAGGGAGGCACGCCCTGGGCCGACGCCGCGAACTGCACGGTTTGATCGTTAAATACTGTTTGTGTTAGCGGTTGAACATCCTGTACAAATGTCGGGTAGGCAGGAAGCACTGTGATCGTCGCCGTGCCGCTTACCGCTGCTGTTTGGAGCATAGTATTGGTTGCTATGACATAATAGCTCAAGCTGGAATCGCCCAGGCTAAGATTGCTAACAGTCAGGGTAAGATTGGTTTGACCGGTTAACGGTACGCCATTGGTGTACCATTGAACTGTCACCGGCGGTTGGCCCACGACATAAGCCGTCAATGTCGCGCTCGAGCCCGCAAATACGGTCACATTGGTCGGGAGAATGTAGGCCACTGGCGTGCTGGGAGCCAGGATCGCCATGTTGGGCGCGCTATACATCTGGCCTCCATACTTGCCGGAAACACCGCCGCCCGGCCAGGCAGCGCCCCAGTAAGTCGCGTCGCAAGCCGTGGCGAAATATGGATTCAGATCGGGTATGGCATAACTGTTGCCCCATGGGTCCGAAGAACTGAAAACTTCAGTCGCCAGAAGATATTGGGTGTTTTTGGACAGGACCAAAGCCGGTTGCAGCGGCTGCCAAATATACCCGTTCACGACGGGACTGGTCCCGGCCGGAATCGTGACGTAACCCAGAAGTGTCGTGCCGGCCGCATTGAAAATCCCCACGCGATGGCTGGTGGTTAAATTGCAATCTGTCGCATCCGTGTATTGGCTGACTGGCGCGTAGTAACCCAAATGCGTCACCGTCACAGGCGAGTTGCCAACTGTAAATTGCCCGCCGACAAGTCCTCCAAATGCGTTTTGGGTTAAATTGGTGTTGTAACCGTGCAGAATTTCCTGGGGCAATGCCAGGTTCGGGAGCACCGTTAAAGTGATGTCGCTGCTCGTGGCCGTATAAGCCGTGCTGTTAACATAATTCGAAGCCACGCATGAGAAAACTTCGCCGTTATTGGCGGGAGTTGCCATCAACGAGTAGTTCGTGCTGGTGGCGCCGGAAATTGGCGTTCCGTTGCCGGACCATTGATACGAGATCGGCGGGCTGCCTGTTGCCATCATGGAAAAAGTCGCCGGATAATTTTGAAAGATAGTTTCATTTGTCGGCTGCAGCGTGATCGTTACGGGAAAGGCGGTGACCGTTACCGCCACATTTGAGCTTTGACTGCCGCCAAGCGCGTTGGCGGAAGTCATAAAATAGGTGCCGCCATTGGCGCTGGAGGCATTGGGAATGGTCAAGGCCGCATAAGGGCTTGTCGTGGTGCTGATCAGGATATTTGGCGAACCGGCTTCCCACCATTCATTGGTGACGGGCTGCTGGCCGCTGGAAAAACCTTGCACCGAAATTGTGTTCCCCGAGCTAAAGGAAGCATTCGTTGTCGCAACTCCGGCCAGGGCGGGACCGGCCGAGAGATAGCCCATGCCCTCGACGCAGTACGTTGTGTTGCTTCCGCCCGGGCTCAATTGCGTTGGAGGCCAGACCGTGGTTCCTGGACCGTACGTTGCCTGCGGCGCATTGGTAGAAGCTGTCGTTCCACCAACAAAGAATGGATTCCAAAAGGCCGTGAAGGCATCGCCCCACGTATCGCCGTCACCATTGCCTGCCTGGGCCACAACGAAATAGGCAGTATTCGAATTCAGAAGCAAAGGGGGATTCAACTGGGCCCAATAAAACCCATTCGTATAGAGTGCGCTTGTCCCGGAAGGAACAATCACCTGCCCGAGGAGTTGCGGACTCGCGCCAGATCCGCCGAAGATTCCGATGTTATGGCTGGCCGCAAGCCCGTCGGCGGCGTTTGTACTAAAATATCCCAGGTGAGATACAACGACATTCGTTGGACCAACGGTAAACTTGCATCCCACCGCGCCACTGTAATTGTCCCGCGCGGTAAACGTGCCGGGGGTTGAATAAAGTGTTTCCGTGGCCGGTGTAAAAACCGTCGTCGGCCCCGTAATTTCATATTGCATATTTGGCCCCAAATAGGTCGACCGGGAGTAAGCGTAGCTTTCGGACGCACCCAGCGAAGTGGCATACGCACCCTGAACGACAGAGAACGGCGAGCCTGGCGTGAGAGTCATGGCCGTGTGGCTTTGACTGTTGGTGTCGTTCGGCGTCAAATAGGCTTCGCCGCCGGTTGCCGTCGTCAATAAATCATAATAGTCACCCGCCACCAACTGGATCGGGGTGCCCAATTGGACCCATGCAAAACCATTGGTATCCACTGGTGTGCCGGCTGCCAGTGTCACCTGGGCCAGATTCAAAGTGCTCAGGTTGCCCCCGCTCGTCGTGCTGGGCCCGTAAAGCGTCAAGGTCTGGCTGGCGGTCACCGTTCCTCCGCCGGTAAACTCAGTGGAATTCGTCCCGGCGTAATATCCCAGGGCAGTTACATACAACGTATCGCCCGCAGGCACGGCGGCGGCGCTGACCTGAAAATTGTTGCCCACATTGTACGTGTTTCCATACACAACGCTGCCACCCGGGTTATAAGCTGGATTTTCCAGGTAAGCGTCTCCTGATTCCTGGAGTTGCGCCAAAACCGGGAGGGCGCAAAGCAGGGGAACGGCCATGGCCAATGAACGCGCGTGAGTCAATATTTTCATAATAGGAACATTTTAGGTTTTATAATCTGCCGGTGTCGTCCGGGCAGCCGCGAGTGATGCGCACGCCGGTGGCTTTTCGCAGAAACCAATGATACAACTGTATTCAAATTGCGAATGACGATGTTCCCGATATCACATTTTCTCCTTGAAACTTCAATTGGCAATGTTAGCAATTCGATTGCCTATTTTAACGCAAGGATTTTGGTCCCCCCGACAGGAAGAAAGCCTGGTATGCGCGCCCGAACCATCACACCGCGGGAACGAATTTTCCCATGAATCCCGTCACTCCGCTACTCCACCTGGTTTCCTTTGCGATATTCCATGGGAGTTTGGCGAAAATAACGCTGGAACAAACGGCATACGTGCGCCGCGGTGGCGAAACCCGCGCGATGGGCCACCTGGTTCAGATTTAAGTCTGTCAAACGCAAGAGTCCCTGCACCCGTTCCAGGCGCAGGCGCAGCATTTCCGAATGAATGCTGCATCCAAGCCATCGCCGGAACCGCTGTTCCACGTCCGTCCGCGAGCGGTTTACATGAGCCAGCACATCTTTGACGGCAATGCCGTTGCCCACGTGATCACGAATATATCGGACCGCCTGCACGGTCACGGCGTCTTCGATCGCCACAATGTCCGTGGAAGCGCGCTCGACAATGCGAATCGGTGGAATGAGCCTCAATTTCTCAGGCAATGGTTTGCCTCGCATTGCATGGTCCAGAAGCGCCGCGGCCTGGAAACCAAGTTCTTCCGCGTTTGGCTCTATGCTTGTCAATGGCGGTTGGCACAGATTGCAAAGCACGTCGTCGTTGTCCACGCCCATGACGGCTACTTCCTCCGGCACTTTGATGCCCCTTTCGCGGCAGGCATTGAGCACCTGCTGCGCGAAAACGTCGTTGCACGCGAAGAGGGCCAATGGGCGGGGCTGGTTCGCCAGCCATGCCGCGATGGATTTTTCCATGCTCAAGCCGTGCCGTTCGATGGCCTGGATGTGTGAATGCGCTCCCTTGGGCAATGGCGGGGCGAACACCAGCACTTTTTTCTTTTTTTCCGCCAGGTACGCGCAGTACTCGGCCCTGCGACGTTCGGAAAACAGGATCCTGGGGTAGCCGCAAAAGGCAAAATGTTGAAATCCCGCTTTGAGAAAGAAGTCGGCTGCAAGCTTCGCCACTGCCCGGGCGTCTGTGCCAAAGGCCGAAATCCCCGGGAATCTCGCGTTGCCCAGCACGTCCACAACCGGAAGCCCGGTTCTGCGCAGGGCCGCCGCCATCTTCGGGTCCTCGATTCGCGAGATGATGCCGTGTCCCTTCCACTTTCCGAGCCACGCCGGAATCCCACTGTGCAGTTCACGTTCTTCGGTAAAGCAGGACCACTGCCCGTGCAAATGCGCGTATTTGGCGATGCCGCGCAAAATGCCGCGTCCATAGATGCGCGAACTTTCGATCAACAGAGCGACCTTCAGCGACTTTGGGGCGCGGTTCCGGTTGTTTGCAGCCATGTTCCTGACGACGCTGTTCGACGTTTTGCCCTTGCGTATATTACGAGTTGAAAGATTGATTTTCTCACGTCGGTCCCTCCGCATCAATTGTCAAATTTAGCAATGTCATTGCCGAATTTAACAGACCGAATCCACGATTTCAATCGGCGCATGAACTCTGGGCCCGTCCCCGGCAGCACTGCGGATTGCGACGATGCCTTTGGGATTTTGCTTCTCTTTTCTTCTGTTAATCCCCAATCCATTTATGGCTAAATAAGCGGCACATGTTTCGTCCCTGGCTCTTCATTCTCATTTGCGCCTTTGGCGCATCAATATCGGTAAACGCAAAATCCATCGAGCCGCTGCTGCTGCAAAATCCAACGATGAGCGCGAGCCAAATCGCCTTTGCCTACGGCGGCGAGATTTGGATTGTCAGCCGCGACGGCGGCGATGCCACGCGCCTCGTCACGGGCAGCGACCGTTTGATCAGCCCGGTCTTTTCACCAGACGGAACCCTGATCGCGTACTCGGGTAATTATAGCGGCAACGCCGATGTCTATGTTGTGCCCGCGACGGGCGGCGAACCACAGAGGCTTACTTATCATCCCAGTGACGACGTTGCGATCGGCTGGACGCCGGATGGGACGCGCGTACTCTTCACCTCGCGCCGCGCAAGCTACTCGGACCCGGCAAAATTCTTCACGATGCCTTTGCATGGCGACCCTCTTCCTGCTGAATTGCCACTGCCGATGGGATCGCAAGGCAGTTATTCGCCCGATGGCACGCACTTCGCCTATGTTCCGATTTTTCAATGGGAACCGTATTGGAAAGATTATCGCGGCGGGCAAACCACGCCCATCTGGATCGCCGACCTGTCGGATTCAAGCATCGTTAAAATTCCGCGCGACAATTCAAACGATAAAAATCCGATGTGGGTCGGCGATACCATCTATTTTCTGTCCGATCGCAACGGCCCAACGACATTGTTTGCCTACGATTTAAAAACCGGCAAGGTCACCGAATTAATTCACAACACGGGCTTTGACATCATTTCCGCCAGCGCCGGCCCGGGCGGAATCGTCTATGACCAATTTGGTTCGCTGCACATTTACGATTTTGCCACTCATTCCGGGCGCGAGGTGCGCGTGCGCATCGCGGCGGACATGCCGCAGTTGCGTCCGCATTTCGAACGCGTCACGGCAGATATGGTTCATGACGAAAAAATTTCGCCAACCGGCAAGCGGGCCGTGTTCGAGGCCCACGGGCAAATCCTGACAGTCCCGGCGGAGAAGGGCGACTTCCGCAATTTGACGCCGGTATCCGGTGTGGCCAATCGTAACCCCACATGGTCGCCGGATGGCAAATCGGTGGCCTGGTTTTCCGATGAATCGGGTGAATACGAGCTTCACATCGGAGACGAGCGCGGGATGGACAAAGTACGTAAAATCAAATTGGATCATCGTCCGACTTTTTATTATGACCTGACCTGGTCGCCTGACAGCCAGAAGATCGCCTGGTCAGACAAGCCCCTTCATCTTTGCTACCTGAACCTCACTAACGGTGAGCCCGTGCGCGTGGATACGGATTATTATGACGAAGGGCCGTCGCCGTTCGATGTGAAATGGTCGGCTGACAGCTGCTGGCTCACCTACAACCGGATTCTGCCGAATATGCTGCACGCGGTCTTTGTCTATTCCCTCCCTGCCAAAAAGGCCACGCAAATTACCGATGGCATGAGTGATGCGCGATATCCTGCCTTCGACAGGAACGGCAAGTATCTGTATTTCGCCGCCAGCACGGACTTCGGTCTCACAGCCGGCGACAGCGATATGTCAGGCATCGCGCGGCCTGTTACCTACAGCGTCTATACCGTCGTGTTGCAAACGAACGTGCCCTCGCCGGTCGAGCCTCAGAGCGACGATGAGAATGTCGATAAGAACAAAGATTCATCCGGTGATAATTTCGAAAAGAGGTTCGACCGCCAGACGCATCAAACAATCGGACGGCCATTCTCCCTCTCCCAGCGGGAGAGGGCAGGGGTGAGGGAGAGCTTTTCGGACGCCGATTTTCGCCCGCATGGGCAGGGAATTGGAAATTCGGAACTCAGCTCTGACCGCCTGGGAGTGGGAAACCCCGCATCAAAGAGCCCTGCCGCAAAGCCGGAAAAGAAAGCGAAGAAAAAGAAGAAGGCCAAAAAAGAAGAGGAGCCATCTAAGGCAACCAACGGGATTCCGATTGTATTTGAAAACATCTTGCAACGGATCGTTTCTTTGCCGATTCCGGCGCGAAATTACACGGGCTTGGAAGCGGGCAAAGAGGGCATTGTGTTCCTGGGAGAAGGGCCGAAGCTGGTCAATGCGCCCGGCGGAGATTCGTTCAATGTATATCGATTCGATCTCGACAAGCGCAAGACCGACCAGATTTTGACGGGCGTCGATTCGTTCGATGTGTCGGCTGATGGCGAAAAATGCCTTTATCGCAAAGACGACACCTTTTACATCGCCGATTCTGACAAAGGACCGGATGATGCCGGCAAAGCGCTCAAGTTGGACGGCGCCGAAGTTTATGTGGACCCGCCCGCGGAATGGCGGCAAATGTATCACGAGGTGTGGCGCATCGAGCGTGACTTCTTCTTCAATCCGCACTTCAACGGTCTGGATTTGACCGAAGCCGAGCGTGTCTATCAGCCGTTTCTTGATCGTGTCGCCAGCCGCGACGATTTGAATACTCTCTTCCGGCAAATGATTGGCAATCTCGCCGTCGGCCATCTTTGGGTTCGCGGTGGCACTGAACCGAAAATTGACGAAATCAAGGTCGGCCTGCTCGGCGCGGACTATGAAATCGACGGTGACCGATACCGATTCAAAATCATTTACGATGGCCAAAATTGGAATCCGGATCTCCAGGCGCCACTCACTCAGCCGGGCGTGAACGTCAAAACCGGCGACTACCTGCTCGCCGTTAACGGCCGCCATTTGTATGCAACGAACAACCTCTACAGTTTCTTCCAGGAAACCGCCGGAAAACAAACTGTCATTTCAGTGGGCGCCAATCCGAACGGCTCGAACTCATGCGATGTCACCGTCGTGCCTCTGGATAGCGAATTTGCCTTGCGCAATTACAACTGGATTGAGGGCAATCGGCGCAAAGTAGATGAAATGACCGGTGGCAAAGTCGCTTACGTTTATCTGCCGGACACCAGTTTTGGCGGTTACAAGAATTTCAATCGCTATTTCTTTTCGCAAACCGACAAGCAGGCGGCAATTGTGGACGAGCGCTTCAACCACGGCGGCTGGCTGGCAGACTATATCGTGGACTATTTAAACCGCCCCATCCTGAACCGTGTAATGAACCGCGAAGGCCACGACATCTCCGAACCTCTCGGCATTTTCGGGCCCAAGGTCATGATCATCAATCAATTTGCCGGCTCCGGCGGCGACGCGCTGCCCTGGTATTTCCGAAAACTTAACATCGGCCCGCTCGTGGGCATGAAAACCTGGGGCGGATTGGTCGGCATTGGCGGCTATCCGGATCTGATTGACGGCGGCACCGTCATGGCCCCGCGATGGGCGATCTATGGCCTTCACGGAGATTGGGAAGTCGAAAACCACGGCATCGCCCCTGACGACGAAGTCGAAATGGACCCGAAACTCGTCCGCGAAGGCCACGACCCCCAGCTCGAAGAAGCCGTCAAACAAGTGCTCAAACTATTAAAAGAGCATCCACCGGAAAAATATCGGCGGCCCGCGTATCCGGACTATCATCAAACGCTGCCTGCGCAGCCGTAGGCGAAGCCAAGCGGCCCGGTTCGAATACGAGATTTGCTCCAAATTCTAAAGGCAGGAATTGATCGCTATAGTCTCGCTTTGTATAATACTCTTGTCATAGTCAAAATGCCTAAATGACACTTGAGAAAAACCAATACATTGGTAAAGTTTAATCCATGAAGTACGCGAATCGAATCACATTTAACCCCAAGCAATGTGGTGGGCGACCCTGCATCCGTGGAATGCGCATCCGCGTCAAGGACGTACTGGATTTGTTGGCCGCTGGCGTGCCTGAGAATGAGATTCTGGCTGACTATCCTTATCTCCAACCTGAGGACATTCGCGCCTGTATTGAATATGCGGCCGAGCAATTGGACCATCCCGTCCTGGTGGTATCCCGGTGAAGTTTCTCGTTGACGCCCAACTGCCGCCAGGGCTGGCGCAATGGTTGCGCGACGCGGGCCACAATGCGCAAGCAGTCCATGAAGCAGGCTTGCGCGAGGCAGAGGATGCCGAAATCTGGAATCACGCACTGGCCAACGGCGCTGTTATCATAACCAAAGACGAAGACTTTCCACGGCGGGCGCAGCAGACCAACACCAGTCCAGTCATCGTATGGATATGCATTGGTAACTCTTCCAATCGCGCCTTGCGGGAATGGTTTCTCCCACAGTTGCCGCAAATTCTCGAATGGATCGAGCAGGGCGTGAGAGTTCTCGAGATCCGCTAAGCCATGGTTCCGGCGACCAGCGACTTAATCCTTCGGCAACTGCGAAGCATCCCAGCCGCCGCCAAGATCCTCGATAAGGGTGACGGAGTCCATCATCTGCTGGGTGTAGAGGTTGAGCAATGTCTGGCGATTGCTGAGGTAGGTGGTTTGGGCAGTAATAACGTTGAGGTAGCTATCGATACCCAGTTTGTAACGGTAATTGGCCAGGTTGAGATATTTTTGCGATGAATCAACCGCGACTTCCTGCTGTCGAATTTGCGTTTTGAGAACGCGCAACGCCACGAGGTTGTCTTCGACACCCTGAAACGCGCTCAGCACGGTCTGGCGATAGGTGGCGACGGTGCTTCGGTAATCGGCATTATATTGCGCAAGGCCGGGCGGCAGGGTCGCGTTGAAAAGATATTGGCTGCCCGACGCGCCGATGGCCCAGGTGCGGCTGGCCCAATTGAATAAATTGGCGGTGGTGAAACTTTCAAATCCGCCGTCGGCACTCAATGTCACGTTCGGAAAAAAGGCGGACCGGGAAACGCCGATTTGTGCGTTTGCAGCGTATACGGCACGCTCAGTTTTGGCGATATCGGGCCGGCGTTCGAGGAGTTGCGATGGAAGGCCGACCGGTATGTTTGGCGGCCGGGCAGTCAACGGCGAATGGGGAATTGAAATCGCGGTGGGAGGCCTGCCTGTCAGGACAGCAATGGCGTGTTCGAGTTGGGCGCGAAGGATGCGCAGGTTTGTTCCCTGGGCCTCGGTGGTCTGGATCTGCGTTTGGGCCTGCGCAACGTCCTGCTCCGAATCAATGCCGGTTTTCAACAGGACCTGCGTGAGTTTCAAAGAGTTGCTGTACGCATTTATGGTGTCGTCGAACAATTGTTCCAGCGCATCTTGACCCTGAAGCTGGAAGTAGTCCGAGGCCAGTTGGGCCTGGGCGGAGAGTTTGGCATTCTCCAGGTCCGCGGCATCGGCCTGGGCCGTGCCTTTGGCGTTCTTGACCGTGTTGCGGATTTTGCCCCACAAGTCAGGCTCCCATGAGGCAGCAAACGGCACTTCGTATGTCGTGATGTTGGGACTGCTTTGAGTGAAACCGCCGCTAAATCGCCGCTGGCGCGTGACACCGGGCGTAACGGTGGCAGTTGGGAAATATTGCGCCTGGTCTTCGTGAACGATGGCATGCGCGGATATATAATTCTCATAAGCGACCGCGACGTTTTGGTTGGAAATAGCCACCTGTTCTTCAAGAGAATTCAAAACCCGGTCATTGAACATTTCCCACCAGTTGCTGCGAATGACGGCGTCGTTTGGCTGGGCGGTTTGCCAGATATTCGTGTCGATATCATTTGTGCCTGAATTTTCCCTGAACGCCGCGGGTGTTTCCACCGGCGGGCGCTTGTATTTGGGCGCGAAACTGCACCCGGCCCAGAGAACGGCCAGGGCCATGACGAATAGAATTTTGCCAAAGTGGACGTGCATAATTTTCACGATCTTCATCGGGCTCCTCCTGGCGAAAGGCCAAAGCCGGCTGACGCCTGGGGCGGCGGAACAACCTTTTGCCCGCGCAAATGAGAGAGCAGCCACAGGCGCAGGCGATCAAAATAAAGGTAGACCACCGGAGTCGTGAATAGCGTCAGCAACTGGCTGAGGATCAGTCCGCCTACGATGGTGATGCCCAGGGGACGCCGCAATTCGGAACCGACACCGTTAAAAATGACCAATGGCAGTGCCCCGAAGATCGCGGACATCGTCGTCATCAAAATTGGCCGGAATCGGAGAATGCACGCCTGGAAAATCGCGTCGCGCGGCGGCATATGCTGTTCGCGCTCGGCGGACAGGGCGAAATCCACCATGAGGATCGCGTTTTTCTTCACAATACCGATCAACAGAATAATTCCGATAAGGGCGATGATACTGAAGTCTGTATTGGAAATCAGCAACGCCAGCAAAGCGCCGACGCCCGCGGAAGGCAGCGTGGAAATGATGGTGATTGGATGAATTAAACTTTCGTAAAGAATGCCCAATACAACATAGACCGCGAGGAGCGCGACGGCTACCAGGAGCAGCTCTGTGCCCAGGAGCGATTGATACGCCGCGGCCGTGCCTGAGGGACTTCCATGGATGCTGGCCGGCACTTTCAGATTCTGCATCATCTGCTCAATTTCGATAGCGGCATTGCCCAGTGGAAAGCCCGGTGCCAGGTTGTAAGAAAAAGTGACGGAGGGAAATTGGCCAGTGTGATTGACCTGGATAGGAGAAGTGGTTGGCTCATATTTTGCGATAGCACTGAGCGGAACCATCGCGGAACTGTTCGTAGAGTGCAGATAAATTTGGTCAAGCCCCTTGGGACTCTGCCAAAACTGCGGCTGCACTTCGAGCACGACATAATATTGGTTGAGCGGCGAATACATCGTGGAAGCGTATTCCTGACCGAAGGCGTCATAGAGGGTTCGGTCGATGAGTTGAGTAGGAATACCCAGGCGCGCGGCGGTATTGCGGTCGTAGGTTAACGATGCCTGGAGACCGTCATTTTGCTGGTCGCTATTTACGTCGGTAAATCCCGGCAATTTTTTCATGTGCGCGAGGATAATGGGACCCCATTTGTTGAGATCGTCTAAACTCTCACTTTGAATGGAGTATTGATATTGGGCATTGCTTTGGCGTCCGCCCATGCGCAAATCCTGGCCGGGTTGAAGGAAGACGGTGGCGCCCGGAACGGCGGAGAATTTCGGGCGAAGGCGGTTGACAACCTGGAGGGCGCTGATGCCTCGCTCCTTGAGAGGTTTGAGCGCAATGTAGACGAAGCCGCTGTTGGCAGCACCATCTCCGCCGGTGAAGGTGATCGCGCCGGCAACGGCCGGGTCATTCGTCGCGATATGGTTCACCCGCTGGGCGATCTTTTGCATCGACTGGTAGGACGCATTTTCATCGCCCTGAATTCCGCCAAAAACTGTGCCGTTGTCCTGCTCTGGAAAAAACCCTTTGGGGACAACGATGACAAGGAACACGTTGGCTACGATCGTGACAATGAAAATCACGAGAGTTATTGCCGGGTGACGCAATACGACAGTGAGAGCGTTCCTATAATGGTCCAGCAGCCATGTAAACGCGGATTCGCTGATATGGTATATCCTGCCGTGCGGCTTTTTCTTTTGATGACGCAGCAGTAGCGAGCACATCATGGGGGTCGCGGTAAGGGAAATGAGGAGGGAAACGAGGATGGCCGTCGATAACGTCACGGCAAACTCACGAAATAGCCGGCCCAGGAGCCCGCCCATTAAAAGAATGGGAGTAAACACCGCCACCAGCGAGATGCTGATGGAAAGCACCGTAAAACCAACTTCGCGCGCGCCTTTGAGGGCTGATTCCATCGGCGACAAACCCTGTTCGATGTAGCGCGTGATATTTTCGACCACCACAATGGCGTCATCCACGACAAACCCGGTCGAGATGACCAATGCCATCAGGGAAAGATTGTCCAGGCTGTAGCCTAGCAGATACATGACACCGAAAGTGCCGATCAACGACGTGGGCACGACGACGGCGGGGATCAGCGTCGAGCGCGGGCTGCGCAGAAAAATGAAAACGACCAGGATGACCAGCAGGACGGCAATGATAAGAGTTCGTTCCACTTCCGCCACCGAAGAGCGGATGGTAGTTGAACGGTCCATCATAACTGTCATGTTAATTCCCTGGGGCAGGGAAGCTTGAAGCGAAGGAATCGCGGCGCGGATGCGGTCGACAGTTTCAATAATATTCGCACCCGGCGCCGAAAATATGATGAGTGGAATGGCGTTCTTGCCGTTGACGTATCCGGCAGTGCGAACGTTTTCTATGGAATCCTGGACGTCGGCGATGTCAGACAACCGCACCGGCGCGCCCTTCGCGTAAGTAACAATCAGCGGTTTGTAATCGGCGGCCTTGAACAACTGATCATTGTCGAGGATGTCGGCAGTTTGATCGTTGTTGGCGATTTGCCCCTTGGCCAGGTTGGCATTTTGCGCATTCAACATTGTGCGCACATCTTCCAGGCTCAAACCGAAACTGTTGAGCAGTGTCGGGTTGACGTCTACGCGCACTGCCGGAAGCGCGCCGCCGCCGATGTTCACCTGGCCAACGCCGTCAATTTGAAGGAGCCGTTGCTCAATGATGGAATCCGCGGCGTCATACATTTGCCCGCGGTCATAAATATCCGAGGTCAGCGCAATAATCATGATGGGCGCGTTGGCGGGATTCCATTTGCGATAGCTGGGATTGCCGGGGAGATTCGAGGGAAGATAAGCACGCGCCGCATTGATCGCGGCTTCGACGTCGCGGGCGGCGCCATTAACATCCCTGCTCAAATCAAATTGCAGGGTGATTCTCGTCGAACCAAGAGTGCTGGAGGACGTCATTTCATTCAGCCCGGCAATATGGCCAAATTGCCGCTCGAGCGGCGCCGCGATCGCCGAAGCCATAATGGTCGGGCTGGCGCCCGGCATCGAAGCCTGGACGCTGACGGTCGGAAAATCCACCTGGGGCAGGGGAGCAACAGGCAGCTGCAAATAGGCGACTATTCCCGCCAGGATGATCGCGGCCGTAAGAAGGCTTGTGCCGATGGGACGCCGGATGAATGGAGCTGAAAGATTCATGGCGTTTGCGGCGACTGCGCCTGCGGAAGTCCGCTTTCGTCTTTTTCGGCGGCACGTTTCGGAGCGAGCCGGGCGGCCAGACGATCAAAAAATAGATAAATCACCGGTGTGGTAAAAAGTGTTAGCGCCTGGCTGACAATCAAGCCGCCAACGATGACGATACCCAGCGGCCTCCGCAATTCGGAGCCAACGCCGCTGCCCAACGCCAGCGGCAACCCGCCAAACAAAGCGGCAAACGTCGTCATCATGATGGGGCGAAAGCGAAGCATGCAGGCCTGGAAAATCGCGTCGCGGGGTGACTTACCCGCGTTCCGTTGTGCGTCCAGGGCGAAATCGATCATCATGATGGCGTTTTTGGCGACAATACCGATGAGAAGAATCATCCCGATGAGTGCGACGATGCTCAGTTCCGTGCGACAAATAATCAGGGCCAGGATAGCTCCAACACCGGCTGATGGCAGTGTCGAGAGGATCGTCACCGGATGGATGTAACTTTCATAAAGAACACCCAGGATGATATAGACCGTGATGATGGCTGCGAGGATGAGCCAGGGTTGATTCGCAAGTGAGTCAAGGAATGCATCCGCAGTGCCCTGAAATCCCGTGATGACGCTTGCCGGCATTTTGAGATCGGCCAGGACACCCTGTATGGCGGTCGTTGCGTCGCCCAATGCCACCCCTGGGGCGAGGTTAAAGGAGACAGTAACCGCCGGGAATTGTCCCTGATGATTGATCGCGAGCGGCGTCGTGCCGGTTTCGAAATGTGCAAACGCGCTCAAAGGCACCGGGCCGCCCGCGGAATTGATGTAAATGCTGTTCAACGTTTTCGGGTCCTTTCGAAATTCCGGCAACGCTTCCAAAATCACGTGATATTGATTTAATTGTGTGAACAGAGTGCTGATCTGGCGCTGTCCGAACGCGTCATAAAGCGTGTTGTCAATTTGGGCCGCCGTGATGCCCATTCGTGAGGCGGTGACACGGTCAATAGAAAGGTACACCTGCGAGCCGTCGTTCTGTTGATCCGTCGCCACGTCGCGCAGTTCAGGAAGGGATTTGAGCTGGTCTACAAATTTCGCGGCCATCGTCTTCAACTCGTCGGCATTGGCGTCTTCGAGCGTGAATTGATATTGCGTGGCGCTCACGCGGTCTTCCACCGTCAAATCCTGGACCGGTTGCATGAAAAGGGTGACGTCCTGGATTTTCGCAAGTTCCGGTTGCAGGCGGCGGATAATGTCGCTGGCGCTGATTTTGCGCTCCGCCAAAGGTTTCAGATTGATGAGAATGCGCCCGGTATTCAGGGTCGTATTAATTCCATCCGCGCCGATGAACGAGGATATGCTTTCCACGGCGGGGTCTCTGAGGATGACGTCGGCAAGTTCCTGCTGTTTCTCGCCCATCGCGCCAAAGGAAATATTCTGGCGCGCCTGTGAAATGCCCTGGATGACGCCCGTGTCCTGAATGGGAATAAATCCCTTGGGCGCGATGATGTAGAGAAAGATGGTCAGCAACAACGTCAAAAATGCCACGAGCAAGGTCAACGGCTGACGATCCAGGACCCATTTTAATCCCTTGCTGTAGGAGCTGATGATGCGTTCCCAGACCACTTCTGACGCCTGGAAAAATCGTCCGGGACGCCGGTCGGCTTTGGCTTTGAGGATTCGCGAACACATCATCGGCGTGAGCGTCAGCGAAACGGCCGCGGAAATAAGTATGGTCACGCTTAACGTCAGGGCGAACTCATGGAACAGACGCCCCACGACACCGCCCATGAAGAGCAACGGTATGAGCACTGCGATCAGCGAGATTGTCAGCGACATAATCGTAAATCCAATTTGTCCTGCGCCTTTCAATGCGGCTTGCAGCGGACTGTCGCCTTCTTCGATAAAGCGGAAGACGTTTTCAATCATCACGATGGCGTCATCGGCAACGAAACCCGTTGAAATCGTCAGCGCCATTAACGAAAGGTTGTCCAGGCTAAAGCCAAGCAGATACATGACGGCCAGAGTGCCGATTAACGAAATTGGCACCGCCGCGCTGGGCACAATCGTCGCCGGAATATTTCGCAGGAATAAAAAAATGGCCAGCACAACGAGAATAATAGTCAGAGTCAACGAAAACTTAACGTCCCTGACCGATGCCCGGATGGTCGTTGTCCGGTCTGTGAGAATTGTCACGTCGACGGAGGAGGGGAGGTTGGCCTTCAACTGCGGCAGGATTTTTTTAATCCGGTCAACCACCTGAATGATGTTGGCCCCGGGCTGGCGCTGAATATTGACGATGACCGCGGGCGTCTTGTTCATCCAGGCGGCCAGCAGACTATTCTCGACGCTATTCGTGACATTGGCGACGTTGCCTAAAACAATCGGCGCGCCGTTGGTGCCATAGGCGACGACGAGCGAACGATAATCCTCGCTGCTTTGAAGCTGGTCGTTTGCGTTGATTTCGTATGCCTGCCGGGGCCCATCGAAGTTGCCCAGCGCTTCGTTCACGCTGGCCTGCTGGAGCGTGTTGCGCAGGGACTCCAGATTGAGGCCATAGGACGATAGCGCCACGGGATTAGCTTGGATCCGCACCGCCGGTTTTTGCCCTCCGCTGATGGTGACAAGACCCACTCCTGAGACTTGCGCGATTTGCTGCGCCAGGCGCGTGTCGGCAAGGTCTTCAATTTGCGACAGCGGATAACTCCTGGACGTCAGCGCCAGCGTGAGGATGGGCGTGTCCGCCGGATTGGATTTGCTGTAAATCGGCGGCGACGGAAGGTCAGTGGGCAGGTAGGACTGCGCGGCGTTGATGGCGGCCTGGACTTCCTGCTCAGCGATGTCGATGTTGAGGTTAAGTTCGAATTGCAGCGTAATTTGCGAACTGCCGTCGGAACTGATCGAAGTCATCTGGTTGAGGCCGGGCATTTCGCCGAATTGCCTCTCCAGCGGCGCCGTAATGGCCGACGCCGTAACGTCAGGACTGGCTCCAGGATAGAATGTGATGACTTGAATCGTCGGGTAATCCACCTCCGGCAGGGCGGAAATCGGGAGCTGCAAATACGCCACAATGCCAGTCAAGACGACGGCAAACATCAGCAGCGACGTTGCCACGGGCCGCAAAATGAATGGTCTCGACGGATTCACTGCGAGTCTGGCTTGTGATGGTGGCCTTTTTGCTTTCCTTGTCCCTGGCCCTGCTCCGGCGCGTTCTCCCCATGCTCCTGGCCGGCGGAAGATGAGGGGCGGAGCTTGACGGTCGAGCCATCAGAAAGACGGTTGAAATTATCCGCCGCTACGACATCGCCCGGGCTGACGCCATCCACCTGCGAATTGGTCGCATCCGTCACGCCCGTGGTGATGGTCTGGATGTGGACCGTCACATTGGTTTGTCCGCTTTCCGGCTGCTTGACCTGATAAACGTACGCGGATTCGGAATTGCGCTGGATCGCCGAATTGGGCAGCAGCGTAACGTCATTAAGTGTCTTGACCAGGAGATGCACGTTGACGAATTGGTTTGGAAACAGGGACTCGTCTTCGTTTGAGCAGACGCCCCGGAGCCGTAACGTGCCGGTTGCAGTGTTGATCTGGTTGTCGAGCGTTACCAGTTTACCACTGGCGATTTTGGTCTGGTCTTCCCGATCGTAAATGTCCAGCGGCAATTCCGAGATCTCGCGCATGGCGGAAAGGACCTTGGGGAGGTCATCCTCGGCGACATTGAAAATTACCGTGATCGGCCGGGTCTGGGTGATGACCACCAGGGGAGACGTTCCGTTGGCCTGCACGATGTTGCCCGGGTCCACCAACCGCAATCCCACGCGTCCGTCGATGGGCGATGTGATATGGCTATATCCAAGGTTCACCATTGCGTTGCTCAAGTTCCCTTCATCCACGTCAACGGAGCCCTCATCCTGTTGGACCGAAGCGACCTGGGTGTCATATTGCTGCTTCGGAATGGCATTGCTCTCGTAAGCTTCCCTGTAACGGTCCAGGTCCAGTTGCGCGTTCGACAGCAGCGCTTTGTCATGTTCAAGCTGGCCTTTTGCCTGAAGAACCGCCGCCTGATAGGGACGTGGATCAATCTCCACGAGAGGGTCTCCGACGTGCACATCCTGGCCTTCTTTATATTCGACGTTTACGACCTGTCCGGGCACCCGTGCGACCACGGACACCGTATAAACTGGCGTCACAGTTCCCAGCGCTTCGAGGTATACGCCCATATCGCCCTTTTGGGCTGTCACCGTGCCGATGGTGACCGGCGCATTGCCTCCGCCGCGTCCGCGTGGTGAAGCCTGCTGCTGCCCGGAATGCCGGTGCGTCAAGTACGCAACGATCAGAATCACGGCGATAATGGCTGAGATGACCAATACTGCCGAGACAACGGTCGAGCCTGTCGCCCCTGGCCTGCGGCGCGAGAGTGTCGAGGGCCGGGCGTTTAGCCCGGAAGACGGATTTGCGGTCACGCGTTTTTCATAATCATCCATAAGCATCGCGAATTTGAGACAGAATAAACCAGCCCACCCGGCGCGCAAGACTTAAAGTAACCAGATGGTTACATCTGGACTTTGCCTGTCTTGCCGGAATTTTGTACCAGTATCATCATCAATAATAAAGGAATTTCACAAAAGGCGGCGGCCGGACCGGTGGCATCCGGGCGCCCGTCGCAAACGCTTCCCACGCACCCGTTTTTCGGACCGTCTTTGCCGGGAAAGGGTAATGGGCACTGGAAAACAGTCCATGCAAAAGACGGCTGTCCCGACCATTAAGGTCCTATCGGCCGGGATGAGAAAAAGGGATTTCATGCGTGCAGGGACTCGTTATGCCTCGGCCAGGCCGTTTTTTCGCGCGGCTGTTCCAAAAGCTCCCGGACCTTATTTAGCAGATTTGGAATGTCCAAAGGTTTTTCCATGAGCAACGCCACTCCCAGGCTCGCAGCCCGCTCATGCTGATGCGGCAGCGCTGTAATCACGATGACCGGCACCCCGGGATGAGTGCTGTTTATCAGGCTAAAAGCGTCCCATCCATCGCGATCGGGCATGTTCAAATCCAACAGCACAAGGTCCGGCAGGCACGATATGAATTTGGCGGCAGTTTCCCGCCCTGTGGCGGCGAACAATACGCGGTATTGTTCCGAGGTCAAAACTTGTCCCAGTGTCTGGCGTATCGCCGGATCATCGTCGGCCAGTAAGATCGTCTTCATAGTTGTTCATTTCCTTTGCGCTTTCTTCCGTGGCGCGGAGTTGTCGAATTTTCTTTGTGGAGACAATTGCGGTGTCAGTGGCGCCGGGACGGCCTTCGGGCGCGACTTGATTTCTACATGGATAAAGCGTCCAAAAACAATCATCGCAGTCACGAGGGCCAGGACGCTCACATAGAGCAACCGGACCGGCGGCTGAAATTTAAATTCAACCTTGTGCGATCCCGGTGAAAGATAGACGCCGCGCAACAAAAAGTTGCACCGCAACAACGTCGCCGGTTGGCTGTCCACAAACACCTTCCAATTCGGGTGAAAATGATCATTCAACAGGAGGATGGAGGCTGCCGGAGCATTGGCGCTGAGCACGATGTCTTTCGGCGCGTAGCTGACAAACTGCACTGCATCGTCTGATGGATTTACCATATTTGTTCCGGTGTCCGCGGGGGCATCGGGGGCACTGCCGGCTACAAAGACATTGTTTTGCGGATTAAAATCGGGGCTGAAAAGCCGGGCAAGAACGTTGGTGTCGTTTGAATTGACCTCCCAATGGGTATAGAGTTTGGCGCGCGGGAGGGCGGATGCGTAATCAAAAAGCGCATAATTCCCGGACGCGTTCGGTACGGTGGTGATCTGGTCCAGGTTCGTCGCCGTGGTAATGCCGGGTCTGAGCTGGAGGCTGAACCGCATTACGATTGATAGCGGAGTGTCCGGGAGTTCGCGGTTCCATAAATTAAGAAAGTTTACCGGTCCCAAAATGTAGCGGGTATCGGTCAATTGGCATGCCCTGGCAAAATGGAGCATGGGCAGCGGGGCATATGGAGAATTTATGGTTTTTGTAAAAGCGGCAAAATCCTGTGGAACCCGTGGCATTTCGACCGTCTCAAAAGTTTGGACGTTATAGTAGGGGAGTTGCTGTTGGATCCATTCACCTTTATAAAGTTTATAAAAAACGGCCAATTCCGGCGGCCACGTGATGGGCGCCAAAGCAACCCGATGTTCGTACGGTTTGTCACGGAATTCATCGATAACCGCGTTGGATTCGTATTTTTCTTTATAATTCCAATAGACTATCCAGGGCTGATTGGCCAGGCCCAGGTCGGCGACCAACAGCAAACCGAGCGCAACAGCTCCCGCGCCGGCTCGTTTGCCGGAAAAAACGCCACGCAGAATCAACGCAAAGAGCCCCGCCGACAGGAAGAAAAACAACACGAACCACCCGGCTTGCCAAACGCTGAAGGCCGCTACCTGGCCCGGCTTTTCATTCAAGCGCGCGGTTTCGAGATGCCGCACCAGATCCGGCATGTGCAGCCAATAAATGTACCAGCCGGCTGCAGCCGCGACCCACACGACTGCACATCCGATGAGCCAGTTTCTGTCAAACCGATTCCAGGCGCTCTGGCTATTGCTCATGTATCTGCGCCACAAGGCATCGACTCCGTAGGCGAACAAAATCACGAAGCCGAAAGTGACAAGAAACAGGAATTTGGTGGGATTGCGAATAGTTGAGACGTACGGGAGCGCGTAAAACCACCCGTAAAATGGCGCATAATGCCCGAGAGCCAGCAACAACGACGCAGCGGCAATCACGAACCAAAACCAAATCCATTTTTTCTGGACCGGGTTGAAAACAGAATTTTGTTTTCGAAACGACTGCGTGACCGCCCAAAGGGCTATTAAAACAATGAGAAGCCCGATGTAATTGCTCCCGCCGGTGTAACGGAAAACGCCCGTTGGCGGGGGACCTTTTTGTCCGTTGGCCAGATATTTGTCCCAGGCCGGGTCCCGGCCCATTTTGCCCCAGTATTGCCCGCCATCGCGTGATTCCAGGCGATAGCCAAAGAGTCCTGGTTCCAGCAGCCCCAGCATTTCAATCTTCGGCATGCTCCATTGCGTAGCCCACCCCCAACGCTGCTCTTTGGTTTGTGCGTCCTGTTGCGTTCCCGAGACGCCACTAATCGAAGTCGAAACCAATCCCTGGATGCACTGTACGGCCAAAAACACGGCAAACGCAACCACTACCGCCAGTTTGCCCACACCGGTCGCTATATTTTTGGCCCGCGGCCCTTCGGCAATCAACGCCTGATAGATTGCATACGCCGCAACCAGAAGACTGAAAATCGCGCCAATGTCCGCCGCTTCGACAACGTCCATACCCACGGCGAAGCCGGCCAAAATCAGGACCAGCCAACGTTGGCGCGCGCCCGGATCGGCCAGGCACGCCATCGCCAGGAAAATCATGCCTGCCGCTATGTCATGCGCCCCGAGCCCCCAGGTGCTCACGCAGAAAAATATGGAGGTCAACATGGCCGCCAGTCCGCCCAACAGGCAGGCGGCGGGAGCCAGACGCGACTGCCGGAAGAAACACCACGCTCCCACTCCTAAAATCAGCAACGAAACAAACGCATAAAACTTCGAAAACAAGACAGGCCCGAGCAGCCATTGCAACGCGAAGCTGATGGACGGTGTGGCGGTGCCGCCGTCAAATCCGATGTTGTTTAAATCCAGCCAACATCCGACGAATCGTTGCGGCAGTTGATGGCATTGCGCGCTGATCCGACCCAGGGGGCCGTCGTTTGAAAAGAGAACCTGCCCGGGTACAAAAACGCCATACAGCAAAACAGCCAGAACGACGGTAAAAAGCAACGCCGCGGCGCCCAATCCGCCTTTGGACAGTCGTTCTGTGACAGATGACAATTTCATATCAGTTAAGCCAGCGTGCCGGCATCGGAAATATTTGTGGCATTTGAAGTTTCCTGTGCCGGCCCGGACCTGCTCCAGTGTGTGAGGTCGCGGCCCAATAAAGCACTCAAACGTTCAACTTCAGGCGCGAACTCTTGTTGTAACGAAAGGCGGGTTGCAATGGCCATGGGCGGCCGTTCGGCGGCGCACTGGTTTAGAGAGCAGATTCGAGTGCCTGCTTTTTGAATGACCGTAAAAATCGGCTCCGGCAGCCATCGCCGCAACCCTATGGCTGTTCCGCGGACCATCGGGTCATTGAGAATAGATCGCAGGGCCGTGCTTTTCACTGACACGCTCCCGCTGGCCTCGCCGGACGGCAGGCCCACAGCGTTGGAAACGCCCAGGAAATCCAGCGTCTCTCGATACGTGCACGGAGTGTCAGTCGCCAAGTCGTCATAGATAATCACATGCACCCGCTCACGCCCAAAGATTTCAAAATAGCGACGGACCTGTTCCGTGAAACAGGCGGTTGAGCGATATGCCAGCGCCTGTTCAAAATACGTCAGCCGCCCGATGCGCTTCCCCATGCCGCGATCAGGCTCGGCCGCCAGCGCCTCTTCGAAGCTCGGAAGGTATTCGTTTCCATCGAAAAGAAATTGATAATAAAGCGAATACAACATGGAAACGGGGTCCCGAAGCAGGATGATGATGCTGGCTTCGGGGCTGAAGGCTTTAATCTCGGCTGCTGCTCGTGTGGATAGGAGGTACCAAACGGACGCTTCTCCGACGCGGGCCTGCCCATTCCAACGACTGAATTCGGAAAGATAACCGTCCAGGTCGCGGCGATAGAATTGAGACCTAAAAACCAGGTCGCTGCCGAAGAAATGCATCTCCTTCTGCGGCATATAAATATCCGGGTGCCCGGCCAGAAAATGGGCCAGGGCCGTTGTGCCGCATTTAGGCGCTCCAACGATAAAAAAGTCAGGCCGTTTTTTAGTAACCCAACGTTTCCCTCCGGCGGCGTTTCCGGAAGGATTCAAAGATAATCCAGGCATTAATATTTGCCCCCAAAGTGATGCCGCTCGCGGTAGCAGAAAACAAGCCATGCTCCTGGATTTGAAATAACCGGGCAAAATGGGGGAAATCGAAGTGCAAGGGGCTCTAAAGGATTCGAATTTCTGCAAATTTAATATGCTGGGGTGCTAATTCGCTTTGCACCGCTTGGTGTCCACCCTTTTGGATGCCCGCAGATCCCCGATGACGAGCGGACACCAAACAAACGCCCGTCACTTTCCTGGTGGCGGCAGCGTCCATTTCAGTTAAGATTTCACGCTCAGGTCTATGAAGCTCAATATAAAATTCCGGCTGGCCGTGCTCGGGCTGGCCGTGGGCCTTATGGCCGGGTTAATTGTTTTTATCACCCTGAACTCGCAACGGCAGGTGACTGACTTGCAAACCAGACTGAATAACCTGGATTTGGAGAGTTCTGGCATCGCAAATCAATTCAGGGACTCGTTACATGAACTAAATAACGCCGTCGTCGGCTACGGCATCAGTCATGATCCAGCGGCGTGGGCCGCCTGTCTCAAACAAAGCGATGATTTGGAGGTATCAATTGCGGAACAAAAGCTCAAGTTGCGAAATCCTTCCGAAAAAGAAATCCTCCAACAAATGGACCAATCGTACAGCGACTATCTGAAAACGGTTCGAGGCTTTCATGATAAAATCGTCGAGTCCGGCCGGCAGAACAACGCTTATTTGTCCGATGTGGCCCCAGTCCGCGAAAAGGCGCAGGCCGTATTTTCATTAAGCCGCTCCCTTGCGCAGGCCCATTCCCAATCGCGGGACGAAATCCTCGCCCACGCTCGCAATACTTTGTTTGATCTGCGTATGTCCATCTTGATATGCGTGGGGTTGTTATTGATTTTTGGCACGGCTTTGTCCGTGGAAATTTACCGGGACCTGATCGCGCCGTTGCGGGTCAAGCTCGTCGAAAGCCAGGCCCTGGCCGAACGGCGTGAAAAGATGGCCGCCCTGGGGCTCCTTGCAGCCGGGGTGGCGCACGAAATCCGGACGCCGCTCACTTCGATCAAAGCCGCTTTATATCTGCAAAAAAAGAAATTCCAGGCCGGTTCATCCGAGCGCGAAAACGTGGAACTCGTAGAACGCGAGATTCTGCGGCTGGAGCGGATTGTCAACGATTTCATCCGCTTTGCCCGGCCTGCCGATCCGGAACCAGCGGTGCTCAACGTCGAAGATTTGCTCCTGGAATTGCAAAACTTTTTTACTCCGCAACTGGGAGATGCGAACATCCAGCTAATCATGGAAGTCCTCGCACCCATGCGGATTCGCGCCGACGCTTCCCAGATCAAGCAAGTCCTCATCAACCTGGTCCAAAACGCCGCTGACAGCATCGGCGGAGACGGCAAAATCACCTTGCGCGCCCGTCCGGACCAAAAGCGGCTCGCCAATATGGACAAAGCCGTTGTGGCAATTGAAGTCACCGATACCGGCAAAGGGATTTCGCCGGAAGTGGAAAAGCGATTGTTTGATCCCTTCTTCACGACCAAGGAGAAGGGCAGCGGGCTGGGCCTGACCATTGCCGCCCAAATTGTGCAAAAACACGGCGGCGAATTGCAGTATCAAACCCTCGTGAACCATGGCGCCACTTTTGGCATCATTTTGCCGCGATTTGTTGAATGAATACCGCGCCGAAAATTCTCCTGATTGACGACGACCCGGGCATCCGGGAAACGTTGCAGCGCGTCCTGGGCGCTGAAGGGTATGTGACAAGCATAGAAAGCCGTGGGGAGCAGGGGCTCGCCCGCGCATCGTGCGAGCCATTCAATGCGGTCATCACCGACTTGAAACTGCCCGGGATGAGCGGGCTTGAACTGGTCAGCCAGCTGCACGCGGGCCAGCCGCGCCTGCCGATCATTCTGGTCACTGCGTTTGGCACCACCCAAACGGCAATCGAAGCGACCAAGCTGGGCGCTTATGATTATCTTCTCAAGCCCTTCAACATTCCCCAGTTGCTGGAACTGGTGCGCCGCGCGGTGGACAGCAACCGGCTGATGTCCGAGCCGGTGCTGTTGGGCGAGCCTGAAATCGGGCGCGACTCCATCATTGGCCGGAGCCCGGCGATGCAGGAGATTTACAAGGAAATCGGCCGCATTGCCTCTAAACCGGTCAATGTTCTTATTCGTGGTGAAACCGGGACTGGCAAGGAACTCATAGCGCGCGCCATTTATCAGCACAGTAACCGGGCCGGCGCGCCGTTTATTGCCATCAATTGCGCCGCCATTCCCGAGACGTTGCTCGAAAGCGAATTGTTCGGACACGAGCGCGGCGCATTTACCGGCGCGGAAGCACGCCGGATTGGCCGTTTCGAACAGGCTGATCGCGGCACCATTTTCCTGGATGAAATCGGGGACATGACTCCCGGCACGCAGGTCAAGCTGATGCGTGTGTTGCAGGAGAAGTCTTTGCAACGCCTGGGAGGCAAAGAAACGATTTCCGTGGATGTTCGCGTGCTGGCCGCGACGCACCGCGATTTGGAGGCGGCAATCCGGCAGAAACAATTTCGAGAGGACCTCTACTATCGTCTCAATGTCGTGGTTATAACTCTTCCGCCGCTCCGCAATCGCCGAGACGACATTCCTGAATTGGTCCATTACTTTCTTCAAAAGTACGGTCCTGAGTTGGGCAACGCCAACCCGGGCATCCATCCTGAAGCGATGGCGCTTCTCCAGTCTCAAACGTGGCCCGGCAACGTGCGCGAACTGGAAAACATTGTGCGCAAGGCCCTCCTGCATGCTCAAAGTTACTCCGTAAATCGCGATCACGCGCAGGCAGCCCTGAACCAGGCCGCCAGCCCCGCGTATTCATCTACAAAACCGTTTGGAGATTATGTGGACGAATTGCTCGCGGGAGCGCGGCGCGGCGAATTGACCGACGCCCACGCGCTCGCATTGGAAACTACGGAGCGCGAGTTGTTTTCCCGGGCGATTCAACAAGCCGGCGGCAACCAGGCCAAAGCCGCCCGCTGGCTGGGAGTCTCCCGCATCACGATGAAAGCCAAGCTCGTCCAGTTCGGTCTTTACCAGGGTAAAGACAACGAACGGGAAGCATGAACATTGTTTCGGTTATTGTGTACGTGGCCAGTTACGGCGATGGTACAATTGAAGAGTACAATCCCGCTGGCGTCGGCACGCTCTTTGTCAGCGACGGATTGAACACCCCCTTGATGCTGGCGTTTTCCGCGCCGAGCATTTTGCCTCAACTGCAAAGCGTGAAATCCTCCATTGCCGGTAGACATTTTTGAGACCTAATGCCGTTCTGACGGCTCAATATCTTCCCTGGCATATAACCGGGACAGTTTACCGGAACGCTGACACTTGCCCGGCGGTGGAACTCAGTGCCGCCAAAAAACCCGCACCTTTCGCAAGCGTTTCCTCGTATTCAGCCTCAGGATCCGAATCCGCCACAATGCCGGCCCCAACGTTGAAATGGATCATGTCACCGGTGCAAATGGCTGTGCGGATGGTAATGCTCAGCTGGCTTTCACGATTGAATCCCAGGAAACCATGGCAGCCGCAATACGGACCTCGCGTCACATGCTCCAATTCGTCGATAATTTGCATCGCACGAAACTTTGGCGCGCCGGTAATGCTGCCGCCGGGAAAGCACGAAGCCAGAGCGGCGAAATGCGTCACACCATGCCGCAATCGTCCCTCGATAGTTGAAACCAGATGCTGCACCTGCGCGTACTTTTCCAACCGCGCCAGATCCGGGACTTGCACCGAGCCAAAATCGCAGACCCTGCCCAAATCATTCCGCAGCAGGTCTGTGATCATGATTAATTCAGCATTCTCTTTGGCGCTGGTTTGCAATTCGAAGGACAATTGTGCGTCGCGGGTTGGGTCTGCGCCGCGGGGACGTGTGCCTTTGATGGGCCGGGTAATCATGTGCGACCCGCTTAACCGCAGAAATTGTTCGGGCGACGATGATGCGAGTTGAAAATCTCCACAGTCAAGATAAGCCGCGAATGGAGCAGGGGACACGTCGTTTAAGCGCCGAAAAAAGTCCCAGGCAGGCGTTAAACGGGGCGATGTGAGCCGTTGTGACAGATTAACCTGGTAAATATCGCCTGCCCGAATGAACTCCTGCGCACGCCGGACTGCCTTGATAAATCCTTCTCGCGTGAAATTGGACTTCAGACTGTGAATGCCCGCCTCACGACTTCGGGCTGTGGGCTGCGGATTGTGAACGGACAGTACGAGCGCTTGGTTCCAAAAATCAAAACGTTCGTTCGCCCGATGCGCGCT